>NZ_PXOH01000040.1 GCF_003007785.1 Aphanothece hegewaldii CCALA 016 | reverse complement strand
CTTTGTTTCTCAGGACGGTCTCCTTTCCATTTTTTGACAGGTTAATTAATTTTCTATCCTCAAGTGACAGAAGAGGGTTTAATGTAGAAGCAGAAGATCAAGACGTTATTATTGATGATGCTCCAGTTGAAGAATAATAACAATGCTTGTTTGTTTCATAACCAGCCATAGTCAGTATAATCGGTGAGCAATAACAAATGTCGCATCAAAGTCCAGCTTGAGATAAATTACAATACTTAAAGACGATCGCTTTTTCTTTAAATCACCAAGCGGTGTAATGAAACTAGCAACCCTAAGATAATTTACCCATCATCACACCCAATAAAATCGCAATACCAAAGAAAAGACGATAGAAAACAAAAACCCAGTTACTCTGCTTTTGTAGAAAACGAATCAAACCAGCGATCGCTAAATAAGAAAAGACAGCCGAAGAAATCACCCCAACAACAAGGGGAAAAATTGCAGTTTGACTAATTGTTTGATCAACAACATCTTTTAATTCCACCAGTCCCGCTAAAGTAATAGCAGGAATGCCCAATAAAAAAGAAAATCGAGCCGCCGTCGAACGTTCTAAATCAACAAATAATCCCGCCGTCATGGTTGAACCCGAACGAGAAACACCTGGAACTAATGCTAAAGCTTGAGCTAATCCCATAAAAATACCATCTTGAATTTTTAAATTCTCATAACCTCGTTTATGAGTCCCCATTTTTTCCGCTAAAGCTAATAACAAAGACATCACGATCGAAGCACAACCAATCACCGTCATACTCCGCAACGCCGAATGATCGATATCTTGAACTAATAACTTTAAAAGAACACCAAAAAATAAAATCGGCAGTGTTCCTAAAATAATACCCATCGCTAGACGAAACTCTAAAGAATAATAATCCTTACGACGAACTGCTTTAAACATCCCTTTAGTAATCTGTGCTAAATCCTTCCAGAAATACCAAATCACAGCAGCAATACTCCCTAACTGAATAATCGCTGTATAAGTTACACCTGGATCACCCCAACCTAAAACCACCGGAATAACCTTCAAATGAGCCGTACTACTGATGGGTAAAAATTCCGTAATTCCCTGAACTATCCCTAAGAAAAAAGCCTGCCATCCATTGTATTGAGAAATGGGGATATCTTGAACGGTTGTTGCGGTTTGGGCGGTTGCTAATTGATTCAACAATAGCGGTACACTCAACCCCAGTATGACTCCCACGCCAAAATTAATCCCTTGTTTGCTCATGATTTTTCACGATTGTTCTATATTCTTTGAGAAAAGTCTACTGGATTTTTGTTCCCACAGCTTGCACAAATGCCCTAGGGGGGGATATAGTAGAAACATTGATACGAAATATGTAGTATCTTAATATAAATAAAGTTTTGTAACAAATATTAAAAATTTTGATTAATCAACCATTATCCCCCAACGTTCCCCTTTCTCCTCTTTCCGAACTAAAAAACCGATTAAAAAACTCATATTGGCGTACTGAAGCAGGAAAAAAATGGCTCGTTTTCCTTTCTGCTTGTTTTTTAGTGTCGATACCCGTCTTCTTTCAAGCCCCTCTAGTCCGGTTTTATCCCCTTTTAAGCCTAGGTTTAACGGCTGTGTGGGTAGTTTCTGGCATGACCCTAATTAACCGCCCTAAAACGCAAATTATAGGGGATATGATTTTAGGTTTTAGTTGGAGTTGGTTAGCAGGATCAATTTATTGGGGATGGTTTCGCACAGAACCTTTAATACATTTACCCATCGAAGCTATTGGTTTACCCTTTGCTATTTGGGGACTAACCAAAGGTTGGGGGAAAGTGGGAAATTTATTTTATTTAGGTTCTCTGTTTGGTACCGCAATGACAGATGTCTATTTTTATTTAGTACATTTGATTCCATATTGGCGGGAGATTATGCAGGTAGAACCCCAAATGGCTGGTACAATTTTTCAAAATGCGATCGCACAAATGCAGACATTTTGGGGCATCACTTGGGCGTTTATTATTATTAATATTTTGCTGTGGGTTGGTTTAGCCGCACTACAAAGCTCTAAATATAGCTGGTGGGCATTCAGTGGAGCAGTATTGAGTACAATTTTAGTAGATGGTTTATTTTGGCTAGTTGCTTCTTTTGCCTAAAGGTTTACAGTTGATTTTAAAAAATCCGTATAGTCAAGTTTTGTGAGAAATATAGACACATACGTTCACTTCTAGACACTTATGTTAGATTATTAAGAGCGCACCTAATTAAATAGGCAAGCTAACTTATAAAGGACATTGACCTCCTTTAAATCTAAAAGTAGTCGGAGATTCGTTGCTTTGTCAACAAGACTCGGTAGTGAGGTGTGTAGTTCACCCAGTGTACCTAAAAATGCACGAAGCTGATTAAGTGGATATTTGTCCATAAAATTAGTAACTATAAACTTAAAGATATAAACTTATTTCGTTTATGTCATTTTTTAAGACAAAAGCGATAAATTAAACCATAGTATCTGCTGTTCTGCTTTTTGATCGCTTATGCACCGTGGAGAAACTCGGACAAACTCCCTACTTGTTACTACATACCGAAAAAGGTGAGATCTATTTTCCTTTGTCCGGAAAAAACTACTGGACAATTGGACGAAACAAAGACAATGATCTAATGATTCGAGATCATTGTATTTCTCGTAACCATGCGATTATTCAATCGACACCAACAGAAGAATTTTATTTAATCGATCTTGGTAGTCGTAATGGAACCTTTGTTAATGGACGTAGAGTGGGTATCCCCGTAACTTTAAGTGATAATGATCAAATTACCTTCGGGAAAACCGAAGTTGAATTTTATCTCCCAGAGAGCAAACGTTTATCTAATCAAGATTTTAGAAGTACAGAGAGCGACTTTCAAACATCCGCCATTCATGAACGACGACTAACTTCTGTCATGGTGGTTGATATGAGAAATTTTACGGTTTTAACTCGACAATTAGATGAACAACTTTTATCATCACTCATTGGAAACTGGTTTCGTGAAGCGGGAAAAATTATCCGAGACTCAGGAAGTTGGGTTGATAAATATATCGGTGATGCAATTATGGCAATTTGGTTTCATGGACACGAAGCCATTACCCAAGAAGAAATGCTCAAAATTTTTCAAGCGGTTAGTCAACTCAACACCATGACTCAAACTTTAAGTACATCTTATCCTTTACCGTTTCCCTTAAAAATTGGTGCGGGAATTAATACGGGTTTTGCAATGGTGGGAAATACAGGAAGTGGCGCACATCCCGATTATACGGCAATTGGTGATACCGTTAATGCCGCATTTCGTTTAGAATCAGCCACTAAAGAAATTAAATTAGATTTAGCCATTGGTGAAACAACTTATCGTCATTTAGCCACAATGAAAGAAACAACAACCTTATTTCATGGGCATAACGTTCAACTCAAAGGATACGACGAAATTACTCTAACTTATGGCACGACTTTTGATGAGTTAAAACAATTTTTGAGTGTGAATAATTAAGATGATTTCATCACTTTAATATCTTGAATCAGCCATTGCTCATTCTGTCGAACTAATTCATATTTTACAGATAGTTTTTTATCATAAGAATTACGCGCTACTATTTGTCCATTCTGATTAAACTGAGCCTTTTCTCGTACATTTGCAACCACAGTAGCTCGCTCTGGAACTTTAATATTAGTCGTGACTGACTCAATTTTTAGCTCATGTTGATATTGCCAAAAGTTTTTTTCTTTTTGCAGTGCGATCGCTCTTTTTTGCCAATCTGATAAAAGTGGTTCAGCCAAAATACTCTTTAACTGATTAATATTATGCGTGGTGCCAAATGCTTGTTTCTTGCTATCTAACCATGTTTGGATCACTTGTAACGCATCTTCTTTAGTCAACGTCGGAGATGAAACAACGGGTGTATTTGCCAAAGGTAACTCTATTGGAGGCTCATTTAAAGATATATTTAATTGTTCACGTTGTAATGCTCCTAAAGGAGATTGACGCTCTTGAACCGCTCTAACCGTTAAAACCGCTAAAGATAACCCACCCAATAAACATAAACCCATTAATAAAGGTTTAGCTAAACGGAACTTTCTTCGTTTAGGTCTTGTCTTCTTTTTTAGAGAGGGCTTTTGAATTAGAGAATCAGAGTTAGAAACTGAAGATGTTTTTTTCCTTTGGGGGCGAGACGGTGCGGGATGAGGATAAGTCCCAGAGAATGCTAAATTATTATCTGTATACGCGATCGATTGTTCTTTTGCGCTTTGAGTGGACGAATTTGCCGAAGATACAGCCGTTTTTTTCCCTGCCGTTTTTTTTCCTCGTCGAGAGCGTTGCGGGAAATTAGGTTCAGGCAAATATTCAGAATAAGATAAAGCGGATTTCCTCATGTCAAGTTCTCCCGTTGATGCAATAAGATTATCATTTTCTACCTCTTGATGAACAGTCACTGGAGTCTGATCTAAAAGATTGTTATCTTCTGGTGACATTTCTGATTCTGTCAAATCTGATACCTGTTCTAGGTAATTTTGTACACTTTCGTCAGCAAAATAATCTTTTAGAGAAACTTGCTGAGTCTTTAAATCTCGAAATTGGGGATAAACCTCAGTTTGCAGCCATTTTTCGGCATACTGATACAAACCTAATAATAAATCTTGTTCATTTTCCGAATGCTCTCGAATATAGTTTAAAGCTGCTATTTCTTGCGTTTTTTTGACGGATAAATTAGCCAGCTTTGTTTGTCCTAATAATAAAGCACAAATGGCTTGTTCTAAATAAACATCTTGATATTTACTCAGTTGTTCGAGTAATGAAGTAGCTTTAAGAATAAAATCGGGTTGCTGAAAAGCAAAACCAAAGCCAATAAAAATATACACATTAAAACAAGCATCAACCGCATTATTGGAACGCGATACACTTTCAAAGACAGCTAACTGTTCATTAATGGTTAAATGAGGGCGTAACTGCTGAATATAGAGTAAAAAGCGATGGGGATTTAATCCCGAACCATCGTTCCCTAGTCCATCAATGCCCTGTCTTTCTTGTAACATTTCTTGCAACAATTGAAGTCCTTTGACTCTAACTTCTTGTTGCTCTAACCCTAATGATAAAAAATTTAAAATCCGATAAGGACGCAATTTATAATATTCTGCCCAGATTTCGTCTTGCAATTGTGGGAATAACTGCTCTTTTTCTAGCCATTTTAACCCTTTTTGAGAAATGGTCGCGGCTGTCTCATAATCTTGTTGTTCCCACTTTTCCCGACTTAATTCTAAATAAGCGATCGCTAAAGTAAAAATAATATCTTGTCGTTGAGCTTGTTTTTTTTCCCCGTCAGAAATTTGATTTAAAAAATTTTCTCCCAAACCTATCACTAATTCATACTCACCCAGTTCTTGTAGGATCAATAATCCTCCCACTAACTGTTCGTCGGGGATTTCGATTCCTGCTGGTTGTGCAGAGGATGATTCTTCTAGTAATACAGAATTTTGTTCTAAAAAATGTTGATCATACTCTGAACGCTTTTCAGGATCAGCTAAAATATGATACGCTTGATCTAAAAGATATTTTCTTGAAGCGATCGCAAAATCTCCATATTCACGACGTGGCAACTGTGAGCTACGATCCTGATAAGCTTGTTGTAATTGCTCATCAGTAGCTTGAATTGGCACACCCAAAATTCTATAGTAGTCAAGGGAGATTTGCACGGTTAGGTTCCTTGGCGATCGCGGCTACGGGCAAGACTATCTTAATACACCAGACTCAATACACCAGATAATCAAGTATAGTAAAGATTTAACAATAATGTAGTCAAATGGCAGCAAATCTCCTAAAATCTCAATAGCACCTTAACAAAAGAATAATTAACTTTAAAACTAGAAGGTTGTCAACCAAGAAAATGTTAACTAATTTTAACCTTAACTATTTAAGCGGTTGACGTAAAAGTTTTAGCTTTAAACTCTCTCGTCGTACAAATTAAAGTAGTCGAGAAGGCGATCTAATTCTAGTAGTTAGATTGGGACTCGATATTAGGCGCGTAGTTCGTCCATTAGAAGTAAAAGTCTATAAAGCTAATTTTAAACTCAATGCAATATTTGCTTACAGAATTAGTAACTATAGTAGAGCAAATAATTATTTTTGGATTACTGACCTTAAAAGTGGGTGAGAATCCAAGGCTGCTAGGCTAAATTCTAGCCTAAAGATGAAAGCAAGTAAAAAAATCTTTCTTCTTCAGACTACAAACGAGTTTCGCCTTAAACTAAAGTTAAATTAACCAAAGAAGAAAAGGCGAATTTCTTCTGATTGTTCTAATTGTTGTCTAAATAATACTACTTTCCTTATGATTTCTGAGCGTACTTTACCAACTTTTAACACGGCTTCCGTCAAAATTAGTAAAGAAGAAGGTCTAATTCTTTATGAAGATATGGTACTAGGGCGTATGTTTGAGGACAAATGCGCCGAAATGTATTATCGAGGCAGAATGTTCGGTTTTGTCCATCTCTATAACGGTCAAGAAGCGATTTCAACAGGAATCATTAAAGCTTTGCGAAGAGATGAAGATTATGTTTGTAGTACTTATCGAGATCATGTCCATGCTCTTAGTGCAGGAGTACCAGCTAAAGAAGTCATGTCAGAATTATTCGGTAAAGCAACTGGATGTAGTAAAGGGCGTGGCGGTTCGATGCATATGTTTTCAGCCCAACATAAATTATTAGGAGGTTATGCGTTTGTTGCCGAAGGTATTCCAGTTTCGACGGGTGCAGCATTTCAAGCGAAATATCGTCGAGAAGTGATGAATGATGAAGATGCGGATCAAGTTTCAGTTTGTTTCTTTGGTGATGGTGCAAGCAATAATGGTCAGTTTTTTGAATGTCTAAATATGGCCGCTTTATGGAAATTGCCGATGATTTATGTGGTGGAAAATAATAAATGGGCAATAGGGATGGCTCATGAACGGGCAACCTCTCAACCCGAAATTTATAAAAAAGCTAGTGTATTTAATATGGCTGGCGTGGAAGTCGATGGAATGGATGTTCTAGCCGTTCGCACTGTCGCACAAGAAGCGATCGCCCGCGCTCGTGCTGGAGAAGGTCCCACCCTCATCGAAGCGTTAACCTATCGTTTTCGTGGCCATTCCCTCGCTGATCCCGATGAACTGCGATCCCCGGATGAAAAACAGTTTTGGGGCGCACGCGATCCCATCACTCGGTTAGCCGTATATTTAGTAGAACATGATTTAGCCACTCAAGACGAACTCAAAGCAATTGAGCAAAAAATCACTGATGAAATCGAAGAAGCGGTCAAATTTGCCGAAAATAGCCCCGAACCCGACAAGAGCGAGTTACATCGTTTTGTTTTTGCCGAAGACGAATAAATAATGATTAGGGTGCTTAGAGAATATCTAGCACCCGCTTAACGACGACTCGATTGTAAAGCTTTATCCACATTGCTCTCATTATGTGATGTTAGAAAAAGACATTTCTCTAATTGACCATTAAATTAAACCTAGCGTTGCTAGTTCGTTTGATGTATCAGGATCGCATTCTTAAGAGTTTTTGCTTGATCGCTAGATCGGTTGCACTTGCCCGAAACCAGCAGATCCCTTACGGGTCTCTAAAGCTATCGGTTTGACTTGATATTTAACCAAATTCGCTAAATCTTCTAATTGAGAGATCGCTTCTGCACCTTCTAGCTTCATCAGTTCACGATCATCTCGCATTTCTGTCCAAGTAATCCCGTAATCTGAAACGAGAAAACGGATCAGATGATCTTCTCCTAAGCTAACCATAAAAGATGCACTGTTCATTTGACCCCCGCAGGTGTAGCAAGAAGCCAAATAGCCCTGATTTTCCAAAGTGATCGCTAAAGCTTGTAAGTTCATGACTAGGTCTTGAACTAGCTCTCGGTGTTGTTGTGCTATTCGTTTAAACACTATGTACCTCCAACCAACACTCCTCATTATAAACCTTAATACTTTTTTAAGATTTAAAATCTTAAAAATCGGGTAAGACATCAAACAACTTCCTAGATTGCTGATTAACAAAATGTAACTTACCACTCCCTACCATAACTTGATTTAGCTAATTTGCCCAGTATCGATCGTTACATCTGTGTATACCGTTGTTAGGAAATTATGAGGAATAGAATAACCTCCCTAGGGAAGATTTGATTTAAGCCAAGAGTGAGATGAGCGTGACTGAGTTGAAAGAGCGAGGGAATTTTGGTTATAATTACAAACCCAACTAAATCTATAATGACGATTTTTCGACCAGTTGAGCAGATTTCGACAGAGAACTTAACACAAAGGGAAAATTTTGTCATTGTTCATGAGACAGACAATACAGTATCGTGATTGATAGTTTATTTAATAATTTCTTTATATTTTGAGTCAATTTCTTTTTCAATCCTGTGCGGCGATCGCACTTACTCCAAGGGCGGTACAAATTCTCTTTCCTTTGTGTCAAACCGGCGATGTAACCCTTCATATCCCCTCATCCCTCGCATCCGAGATCACACCTCCCCAAGGTAGCCAGATTTACGAATCCTCATTAAAAGATCATCTCACCGCCATTTGGTCGCAGTATCGGGCGTTTATTTTTGTCGCCGCGTCGGGGATCGTTGTGCGTCTGATAGCCCCCTTGTTGGCTCATAAAACCGAAGATCCAGCGATTATTGTAATCGACCCAGAGGGACAATACGTGATTAGTTTATGTAGCGGGCATCAAGGAGGAGCAGATCAACTAACGCGACTCATTGCCCAACAACTAACCGCGACACCCATTATTACCAGCGCGTCTACAAGTTTAAATTTACCCGGAATTGATATTTTAGGGGTTCCTTTTGGTTGGCAAAAAGGTCAAGGTGACTGGAATGGGATCAGTCGTATATGTGTTCATCAAGAACCTATACAAGTGATCCAAGAAGCGGGATCAACTTTATGGCAAAAAAGTTTACCAACAGAACATCCTTTTTATTTTGGTTTTAATGAAGAAATATCTTTTAAAGGTCGTATTTGGATCACTCCGACTTCTCGTCGTTTTGCCCCATCATCCGATATTCCGAAAGTTCAATGGCATCCGCGAGTATTATGGGTGGGGATCGGTTGTATTAGAGGTGCAACCCAAGAACAAATTACAACAGCAGTTCAACAGGTTTTACAAAAATCTCATTTAGCATTTGAAGCGATCGCAGGTTTAGCCACTATAGATATTAAAGCAGATGAAATCGGTTTATTAAATTATGCCCAATCCTCACAATTACCTTTAAAAACCTATACAGCCGAAATTTTAAAAACCGTTACTGTTCCTAACCCGTCGCATATTGTCGCCCAAGCGGTAGATACTCCCAGTGTCGCAGAAGCAGCAGCATTATCGGCCGCCAAAGAATATGGAGAAGCAGTATTACTCGTCCAAAAACAAGTCACAGAAGCCGTAACAGTAGCGATCGCACAAGCGGAAATCGAATATACTGGACGTACGGGTTATATTGGTTTAGTCGGGATCGGTCCTGGTAATATTACTCAAATTACACCCGCAGCCAAAACAGCTATCACTCAAGCAGATGTCATTATTGGCTATTCTCTTTATACTGATCTCATTCAACCCCTACAACATCCAGCCCAAATTATCGAATCTTTACCCATTACTCAGGAAGTCCAAAGAGCGCGACGAGCGATAGAATTAGCCCAATGGGGTTTATCTGTTGTCGTCATTTCTTCGGGTGATTGTGGTATTTATGGAATGGCAGGACTCGTTTTAGAACAGTTATCTGTAATGGGATGGGATGGCAATACGCCTCAAGTCGAAGTTTTTCCAGGTATTAGCGCCCTCCAAGCAGCAGCATCTAGAGTGGGTGCACCTTTAATGCACGATTTTTGTGCTATTAGTTTAAGTGATTTATTGACTCCTATAGAAGTGATCGAAAAACGTTTAGAAGCAGCAGCAAAAGCAGATTTTGTGACTGCTATATATAACCCTTGTTCTAAAACACGTATTCAACCGCTTTTGACGGCAGAAAAGATCTTTTTAATGTATCGTGATCCTTTAACACCTGTTGCGATCGTTCGTTCCGTTTATCGTCAGGATGAAGAAATTATCTTAACCACATTAGGAAAAATGTTATGGTCTCATATTGATATGTTGACGACTATTTTAATCGGAAATAGTACCACCTTTTTTCATGAAAACTGGATGATTACACCACGAGGGTATTTAAAAAATGAATAATCATTTATCTGAGCCTGATTTCCAGTAAAATCCGTAAAATAACCCTAAAACGATTGATTTTGTGGATAAATCATCTCGACGGATACTACTTTCTTGATGGAGATTAAATTATGTTTTTGTTATCGGTGAAATATTGATTAAGATCAAAAACAAGGAAATCAATGTGATGTCTAAAAAACAATGGTACGATTAAAACCTTGGCAGTGGGTGATCTTAGCACTTCCGATCGCTTTGATCATTATTTTTATTATTTTTGCTGCGGGATCACAGATTCATGAATGGGGTTTGAGTTGGATCTGGGCTGTTTTTACTGTCGTTTTTGTCGGTTGGCGTTGGTTGCTCGTACAATGGACAAATCCTGCCATTAAACAGCTTGAAGCAGCGATCGCCGAAGTTAATCAAGAGTTAGAATCAAGTTTAGACACTCTACCAACCGCATACGGGGATACTACCGAGAAAGCGGCTACGATTTTAAAAGATATATTAGAAAAAGCGAAAACTGATCCCCCAATATGGCAAGATTGGACAACATTCTGGCTACGTTGTCAAGAAATTGTTACCGCGATCGCAAATATTTACTATCCCGAAGTGAGATACCCACTTTTAAATATCTATGTACCACAAGCATACAGTTTAATTCGGGGTACAGTCGATGATCTCGATCAATGGATGCAAAAACTAGGCCCCGCCCTCAATCAAGTTACTGTAGGACAAGCGTACCAAGCATATGAAGTTTATCAAAAATTAGAACCATCAGCCCGTAAACTCTGGCAAGTATGGAACTGGGCGCAATGGTTACTCAATCCCGCAGCCGCAGCAGCAAGACAAGCCACGAAAAAATCAAGTAATCAAGCAACACAACAACTTTTAGTTAATTTAGGTCAATTATTACGGGAAACAGCACTAAGAAATTTATCACAACAAGCGATCGCACTTTATAGCGGAAAACGGATCGCTGTAGCACAAAACACCACCTTACCCGAAGCAAGAACCCAAACCATTAGAGATATTATCATTCAAGCTGAACCCGTTGCCGAAATTCAGCAAAAACCCGTTAATATATTATTGGTAGGACGCACTGGAGCAGGAAAAAGTAGTCTGATTAATACCCTCTTCCAAGCCGAAAAAGCCGAAGTAGACGTATTACCGAGTACCGATCAGATTAAAAATTATCATTGGGAAACCCCCACCGGTGAAACCCTAACCCTTTGGGATACACCAGGTTACGAACAAGTGAACCGAGAAGATTTACGCAACACGGTAATAGACTACGCAACAAACGCAGATTTACTTATTTTAGTCACTCCTGCCCTCGATCCAGCCTTGCAAATGGATGTAGATTTCTTCAAAGAAATTAAACAAAAAATTGATAGTTTACCCATCATCACTGTTGTAACCCAAGTCGATCGACTTCGTCCACAGCGAGAATGGCAACCCCCTTATGATTGGCAATGGGGCGATCGTCCCAAAGAAGTCTCAATTCGTGAGGCAACAGAGTACAGAAGTCAACTATTAGGCGAATATTGTAATAAAACTTTACCTGTCGTGACCAGTGATTTACAAAATAATCGTGTGTCATGGAATATGGATATGTTAGCCCTAACTTTAATAGAAGCGATCGCACCAGCCAAACAAATCCGTTTAGCGCGTTTCTTACGAGATCAAGAGTCGCGTATTGTTGCCGCCGCTAAAATTATCAATCGCTATACCTTCCAAATGGCAACCACACAAGGACTCGCAACATTTCTTAAAAGTCCAATTCTTTCTTTTATTGCCACCTTCACCACAGGAAACCCCGCCGCCGCCTATATTTTAGCTCAACAAATACCCATTGAACAATTACCCGTAGTCATTGGTAAACTACAGATGGCGTATGAGCTTTTTTCCCTCTTAACATCAGATCAATCCGATGCGTTTTTTGACTTGCGATCGCTTTGGCCAATATTACTGGAAAATTCCGTTACACCTGATTTAAATGCTTGGGCGTTTGGTCATGCTTTAATCGAATACTGGACACAAGATCTCACGATCGATCAATTAAAAGAGCGATATAAATATTATATAAAACAAGCTAAAGGTTAAAATTGCTATCTTTAAAGACTGCTCGATTATAGACGTAGAAGAAAAGCTCTTTTGTGGTAGAAGTGTCAAAAAGCTGATAGAAAAAGCTCCCAAGATTAAGATCTTTTCTACCAGCTTTGAATAAATCTTTTAAGTGATTTAGTCTCTACCTACTAACTCTACTTGGCTAAAGGATGAAACAATAAATCAGGGTAAAAACGGTTGAATTCGATTAAGATTCCGGCTGTAACCGTTAACAATGCCATAATCAAAACTGGGGCAGTTGATAAAAATTTAGGCAAACCATCCATGATTGAGTTCTCCAAAAAAAAAGGTTAACTAAAAAAAACGAAAGTTAAAGCAATTAGCGAGGCGAAACAGGAGCGTCTTTAGCGACTAATTTGCCAGAGGTAAATTCTTGGAGTGCTGCCACAGGCCAAATAAAACCTGTGAGCATTTTACTGATAGCTAAAGGAACATCAATGATAATTTCCTTCATTTCAGTATCTTTACCTTTTTTAATGTCAATTAGATAAGCACGACCAACCCAACCGATCCAACCTGCAATATAAAGAAAGAGGATGCTAGGAATCGCAAAATCTCCGAAATGAGCTAGGTTCCCATCTGTAATAAGGTGGGGGTAGCCTTCGGGTCCGCAAAGAGCTTCTGAATAGCGGACAGCCCGATTAGTACCTGAGTTTGGATCGTCTGTGGTATTGCGGTATAGTTTAGCTTTGGCGAGAAATGCTTGCGATTCACTACAAGGCGTTAAATTAGAGTAAGCCGCATTTGCTGAAGGAGCAAAACCAAACCAAAGAGTAACAACTAGAACTAAAGCCAACAACCGTCGCATAAATTGTTTCCTTTTGTTACAAATAGATGAGTTTTTAGTACAAACTAAGAAATGCTCAATTGTACATCGATGAAATCTTACTCTGACAAGGGTACCAAGTAAAGTTTAAATTACAAAATGTATAGAATGATTGACGGGCTGATTACTCTTTAATGAAGCCTGAAAATTTTGTGAAACTCTTTCATTTTTAGATTAAGATTTTTATCATTGGTCTTGACATATTATCCTTTATATATTATTAAAATTTAATTCCTCAAAATCATCTAAGGCTTTGGAAACCAAAACGTGTCTTACCTTGCCTTAATTCGCGTCTACACGAGCTAAAACCTAAATATTTCAAGCCCCTAATATAATTCTGCGTCCTTAAATTCTTCTAACTTTCTGGCATTGGCAGCTTCTCCACAAGTACGCGGGGTGGGAAACATTTTACCAGGGTTGGCTAACCCTTTAGGATTAAAACAGCTACGAATGTACTGCATTGTTTCTAAATCAATCTCATTAAACATTTCTGGCATATAACAATTCTTATCAATGCCAATACCATGCTCACCCGATAAGCTTCCTCCCGATTTTACACAAAGTTTCAGAATTTCGCCGCCTAATTCTTCCACTTCTTCCCAGGCTCCTGCTACTTTGTTATCGTAAAGAATTAATGGATGTAAGTTCCCATCTCCTGCATGAAAAACGTTGGCAACACGATAGCCATATTTTTCACTCAGATGATTAATTTCTCGTAAAACATTGACGAGTTGAGTTCGCGGAATAACCCCATCTTGGACAAAATAATTAGCGCTGACTTTTCCTGCTGCGGCAAAAGCGGCTTTACGTCCTTTCCACAGTTTATAACGAGTTTCGGCATCATTGGCACTTGTTAGACTTCTTGCTCCGTTTGTTTGACAAATTTCGGCGACTCGTTTTTTATTAGCTGCGACTTCCACCGCTAAACCGTCTAATTCAACCAATAAAATAGAATCTGCATCCCTCGGATAACATCCAGTTGCGACTACATCTTCAACCGCATTGATACTGAGATTATCCATAATTTCCATACCAGCAGGGATAATACCCGCACTGATAATATCGGCTACTGATTGTCCTGCGGCTTCTATACTGGTAAAGTCTGCTAGGAGTACACAAATGGACTCAGGTACTTTGAGAATGCTAATGGTAATTTCTGTGGCTATTCCTAATGTTCCTTCACTCCCAACAAACAACCCTGTTAGATCATATCCTGGCATTTCCTGAACTGGGCCACCCACATCTATAATTGAACCATCGGGAATGACTAACTTGAGTCCTAAAACATGATTGGTTGTGACACCATATTTAAGACAGTGAACTCCTCCTGAGTTTTCGGCAACGTTGCCCCCAATAGAACAAATGATCTGACTGGAGGGATCTGGTGCGTAATAAAATCCAGCACCGTTAACCGCTTGAGTCACCCAGTTATTAATCACACCTGGCTGTACAATGACTCTTTGATTATCTAAGTCTACTTTTAAAATTTGTTTCATGCGGGCAGTCACAATTAAAACCCCGTCTTCTAAAGGTAATGCACCACCCGATAAACCCGTACCCGCACCTCTAGCTACCCAAGGTATCTCGTTTTCATGACAGATTTTCACAACTGCGGCGACTTGTTCGGTTGTGCGAGGCAACACGACTAATGCGGGACGTTGACGATATCCCGTAATTCCGTCACATTCATAGGTCAAAAGCTCATCTTTGCGACGTACTACCCCATCTTTTCCGACTACGGCTTCAAATTGCCCAATAATTTTAGTACGCCATTGGTTTTGAGGTGGGTTAAAGATATTCTTTAGTAACATGGGGAATTTTGCTGCGGTTTATTCCTCTATTTTGCCAAATTTTAGGGTTTGTTGTGACCAAAAAAGAAAATAAACTCTTCATTATACCACTTGAGCAACCACTGGGTCATCTTCAGTTCGACAAAAAAAGTCAGTTTTCTGAAATATGACCCTAATGGTTTGTAGATAGATAGAGATAAGAGTTAGAATTGGGAAAAATTGATTTTATCTGAATCTTCGGTTAGACAAAGAGTACCAGTCTTTGAATAGCCGAGCTTTTTTATGCCGCTTCTTCTTCAACTTCCCCAGAGCTTTCAACTTGCTTGAGATGAATATGCTTGTAACCTAACTTAATCTCAAATTCATCACCCGGTTTTAAACCCATCTGCTCAGTGTAGGTTGAACCAATGACGATTTGTCCATTTTTATGAACACTAACGCGGAATGTAGGTTCCCGACCGCGACCGTCTTTTATTCCATCAGGATCAAGGGGAACGCCTTTCGCACCTAAGACAGCATCATAAAAATCAGTTAAATTGACGCGGGTTTGACCATCTTTTGTAACTGAGTAGTAGCCACAGCGTTTTGCTGTTTCACGACGAGGTAAGTGAGCAAGCTCTTTTACTTTTTGAAGGAGAGCTTTTCCTGTTAATGGAGTCGATGAGATGTCAGTCATGACGTTTCAAATTTTCCTTGTTTTTGACTAACTGTCAATTAGTTTTATTTTACCAATTGATCATATCAAAAATATAACCCAAATTTTCTCAATTGTCACAAAAAAGTTTTGAGAATTGATCAGCTATCAAAAAAATGGAGTATTTAAGACGTTGAGTTTATTTTGAGTCACTGTGATCTGATTGAGAAATTTAATGATATGTCTCTTGCCACCTTCTGTATCAACTAAAATTAAAACAATACTCCGAAAGTCACGGATCATTTATCTTTCAAACCTTCTCAAGACAGACATTGTCTAAATTTATTGATGGACAAAGTAGGTATTTATCTAAAGTAAGCAACCAATTTTTACTCTTGTTCGATAGTAAGAGTCTTCAATCATCCTTCAGTTAACTGAGTTGGCACAAGTTATTTCCTCTTAAAGTCAATCACTATATCATCCTTTGAGCATCAGTAGGAACGTGAAGTGGGTAAATGTGCGATCTTTCTCAAAGTGAATTTACTAACGATCGATCTGAATGTAACTAAATCCTTTTTTGATGTCCTTTTTCCTCTATCACCTAATTCGGTCTTCGATTCTTAGGAATCACTGATCTTATTACATAAGAGCAAAAAGTCGCCTCTGTGCAATAGTCTTTTTCCCTAAAATTAATAACTCTTAACATAGTTTGAGAAATTTTCGTTATAGTTAAAGTAAAGCAAACGGGTAGGAGGATACTATGGCTTTGTATGCCGAGTTACACCGTCATTTAGGTGGGTCAGTAGTACCTCGGATTCTCTGGGGTTACTTTCAACGTTATCAATTAAGTAAGGCTCAAGATTTTCCCGAATATTCAGAATTTGAGGAGTATTATACCCGTGAACGGAGTAGTTTAGATGAGTATTTAGAATTACATACACTGGTCGAAAGTGTACAAACTCCTCAAGCTCTTCCTTATTTTATCTATCGTTTGATTCGAGGAGCCTATATCTTTGAAAATTTGGCTTATTTAGAATTACGCTATACGCCATATTATAGAACGGATGAAGCTTTAAGCCCCTCAGAACGGATCTCTCAAATGCAAATGATTGTTGAAATTGTCGGACAATCATCTCATGTCAAAGAATATCCCATTGTAACCAGTCAAATTCTATGTATACACTCTCGTTTACCCTATGAAGTGAATAAAGCGATCGTAGATTTAGCCTCTCAAATGAGAGAATATGTTTGTGCGATCGATATTGCGGGGGGTGATGCTCATATCGCAGAAAGATTAGATGAATTTATCGGATTATATCGTTATGCGCGATCGCTTGGACTAAAAACTACTGGTCATCTTTTTGAAACGACTAACGGTTGTTATCCTGAATTATTACCCTATCTAATGCGAATTGGACATGGAATCCAAATTCCCTTAAAATATCCAGAACTCTTAAAAGAAGTCGCACAACTCAACCAATGTTTAGAAGTTTGTCCGACCACTTATCTTAAAACAGGAACATTAAAAAATATATCTGATCTCAAAACTGTTTTTGATCGTTGTTTTGATGCAGGTGTAGACATCGCCATTTGTACCGATAATGCTGGACTTCATAACGTGCGTCTTCCCTTTGAATATGAAAATCTTTTAACTCATAACGTTATTGACTTTCAACAACTCGAAGCTTGTCAAGATGCAGCCTTCCGTCATGCCTTTGCTTGGCCTTATGGCAAACGTCCCGCTTCTATGTTAACGGGATTATTGCAAAAACCCCAAGACGAAAAGCAATTATTACCCTTCTAGAATGGTCTTAAACCTGTCGAAGTCGCCATTTAAGCCAAAAGTGATCAACTATTTTTCTTGCAACAGCTTGTCCTTATGGCAGGCTGTTCATGGTAGATTTTAGGGAAGATCCGGGCTAACTAATTTATTAGTCGTAGCCCGCTAAAATTGGCAGTTATCAAAAAATTAGGATGATTGAGTGATGACCGTAGCACAAGAACCCGTAACCTTTCCGATTGATTTAGGCGCATATAAAGAGATTAAATTAGATCCGAGCAGTTCTACTCTAACTGACGCTCAAAAAGCCGATTTAAAGGCAAATATCCAACTTTGTCGGGATGCGATCGTATTTTTTACCGCAACAGGCGCAGCTAGAGGCGTAGGCGGTCATACGGGTGGCCCTTATGATACAGTACCTGAAGTCGTGATTTTGGATGCACTTTTTAGAGGTAGTCCCGACCAATTTGTGCAGACTTTCTTCGATGAAGCAGGACACCGCGTCGCTACACAATACTTAATGTCCGTCCTTAAAGGTCATCTAAGCGCCGAACAACTAATGCACTATCGGGAAGCGAATTCTACTTTACCTGGACACCCCGAACTCGGCTTAACCAAAGGTGTACAATTTAGTTCAGGTCGTTTAGGGCATATGTGGCCCTATATTAATGGTGTTGCTTTTGCTAACCCCACTAAAACCGTTTTCTGTCTCGGTTCTGACGGTTCTCAACAAGAAGGAAACGACGCGGAAGCCGCAAGAATGGCAGTCGCTCACGGACTAAATGTTAAATTACTAATTGATGATAATGATGTGACGATCGCAGGTCATCCCTCTGGCTATCTCCCTGGCTACGACCTGAAAAAAACCCTCGGCGGTCATGGACTAACCATTCTAGAAGGCGATGGGGAAGACCTAGACGACCTCTACAGCCGTATTATTCAAGCCATTAATACCCCCGGACCTGTTGCCGTCATTAACAAGCGTAAAATGTGCGTGGGGATCGAAGGATTAGAAGGCTCGACACATGGTCATGATGTCATTTCTGTCAAGCTTGCTCTACCCTATCTTGAATCTCGCGGTTTAACGGCGGCGGCCGATGTTCTGCGATCGATTCCAACCCCTAAAAATAATTATACTTTTATCGGTTCGGGCGACAACTGGGGATCTAACCGTAACGTCTTCGGTGATGCAGTTGTATCAATTCTTGCCCGCATGAGTCCCGAAGAACGCAAAAAAAGCGTTTTAGTCATCGATAGCGACTTAGAAGGTTCTTGCGGTTTAAATAAAATTCACGCCGCAAACCCCGAAATCTTCGTTAGTGGCGGTATTATGGAACGGGGAAACCTGTCGGCGGCTGCGGGTTTTGGTATGGAAGAAGGCAAACAGGGGATTTTTGCCACCTTTAGCGCGTTTTTAGAGATGTGTATTTCTGAAATTACGATGGCGCGGTTAAACTTTTCTAACCTATTGTGTCATTTTTCCCATGCGGGTATCGATGATATGGCTGATAATACCTGTCACTTCGGTATCAATAATATGTTTGCCGATAATGGGTTAGATGATGGTTATCCAACTCGTTTGTATTTTCCTGCTGATGCAGCCCAAATGACGGCGGTTGTTGAAGCTGTTTTTACTAACCCCGGTTTACGGTTTATCTTCTCGACTCGTTCTAAAACACCGAATATCCTAAAAGAAGACGGTACACCTTTCTATGGTGAAGGTTATACCTTTACCCCCGGAAAAGATGAAGTTATCCGTGAAGGAACCGCAGGTTATATCGTTAGTTTTGGTGATGCTTTGTATCGTGCTTTAGATGCGGTTGAACGGTTAAAACAAGAAGGTATCGATGTCGGTTTAATTAATAAACCCACCCTAAATATGATTGATGAAGAAACGATGGCCAAAATTGGTAAATCATCTTTTGTCATTGTAACTGAAGCCTTCAACCGTCGGACTGGTTTAGGTTCGCGTATGGGGTCTTGGTTACTCGAACGGGGTTACACACCAAAATATGCTTATCTCGGTACTCATCATGAAGGTTGCGGTGGTCTTTGGGAACAATACCCCCATCAAGGAATAGACCCTGTTGGCGTGATCAAGAAAGTTAAAGAGTTAATTGGCTAAAATTTACTAAGGCCTCGAACTATTTTCGGGGTCTTTTTAATTTAACTAATTCCGTGACTTTTCCCTATTACCCAATGACGACGGAAATAACGAGACAGGGAAGACTCTTCCAAAGATAAGTAAATGGGTCTACCATGAGGACAAGTTCTAGGATTACGTGTACATTTCCATTGATTTAAAATTGTCTGCATTTCAACTAAAGTTAAAGCAGTTCCATTTCTAATAGCACTTCGACACGCTGTAGCGACTTGTGCGGTTTCTAAATCTCCTCCCCAACTTAATTCTATTAAAGCTTCTTTACAATCATTTCGTTCAGATAACATTTTCGGTGCGCTACGAACGGCCCAAAGTTGTTCCCCAAAAGTTTCTATTTCTAATCCTAATTCTTTTAATTGCTCAACTTGACGCTCACTAAGTTGTTTTAAAATAATTGGAGTCTCTAAGGAAATAATCTCCCAATGATCCTGTAACTTTTCATATAACACCCTTTCATGTGCAATATGTTGTTCAACTAACCATAAACCGTTGTCATGTTCCGCTACAATATAAGTATTCCGTACTTGGGCAACGGCAATTAATTCGATTAATCCCAAATCATCTTTAGATTTAATCGTCTCGCTTTTTGCTGTGGGTGTAAAGTGATAGCTACTTTTCTCCTCTGCTGCTTTAATCAAATTACTGACGCGAGTATTATAGAAAGCAGTACTCAGGTTTGCAGGACTAATTTTTAAAGCTTGATCAATGGCATTTTGAATTTGTTCTTGCCAAAATGAAAGAGATTGCAAATATATTTCAGATTTCGTCGGGTGTCTATTCCAATCAATCAAACTCGGACACGTTTGTAAGTGTAAGAAACAGACAGGATATCGATCGCGTGGTAAAGTTCTAGCAAAGGCAGTAATAATCGTCTGTTCTAAATCAGAATTACGGATCATACGACCATTAACTGCAATTTTAACCCAATCGAGACGATGACGATGACAACGATCAGGTAAACCAACCACTAATTCAATTTTAGAAATAGTTCTTTGAATATTAGAACAATCATCTTGAGGAGTTTCTATATCTAAAGTTAACGCTTGTAAATCCGTATGATGAACGCTTTTGAGGATTTGCGGTAAAATGTGATGAGAACTCGTACTAGGACTAATCTTAAACCAAGGTGTATCATCACGGGTTACTTGCCACGTGACAGAAGGATGACACAACGCGACTTGATGAATTAAAGATTGTATCCCTTTAAGTTGCTGGTTAATTGCTCTTAAAGCGTTGCGACGGACAGGAAGATTATTAAACAAGTTAGAGACTGTAATAATTGTACCTGATGCGATCGCTGCGGCTGTTATATTTTCGATTTCCCCATGTGGAGTATAACGCACACGCCATCCTAAATCATCATCCCATACCGAACGACTAGCAATCTCTAATTCAGCAACTTGAGCAATACTGTGTAAAGCTTCGCCCCTAAATCCTAAACTGGTAATACGCCATAAATCATCATGACTATAAATCTTACTGGTACTGTGTGGCTGACTACAGACTTTTAAATCGTCTAAGATCATACCATTGCCATTATCAGACACTTGGATGCGCCATAATTGAGGATAGATAGAGATCACGATTCGATTAGCTGTTGCATCAAGCGCATTCTCTACTAATTCTCTAACGACTGCTACTGGAGAATCAATAACCTCACCAGCAGCAATCAAATTAATGACATCAAGTGGTAAGGATTGGATTTTCATTACATTAAGCGGCTAAAAAAATCACTTACCCATGATAACAATCTAGTGCATCTGATCGCGTTTAGAATTGCCAACGCAACTTAACAGAAAACCCTTCAGAATACGCTAATCTAACTAGGGGAGAAATAAGGAGATTATTTAACTTGGGTGTCGAACTTCGTAGCTACGTTTATTTAGATAACTTGCAGCAACAACACGCCGCTTACATTGGTACAGTTGCACTAGGATATTTACCCATACCAGGAGATGCGTCTCTGTGGATTGAAGTTTCACCCGGTATAGAAATTAATAAAATTACAGATATCGCGCTTAAATCGGCTGTCGTGCGTCCAGGAGTCCTATTTATTGAACGATTGTACGGACTTTTAGAGATTCATTCTAGCAATCAAGGGGAAGTTAGAGCAGCAGGACAAGCGATCGTACAATATTTAGGAGTCACTACCAGAGACTGCATCAAACCGCAAGTCGTCTCCAGCCAAATTATCCGTAACATAGATCCGTACCAAAGTCAATTAATTAATCGAAATCGTCGCGGACAAATGTTACTCGCAGGACAAACATTATATGTATTAGAAGTTCAACCCGCCGCATATGCCGCATTAGCCGCCAATGAAGCTGAAAAAGCCGCTTTAATTAATATTCTACAAGTAACAGCAGTCGGAAGCTTTGGACGACTTTATTTAGGGGGAGAAGAACGCGATATACTTGCGGGATCTCGTGCGGCGCTCGCTGCGATTGAAAATGCACCAGGTAAACCCCCTAATATCGCTGAAAAAAAAGAATAATACCAACTACCCTATATGTAAATAAATACCGAAATTGTAGGGGTTTGGTCTCCAAACCCTAGATTTGACTAAAATTAAAAACCAATTCTTAGAAAAAATATTCATTTCAAGAGAAGCCAAAATCAGAGATAAACATTAAGCTAAGAAAAAAAACCTATGAAATTCTCGCTCATTTTATCTACAGTATTATTGACTACACCTGTAATAGCGGCTGAATATGAAGGAAAAAACATCGATAATCAAAAGTTTCCTGCAAAAGCCTACTATCAGAAAACAGGTGGCGTGTATGACGTAATGGTAGAATTTAAAGGAGATCGAGCAATCCTCTATTTTACCGATGATAGTCAGGTCATCCTAAATCTAGGAACACCGCGTATATCAGATCCTAACAATATCATCGGCTACGGAAGAATCGGATTTATTCCCATTAATCGTCGTTTCAGTTTTGGATTAGAATCAAGTGACTCAAATAATGATATCGGTTCTCCTACTCCAAGAACTGCCGAAGATGTCTGGAAAATTCAACTCGATCCCAATAACCTCTAAACTACTCCGAAAGCATCTTATAAATTTCGCGCTTTAACTGAGTTAGTAAGTCGCGTACTTGTAAGGTTTGTTCTGGTGTACCACTACGAGCGACAATTGCGATCGCATCATTTAATTCAGTCACCGATGTTCGTAACTCCATCAGTTCGGGTGACGGTTGACCGCGCATTGACTCTTTCTGGGGTCTCTGACGCTCATTGAGTAACTGTCTACCACTCTCTGTGATAGTATACACCCGTTTATCATCTACTGCCTCACTGGTCAAATAACCCCCATCTTCTAACATCTGAAGTGTTGGATAAACCGAACCTGGACTAACACGACAAAACCGTGATTCTAACTCTTTAATCAGTTCATAACCATGTTTTGGGTTTTCTGATAGGAGTTCTAATAAAATAAACTTGATTTCACCGCGTTGCATCCGAGGTTGATCTCCCCACCCTCTTTTCGATCCTCTGCATTGGCTAAACGATTGATTTCTTTCAAATTGGGGGCCAAAATCTGCTCCTGCCCATGCTGGAGCGTAAAAATAGGTATATCGAAACATCTCTATTTCCTCTAATTTGATACATAACGATATATCGTTATTTTTAATATATCTCGATATATCGAAAACTGCAACGAGAGAATCAGACAAATTCGAGAGTAAACTGGAATGGAAACAATAGTATTAACCTTGAAAGCGAATGAGCCTAAAACAACAGAAAACAAAGCAACGAGTAAAAATACAGCCAGAATCACCCATATTCAAGCAATTGAATGACCAACAAAAATCGGCTCTTTTTGCAATGCGATCGTTTCTCGACTCTGACGCTCATTTTTTCTTACTCAAAGGTTATGCAGGAACGGGGAAAACCTTTACCATCCAAGCACTCATCCAAAAATTGCAAAGCGAAAATAGAAATATTTGGATAGCTTGTGCTGCACCCACTCACAAAGCAGTCAAAGTGCTAAAAAATATGGCTGATACTTGGAAAATTCAAAACGTTGATTTTGCCACAATTTATCAGCTTCTTGGATTAACGTTAGACTACGACGAAGAAGGAGGACGAACATTAGTCGAAGGACGAGACTCTAAACTCAAAAAATACAAACTCGTGATTTTAGATGAAGCGTCGATGGTGTCTTCTAAATTATGGCAACTCCTATCTACAATCGTCCCAAAACGCAATGTAAAAGTAATCTGCATGGGAGATCCTGCACAATTACCCCCCGTCCACGAAATAGAATCACCCGTGTTTAGTGCAATTTCCGCACAAGCTGAACTGACACAAATCATGCGAAATCAAACCTCAAATCCTATCTCGACAATGATTCAAACGGCACGAGAACAAGTCTTTACCCAAAATGGTTCTCTAGTCACCCACAGTAATTTTAGCCCTGATCAATCTCAAGGAGTATGGGTATTAGAAAAATCAAAATGGCTACAACAGATGGTAAAAGCGTTTCAGTCTCCTACATATCAAAAAAATCCTGATTATGTTAGAGCGATCGCATGGACAAACAAAACAGTAGACTATCTAAATCATCATATCCGTCATGCTCTTTACAAAGAGGCAGATCAGCCATATGTCGCGGGAGAAAGACTTATCGCAAAAGATACAATTTTCGATCCCTATGAAGAAGAAGAAACAATATTAATGAATGCCAGTGCCGAATGTCAAGTAATTACAGCCGAATACCGTAGTAGTTCTGGTTATAACTTTTGGCGATTAAAAGTCGTGGATGAAGAAGAACAAGAACATATTTTGAAGGTATTAGATGCGTCTTCTTATGAGAAATTTCAAGCTGATCTTGCTCAAAAAGCCGAACAAGCGCGAACTAAAAAATTAGACAAGGTCAAAAATCCTTGGGAGAATTACTGGACACTGAGAAATCGCTATGCTCAAGTTAATTATGCCTATGCTATGACCAGTCATAAAGGACAAGGTTCAACATTTCAGAATGTTTTTGTAGCACAAAAAGATATTTTACGCAATCCAAATGAAATAGAACGTTACAAAAGCCTTTATGTCGCTTATAGTCGCGCTTCCGATCGATTAATTATTCAGGTTTAAAAAGAAGGTTCGTGCTTGCGTAAAAGACCCAATCAACTATGATGACTATAAGTACCTCTTGAAAAATATGACTATTCCACTGAACCCTATTACTGCCAACCTTCCCCTATTTATGGGGTTGGATAGAAAGCTGATCATTAATGTGGAAGATCTCGATCAAGTTGACTACAACCAAGCTAACGTTATTTTGAATGGAGAAGCATTAGAAGTTCTAAAAAAATTGCCAGATTCTATCATACAGACAGTTGTTACCAGTCCTCCCTATTATGGTCAACGTGATTATTGTACCCAAGACCAAATAGGAATAGAAAAGACCCCAAATAACTATTTAAACCGTCTTCTTGAAATATTTGATCAGATAAAAAGAATTCTAAAAGAAGATGGCACACTTTGGCTTAATATCGGCGACAAGTATATAGATGGTAGTTTAGCGGGACTTCCTTGGCAATTAGCAATTGCTCTTAAAGAAAGAAACTGGATTTTAAGATCTGATATTATTTGGTACAAACCCAATGCAATGCCATCCTCTGTACAAAATCGTCCAACAACTGATCACGAATATCTATTTTTATTTGCCAAAAACCCAAAATACTATTACGATGCGGATGCCATCCGTGAACCTCATGTAACCTTTTCAGACAATAGTAAAATGCGAGGAGGACGTAACCACCTAGGCAAAAAAGGAGGAACACCAGAACAGGGAAAAAATGCTGGTAACTCCAATTTACATAATGGTCGTTGGGATCAAGCATTTCACCCAAAAGGCAGGAATAAAAGAACTGTTTGGGAAGTACCACTCTCCAAATTTAGAGAAGCTCATTTTGCCGTTTTTCCAGAAAAGTTAATAGAACCCTGTATCAAAGCAGGCGCACCCGAAGGCTCGTTAGTTCTTGATCCATTTTTTGGTGCAGGAACCACAGGACTTGTTTCTCTTAATTTAGGACGCAAGTTTATCGGTATTGAACTGAATAAACAGTACTGTGAAATAGCAGTAAAAAGAATTTTTTCAATCTAAAATTTATATAAAAGAGCGAAAGACTTCGAGCAAGCGTTCAAATTCTTTAATCAGTATTGGTTCTACTTCATTAACTTGATTTGGATTTTTGTCAATGTGAATAACATTCTGACAATTTAATTGATTTAAATTACCTGTCCAAGACTCTGCAATAATAATCGGTATACATTCATACCCAGATTGACTGGCTACTGATATTGCTTTATGAATGTCTCTAGTAAATAATAAAGCATGACCGCCGCCCATTGTTTCGCGTGTTTTAACTGGGATAAGAATAGTACCTTGCTTTCCGCTTACTTTGATATCATATGTTTCACCATCAAGCTTAATTTGAGTTTTATCAACCAAAAGCTCAATATTATTTTTGACAAAAATCTCGTTAAGATTGCGTCTGACAATTTCCTCGAACAGATTTCCTTTAATAGAACGACGACTACCTTCTAATCGATCAATCATGACTTCAAAAATAGGTAGCCAGTCCCATCTTTCACGCTCAGGCAAAACACTAAACGCATACTGTCTGACTTGATTTATTAGTTCAGCTTTACGCTCATTTTGTGTTCCACTAAAACTCTTTAAAAATCCTTTTAACCGTTGTTCTGGAGCATCTCTAAAAATCCATCCTAATAATAACCACTTTGCTTTATTTTCAGAGTATGGACGAGCTATGCCATCATATAATTTCAAGTTATTGGGAATTTTACGCTCAAAATATGTTTTAATTACTCTCTTGGCTTTAGATACATCTTGCTCTTTAACAAATTCGTAGAGTTCAACATAACCCTCAGTTTGTAAGAAAATTATCAAATCATCAAAAAAAGGTTTATTTAAATTAGCAACAATCACTAATTCTTTAAGACGTATATTATCAGGAATGCTACTCATCAAAAAACTCTTTTGGCGAAATACATAAAGCATCTGCAATTTTTTTAATATTTAAGAGACTTATATTTCTTTCTCCACGTTCAACCCCTCCGATATAACTTCTATCAAGCTCACACAAATGAGCTAAATTCTCTTGAGACAGTCCACGAGTATTTCTCAAGTGACGCAGACGCTCCCCAAATTTTTTTTTAATATCTTTCTCATTCGGTGTTGTCATAAAAATAGTAAAAAAGATTTGATGCTTTTAAGTCCACGGACTTTAAGTACCAAATGGACTAATCTAAAGACAAACCTCTTTTTTTGTAGTACAATGTAATTCAAAGTGAAATTAATGAGGATAACCGATCATGCACACTTTCTAATTACCCTGATTTTCGTTAAACTATAAGAGTGAACAAACCTTACTCGCCTTTGAATTCATTAGAAGAAGGTCACTGGTTTAAGCTGATTTGTGGCGCAAGTTATCAAGACCTTCCAACGATCCGTAGTTTATCTCTAGCTTATACACTTGCTGGAGTAGATTGTATTGATGTTGCGGCTGATCCAGCAGTGATTACAGCAGCAAAAGAGGGAATAGAAGCAGCCCAAAACAGACCCGATAAACCTTGGTTAATGGTTAGCTTAAATGATGGAGAAGATCCGCATTTTCGCAAAGCAGAATTTAACCCCGAACTTTGTCCTTTGAATTGTCCTCGTCCTTGTGAGAGCGTTTGTCCAGCAAGCGCGATCGATCATCAAGGAGTCATAGATCAGCGTTGCTATGGATGCGGGCGATGTATTCCGATTTGTCCAGATCAAATTATTGTAGCGCGATCGTATGTCTCGACACCAACGGCTGTAACATCATTCTTACAAGAAATGGGCGTTGATGCCATTGAAATTCATACTCAGGTAGGACATTTAGAGGATTTTAAAAGACTTTGGAGTGAAATTAAACCAATAAGTGAGCAGCTAAAATTATTAGCCATTAGCTGTCAAGATCATCCAAATCTCATTCCTTATCTTACGGCATTATCCAAAACCATTAACCCTCTATCGTGTCCTCTAATATGGCAAACTGACGGTCGTCCCATGAGTGGTGATATCGGGAAAGGAACAACCCATCCAGCGATAAAAATGGCACAAAAAGTCTTATCGAGTGAATTACCCGGTTATGTCCAACTAGCGGGAGGAACAAACCATCATACAGTGACCAAATTAAAAGAAATGGGACTGCTTAAGACACAAAACGGAATTTCTGGGGTTGCTTATGGAAGTTATGCTCGTGCCTTACTACTGCCCATTTTAGAAGAATTAGAGAGTCAAAATCAGCCTTTAGAAAATCATAGGGAATACTTAAAAGAAACCGTCAGTAAAGCTTATTCTCTAGTTGGTCAACTAAAGTCAGATTTTTTGAAGTTACCTCCCTCATTTCTGGCCGATTGACGATATCCTAGTGGGTAAGTTGATCCCCTGTCAGCAACTCTGTTTTAAAAAAAACAACTCAATTAATAACCTATATCACATTGATGCCAACACAATTGTCTTCTCAACGGTCGCTTGTAACTGATGATTTGCACAAATTACTGGACATCTTGCCAGAACCAATTTATCAGAAAATTGAGACGCACCCCTTACGGGATCAGTTAGTAGAAGTCGTTATGGACTTAGGTAGACTACCCGAAGCTCGTTTCCCTAATGAGGCGGTGTATTTAGGTGATATTCCAGTTACCAAAGAAGATTTACAACATTGTATCGAACGAGTCGGAACGTTTAGCGGTGATAACCGGGCAGGAATTGAACGAACCTTGCATCGGATCAGTGCCATTCGCAACCGTACTGGAGAAATTATCGGTTTAACCTGTCGGATCGGTCGTGCGATTTTTGGGACGATCGCTATGATCTCAGAATTAGTCGAAACCGGAAAATCGATCCTTCTGTTAGGTCGTCCAGGAGTCGGAAAAACAACCGCATTACGCGAAATTGCCAGAGTTTTAGCCGATGATCTCCATAAACGAGTCGTGATCATCGATACCTCTAACGAAATTGCGGGCGATGGCGATATTCCTCATCCAGCGATCGGACGGGCGCGACGAATGCAGGTGGCAAGTCCAGAACTACAGCATCAAGTAATGATTGAGGCCGTGGAAAATCATATGCCCGAAGTGATCGTCATTGATGAAATTGGCACAGAATTAGAAGCCTTAGCCGCGAGAACCATTGCTGAACGGGGGGTACAGCTAGTGGGAACCGCACACGGCAACCGACTCGAAAACTTGATCAAGAATCCTACCTTATCAGATTTGGTGGGAGGAATTCAAGCTGTTACTTTGGGAGATGAAGAAGCAAGACGACGCGGTTCACAAAAAACCGTACTTGAACGAAAAGCCCCGCCAACTTTCGATATTGCCGTCGAAATGATGGAACGACAACGCTGGGTAGTGCATGAAGATGTATCTGACACCATTGATCTCTTACTCAGAGGGCGTGTACCTGCATTACAAGTTAGAAGCGTTGATGAAAATGGGGATGTCCAAATTACTCAAGAAAATCCTACCCCTGAACCTTATAGTAATGGACAACAAAATGGAGGTTTAAGCTTACCGGCTCGTCCCTCTGGATGGCGTGCTTCTGGGCGAATGACTCCACTCGCTGCACCTAATAGTATGCCCAAAAAACCTCATGATGATTTTGAGCAAATGCTTGAACAGTCTTGGTTTGGCTCAGAACCTGAGAGCGAAAAACTGCGGAACCCTGGGCCAAATGGGGAAGATTGGCCAGTGTATGTTTATCCTTATGGGATAGGTCGCGCTCAAATGGATCAGGTGGTACAATTATTAGATTTGCCGATAGTCTTGACAAAAGACCTAAATGGTGCTGATGCGGTTTTAGCGTTGCGATCGCAAGTAAAAACCCATTCTAAACTTAGACAAATGGCCAAAGGTCGTCAAATTCCGATTCACGGCATAAAATCTAATACTATTCCCCAAATTAGTCGAGGTTTAAAACGAATTTTAGGCATCGATGATCCTCAGTCAGAGGCGACAGATATTCGTCTATTTGCCCACAATGGCAGTGATGATGAACTCGAAGCCCTCGAAGAAGCCAGATTAGCCGTAGAACAGATTGTAATACCCACCGGACAACCTGTAGAATTATTACCGCGATCGGCAAAAGTGCGGAAAATGCAGCATGAGTTAGTCGAACACTACCGCTTGCAGTCCGATAGTTTTGGGGAAGAACCTAACCGCCGTTTACGGATCTATCCTGCGTGAAATGAACCTCACCCTAACCCTCTCCACCTCCCCCTAACCCCCTCCTAAAGGAGAGGGAACTATAAGGAATCTGTCTATATATGGAGAGGGAATTATGAGGAATTAGATTAAAGGTTACTGTCTAATCCCACGAATTACCCCCCGTTCGGTAACTTTTTGTTCCTTAGAATAGCCTGCAAAAGTACGAGTTGCTGTAACTTCAATTTCGACACCTGTACCAGAACGAAGATAGTCAGGATCAATGGGAAGTTTTCCGATAGCGAGAATAAAGCGATTTCCCTCAAAAGTGACTAATTCTGGAGGCACTTCGCCTTCATATTTAGTCATAAAATCTGTCGCACGGTAAGAAGCATCATCAGATTGAGAAACACGATATTTTATGCGAAATTTTGAGCCAATTAGATTTGACTGACTCGCTTGATCGACTAACTCTAACTTTAGGTTGTTGCCATTTCCCGAAATACCTGTACTTTTTAGCTGAACCACATCACGATTATAAACCGCATTATAAACCACCATTTCTGTAACATTATTGCGCTTTTGGGTGGTAGCTTCGAGCCAAAGATCATTAGGTAAAACGGCTTTAATATCACCTGTTTCTTCTAAACTCAAAGTAACAGGTTTATTAGCAAATTTTTCAAAAGGCTGCGGTGCATTCCAAATCAAAATAAAAGAACGCTCCATCCGTTCCACTAAAGCCAAATACTGATCATCAATCACTGAACCTGGGGCAAATAAAGCGATCGCACCCGTTCTCGTTTCCCATTTATTTTTCGATAAAACAAAACCGCGATCTTTTAAAGCAGCCATTGTCACGGCGGCGCTAGGTTGATCAGAAGTTAAAGGCTGATCTAAATTAATCAGTGTTAGTTTGCCTGGGCGACCATCTTTCCCAACTCGACCGCTAGTTCCACTCTTACCATCTAGACCATTTTGACACCTAAACTCGCGGGTTGTACAGCTATAGTTCGCATCGCCTGGTTTACCCGTACAAGTCGGAACCGTCCAATAAACTTGATTACAACCACAGCCTTTACCGCCATTACCCCCCGCCCCTGGTTGTCCACCTTTACCACCCGCCGCATTGACAAAGACTTGGCGAAGATTGGCAGGATTTGAGGTATAAATCGTTAATGCGCCACCATCGCCACCATTTCCACCATCGCCACCATTTCCACCACTACCCCCGTTAGCGCCCTGTAAATTGCGGTTTGGCTCTTTCGGTTGGTCTTTGCAATTACTATCTTTCCCAGACGCTCCACTATCGCCATCTGTCCCACTTTGTCCCGCTAAATTAAGATTGAGTGGGGAACCATCGGAAAAAATCGTTAAACTATCGCTATTTTTTCCATTATTACCCAGTTGTCCGTTTTGTCCATCTTGTCCTCTACTGCCAAATTCTCTAATTTCCTGTCCCCAAGCAGCCCAATGACAATGATTTGAGTCAGCAATTGACGAAAAGACGTAAGGGAGCGTGAGAAATACAAATACTAGCGAGAGCTTACCAGGCAACTTCATGGAACGTTTAAACTTTAATACTTTTTATTTGACAGACTTCTCATCATAGACTTTTGTTTCCTATTACCTAATCGGTGTAAGATAGTCCTAAACTTGATTTGAGAGATCACAGGCAATCGCGAGGTTTTTCGTGAAAAGAGTCTTAGCTATTATACTTGGAGGCGGCGCAGGTACTCGCCTGTATCCACTAACCAAACTGCGGGCTAAACCAGCAGTACCCTTAGCTGGAAAATACCGCTTAATCGATATTCCAATTAGCAACTGTATTAATTCCGATATTCACAAAATATATGTTCTGACGCAATTTAATTCTGCGTCTTTGAACCGACATCTGAGCCGAGCATACAATTTTACTGGTTTTTCTGAAGGTTTTGTCGAGGTTTTAGCCGCTCAACAAACGCCAGAAAATCCTCAATGGTTTCAAGGAACGGCTGATGCAGTTCGTCAGTATAGTTGGATACTTGAGGAATGGGATGTTGATGAATTTCTGATTTTATCAGGAGATCATCTCTATCGTATGGACTATTGTCATTTCATTGAACGTCACCGAGAAACCTTAGCAGATATTACGCTTTCGGTTGTTCCAATGGATGAAAGAAGAGCATCTGAATTTGGTTTGATGAAGATTGATCAGCAAGGGCGGATTATTGATTTTAGTGAAAAGCCAAAAGGTGATGCTCTCCGACAAATGCAAGTAGATACGAGTATTTTGGGCTTAAGTTCTGGACAAGCTCGACAGTATCCTTTTATTGCGTCAATGGGCATTTATGTTTTCAAAAAACAGGTTTTAATTGATTTACTCAAGAAAAATGCTGAACAAACTGACTTTGGTAAAGAAATTATTCCAGCGTCGGCGACTGATTACAATTTACAAGCCTATTTATTTAAAGGTTATTGGGAAGATATCGGAACAATAGAAGCTTTTTATGAAGCTAATTTAGCTCTGACTCAACAACCTTTACCGCCTTTTAGTTTCTACGATGAAAAAGCTCCGATTTATACTCGGACTCGCTATTTACCCCCTACGAAAATGCTCAACTGTACGATTACAGAATCCATGATTAGTGAGGGCTGTATTTTAAAAGATTGTCGAATTCATCATTCTATCTTAGGAATTCGGACTCGCGTTGAATCAGACTGTACGATCGAAGATACAATGCTCATGGGGTCAGATTATTATGAATCTTTCCCAGAACGAGAAACGCTGGTACAACAAGAAAAAATCCCCATCGGTATTGGTACTGGCTCAACGATTCGTCGGGCAATTATTGATAAAAATGCTCGCATTGGCAAAAATGTTTTAATTATCAATAAAGATCGGATCGAGGAATCTAATCAAGAGGATAAAGGTTTTTATATCCGCAGTGGTATTGTTGTTGTCTTAAAAAATGCAACAATTCCCGATCGAACAGTAATTTAAAACCAGTTTGTTTGAACTAATAAACTATCAGGGTTTGGTTTTCAAACCCTTTTTTTTTGTTCAAGAATTAGGAATTGTCCAACCGAGTCTAGTAGGTTGTTGATAGATTTTTTGCAGTGTATTAATATCCCTAACTGAAATTGTTGGAGTGTTACGAACTTGAGAAAAGTATAAAGCATCGGTTTCGACAGGACTATGACCCCAAATTCCCAAAGCGTGACCCATTTCATGACGGGCGGCGGAAAGTATTGAAAGTTCACTTAATCTCGGACTAATTGAAATGGTCATCCGATGAATTAAAGTCGCTGGCTGATTTTGAGTGATTTCTAAATCATAGCGAGTTTGTGCGGTTCGAGCGCGTGGTATTTCTAATTTTCCATCTGGATTAATAGTAGAAGATAGAGGCGGAAAATCTCTTTTAATTATAATATTAGCTATTTCTTTTTGTGAAACTTCTTCAAGTGGTAAATAAATATTCCATTCTTGAATCGCTGTCTGGACTGCATTAACCCATTTTTGAAACTGTTGATAACTAGCTGTTGTTGTATCTGAATCTATCGGTCGCTCTAAATATACATTTATGGGAAATTGTGTCCAAATTAAAGCACCAATGGGAAGCGAAACCAGACTAGAAAAATAATCACCTTGCTCATTAGTATTTTGCCATTTTTCTAGTGTAGTGGGTAATGGATGAATTTGTAACGCGGGTAAAGTAGGTTGAGTTTCTTGTGCTTGTAGAGATGTTTTAAAGATAAAAAAACTGGCAACAATTACCAGTCCTAAAATAAAAGAAAGAAAGTTAGTCAAAAAATTTCTTTTCATAAATTTTAATATTTTTGAAAGGGATTTTACAGTCACCAGTCACCAGTCATCAGTGAGGAATAGTCATTTTTCCTTTACTGTTTACTGATTACTGATTACTGTTTACTGATTAACTAACCAACCAGCACTTAAAATCACAGTCAAAGCCATAAAAATAATGGCTAATGTCCAAGTAATTTGATTAAGGGTTTTTTCAGCCGTTTTTGCACTGGTAAATAATTGAGCTTGTCCACCAATTCCGCCGAGTCCATCGCCTTTGGGACTATGTAATAAAACCAGAATAATTAAAAAACTTGCTGAAACTGTCCAGAGAATTTGTACAATTAATGTCGCTGTCATGTTTTTTGGCTTTAAGAATTATATTTTACAGAGAAATGCGTATCGGAGTTCGGTTTTGTTTAATTTCAAACTCCGAGGGTTTAATTAGCGATCGCCCGGTCATTTCTGACGGTACGGGAATTTGTAAAATTTCGAGAATGGTTGGCGCGATATCGGCTAATCGTCCATCATCTCTTAATTCTACATTAGTACCATGACCTAGAATTTTACGTTTTTCCCCTTCTATTAGAATAAACGGTACAGGGTTTGTTGTGTGGGCTGTCCAAGGATTCCCTTCTTCATCGCGCATATATTCAGCATTGCCGTGATCTGCTGTAATTAAAGCAGTTCCTCCCATTTTATTGACGCTTTCTACAACTTTTCCCAAATAGTAATCAACGGCTTCAATGGCTTGAATTGACGCTTCGATGTTTCCCGTATGTCCCACCATATCGGGGTTAGCATAATTCAGAATGATTAGAGAGTAAATCCCTTTTTCGATCGCTGTACAAACCGTTTTGGTAACTGCTTCGGCGGACATGAGAGGGGCTTGATCATAAGTCGCCACCATCGGACTTTGAATCAATTCACGATCTTCCCCATCAAAAGGTTTTTCTAAGCCACCATTAAAGAAATAAGTCACATGAGGATATTTTTCAGTTTCGGCGAGCCTAAATTGACGTAAACCTTCTCTTGCAACCACTTCACCCAAAATATTGTTTAAATTTTGCGGCTCAAAAGCAACGGCGACGGGTAATTTTGCATCGTATTGAGTAAGTGTTACAAAACCCAAAGGCTCGATTATCTCTCGGTCAAACCCATTAAAATCTCGCATTGTAAGGGCATGACATAGCTGTCTAGACCGATCAGGACGAAAATTATAGAAAATGACTCCATCACCTGCTTCTATTGCTCCTGGGGCTATCCTAATGGGGGGGATAAATTCGTCGGTAATATTTTGAGCATAGAAATCTTCTAATACTTGTGTCGCGCTGCGTCCGTCTCCTGTGCCGTCAGTCGTCATGACATCGTAGGCTTTTTGGACTCGATCCCAACGACGATCACGATCCATCGCAAAGTAACGACCACTAATCGTTACAATTTGGCCAATCCCAATTTTATCAATATGCTCTTGTATTCGCGTCAGTGCTGTAATTCCTTCTGTAATGCTGGTATCTCGACCATCTGTAATTGCGTGGATACAAACCTCTGGCATAGCTTGTAATTTAGCAAAGTCTAATAATCCTAATAAATGATCAAGATGGGAATGAACACCGCCTTCTGAGCATAAACCAATTAAATGCAGTTTGCCACCCCTAGCACGTACTGATTCAGACATTTTAACTAAGGCTGTATTGTTGAAAATTGAGCCATCTTCAATTGCATCAGAAATTCGGACTAATTCTTGTGGGACAATGCGACCAGCACCGATATTCAGGTGTCCCACTTCTGAATTACCCATTTGACCGACAGGTAGTCCTACATTTTTTCCAGAAGTATGAATTAATGTTCGGGGATAAACTTCCCACAAACTATTCATTACAGGGGTTTTGGACAATGCGATCGCGTTGGCTTCTTTTTCTTTGCGATAGCCCCAACCATCTAAGATAATTAGCACCACCGGCGATACAGGTGCTTGAGTCATGACACTGCTCTATCCTAATTCAATCTCTGCACCTAAGATAATACCACTGAGTTTAAAATTTCATCAATTGAAGTACCAAAGATAGACAAGATGATTGTAAAAAAGTTTCTTCTCACATTCTTGATGTTGTTTGAGCAAATAACGCTTTAAAGTCAGTTGTAATAATCGCTTCAGGTGTATTTTCTGGTATGGATATCAGATCAAACGCCTTGTTTCTTGCATTGCTTTCTCTAAGGGATTGTACAACGACTTCGGCGACATCGGCTCTGGGGATCGAGGTAGGAATACCATTGGGCGGATTTGTCAGGAAAGCATCATATGATTGAAACGAGTAATTCTCTCACTCCTCCCGTTTGATCTAATAAGCCGCCAGCCCGAATAATGGTATTGTAAAGTTTTAACGAAACTATAGCTAAATCTAAGCAAATAAATATAGTTAAATATTAGCTATAGCACCTGAAAAACTTAATAGTCCTTAAAGTTATCAGGTTGTCAACAAGGAAAAGTTAACTTGAACTCTTAACATTATAAGCTGTTGACGTAAAAACTTTAGCTCACTAGAACAATTGCTGAAACAATCAAAGTAGTCGGGAAGGCTAACGTAAGTTAGGGACTCTGTAGAGGTTGTGTAGTTCAGCCAGCAGAGTTAAAATACTGCAAAGCTAATCAATAGTCGGTGTAATATTTGACTATAAAATTAGTAACTATAATCTATGCCTGAATTAATTAGATATTGTTCGGCTTTCCGTTTCCAGATCAAAATCTTTCCGTTACCCAGACTGTTTAAAGGATGATTTTCATTCGTTCCACCCATCGAACCGACTAAAACAATGTGTTCAATTCCCTGTTTTTTGGCTGCATCAATTTGATTTTTTTGACCGAGCCAATCAATGGTTTCTGGCATTTCTCCAGGTGAAAATTCAAAAACTGGTCTTTCTCCGGCTTTCGGCGGTGCAACCATTTTTGGAATCGCACTGGTTAAAATAACTAAGGCTTGACATCCAGACATTGCTGGTTCAAGGGCTTTTTGATCTAGAATATTTCCTATGATCAATCCTTTGCTTGTCCCAAATAATTGTAAAGCTTTATCTCTTGAACGAACAAACCCGATCTCTTCAAATTCATCTGAGTTTTGTTTTAGCTTTTGTAACACTAAAAAACCTGTTTTACCTGTTGCACCCGTAACTAATGGGACTTAAACGAGAAACCAGAGGAAATAAGGGTAGAATAATTACTATGTAAACGTCTCACGTTAAATTGAT
>NZ_PXOH01000039.1 GCF_003007785.1 Aphanothece hegewaldii CCALA 016 | reverse complement strand
AAGCTCTGATCTTTTTCTACCTATGAAGCCCTCAACCTCATATATATACTTTATTTTGCTGTTCATCACCCCTTGAGCCACTGGCTAATAAAACTTGAATTTTAGACGGCATATTAAATGAGATTACATTTTCTTTTTGCATGACCATTGCTACATCAGCCGCCGCTAACATTTCTGGCAGCTTTTCTCTCGGTTGAAAGGGTCTTAAAATAACATTATTTGCCTTTTGCTGATCTCGGTAAGCTTCTAGACGTGCTAAAGCTTCTTGTTTTCCGACGATCACAACGGCTAAATTAGAAAGATGACGTAAACGAGCCGCCGCATCAATTAAGGTTTCTAGTGGTTGGGTAAGGGCAATATTTCCCGAATATAAAACAACAAATTTGTCTTCTAAATGATTTTCTTGACGGAAGTAATTATTATTCTTGGGTAAAGGTTGGATAAAATTGACATCGACCCAATTAGAAATTTCAACAATTTTTTCAGGTTCTACGCCTTTAGCTAGGAGATTTTTTGTAAAACCATCAGCGATCACACTAATTCGGGTTGCGGTACGATAAGCAAATCTTTCTAAACCAGCAAAAACACGAATCATTTTTTCATTAGTCAGTAACCCGACATGAACTGCAGCATCGGGTAAAATATCTTGAAGATTGAGGATAATTGGCACTCTATATAATGAGCCTAAAAAAGCGGCAGGAACACAAACTGGTAAACCGGGTACTGTTAAGAAAATTAGATCGGGTTGCCAGCCTTTGAGGGCTTGAATTAGGCTTAGGAAAACAAAACTAAATTCAAATAATACTCGATTTCTTAAACCACGTTGCTGACGAACCCAGACAAAACAACGCTGAATTTTAACGCCGTTACGTTCTTCGGTAAAATACAGACGGCCTCGATACTCTTGAGGAATTTGACTCGCAGGATACCAAGGAACAGCCGTAACAACCCGAACTTGATGTCCTCGCTTAACCAGCCCTTCTGCTAGTTCAGTCATGAGGGGTGCAATTCCAATGGGTTCAGGATGATAATTGTACGAATAAAGTAAGATCCTCATATTCACACCCGAAAGTCATAACGATTTTAACAGGTTTATCGATAAAGATAACGGTTAGAGAAATTAGGAACGATCGCGCTTTTTATTTTCAATCATTTGCTAATCAGCCAAAAGACAGATGACATTTCAAGAATTTAAGATTTTCTTTTGTTAGTATAGTTTATTTTTAAACACTTTAGAAGAATTAACTAATTCAACTTTAATTTTTAGAAAAATTTAGATTTAAAAATTAACATTGACTAGCAATTGAGAAAGCTATACTAAAAAAAGAGAAAGATAATCTTTTTTGAATTCCTATTGATTAACCATGATGCTACGATTACGAAGAATGTTAGTCGTTTGCTTACTAGCGACCCTTTTGCTAGTAACATCCTGTAGTAGTAAAGAGCCTTCGCAGTTTTCTCAAGCTCAAAAAGACAGTACAGCTAGAGGGGCAAGTGCAGTCGTTAAAGACTCAGCCACAGGCGGCACATTTAATAAATTCTTCCCACCGTCGGGCGGTGGCTATGATAGAGTTTATGTTCAAGAGAAAAAAGGTTTTGCTGAAGCCAAGCTGAAAAAAGGATCGACTGAGTTAGCCGTCATGTCTATTTCTGATACTCTCAATAACCCGACGGCAACTGCTAAATTTAAAACTAGCCAGGAAACGATCAAAGGTTATCCATCAGTTCAACAAGGCGCAACAGGAACCGCCCTTTTAGTCAATGATCGTTATCAGGTTAAAATCCTTTCTCGTGATGCGACTTTTAGTGCAAAAGATCGTCAAGCTTGGTTAGAAAAATTTGATCTAGCTGGTTTAGCTAGACTGAAAGCACAAGCAGACTCCTCTAATATCAATGCGAAAAAATCCCCAACTTTTTTACCCACACCAAAAGAACCCGAAGAATTGACGGCTAAAAAACAACCAGGGTGGATATTCGCTAATTAAAATAATCGCTTAATTTTTTGATTCATCAGTTGGAATGAAGGAGATGTATGTCGAGCAAACCAATTTATGAATTGGTGGATGAATTACCCACCAATAATATGACGGTAACAACCCTAAGAGCCTTAGATTTCGTCGTTCCAGGGCAGTGGGAAAATATTGTCGGTTTTAAAAATACCATTATCAAAGTCACAGGAGAAACCGACGAAGCTTTAATTCAACAAATTGGCGATCGGGCCGTTTGGTTGTTTAATGATAAGTCTCAGGGTTATCAGCGAGCATTATGGTTATATCAAACCATTGATGACGCGGATGCCGCTTTAGCTACAGCCGCTTTAGCAAATAAAATTAGTGGCAAAATTCCTTTAGGTGGTTTACTTAACCGTTTAACGCCCAATTCAGATAAGGCTCAAACCCTTGATCTGGCTCTCAAATTAGTGACAGAATTAGTTGCTTTTTGTCAAATCAATGGTATCCCAGGCGACAGTATTGGGGACTTTGTGGGAGCATTAGGCGAGTATAGTGGTGAATCTTTGATGCGGATGGCGGCTTTAGTCTGTATCGATGGTTTGATTCCTCTAGGCACTGATTTTATCAAAAAAGTAGAATCAACTCTGGGTGTTCTCTCTCCGGCAGATTTAGAAAAGAATTCAACTTTTGGTAAGATTAAGCCGCTTATTCCAGGTGATAATACACAAGGACAGTTAGCTTTTATCGGTGAAAGTTTTAATTCAACTAAAAGCTGGATGAGTAACTTTGTCACTTCTAAATCATTAACACCTGAAACGCTACTTAATCGTTTTAATAGTTTTATCGATTTTTCTGAGAACAAACTAGATTATTTAGCTGCTTTTCTCGATATTACAACTAATTATTTTGAACACACGGGAACTCAGTCACTCGCTAGACGATTGATTGAACGTGCTGTGGCTGAGATTTAACCGCCCCCTACCTCACCCTAACCCTCTCAACCTCACCCTAACCCTCTCAACCTCACCCTAACCCTCTCCTAAAAGGAGAGGGAACTAAGAGGAATTAGTTTATTTATGGAGAGGGAACTATGAGGAATACTCTTTATATTGGAGAGGGAATAACGAAAAAATAGGGGGTTTGAAGCCCCTTTACTCGTAGGAAAGGGGTTGGGGTGAGGTCTATTCACTCAAATTTTTTCGCATCATCAAGCAATTACGCTGATCCGCTTGACGAATATAGTGTAATTCATCCATCAAAGCATTCATAAAAAGTAAACCGCGATCGCCTTCTTTCTCTAGAGGATCAACGGAACTATTCTGTAATTCGGCGAGTTTTTTGTATAAATCAAAAGGTTCCCCAAAATTCCAAAGACGAATTTCAATAATATTAGAAAAAAGTGTTAATTCAAGATCAATGGGAGTTTCTGGGGGAAAATGATCATGGGCATAGCGTACTGTATTAGTAAATCCTTCGGCTAAAGCGAGTTTGCATTGCCACACGATTTCTTTAGGTGAATAGTTTTCGGTTAGTTGTTCAAACCATTTTAAAACAGGGATTAGGGCTTCTAATTCTGTTTTAACTCGCAAACGGTATTTTTGCTTTGTAAAGCTCATTGTTCAAGTTGCTGTTTTCAGAAAGCACCGCTATTTTTATTAAATAGAATTAACAGGGTTTTCAAAATAAGCTTTAAGTCATACATTAAACTCCAATTTTCTTGATATTTTAAATCAAGTTTAATCACATCCTCAAAATTTTTCACCTTGGAACGTCCGTTGACTTGCCATTCCCCCGTCATTCCAGGTTTGACATTTAGCCGTCTCCATTGAGGAACATCGTATTTATCAACCTCATCGGGTGTGGGTGGGCGAGTTCCGACTAGACTCATTTCGCCTGTTAAAACATTCCAAAACTGAGGGAATTCATCTAAACTGGTTTTACGCAAAAAACGGCCAACTCTAGTAACGCGAGGATCATTCTTATTTTTAAAAAATGCACCATTAGCCTGATTTGGGATTTGAGTTTTTAGAGTTTCCGCCTCAACGCACATCGAACGAAATTTAATTATTTTAAAATGTTTTCCTAACCATCCACAACGAGTCTGAGAGAAAAAAATCGGACCTGGACTATCTAACTTAATAATAATCGCCATCGGAATTAAAATGATTCCCGTTAGTCCTAAACCGACAAGACTCCCCACAATATCAAGTAAACGTTTGACCCAGCTTTTGACTGAGGGATGTGTTTCTGGTAACGAAAGCTCTAAAGGCGCGGATTCTGAGTGAGTGGGATCGGGATTCTTAATCGTGAAAATCTGATCCAAACTCGTCAGGGATAAAACGCCCATCACCAAAGGATTAACATTATATAAGATTAACTCAATCTGATTTGTCTTGGCCGCCTTAAAATTATGGACTAATACCCCCACCCCACTACTATCGATAAATTCAGTAGCACTAAAATCTAAAGTAATGAGGTGAGGGGGAGAGTCGTTATCGAGCAACTGGTGAAAAGTTTGCTTGAATTGTACTGCCTCCAAAACAGTTAAACGTTCTGGCATATAGATCACCGAGTGATCCGTCGTGACAGTTATAGGGAAGTCAATTTTAGGTAGTTGCGAAGCCATTAAGGACAAAAGGTAAGTGAGTAGTGGAAAGGTATTCTGTTCATTAAACAATTACTATCAATGTTTACATCACTTTTTACTTTCTCCAAGTCTTTTACTTTACCAATTTAAATTAATGTAACCAGATACTGAACTGGTCTAGAATGTTTCAAGCAAAAAACTCCCATTACAGCGAAATCGGTCGCTCGGTTGACTGCATTTGGGCTTTGGCTTTAGAAGCACTCTTTCTGAGGGCTTGTAAACGGGCTTCATAGCGTTTCTTTTGACGACGGTTAGGTGTTTGATCAATTAGGGTCTTAAAGGCACTTCCTAGGCTCTTGTAGGCATTAGGGAGCGTATAACCAAAACGGGTTGCTAGTGCGATCGCTTTTTCGTCGGCTTCGAGGGATTCTTTGAGAGTGCGATCGCCATTATTTTTTTGCCACAGACGATAGCCCGATATTCCACATAATCCCATCGCCAAGAGTAACAATAAGCCATCCTGTACCCATAATTCACCGACTGCACCCCCTAAACCAATAGCTAGGGCTGCCATTTCCCAACCTTCTCTTGGTATGGTATCATTTTGGATTCGGGCGACTTCATGCCAGAATAATAAGTTACGTTGATCGATCGCTAAGTTTTCCCAACGAGCGAGATCAACTTGAATTTCTATTTCATCTCGACCAATTTCTTCAGAACGAAGTAAAGGGGGGTTGACTTCTGTTGTTCCTTCTACCGTAACCCAACTTTGTAACTCTGGGGGGAGTAAGGTTTTTAACCGCCGAAGCTCACTCATTTCGGCCCTCGCCGAAGCAGTTGTATAGGAGGTCATATATTTACCTAATTCACATCAATATATACGCATTCTAGATCGGATCATCGATCATCGCAGGCTTGAGTTAGACTACAAGATCAATTTGAACTATATATCCTATCAAGTTTTATGCAAAGAGGTCTTGTTTGGCTGCCCCTACTCGCTATTTTTATTGGTTTAGCTTGGAGTGGTTGGAATGAATACCAAAAAGTAGAAGCGTATCGTCTTTGGGCGCAAGGATTTGAAAATGCTAAATATGATATCTTATCAGTTTTAGGGATACAAGATCAAGAAATTACTTTCGGCACACCCCGTCGTCAGGGTTTAATTGAGCGACAGACTTTTTCTTTAAATGATATTGCAGGAATTCGTCTACTGGTTAATGATCAAATCGTTGATTTAGCCAATTTACCAAATAAAGGTCAAGCAATCATTGAATTTCTCGGTAAAGCTCAAACAACTTCTTACAAAATTCCGTTTACTGATATTGAGCTTGCTGCTAAATGGACAGATTATTTACAAAAGAAATTAGCTAGTTAAAGTATTAACTCTATCAATTACCGCGAAATTATGGAAGTTAAACAATTAATTCGGTGATAATTATAGTCTCATAATCACCATTATCGGGAATTTCCATAGCGAGCAGCTAAAGTTCATTAAAATGAACTAAAACTCTTATATAGAATCGGTTTCAACCGATTTGAGCTATGAGACAGAGAATTCATTCTCTGGCGGTCTAATGGAATAATTAAATTACCTGATTATTTTTTCAACTTCTATAATGCTGACCTCGCAAATCACCAAGAATTGTTAAAATATATTAAGCAATCTGATTCTGATTACAATTTTGTGAATACCCCTATCCTCTATTCAACCTTTTTTCTAACTCTGCTGATGTTTATCGGTTTATTTTTCTTTATCCGTGCCTCAGTCAAAGAACGAACCGAAAAACTGACTTTAATGGCGGAAATATCCGAGGATTCCCTATTATCTCAACTAAAAACCTATTTTGCTCAACGCGCATACAAAGTACAATCAATCAATGCGGAAGATAATCAAGTTACATTTCAAGGTATGGTACAACCTAGTTGGTTTTTAGCCATATTCTTAAGTATATTAGCGGCTGTTGGCTTATTTTGTCTTAGTTTAGTCATTACTTATTTATCTCCCGCTTTCTCTCCTTGGATCTTGGTTATAACTTTTTTATCTCCAGGTGCAGGTTTATTTTATTGGAAAAAAGCAGGACGTTTAGAAAAAATATCCTTAAAACTAGAACCAATTCCTTTATCTCAAATTGAAGAACAAACCCGTATTACGGTCATCGGTCATCGGGATGAGTTAAGCGAATTACAACAAGCGTTATCTTTAAAATTAGTCTCATAAACCCCATAGGCTATCGCATGGAAACAACAACATTAGGAAAAAATGGAAAAGCAGTAACCAGCTTAGGAATTGGTGCATGGTCGTGGGGCGATCGGTTATTCTGGGATTATGGTAAGTCCTATGGCGTAAAAGAAGTAGAAGAGGCTTTTTTTGCGGCTATAGATGCGGGTATAACTTTTTTTGATACCGCAGAAGTTTACGGACTCGGTGAATCAGAACGCTTAATCGGTCGTTTTTTACAAAATACTTCAGCTAAAGTTGATATTGCCACGAAATTCGGCCCTTTACCTTGGCGTTTCGATGCTTCTTCCGTCCAGAGCGCGATTACCGATAGTTTACAACGTTTGCAGTTAGAAAAAGTTGCATTATATCAAGTTCATTGGCCATTTACTTTTCTGATGAGTCAAGAAACCTTGATGAATGCCTTAGCTGATGAAGTCCAACGCGGTAGAATAGAAACCATTGGAGTCAGTAATTATTCGGCATCACAAATGCGTCATGCTCATGACATCCTGAAAAAAAGAGATATACCCCTTGCGGTTAATCAGGTACAGTATTCTTTATTATTTCGCAAAATAGAAACCCAAGGCATTACCAGTACCGCCCGTGAATTAGGGATTACAATATTAGCCTATAGTCCTCTGGCACAAGGTTTACTCACCGGAAAATATACAAAAGAAAAAACACCAGAAGGCGCAAGAAAGCTAGACAGTCGTTTTAGTACCAAAGGATTAGAAAAAATTGCCCCAGTATTAGATTTATTGCGTCAATATGGGGAAAAATATCAAAAAACGCCCGCACAAGTTGCCCTAAATTGGTTAATTGCCCAAGGTGATGTTATTCCTATTCCTGGGGCAAAAAATGCTCAACAGGCGATACAGAATGCAGGTGCTTTAGGATGGCGACTCAGTTCTGATGAAGTTCAGCAGTTAGAAAAAGTGAGCCGCCCTTGGTTATGATGGCTAAATATCCAAGCGTTGATAAATAGTATCAAGATGTTTGAGATGATGCTTAGGATCGAAACAACTTTCAATTTCATCTGATGAAAGAAGTTCTTTGACTCGAGCATCATTACTAATCAAATCATGAAAGTTACCGTTAGGGGTATTCCAAGCTTGATGAGCGCAAGATTGTACAATTTTATAAGCGTCTTCTCTGCTAAGACCTTTTTCAACTAAAGTTAGTAAAACTTTTTGACTGAAAATCACTCCGCCATAAACATTCATATTTCGTGCCATGTTTTGCGGGTAGACTTGCAGATTTTTTACGAGTTCTGTCATCTCTTTGATCATAAAATGAGTCAGAATACAGCAGTCGGGTAAAATCACTCGTTCGACTGAACTATGAGAAATATCTCTTTCATGCCACAAAGCGATATTTTCAACGGCTGCAACTGCATGACTTCTAATAATTCTCGCCATCCCCGTCAAACGTTCCGAACGAATAGGGTTACGCTTGTGAGGCATTGCTGATGAGCCTTTTTGACCTTTAGCAAAAAATTCTTCTACTTCTAGTACGTCTGTACGTTGTAGATTGCGAATTTCAACAGCAAAGCGTTCAATAGATGCGGCTAATATCGCTAATTGTTGCACAAATTCGGCATGACGATCGCGTGAGATGACCTGAGTCGATGCAGTATCGGGTTCTAGTCCTAAAATTTGACAGGAAATGGCTTCTACTTTCGGATCGATATTAGCATAGGTTCCGACTGCACCAGAGATTTTACCCACTGCGATATCTTGTCTTAAACGGACTAAACGTTCACGGTTGCGTAAAACTTCGGCTAACCAACCTGCTAACTTAAAACCAAATGTGATCGGTTCTGCGTGAATACCATGCGATCGTCCTACCATTACTGTATAACGGTGTTGTTGTGCTTGGTAACGGATCGCTTGAATTAAATCTTCTAGATATTGCAAAATTAAATTTAAACTAGCGACTAACTGTAACGACAGTGCGGTGTCTAATACATCTGAACTGGTTAAACCAAGGTGAATATAACGTCCTGCATCCCCTACATACTCATTGACATTTGTCAAGAAAGCAATCACGTCGTGTCTAACTTCTGCTTCAATCTCTAAAACACGTTGTACTTCAAACTTTGCTTTTGCTTTAATTTCGTCTACTGCTTCAGATGGGATATATCCTAATTCTGCTTGTGCTTCACAGACAGCTATCTCTACTTCTAGCCATGTTTGGAAACGATATTCATCCGTCCAGATTTTTCCCATTTCGGGAAGGGTATAACGCTCAATCACCGATCGTTCTCTACAATTCAACCGTCTTATTGTATCACTCAAAGATTCCTAATTCACGGCAAAACCTGTATAGTAACTTTTATTCTCGAATACGAATTCTAGATACTTCGACAATCAGAAGCTTACCCTGATAATCATTCATGCTGTTATATTTGGCAAGATAATTAAGAAGTTGCTGCATTAACTGCGGAATAATTTCGGGATGATCTTTTAGTTGTATGGAAATAATTCCTTGATAAGTTGTAGGGGGATAGTTAACAATATCAGCAAAATCACCATTCAGTGAAATTAATATAGAGTTTTGTCTTTGTGCTTCGGCAATAACATTTTGATCTGGAGAATCAATAGATATGTAATCTTTTAATATTAAAACTTCATAGCCAGATTGTCGAAGCAGTTGACTGATACTACTGGGTACACATTGATCAATAAAAAATCTAAGACTCACGATGCTATCGTTTCAAAACTGGCTAAATCACGAGCATAATTAAGACAAGCTAGGATGTGTTCTTGAGATAAATCGGGAAATTCTTGTAAGATGCTTTTATAGCTATACTCAGAGGCTAAATAACCCAAAATAAGACTAACGGGAATTCTAGTACCTTGTATTCTGGGTTTTCCGCGTAGTATATCTGGCGTACTGACAATATAATCTCTCCAGTTCATGGGTATTAGGAATTAAGTGTATATCAATTATAGAATAAAAAGCGATCGCTCTTTATTTCTTTATCGATAGTATGTAAACTTATGTAAAGCAATAACAATTTATCTAACTTTGCGTGGGAACTCTGAGTATCGAGACAAATACTTAAAGAGTTCTAATGGTTAATCAACTTTTCTACGGAGACAACTTAGAGGTATTACGCAAACATATTAAAGATGAATCGGTAGATTTATGTTATATCGATCCTCCGTTTAACTCCAAAAGAAATTATAACCAGATTTATAATAATATCGGTAAAGAAGATCAAGCCCAAGCACAGGCATTTATTGATACTTGGACATGGGACGATTTCGCTAATCAAGGTTTAGCCGAAATTTATGAGAACTATCAAGGAAAGTTTACTCATCAAACCATTGATTTAATTGCTGGTTTAACAAAGGTTTTAGGGAAAGGAACTTTACTTGCTTATTTGGTGAGTATGACGCTTAGAATTGTGGAAATACATCGAGTATTGAAGCCTACAGGTAGTTTTTATTTACATTGCGATCCGAGCGCCAGTCATTATTTAAAAATAGTGTTAGATGCTATTTTCTGTTCTCAAGGTGGGGATTTTAAAAATGAGATCGTTTGGAAAAGAACAACAGCCCATAATGATACTAAACAAGGCCGTCAAGCTTTTGGTAACATTACAGATACAATTTTTTATTATACTAAAAGTAATAAGTATAAATTTAATACTTTATACTTAAATTATGCTCCTGAATATGTGACAAAATTCTATAAATATATCGATTTTGAAGGTCGTCACTATCAACTTGATAAACTTACTGCACCTGGGGGAGCAGCAAAAGGGAATCCATACTATGAGGTAATGGGTGTTAAAAGATATTGGGCGTATAGTCAAGAAAAAATGAATCAATTAATTGCTGAAGGGCGAGTAATTCAAACTAAACCTGGAACGGTTCCTAGATATAAGCGTTATCTTGATGAAATGCCAGGAGTCGCTTTACAAAATATTTGGGATGATATTAAACCTATTCAATCACAATCTTCAGAAAGATTAGGTTATCCAACTCAAAAACCAGTTTCATTATTAGAACGAATTATACAAGTTAGTAGTAATGAATGTGATGTTATTCTAGATGCTTACTGTGGATGCGGTACTACAGTTTCAGCCTCACAAAAACTTAATAGAAAATGGATCGGAATAGATATAACTTATCAAAGTATCAGCCTAATTCTCAAACGATTAGAAGACTCATTTGGTAAAAATATATTAGACCAAATACAACTCAATGGTATCCCCAAAGATATCGAATCAGCAATCGCCTTAGCCAATAAAAAAGACGATCGTACTCGCAAAGAGTTTGAAAAATGGGCAGTTTTAACCTATACTAATAATCGTGCTACAATTAACCAGAAAAAAGGCTCGGATCGTGGAATTGATGGTATTGCTTATTTTCAAGGGGATAAAGATGAACCTGAAAAAATTATCCTACAAGTAAAATCAGGTAAAGTAAAATCAGGCGATATTAGAGATTTACAAGGAACACTGACTCTAGAAAACGCAGCAATAGGGATTTTTATTACCCTACAAGAACCTACCAAAGATATGATTCAAACTGCTAAAACAGCAGGAATTTACCAAAGTCGGTATATGAGTCAAAGTTGCGATAAAATACAGATCGTGACAATTAAAGAAATGCTCACTGACAAAAAACGTCTTGATGTTCGTCTGAGTTTCGAGGTACTTAAATCAGCCGAAAAACAGAAAGAAGTCGGAGTAAGACAAATTACACTAGATATTTAACCCAGTTCAAAAGTTGTTACCCCAAACCATCGCTCAAAGGGCAACTCAGGAATATTCCTAGTATACATTCGCGCTGTTTCAAATACGATTTTCATGCCGTGTCGTTCGGCTAATTTAATTGCTGTAGGATTGACTTCTGGAGTATCTAAAAAAATCGGTGTATCGGGTTTAATTTTAGACTGCAAAGCGAGAAATAATGATTCTGCTAATGTCTCATTATCGGCAAATAAGGGGCCAATTTTATAACCCGTTTGACACGCTCTAATGACTCCGTAACCCGCAAGCTGACTGTTTTCCAAGATTCCTAATGCAAAGCTTTCGGGTTGATTGATCCAACATTGCAAAAATGAAGTACGATCGCTCGGAAAAAATGCCCCGTTATATACACATAAGTAGTCAAATGTCAAGTCTTTTAACTCAATAATTTCTTTTTGATGCGGAACTTCAATTCCTCCTTTTCCTTCATAGCGGATATTGCGATGAGCGAATTGAAAGCCCGATTTCTCATAATTTTCTTGTTGCGCGAGTACACCATCTAAACCGATATTTCGTCCTTTAAGTGATTCAAGCGCAGTATTCCACAATTTAAAACCATAACCTTGACCGCGATATTCTGGCTTAACGATATAAAAACCTAAGAAAGCAAAGTCATCACCATATTTTACCGTAGAAAGAACAGAAATAGGCTCATTATCCAGTAATCCGACCCAAAAACCATTAGGATCAGCAGTATAAAAACAATCCGCATCATGTAAACCGGGGTTCCATCCTTCTAAAGCAGCCCATGCGATCGCCAGATCGATTTCCTCACGATTCATTGTTTTAATTAAATATTCTGTCATTAGCTACCTCCTTTTTAAAAATGCTTTTCTTTTCGGGCGTAGCCAGCCTATCATCAAATCAAAAGCAAAATTTCTGCTATTTAATCTGATCATAAAAAAAATATGCAAACTAGCCAATATCTTTTTCTGCCTGTCATGGGTTGCGGTACTTGGGCATGGGGAAACCGACTGTTATGGGGATATGATCAAAGTATGGATAGCCAGTTACAAGAAGTTTTTAATTTGTGTGTTAGTAACGGTGTAACTTTGTTTGATACGGGTGATTCTTATGGTACTGGTAAGTTAAACGGACAAAGTGAGAAACTCTTAGGAAAATTTTCTCATGATTATTCAGGGATTAATCAAGATAAAATCTGTATTGCTACCAAATTAGCCGCTTATCCTTGGCGACTCACGAGAAAGTCTATGGTTAATGCGTGTCATGCTTCGGCTGATCGTTTGGGGAAAAATGTTGATTTGGTACAGATGCACTGGTCTACAGCAAATTATGCACCTTGGCAGGAAGAAAGATTATTAGACGGTTTAGGGGATCTTTATGAACAGGGTTTAGTCAAAGGTGTGGGTTTATCCAATTATGGGACAAAACGACTTAAATACGTTCATGAAAAATTAGCTAAACGGGGTGTGCCAATTTCGACGCTACAGGTACAATATTCTTTACTGTCTACTTATCCCGTAACGGAATTAGGATTAAAAGATGTTTGTGATGAATTGGGCATTAAACTAATAGCTTATAGTCCTCTCGCTTTGGGGTTACTGACGGGAAAATATGGACAGAATAAACCGTTACCCAATGGAATACGCGGATTATTATTTCGGCAACTTTTACCCAAAATTCAACCACTTTTAGACTGTTTACGAGAAATTGCGTTATCTCGTCATAAAACTCATTCCCAAGTAGCGATTAATTGGTGTATTTGTAAAGGTACATTGCCTATTCCTGGGGCAAAAACAGTAATACAAGCAAGAGAAAATATTGGGGCGTTAGGTTGGACTTTGAGTGATGGGGAAATAACAGAACTCGATCGCATTGCTGCTAGTCTAGAAAAGAAAATGGTACAAAATATCTTTCAAACGCGCTAAATAATCATCTCTTTAATAATTTCTGCGGTAGCAGGAGCTAGTAAAACCCCATTTCGATAATGACCTGTTGCTAAAAGTACATTATCATAATGATCTAAGGGTTTAATAACTGGGGCGGCTTGTCCAACTGGGCGCGGGCGTTTTCCAGACCAATTAGAGATGATTTCACCCTTTTTCAGTTCGGGACAAAATGCGATCGCTTGTTCAGTAACCCATTCTAATAAATCTGCTTTCGCTTCATCACTAAATTCTACGGTTGCCCCGATCCAATATTCTCCAGATTTTAAGGGCACAATATGAACATCATCCCCTGTAATCACAGGTTGAAAGGCGATATTTCCCATCGACTCAGGTAACTTTAAATGTATCGCTTGCCCTAATACGGGTTGAATGTCTACCGTTTGTCCTAAAGAAGTCGTCAGCAGTTTTGACCCCAAGCCCCCAGAAACAATCACCCAATCGGCTTTTATTACCTCCTGCTCTGTCTGAACATCATGGCATTTGCGGCTAATTGCGTCATTAAGCTGTGTATAAACAAAATTTAGTACTTTTTGTCCAAAAGTACATTTTACCCCATTTATAGAGGCTCCTGTGATGAGAGCTTGGGTTAATAAAGTTGGGTTGACTTGGCGATCGCATGGTGAATAAATCGCCCCCAAAACCCGCTCATTTTGAATTTGGGGACAGTGTTGAAATAATTCCTTAGTTGTCCACAATTCTAAATTCCAGCCTTGAGAATGACGAATCTCAACTAATGTTTTCCACTTGTCTAACTCATCTTGAGTAAAACCTAACATGACTATCCCTTGACGGTTGTAGGGAATCTTTTGACCCGTTAGTGATTCTAGTTCAGGGATTAGGGTTTCGTAGCGTTTTAAACTGTTTTCCCTGAGTTTCCAAGCTCGCCCTTTTATTTTTTGGCTAATTGCTCCCATTAATACACCCAGTGCCGCACCTGTCGAACCCGATGCCGGATGATTTTGCTCAATGAGAGTAAGATCTAAACCCTTGATGGTACTAAGTTCATAGGCGATCGTTGCGCCTACTATTCCGCCACCAATAATAACAATTTTGGTCATAAAAAAAGGACAAATATCTAGGAACTTAAAACCTACCATTTGTCCTTGATTATCCCATGACTAGCTATTGGCAGTTGGGAGCAGATCTAAGAAACTATCAAAGTCTTTGAGAGCTTCTTTGTATTGGGTGTATGCCAAATCAGCATTTTTATCTTTAGCAGCAGCGTCGATCCGTTCAAAATGAGCAAACACCTGTTTTGCTAAATCAGCCGCTACGGGTTGATCCTTGGGTAGAAGACTACGAGAAAGATTAAGCATTTGTAATCTTAGTCCTCCTAGGGGACCATGAATATAGGTACGAGTATCTACCCAATTCTTTTTCGCAATCAAATCACCAACGATCGCCATTTGTTCTCGTGCTTCATTGATTGGGGTAATATATACTTGCAACTGCTCAATTTTCTCTGGCGTATAAGTTGGGGGAACTTTGGCTTCAAGAGAACCACCACAACTCACGAGAAAGGTGGTTATTAAGACTAAAACTAAAGTTAAAATCGACCGAAAACGTAGCATCACTGTATGGTAACTCTTTAAGTTATTCAATGTCATTACTGATTGTCTCAGGAATTAGTCACTTTATGGCCTAAAAAAAGTTGAAAAAATTATCTTCATCAAAACGGTTTTATACCAAACACTAAACCTTTCTCTCGCCACAATACTAATACAAACGTTCTAATTAACCAGATCTACAGATGAATGAACCCATCAGACAATTAATTATTTTTACACGTTATCCAGAACCAGGAAAAACCAAAACCCGTTTAATTCCCTATCTTGGGGAAAAAGGCGCGTCAAACTTACAACGTCGGATGACACAAGCAACGCTTCAAATGATTGAACCTTTGATGAATAGTGGTTTTCTCTCCCTAAAAATTCATTTTACTGGCGGAAGTATTGACTTAATGAATGACTGGTTGGGAACAAATCTAAGCTATCAGAATCAGTATGGAGAAGGGTTAGGCGATCGCCTGAAATTCGCTTTTTTGCTTGCCTTCCGTGATGGTATGACGCAAGTCGTCATTATTGGTACAGATTGTCCCGAACTCAACGAAAGTCTTATTAGACAAGCTTTTGAATCATTATTAGAATATGACTTAGTGTTAGGACCGGCACAAGATGGGGGTTATTATTTAATCGGTCTAAAACAAATATACCCAGAATTACTGAGGGAAATTGCCTGGGGAACTGATACAGTTTTGGCTAAAACGCTCTTAATTGCTCAAAACTTACAACTAAAAACGTTTTTACTGCCAAGTTTACAAGATATCGATCGCCTTGAGGATCTTCAATTGATCACTCACTTATGGGACATTGATGAGATCATCGCGCAATAAGAGCGATCGTTAGTTAGGAATGAGCCAATTTAATGCAATGAGTTGTAGTATCTGTCACAATTGGAAAAGGGTAACTCAATAGTGTTGATTATGCAAAACAGTTCTAGGCATAAAAACGAGTCTCAGGGTAAAACTGCGATTCTATCTAAATCTCGCTCCAAATCTCTTAAACAAATTATAGCTGGATGGATGATCCTGCAAACTTTTCTGACGATGACACCAGCACTGGGAAAAAGCGACGAGAAAGTGTTGACATATGGTAATTTATTAGAAAAAATTGATCAAGGTAAAGTTAAAAAACTAGAAATCGATCCAGCAGTACAAGTTGCTAAAGTCACCTTAGTTGGACAAAGCGAAAAAGATCCACCAAAAGAAGTAAAGTTATTAGAACAAAACCCCGAACTTATTGCCAAACTGAAGGCCAAAAATGTCGAGTTTGACATTCAACCCTCTACAGATAACTCAGCCGCCGTTAACTTGATGACTAATTTATTAATCGTCTTCTTACTGCTAGGATTAGTGTTAATGATCCTACGGCGCTCGGCGAATATGTCGGGACAGGCGATGAATTTTGGAAAATCCCGTGCTAGATTTCAGATGGAAGCCAAAACGGGAATTAGTTTTAATGAAGTCGCGGGGATCGAAGAAGCAAAAGAAGAATTACAAGAAGTTGTTACGTTTTTAAAAAGTCCCGAAAAATTTACCGCTATTGGTGCCAAAATTCCTAGAGGTGTACTTTTAGTAGGTCCCCCAGGTACAGGTAAAACCCTACTTGCTAAAGCAATAGCAGGTGAAGCGGCGGTACCTTTTTTTAGTATTTCGGGTTCAGAATTTGTTGAAATGTTTGTCGGGGTAGGTGCATCACGTGTTAGAGATCTCTTTAGAAAAGCTAAAGAAAACGCGCCCTGTCTGGTTTTTATTGATGAAATAGATGCAGTAGGTCGTCAAAGAGGTGTTGGCTACGGTGGGGGAAATGACGAACGCGAACAAACCCTAAACCAACTTCTAACCGAAATGGATGGGTTTGAAGGTAATGCAGGAATTATTATTATTGCAGCAACCAACCGCCCCGATGTCCTCGATATGGCTTTGTTACGCCCAGGACGCTTTGATCGACAAGTGATTGTAGATTATCCTGATTTTAAAGGAAGACGAGAAATCTTAGACGTTCATGCTCGCAATAAAAAAGTTGATCCCAATGTATCATTAGATGCGATCGCTAAACGAACCCCCGGTTTTACAGGTGCAGACTTAGCCAACGTTTTGAATGAAGCGGCTATTTTTACCGCCCGTCGTCGCAAAGAAGCAGTGACAATGGCTGAAATTAATGATGCTATTGATCGGGTTGTTGCAGGGATGGAAGGAACGCCTTTAGTCGATAGCAAGAGTAAACGACTCATAGCATATCATGAAATTGGACACGCAATCGTCGGCACCCTCTGCCCCGGACATGATCCCGTCGAAAAAGTTACACTGATTCCTAGAGGACAAGCGAGAGGTTTAACTTGGTTTACCCCCGATGAAGAACAAGGTTTGACCAGTCGATCGCAACTTTTAGCCCGTATTACCAGTTTACTAGGGGGAAGAGTTGCCGAAGAATGTATCTTTGGTTCATCAGAAGTGACGACAGGTGCATCTAGAGATATCGAACAAGTTACCTCTTTAGCCCGACAAATGGTTACTCGTTTTGGAATGTCCGATCTTGGCCCTTTTGCCCTCGAAGAAGATCAAAATAATTCTTATTTAGGTAATGATTATGGCGGAAGACGAGCCGATCATTCAGAAGGGATTTCCTCACGGATTGATGCACAAGTTAGAGAAATTGTCAATCAGGGTTATAAAGCAGCCCACAAAATTATACAAGAAAATCGAGCGACAGTCGATCGTTTAGTGGATCTTTTGATCGAACAAGAAACCATTGAAGGCGACGAATTTCGGAAGTTAGTAGATCAATTAACTCAACAGGTTGATCGATCTTTGGCGACTTCTCGATAATTGTGCTAAGGGCGATCCCGTGAACAGCGCACCGCTTACGGGGCTTTCTTCGAGATCGCTCCACATTACAGGATCTTGACATAATTTTTGGAAAAATTATATATTTTTTTGGGATTTTATTGTAAAATCGACCGAGAACTTTGAGAGAGCAATAGATTCTTTAGATTAGCTCAAAAATGGTTTTTCATTGAATTTTTATTCTTGGTCATCAAAATGTTAATTTATTTAAACAAGTATTTATTTTTTTATTGGAAAAAATTCATCATACTTATCTTAATTATTTTAGCAACATTATTGTTACAAATTCAGCCTGCATCTGCACATCGTCCTCATGATGTAATTCATCAATTGGAGATGTCGCCTCAGTTTGAACAGGATCGAACATTATACATAATTGTTAGAAGTAATTTATTCAAATCAACTGATGCAGGAAAAACCTGGAATAGAATAATCGAAGGTTTAGCCTATCGCTTTAATGTTGGCTCGCTATCAATTCATCAAAATCAAAAAAATGTTTTATATTTATCCACTTTAGGAGATGGAGTATATAAATCAGAAGATGCGGGGAATTCTTGGACTCAGATTAATCAAGGATTAGATACTTCTTTTGTAAATACCTTAGCGATTTCTCCCCAGTCACCTGATTTAGTTTTATTAGGTGCTGACAAATTAGCAGGAAAAAAACAAGGACTTTATCGAACCAGTAATGGAGGAAAAAATTGGTCTAAAGTTTTTAATAATGTTGCAGAAATAACCGCGATCGCTTTTAATCCTCAACAAAATAATCAAGGGGTTATCGGTGATGCTCAAGGCAATTTATACCTATCCAATGATGAAGGAATAACTTGGGAAAAAATCTACTCTTTTACTAAAAATCAAGGAAAAGTAATGGCTATTGCTTTTCCCCCTAATGCTTCTGAAAAAAACACCTTTTTTGTAGGAACCTATACTGGCGGACTTTATCAAGCGACCAATCAAGGAAAAACGTTTACTGAAATTAATCAAGGGCTTGAAGATAAATCAATATTAGATATTGTTTTTTCTCCCAATTATCAAAAAGATGCAACTGTCTATACAACAACTTGGACAGATGGTTTATATAACTCTAAAGATCGAGGTAAAACTTGGACAAAACACAATCAGGGTTTAACAAGAGATTCCATGAGTGATGAACAAGGACTGCCTCACTTTAAAGACTTAAGATTTTTTAATCAAGTCATGTATTTAGGAGGATTTAATGGACTGTTTCTTTCAACCAATCAAGGACACTCTTGGAAAGAAATTGACACCCTGCTACGAGAAACAGTTACAGCTTTAGATATTTCACCAAACTATAAAAATGACTCGACTCTAGCAGTCAGTACATATGTTAGAAATATTTTTATTAGTCGAGATAAAGGTAAAACTTGGGAGCCAGCTAATCGAGGACTAGAATTACCCTTTTATACAGGGATAAAAATTGATCAAAATGAAGACCCAAGACGTTACTTTGATATTGCTTTTTCGGAAAACTATGCTAACGATAAAACAATTTTTGCTAGTACTCTATGGACGAGAATTGTTAAATCAATAAATCAAGGAAATTACTGGAAAATAAATTCATTACCGCAGGCCGTTCGAGGAACGAATATTGTTCCATCCCCTAATTCTGATAAAGATCATACTGTTTTTGCTACCAATCAATTTGGAATCGTTTTTAAATCTGTTGATAATGGACAAACTTATTCAAAAATTAGTGAACCAGGGAAAGTAGCTGGTAATTATGGCCCTTCTTTGGTAATTTCGCCTAATTATGAGAACGATAAAACCTTATTTATCACTGTTTTAGGTAATCCTCATAAATCAGTTGATGGTGGTATAACTTGGGAAAATACCTTTAAAGAAAAAGCATTACAATCACGCAATAGCTTTCAATTAGTTATTTCACCAAACTATAGGTTCGATCAAACAGTTTTAGCAGGAACCGAACAGGGGGTATACATTACACAAGATGGAGGAACAAGCTGGAAACTTATTGAAAATCAACCTTTTAGTAACTATTTTATTGAGGGTGTTGATATTTCTCCTAACTATAAAAATGATCGAACTTTCATAATTAGTACAAGAGGAAAAGGGTTATATAAAACTCTAGATGGTGGGAAGACATTTATTCAAATTGGCGATCCTTCAATTCCTCTAGCCAAAATGAATAATATTCCCTCTGCGGGTAGACCAATCCAATTTTCTCCTAATTATGCTGAAGACAACACTATTTTTGGTTTTGGTAGTTCACAAAATATTATTTATCAATCAACTGATGGTGGAAATACCTGGGAAATGAACAAGTTTCCCATACCCAAAGAAGGTTATAGTTTGGAAGCTTCATTCCGAATCTTTATCCATAAAAACCGATTTTCATTGATGAAAATAGCTCTATCTTTAATCTCTGCTATTCTTGGATATTTTATTCTAAGTTATTTTGGATTGGAAAAAAAATTACCACTCAGCAGATTACAAGTTAAGGCAATTGGAGCTTCTCTAATCTTTTTCATTAGTCTACTCTTATTCTTTGCTTAAATATTCTAAAAAGCCTTCGTATATTGCTCCTTTTTGAGAGAAAATAAGACGTATTTCGGTACGTCTTTATTTTTGAAATATAAAAAAAATCTTAGGGTTGACTTAATTGGCTATCTAAGTTAACTTTAAAACCAGTGTATTGTTAATGAATTTGTTATAGTTTATTTTTTTAATTTTGTAAAACTTGTTATAAGAGGTAAAATAAGTGCCATTTCCTAGTTGTTCTCTTTGGTTTTTTGTCGCACGTACCGATCTTCCTTTCATGATGCAAACTATTCCACATTTAGTCAAAATGAATAATTTTCCATTTGAGGAAAAAGTCATTGCGATCGATACGGCTCCTTTAAGTGGTGAGAAAGTTAATCGCCCAGGTATAGGGACAATGGAAGAATTGCGGAGTTGTGTTCAAAAGCTACTTGATATGAAAGTTGTTGATCGAGTTGTCGATTTTAACTATGATCCCTTATACCGTAAGCAGGTTTATCAAAAACATTTCGGTAGTCCACTTAAAAATACTCATAACTACAAAGGTTATCCAATTCTAGGTTCAATTTTTAAAATTGAAGACTGTAAAAGTGATTTTATGCTTCACTTTGATAGTGACATGATGATGTATCAAAACCCTAATTGTAGTTGGATTAAAGAAGCGATGATTTTAATGGAGACTCATCCAGAGATAATGTTTATTAGACCTTTAGCTGGACCTCCTACAGAAGATGGTAAACCGATTCAAGCTAAACCTGATGGATTTGATGAGGATGGATTTTTACAATTTAAGTTTTTTGGCAGTCGGCTCTATTTAGTTAATCGAAAACGATTTAAGCAAATGTTACCAATTCCCGTAATTTGGCGACCTTACAAGCATAAATGGCTAGATCACTTACCTGTTAGCATCAAAACACTTTTAAATATTTGGACAGGTGGTGGAAAATTAGATTCTTGGGAAGTTATGGTCTCGAAAAAGCTTGAACAGACTGATTATTACCGAGCAACTTTAACGAGTCCTAATGCTTGGACACTTCATCCAATAGACCGTAGTCCAGCTTTTATCAAAGCTCTACCAGATATTATTAAAAGAGTAGAAAATAATGACTATCCTGTAAAGCAAGCAGGCTATTATGACCTAATTTCAAAATTATGGTTTTAGTCCTTAAGAACAATCCTCTAGAGTAAGGTTTATACTAGCTACATAGCCGTTCTATCTTCGAGAGCGTCCCCCAAACTATGGAATTTTTATTAGCTCAAGCTTTACAAAACTTAAATATCTCCGCCGACTGGGTGGGATTACGCCAAGTCAAAGAAACCACGACAACCCGTTATATCCGCGATGGTAAACCCCAATCTAACGGCAAAGACTATACATCTGGCGTAATAGTAGAAGTCTTAGTCAATGGTCAATTTGGTTACGGGGCAACCAACCGACTCGATCAAGATAGTATTCAACAAGCCGCCGAAATAGCCCGAAATCAAGCATTAGCAGCCTCAAAATGGGCTGTACATTCTTTTACGGAATCAGTTCGCCCTAAAGCTGTCGGAAAGTATCAATCGCCCTTACTTAAACCCTTTGATTTCCTAACCCCGGCTGATCTCAATCATCTTTTGATTCAAGTCTGTCAAACCCTAAATGTTTCCGATCAAATCGTCAAAACCAGTGCGAGCGCTCAAATTATCGAAACAGAACAGCTTTTTGTTAGTAGTAATGGTTCCAATGTTGAGCAAACTTTTTTTATGATTGCGACAGACTACAGCGCAACCGCTCAAGATGGTAATATTATACAGAAAAGAACGGATAACGGGATGTTAGCCCACTCCTATCAAGTAGGAATGGAAGTCTTTGATCCAGATAGTGTTTTAACTAGAGCGCGGCACATTGGCCAACAAGCGATAGAATTAATTCAAGCCGAAGACTGCCCCAATACGACGACTACTTTAGTTCTTGCACCTGATCAAATGATGCTACAAATACATGAAAGTATCGGGCATCCTTTGGAGTTGGATCGTATTTTAGGAGATGAACGCAATTACGCGGGGTCAAGTTTTGTTAAATTATCCGATTTTGGTCATTTGGTTTATGGTTCACCTTTGATGAATGTTACCTTTGATCCGACAGTTAGCGGTGAGTTTGCGAGTTACGCTTTTGATGATGCAGGTGCGACAGCCAAACGAGAATATTTGATAAAAGATGGCATTCTGCAAAGAGGTTTAGGTAGTCTTGAAAGTCAAGTTAGAACTCAAATACCAGGCGTAGCAAACTTTCGAGCGAGTTCGTGGAATCGTGCGCCAATTGATCGCATGGCAAATTTAAACTTAGAACCAGGTGACGCTAGTTTTGATGAGATCATCAGTTCTATTGAATCTGGGGTCTATATGGAGTCTAACCGTTCTTGGTCAATTGATGACTATCGCAATAAGTTTCAATTTGGCTGTGAATATGCACGGTTGATCGAAAATGGCAAACTTACCAAACCTCTAAAAAATCCTAATTATCGAGGTGTTACAAATCCATTTTGGCGCGGTTTAGTCAAAGTAGGCGATCGTTCAACGATGGGCATCTTTGGAACGCCTTACTGTGGCAAAGGAGAACCTAACCAAGTGATTAGAGTAGGTCATGCGTCGCCTGTCTGTGCATTTCAAAATATTGAAGTTTTTGGAGGTGTTGCATGAATTTAACCACCACTGAAGCATTAGAATCTAACTTTAATCAACTGAGTGAATTACTGGTTAATCATCTCCAAAGTGAAGAACATTTATCTATAGAATTAAGCGGTGAACAAAGTCAGTTTTTGCGTTTTAATACGGCTAAAGTCAGACAAGCAGGAACCGTTTGTGATGGTACTATACAACTCACTTTAATTAATCAGCAAAAAACAGCGTATACGGCTTTTCCTTTTACTGGAGATTTAGCGGTAGATACGGCTATAGCTTTAGATAAACTCAATGAACTAAAGAAAGAAGTCGCCCAACTTCCTGAAGATCCTTATATCGTTTTACCCGAAAATAAAGGATCGAGTCGAGATGTTTATACTGGAGATTTATTACCTCCATCTGAAGCGATAGACGAAATCCTAAAAGATGTACAAGGATTAGATTTTACAGGTTTTTATGCCTCTGGTACAGTGATTCGAGCAAATGCTAATTCTGCGGGGCAAAAACACTGGTTTGCTACAGAATCCTTTTTCTTAGACTATTCTCTCATTGCGCCATCGGAAAAAGCCGTTAAAGCGATTCTAGCGGGGAGAGAGTGGCAAGCGTCGCGTTATCAAGAACAAATTCAGCAAGGAATAGAACAGCTTAAGATTCTCAATGATACACCTGTTCATGAAGTTAAACCAGGGCGTTATCGAACTTATTTAGCCCCTGATGCCACCGCAGCAATCTTAGGGATGTTTTCTTGGGGTGGCGTGAGTGAATCATCGATGCGTCAAGGAGAAAGTGCTTTAGCGAAGTTACGAGAAGGAAAAACCCTATCGCCTTTGTTTAATCTACGAGAAAATTTTACGAGTGGGAGTGTGCCTCGTTTTAATGAATTAGGCGAAATTGCCCCCGATGAGATTCCAATTATTGTTGAAGGAAAATTAGTTAATACTTTAGTGAGTAGTCGTACTGCCATAGAATACGGATTACAGGCTAATGGTGCGAGTGGTAGTGAAGGATTGCGATCGCCCGAAATTAGTACAGGAACACTACAAAATTCTGAGATCCTAAAACAGTTAGATACAGGGTTATATTTATCCAATCTACATTATTTGAATTGGAGCGATCGGCCAGGTGGTCGAATGACGGGAATGACTCGTTATGCTTGTTTCTGGGTAGAAAATGGTCAGATTGTCGCACCGATTAAAGATTTACGTTTTGATGATAGTTTATATGCGTTTTTAGGTGAAAATTTGATTGCTTTAACCGATTTTCAAGATATGATTCCGAATACGGATACTTACTTTAGACGTTCTTTAGGTGGGTCATTAATGCCTGGATTATTATTGGAAGATTTTACGTTTACATTGTAAGCGATGCTGACTCTATATTTATATCAAGACTAACAAAATATTAGGCGATTGAATTTGCCAACTGAAAAACAAAAAGATACAGCTATTTTTATATGTCAATTACTATCTAATCTTTATCAACCTATTTATTTATTTCGCTATGATAACCGACTAAAAATTATTTATATTTTAGCTGGAATTGATGAGGGTTTAGAAATTTTAATTAATGAACATGGAAATTGGGATTTTGAATAATGAACAACTCACTTTATGATATGAATAACGCCGAACTTCGTCAATATCTCTCTGAGAATCGGAATGACGAAACTGCTTTTAGTCAAGCTTTAGAAGTCTTGTTAAGTCGAAAAAAAGACGGTTTTAAATATCCTGCACCACAAAGTATGACTTATGAAGAAGTGGAAGCAATCTTTAAATTCAAATTAAATGAGGATAATTAATAATTTTAACATTTAACTCAGGGTCTAAATATCAAAATAATAGCGACCTGCCCCATTGATAACACTTTTCCATATAAACAATGCTGACGGTTAACATTGAACAACGTTTAGGAGTTAGTCAAGAAGCGATCGCTAATTTTTGTCAGCGTTGGCATATTAGCGAATTTGCTTTATTTGGCTCTATTTTACGGGAAGATTTTCGATTTAATAGCGATATTGATGTGTTAGTTACATTTGCTCCAGAATATAAAAGAGGATTAACCGAAACTATACAAATGAAAGACGAACTAGAAGCAATGTTTAATCGAGATGTTGATTTTGTTGTAAAAACAGCCCTCGAAAACAGTCAAAATTGGCTAAGACGCAAAAATATTATAGATTCAGCCAAGATTATTTATGTCAAGAGATAAAGAATCAATTATTGATATTGAAAAAGCAGCTAAAAAAATCTTACGCTATACTTACAACATAAGTCGATTAGAACTAGAAAACAACGATGAGAAATTATCAGCAATTCTCTATCAAATTACAATTATAGGAGAAGCTACTAAACGACTTTCTCAAGAGTTACGTCAGCAATATTCTAGTATACCTTGGCGAGATATAGCTGGCATGAGAGATATTATAATTCATAAATATGACCAAATTGATTTTGATGTTATTTGGGATGTAGTTTGCAATAAAATACCTGATCTTTTAAATTTACTTGAACCGATTATGAAAGAGCGAGATAATCCATAATTTTAAATAAAATTTGTTTTGAAAAAGGTCTAGGATTTCAATTTTACGCTAGAATCAGTATTCCCAGGATAAATTTGCTTGGAATTTTTAGGAATATGAATCCAGCCTAAATCTTGTAGTCGATTAACTAAATTAGAAATAGTAACTCCTAACTCATCTCTCATTGCATAAAGATGTGGCCATATTGTTAAATCTCGACCTTGACACTTTTCTTCTAAAATATAACGAGGCATTAGTAAACAACCTGCAAAATATTGAGCCTGTCTTTCAATACTATTTTGCTCTTTATCCCTATAAAGACGATGTAAAGGTGGCGGTGGAATTTCTAAACCTAAATTTTGTTTTTCTTGATATATTTCAACTTGTTGGTGATCAACATGAAGTATCCAATGGCCAATTTCATGAGCAATAGAAGATTCTTGAAAGCCTTTGGATAATTTATTGCTATTCTCGTTGATTAAAATTTTATGTTCTACAGGCCAAATCATCGCCGCAATAGCTCCTTCACCTTCCCAAGGAAGATCGATAATCTCTGTATCTAGTCCTAAAAACTCCGCCACTCGCGTTGGATCGAGCGGCCATTTAGGATAGTATTTAGGTGTAGAAGCCATTTTTTGAAGAATTGCAACTGCTTCAGCTTCAATAAGAGTTTTCTCTAAACGACGATAAGGCTTATAGATATTCACTTTATTTATCCTTTGATTCTAATTCCGTAACTTGTTGTAGAAAATTTTGGGCAAATTTAGGATTATTCTTCAGTTTACGAAATAAAACAGGCATTTCTTTATAATTTTGTTTAACAAACTCCTCAAATACTCTTTCATCGTCTTCTGTAATACGTCCTGCAAGATAGATTAATTCCTGAGCATTCAATTCTAGATGATGTGCTAATCTCTCGATAACATCTTCACTTGGTGGTGTCCCTGCATGGTCATTTTCTAACTTGGATAAGTAAGTGTAGTTGACATCTACCAAATTGGCTAACTCTCGTTGGCTAAGTCCTCTATCTTTTCGAGCTTGTCGAATAAGCTTTCCAAAAGTCTGATTCATGGTTTTTGATCCTACAGATTAATCGCAGTGTTGACAAAGTTGGTCAACATGATAAAATTTATCATAGTGAGCAATAAAATCAGTATAACAAGATTCCTGCTCTTCATCCGTAAAATTTTCTATCTATTAACCATTGGAGTCAGAACACATGACGGCCAAAATTTGGTCATTTGCAAGCTATAATCTATGGTCTTTATTTTCCCCACCTATCGGACAAGAAATCTGGCACTGTGATCACAAGCGCGGTTTCATCAAAGCAAAAAAGAATGATGCTATAGTTCAAGAATTAATGGCACAAGATACTTCTTGGCAACGCATCGGACTGTTAGGACAACAAGGAGTTTATGAGTTTCATCAAGATAGGGATTTATTATGCTCTTCTTATGGTGTAGAACAAGTTGCAAAGATTTTACAATTGCATCAAGAAACAGTAGAAATTGCTACAAGAGTTATTGAAATTCTCAAAAACTATTATGAAAATCCTATATTGCGTGGCAAAGATATCATTAAACTCAGTCGTGGAGATGAAGGATATCCAGAACCGATATTAATTCAGCAAGGTAATTATCAATTTAATCTATATGCGGCAATTGATTGTATTTTCCGTGAATTAGACGGAACATTACACATTTTGGATTTTAAAACGGGTAAAACTGATTTTGATCGTAGACAAGGATTAGTTTATCTTCTAGCGGTTCAATATCTTTATCCAAAACAGCCTGCTATTGCTTCTTTTTACAACTTAGAAACTAATAAATGGTCAGAGCATATTACTGCTAATCCTAACCAGTTAAAAGCGATACAAACTGAATTAGTGAAAATAGCAAAGCAACATCAACAAGAATTATGGCGCTATCGAAAAAATCCTGCTGAGTTTAATCAAATTTATCCATCGAATCCTGGAATTAACTGTCTATATTGTCAGTTCAAATCTATTTGTAAATTTTTTATTTCTGAGGTTTCTGCATGACCGCCACTTTAGCTACTGCTTCAACATTCATGAGTGAAATTTCTTGTGTTACTATTTCACAACCTAATTTAATGGGATTTCGCTTAACACCTGAAATTGATCAAGATTTGGGTAATCGTTTAAGCTATCATTTTTCTCGTCAGTTTCCCGATTTTGTTGTTACTTTTTATAACAAAACATTTTGGGTTTTAGGAAAACCTCTAAAAGAAAAACCAAATGAAAAAAGCTGGAAAGAAGCATTAAACAATATTCAACAACAAGTAGAGGATTTTAAATCTTATTACTGGTCATTTCAATGGCTTCATCAACCCTCACCTACCCCACAAGTTTTATCACAATTAGCTTGTGCTATTTTGAAAACTCATCGACCTTTTTCTTTAAACAAGGTCACGGAAAACCAAGGAGTAGAAGTTAATCGAATAGTAGAATTTTGGGCTGAAACGATTGAGATACAAGGAGAATTAAAACCTGCTTTCGCTTTAACTATTAATAGTAAAATTTTTTACAAAGGTCATTTAGCCGACTTTTTTCAAAATCATCCTTTCCGAAATAAACCAGAAGATTTATTAATAGGATTACAAGTTCAGGATATAGAACGAGGAAGTACAGGCACGATTGTACAATTATCGGGTACAGTTGGAGAACATCGAGAAAAACTACTAAAAGATGCAACAGGAGCAACCAGTAAATTAGCTTTAACAGAAGCTCCTGAAAATCAACCACTTGTATCAGTTAGATTTGGTAAAAATAAAACCTTATATACTTATGCTATGGCTGCACTTTGTCCAAGTATCTCACAAAAAACAGCCGACAGATTTGGTGTAGATTGGGGTAAACTACTTAAATTTACTAAAATTTCATATCAAGAGCGAAAAAATAGTTTAATTAACAATAAAGAAAAAGCTAAAATATTACTGAAAACTTATGGATTTCAAGTAGCAGATAAAGCCATTAATAATCGACAAAATTCTGATCTATTCTTACTTCCATCAGTTTCTTTAGAAGAAACTTTATTACTATTTGGCAAAGGTTTTAAAGGTATACAAGGAGAAATTCTTAAAGGTCTAGATCAAAGAAAAGGAGGAGGTGTTTATCGAAGACATAAAGATTATCAAAATTCTTCAACAGAAATTAAAATAACAATTTTAAGACTTTGTGAGATGAAAGTAGGTAAGTTTGTCGATGAAGTACAAAACTATTTAAAAAAATATGGTTTTAACAGTGTAGTTGTTAACGCAGTTCCCTTATCTGTTGAAAATAGTAATAATTCGGATAGTCGAGCAGAAGTTGAAAAAAAAGTCAATGAGCTTTTAGCAACTCCTACAGATATATTTTTAGTGTTTTTACCAGAAAGCGATCGTGAGGCTGATTATACAGAAGAAGGCAGTTTTTATCATCAAATTTATTCTTATTTACTAAATCGTCGGATGGCTAGTCAGTTTATTTATGATGATACTTTAAAAAATGTTGAATATAAATATATTTTATATCAAATTATTCCTGGAATCCTTGCTAAATTAGGAAACTTGCCCTTTATTTTAGCTGAACCTCTAGAAATTGCCGATTGTTTTATTGGTTTGGATATAGCCAGAAAACCTAAAGCAGATTTGCCCGGAACGCTTAATGCTTGTGCAAGTATTCGTATTTATGGCAAACAAGGTGATTTTATTCGTTACCGGTTAGAGGGAGATTTAATAGAAGGTGAAGAAATTCCACAGCGATTTTTAGAAAAAATACTTCCAACGAATATATTAGAAGGTAAAACGGTTTTAATTTACCGAGATGGTCGTTTTGTCAATAGAGAAATCGAAAATTTATTAGCAAGAGCCAAAGCAATTAACGCTAAATTTATTTTAGTAGAGTGCAGAAAAACACAAATTCCAAGATTATACAATATTGAATCATCAAAATTAACTGCACCAACACAAGGACTGGCTCTAAAATTGTCCTCTTATGAAGCTATTTTAATTACAACTAAAGTTTCTGAAAATATGGGTTTAGCCCGTCCTCTCCGTTTAAATATTCTTTCTGAAGGTCATCCTGCGACGATTGAAAGTATTATAGACACTACTCTCAAATTAACATTATTGCATCATGGAGCCTTAAAATCACCTCGTTTACCGATGCCACTTTATGGATCTGATCGTATGGCAGAATTACGGTTAAAGGGAATTTATCCTAGTGTACTAGAAGGCGATCGTCAATTCTGGCTATAGATTAAATATCAAAATAATAGCGAACTGCACCTGTTTCAGAATCGTTATCAATATTAATAATTCCTTTTCGCATTCCTTCATCTAAAAGCTTTTGCACTTCATCAGGAGATAAACCTGTTTCTCTAACTGCTTGCCCCATTGATAAAACTTTTCCATTCTTCGCAGCTACTTCTATTAATTGGTGCATCGGGCTTGTTTTTTTCAATTTAGAATTTGTGACGCTTTGGAAAATACTAGCTTGTAAGCTATTATCTAATTGATTAAGTTGATTAAAAATTTCTTGACTTGTATTCAACAATGGATTATCCGTCGATAATTGAGGTAAATTTTCACCTTTCACCATTTTAGGAATTAAGAATAAATCCACAATATGCCCAATGAAAAAAACGCCACCACTAAATAGCCATAATAAACCTGTCAAGGGTCTTTTTAGATAAAAACGGTGTATTCCAAAGACTCCTAGAAAACCTAACGCCCAAAGTCCATAAGCAACAGCTACTTTTTTTTCAGATGTTTGAGTTGGAAAATCGTTAATTTTTTGTGGTTGTGGTGAAGGTGTAGAATCAAACTCAAATAAAGATGGATTGTCTGTTTGATCACTGAACACGGGTAACTGATTTATATTTAATAATTCTTCAACATACTGAGCATAATTTTCCACTTCTTGACGTGTGATATTAAACTCATCATTATGAGCAATTTTATTTCTTAAATAATTTTTATTTCTAAGATAGCTGGTATCATCTGAAGTCCACTGATAATATTGACTCATTAAATCTAAGATTTCTTGCCAAGTCACTTGTTTACGGTCTTTAGCATCTAAATGATGTGCTTGTGCTACATTAGGTTCAGATAACCAAATTCGACAAGCTTCTTCAAGGGCTGCATGAATTTTTGTTAAGGCTAAACCAAGCAAATCTTTATCATTTCCCGCTTTCTGTAAGGTTAGACAACCGTCTTCTAGTTTCTTTTTTGCTGAGTCTAGATTCATGATGTTTTAGGAAAAAGAAAATTATCTCTATTATATAATTATTCATTTCTAGAATGACAAGAGCCTATTCATTAATATATTTTTCGATTTGATTTTTCCAGACTATATATCCAGGTACACTTAAATGCACTCCATCAGTAGTGTATTGTAAAGATAATTGATTTTCTTTATTTAAAAAATGAGGATACAAATTAATATACTGGTAAGGATAATTTTTAACAAGTTGTTCAAGCTGTTGATTAAATTCAGATAGGGTAGAATTATCTAAAGCAACATCAAAATTAGTGTTGTTAACAGGTAATAAACTTTGTACATATACTTTGGTATTAGGTGCCTGCTGTTTAAGGGTGTCTAAAGTTAACTTATAATTTTGCAAAACATCAGCAATTGATCTTTTATGCCACCAAAAGTCATTAGCTCCAATTAAAATAAAGATTTTTTTCGGCTGTCCTGCTATAATTTGATCAAGACGGTTTAAAACGCCATCTGTTGTATCTCCAGAAATTCCTCTGTTTTTAACATTAACATTTTGTAAAAGTTCCTGCCATTCGCCTAAATCAGTTAAGCTATCTCCTAATAAAATAACATCTTCTTTTGTCATAGGTAAGTTTTTAAATTCTTCAACTTTTGAATTATAATATGGAGTTTTATAAATAGGACGTGTGTGATTTTGTACTTGATTTTGCTCTGTAGAATTAATTATCTTAAAAAAAGATGGATTAACTTTCTTTAATAACCAAAGACTAAAACCGATGAAAAAAATCAAATTAAGAAAAATTGATAGTTTCAAGAAAAATTTTGTTTTACCAATCATAGAAAAATTTGATAAAATTAACTAAATTTTTCTATATATTATCACAAAGAAATAAAATGTATTAAATAAATTAGCTAAAGGATTAGCATACAATGATTATTCCCGAAAATGAACAATATTGGTTAAAAAATGCTCATATTCCTCGTTGTTTACTAGAAAAAAAAGATTTTATTGCAGCAACTCAAGAAGGTTTATGTTTAGTCGATTTAGAAATTAAACAAGGAAGGATTAATAAAATTACTCAAGGTGATTCAAATCAACGAGATTCGATTAGTATTGATTTACAAAAAAAGATAATTTTTCCTTGTTTTATAGATGTACACACTCATTTAGATAAAGGTCATATTTGGCAACGATCGCCTAACAAAACTGGTACATTTGATGATGCTCTAGAAACAGCGAGAAAAGATGCACAAAACTCATGGACAGCAGAGGATCTTTATCGACGGATGGAATTTGGTATAAAATGTAGTTATGCTCATGGAACTCGTGCGCTTAGAACACATATTGATTCATATGGCGAACAAGGTTTTATTAGTTTAGATGTGATTAAAACTTTACAAGAAAAATGGAAAGAGCGCATTACTATACAAGCAGTTTCTTTAGTCACTCTCGATTATTTCCAAACACCAGAAGGAATTAAATTAGCCGATAAAATTGCAGAAATAGGCGGAATTTTAGGCGGTGTTGCCTTTCCACACCTAGATTTAGAACAACAATTAGATACTGTTTTCGAGTTAGCAAAAGAACGAAACTTAAAGCTTGATTTTCATACGGATGAAACAAATGATCCTGAGTCAAGATGTTTAGAACAAATTGCCAAAGCTGCTCTTAGAAATCAATTTACTGAGCAGATTGTTTGTGGACATTGTTGTAGTTTATCAGTCCAAAAACCAGAAATTGTTAATCAAACTTTGGAGCTAGTTAAAGCAGCAGGAATTGGTATCGTAAGCTTACCTATGTGTAACTTATATTTACAAGATCGTACACCAAATAAAACTCCTTTTTGGCGTGGTGTAACACAAGCACATGAAATAAAACAAAAAGGAATACCGATCGCATTTGCAAGCGATAATTGTCGAGATCCTTTTTACGGTTTTGGGGATCATGATGGGTTAGAAGTCTTTACCCAAGCTGTCAGAATTGCCCATTTAGATACACCCTATCAAGATTGGTGTACCAGTGTCACAAAAACCCCTGCTGATTTAATGGGGTTACCTACATTGGGTAGAATTAAAGAAGGAATAAGCGCAGATTTAATTATATTTAAAGCTCGTTATTTTAGTGAATTGTTGTCGCGTCCCCAAAGCGATCGCCTTGTTTTAAGACAGGGTAAATCTATTGATACAAGCTTACCAGATTATTCAGAATTAGATGATTTACTAAAATTGTAGATCTATGTTGAGAAAACAATTTAAACTTATTGCGATCGCCTTGCTCGTTGCTGTTTTAATTAGTTGTCAGAACTTTTTATCCCATAGCTCAAAAAACCAACCCGTAACGATTAAAATAAGCGGTTGGGGTGATCCAATTGAACGACGGTTACTTCAAGAAGTTATACAAAACTTTGAGACGACACATCCAAACATCAAGGTTAAATACGAGGTTATTTCAGAGCAGTATATGGATGTGATACAAGCGCGTTTAATTGGAAATGCAGCACCAGACGTATTTTATCTAGATGCAATTCAAGCACCTTTTTTGATGGATAAAAATGTCTTGGAGCCTTTAGAATCTTATATCACTCCAGCATTTAATTTAGCTGATTTTGAGGAAAATTTTCTCAGTCCTTTTAAATATGACACACATATTTATGGATTGCCGAAAGATTATTCTACTCTAGCTCTGTTTTATAACAAAAAAGCATTGGCTGATGTGGGTTTAAACCAACCTCCGCAAACTTGGGATGAATTACTAACTTATTCTCAACGCTTAACAGTCGATCGCAACGGAAACGGTAGAATTGATCAGTATGGCTTAGGTGTGACTCCAGAATTAGCGCGTTTAGCCTATATCATCAAGGCATTTGGGGGGCTGGTTGTAAATCAATCGGGTTATGCTACTTTTGCATCAGATGAAAGTTTAGCAGGACTGCGGTTAGTTGTCGATCAGTATCAAGAACGTACATCTGTTCGGGCTTCCGATGTGGGGGCAAAGTCTGGCGGCGAAATGTTGGGTAGGGGTAAGGTAGCGATGGTGATTGAGGGGAGTTGGGTCATTCCGTTTCTGCATGAAAACTTCCCTCAGATGGAGTTTGCTACTGCCGAAGTGCCCCGTATCAACGATCGTTCGGGTACAATGATGCTTACGGTTGCCTATGTGATGAACCGCGAGTCAAAACATAAACAGGCTGCATGGGAGCTAATTTCGTATCTTACCAGTTCTGAAGGAATGGCAAAATGGGCAAGTAGTGGGCTGGTTTTACCAACTCGTCGCACTGTCGCTTTAGAATTAGGATACGATCGTGATCCCTTACGAATTCCTTTAATTGCAGGGGTGAAGTATGCGACTACTTGGCAAATTGGACAACATCCCGCCTTAGTTATGAATAATTTTAATAATCAGTTTTTTAGTGCATTATTAGGCGAACAACCTCTAACACAGGCGATGAAACGAGCCGAAAACGAAGCTAATGAGCAAATTCAAGCGCAACAGTAAGTTATATCTCATTTCAGAAATTGTTCTAAATTAATTGATTAATTTAGTAGATATACTGAATACTGAGTGATTGCTGATAAGATTTCATAGACCACCGTGAAATCAATTTCACGGCTTATAGTTAAAGTCGGTTCAAACCGACTAATTGTATATGTCTAGTCCATTTTAATGGACTTAAGCTATGAGACAGTGAATTCATTCACTGGCGGTCTTGAAGTATTGAACTTATGTTATAGAGCAGTAAGCTTGAAACAACAGTTATGAATATTGGCGAAATCATCCAGCAACGCTATCTAATACAAAAACAACTTGGGTTACGAGATAGTCAACAAACCTTTCTCGCTCTTGATCAACATACACAAAAATTAGTCGTTGTCAAGTTATTATTTTTTAATCAACATCTCAATTGGGAAACGTTTAAACTTTTTGAACGTGAGGCGAAAACTTTACAAGCTTTATCCCACCCTGCTATTCCTCAATATCTTGATTACTTTGAAATTGATGACAATAACGGAAAAGGATTTGCTTTAGTACAAAGTTACTTAAAGGCACCTTCATTAGAAAATCAGGTTAATGAGGGTCGCACCTTTACCGAAGAAGAACTTAAACAATTTGCGATCGCTATTTTACATATCCTAGACTATTTACACACTCAACAGCCGCCGATTATTCACCGCGATCTAAAACCGAGTAATATCTTATTGTCTAATCGTTCAGGACATCAAGCGGGTCAAGTTTATCTAGTTGATTTTGGTTCGGTACAAGCTGCTGCTAACCAAGGAAGTACCTTGACAATTGTCGGGACTTATGGTTACATGCCACCAGAACAGTTTGGCGGTCGTGCGGTTCAAGCTTCTGATCTCTATAGTTTGGGGGCTACTTTAATTTACCTCGCATCTGGACTACATCCGGCTGATCTTCCACAAAAAGATTTACGCCTTGATTTTGAATCTTCGGTTAATCTTTCTCCCCAGTTCACTCGTTGGTTACGCAAAATGATCCAACCGAGTTTAGAAAAACGGTTCTCGTCCGCGAAAGAGGCTATTAACGCACTTTTAAAACCAGTAGGAATAGTTGAAACTCAATTTTTAATTCCGACTAAACCCTTTAATTCTCAGGTTCACCTATCCAAACAAGATGATGTTTTAGACATTTTCATTCCTCCAAAAGGTTTTCATGTAGGACTAATTCCGATTATTATCTTTGCTGTTATTTGGAATGGTTTTCTGATCCTTTGGTATTCCATTGCTTTTGCGACTTGGAATAATTTTGGTTGGTTTGCTGCTTTTTTTGCGACAGGTCATTTATGCGTGGGATTAGGGCTTATTCTGACTATTATCTTCACTTTATTCGGTCATACTCGCTTACGCATTGATTCTGAGCAAATTACACTAAAAAATCGCTTATTTGGGATCAACTCTCCTTTTTCTAAACCCAAACCCCGTCAAAGAATTACTAGAATCGAACGGACTCCTATTACTTATAGACAAGATTCTGATGGCGATCGTGTAACAGTTCATCCTCAGATTAAAATTTGGGTGGGGACAAAACATTTATCTTTAGGAAATGATGGTCGATTATCTGAACCTGAGTTAGATTGGTTAGCTTATGAACTGAGTGACTGGCTTGATTTACCAATTAGTTAGATATTAGCCTTTGGTACCTGTAAACATTGCACTTTGAATGAAGTAACGATTAAAAAAGAGATAAATGATTAGGACGGGTAAGGTAAACACCATTGAAGCGACCATGATGTAATTCCAATAAATATTGTATTGTCCCTTAAAGGCGTTCAGTCCCAGAGGTAAAGTAAACATCTCTGGATCGAATAAAATCACCAGTGGTAAACTAAAATTATTCCAACTTCCCATAAAAACAAAAATAGCCTGTGCTGCTAATGCAGGTTTAGCCAGAGGTAGGACAATATACCAAAACGTCTCAAAGCGGTTTAATCCGTCTAATTCGGCTGCTTCTTCTAGTTCTTTCGGGAAATTTAAGAAAAACTGGCGCATCATAAAGATAAAAGTCGCATTAACGATACTCGGGACAATCATCCCCTGATAGGAATTTAGCCAACCGAAAGTCTTGAGGATCAAAAAGGTCGGAAGTAACGTAACTTGCCCAGGAACCGCCAATACTGCGAGAATTAGGAAAAACCAAAATCGCTTACCCCGAAACTGCAACCTCGCCAGTGCATATCCCGCCATAGAATTCAACAATAAGTTACAAATTGTTACAATAACAGCAATCAGAACACTATTAAATAGCCAACGGAGGAATAGCGGTTCTTGTAAGAAAATATTTTGATAGTTTTGAAAAGTGAACTGACGGGGTAGAAAATTCATGCCATCGCTTACAATTTCCGAAAGAGGTTTAAATGAGGTAGACAAAGCCCAGAGGAACGGAATCAGTGTTACGATCGCATAGAGTGTCAGTGGAATATAGACAAACCATGATAATCCCAGATTCCATGAGCGTTTACTAACCAATTTCGCCTCCAAACAATCGACGTTGAATTAAAGTAAGACTTATAATCACAAATGCCAACAGAAAGGCGAGCGCTGCTGCATATCCCATTTGTAAATCTTTAAAAACATACTGATAGATCAATAGAACTACTGTCAGCGTTGCATTATTCGGGCCGCCAGAACCTCCCGAAAAAATATAAGATTGATCAAACAGTTGAAAAGTCCCAATAATTCCCATCGTCATCACAAAGAAAGTGACGGGTTTTAATAAAGGAAGGGTAATATATATGAACTGTTGCCAGTTGTTCGCGCCATCGATTTTTGCAGCTTCGTAAAGTGACTGGGGTATATTTTGCAGTGCAGCCAAATAAATTACCATAAAAAAGGGCGCAGTTGACCAAATATTCATGATCATAATGCTTTTAAGGGCTACTGCTGGATCATCAAGCCAGTTATAAGTCGGTAGTTTAAGTAAGGCTAGGAAATAGTTTAGCAGTCCATCTGTGTTGTAGATCCACATAAAAATCAAAGTCAGTACAGCAGAAGACGTGATAGTCGGCAAAAAATAAATAAGTCGCCACCAATATTTTCCTTTAATGCCAGAATTTAAACTAACCGCCAACAATAAGGCTAGAATGGTTTGAGAGGGTACAACGATCGCAACATATTCGGCTGTATTTTTAAGCGCAATCCAAACACGGTCATCTTTAATTAATCGTATAAAATTATTGAAGCCAATAAATTGATATTCAATACTGCCTAAAAGTTGTACTTTTTGGAAGGAAAGAAAAGCCGCATATAAAATAGGCAATACGACAAAAGTTCCTAACACCAGCAAGCTAGGGAACATGAATAGGTAGCCCGTTAGATCGTAGGTGTAATTCTGTTCAATATTCCGTTTAGAGCGTTTTAGCCACATAATCCCCCAAAAAATTGTTGTGGCTCAGTTTTTGGTTAGTGGGACTTAAACACAAATCAAGCCCAAATAAACCCTAAACTTGCTTTGTAAGAAGCAAAGACATCCCTATTTT
>NZ_PXOH01000003.1 GCF_003007785.1 Aphanothece hegewaldii CCALA 016 | reverse complement strand
GGGTGTTGTCTCTTTCATCTTTATGCCTCAACCTAAAAATCAATCATAGCAATTATTATACAGTTTTTTGCTTAATACTTTTGTTTAAGTACCGATAAAGATAAATTTTAAAGAAAACAATATGAATAGTCTAAAAATAAAAAAAAGGCAAAAAAGTTAACATTTTACCTTAGAAACATTTTTTGATTGTTTTATTTAACCAACTTGATTTAACCAACTTGATTTAACCAACAACATAGGCGACGCGCAACGCCCAAATAATTAAGGCAGCAACGCCACCTAAAACGACAACGGCTGATATTGCTACAAGAGCGGGTTTATCAGCCCCGTCAAATTTCATGATGCCACGATTTAAGTCTGACATAATAGAATTGCTCAAGCTACTTAAAGTACTCTTACATTTATCTAAGTTACCAGTTTTTTTTCAAAAAGAGCATCAGAATTAAGATTGATCTAACGAATCTCCTTAAGCGTATCTACTTTCTTGCTAAATAATTCGGTAAACAGACTCAAGACTGTACGATTTTCATTAATTTTGATATTTGCACTAACAGACATCCCCGACTGTAGGGGGCCTGAATTTGCGTCTTTGAGTCTTAAAGATTGTTGATCTAAGCGAATTCTCGCAGGAAAACGATAATCTCGATGTATTTCATCTGGGGGTAGAGCATCGGTTCCTACCCAGATGACTTCTCCTTTGATGTCGCCATATTCGCTATAAGGAAATGAATCAATTCTAATGTCGGCTTTTTGTCCAATTCGCACAAATCCGATATCCGCATTAGTAATATCAACTTCTGCAATCAAATGATCTTTGGGAACAATTTTTAAGAGAGCTTCTGCTTGTCCAGTTTTTGGTACAAAGCCTGGTGCTGCTTGTAAGTCAAACACTGTACCATCAACGGGGGCGCGTAATTCTTGATATTTCAGGGTTTGTTCGGCTTGACTAATTTGGCTGTCTAATTCTGCTAATTTTTTATCATTTTCAAAGACAATTTTTGAGAGTTGACTATCAACTTCAGAAATTCTTTTTTGGTTTTCTGCCATGCGATCGCGCACATCTTTTTCGGTTTGAGCATTGGTATTATAATATTTTTCTTGAGCTTGGGAAATGGCATATTGTAAGCGTTTATTTTCCTCTTGATATTTAGCAATATCGGCCATTCTGTTTTGCATTTGTTGATTTTGCTTGTTGTATTCAATCAAACCATCGGCTTTTTGTTTAATAATTTCTCCTTGACGATCATTAACGGATTGTTTTTGTTTATTAATTTGATATCTTGCGATCGCTCCTTCTGCTCCTAATGGTTCAATATCTTTAAGAATATTTTTTTCAATTTCTAAACTACGTTGAGATTGTTCAATCGTCCGATCATTTCGGTCTTTAATTTCCGCTAAAACTTGACGATCTACGATTAATTGTGCTTTGGCATCTTCGAGTAAAACTTGATTTTGGGTCAGTTGTTTTTGAATTTGTCCAATATCTAATCTAGCGGCCGATGAGCGAGTTTTTGATTCATTGTTTGCCGCTTGTAATCTAGAGACTTGTTCAGGACGAAAAACCGCACCGGCTACCTTTTCACCTACTTGAACTTGATACAGTTGATTTTCTGCAACAATTTCCATGCGATTTTTAGCTAAAATAGCAACATCTTTAGGGAGTTTTAATTCTAGAAGCTTTGAAGAAAGTTCACTGGGTTGAATTTCGTCATTCATCAACGCTCGATAAAACTGATTTTCTTGTCTGACTTGGTTTTGTATTTTTCTAAATGATGCGAGTTCAGCTTTTGAGGCGGTTGAGTCTAATTTTAAGAGTACCGTGTCTTTGGTTACTGTGTCACCATCTTTAATTAAAACTTCTCTAACGACTCCACTAACAGGGACTTGAATTTCTTTAACTTTTCCTTGTGGTTTGAGTTCTCCTTTAGCGGGGATCACCTGTTCAATTTTCGCTAGTGCTGCCCATAGAATGCCAGCTACTGTAACACCGATAATGGTTAAAGTAACGCCTCGTGACCAAGTTGGAGATTGACGTAAAATGACGGATTTTTCTTGATCAGGAGCCGCCGAAAAAGTTGATAATGATTGTACTTTAGCTTCTTGAGTTTTGGTAATAATAGAGCCATTTTTAGTGGGATTAGAATTACCATTACCATTACCGTTTTGATGACCATTTAGATTACTCATTGTTGTAGTTTCTCTCTTTTCTTTACACAAAAATAAATGCTTTATAGTCTTGATTCTTGTTGATGGTAAAGGTAGTAATAACGACCTTTAAGCTTCATGAGTTCTTCGTGAGTGCCTTGTTCTACTACAGTACCCGAATCCATCATGACAATAACATCTGCTGTTTTAATGGTAGCGAGACGGTGGGTAATAAAGAAGACTGAGCGACCTTTAAATGCTGAATTCAGGTTGATACAGACTTGTTGTTCGGTCATGTAGTCTAAAGCGCTGGTGGCCTCATCTAAGACTAAAATTTCGGGTCTTTGCAGTACGGTTCTGGCGATCGCTATTCTTTGCCGTTGTCCTCCCGATAAAGATGCGCCTCTTTCCCCAACTCGTGTGTTATACCCATTGGATAGACTCATAATAAATTCGTGAGCTACCGCAACTTTGGCCGCCTCGATAATTTCTTCGCTGGTTGCATCAGGGTTAGTTAGAGCAATATTTTCTTGTATGGTTCCATCAAACAGTAAGGGTTCTTGAGGAACGACACCAACTTGACGACGCAGTGAATAGAGTTCGACTTTACCGATATCATAGCCATCGATCAGGATTCGTCCGCCTTCGGGTTCATAAAGACGAGATAATAATTTCGCTAAAGTACTTTTTCCTGCACCACTTTGTCCAACGAGTGCGACAAATGTACCCGCCGGAAAGTCTAGATTAACGTTATGTAGATTGAGTGGCCCATGAGGCTTAAAACGGAAGGAAATATTGTCATACTTCACCGCACCGCTAATCATTGGCATTGGTATATTTTGTCGATCGTTTTCGGCTTCTTGGGGTGTATCGACGATATCGGCCAAGCGTTCTAAAGAGAGTGCTGTTTCTTGGAAGTTTTGCCAGATTTGGGTTAAGCGTAAAATCGGTGATGTCACATAACCGGCAATAATGCGGAATGCAATTAATTGTCCTAATGTTAATTCCTGTTTTAGCACTAAATAGGCACCGACCCAAAGGACTAATAAACCCGAAACTTTATTAAAGAAGTTACTTAATGCCCCCGCCATTGTTGAAGTTAATACGGTGTTAAAACCTGTTGATACATATTTGGCGTAGCGTTCCTGCCATTGCCAACGCGATTGTAGTTCGATATTTTGGGCTTTAACGGTTTGAATTCCCGTCATTACTTCAACTAAATAAGATTGTGTTTCGGCGTTTCGTTCGGCTTTGGCTCGTAGTTGATGGCGAATGATGGGGGCAAAAATCGCTGTTAGGGCAATTAATACGGGAATGACTCCTAATGCCCATAAGGTCAGAATTGGGCTATAAATCACCATGACGACGACGTAGATCACGGAGAAAATAGCATCTAATACTACTGTCAGGGCTGTACCTGTCAAAAATTGCCGAATATTCTCTAATTCGTTAACCCTGGTCGATATTTCTCCTACAGGTCGTTTTTCAAAGTATCTCAGTGGTAAACGTAGAAGGTGATCGATGATTTCTGAGCCTAACGCCATGTCGATCCGGTTGGTGGTATCAACAAATAGGGAGGTTCTTAAAAAGGTCAGAATTCCTTCAAAAATTGCGACAACGAGGAGGAAAATACCCAGAACGTGTAGGGTATCAGGGCTATTTTTTGTAATCACCTGATCGATGATCACCTGAATCATTAAGGGGTTAGCGAGGGCAAATAGCTGTACGAAGAATGAGGCAATAAATACGATCGCCAATACACCTTTAAAACGATTAACCGAGGGGATAAACCAACTTAAACCGAAACGGCTTTGCGGGGTTTCTTTGGTGGGTTGTAAGAGTAAAACTTCTCCTTCATCTCCCCAAGTATCGATAAACTCTTCGGGTTTACGCTGCATTAACCCGGACTCAGGTACAGCGATGACTAATTTTTGTGAACTTATTTCATAAAGAATGGCGAGGCTATCTTGCCATTTAACTAAAGCGGGTGCATTGAGATAGGTTAGGGATGAACTTTTAATACTAATTAATTGGGTATTGAGTCCCATTAATTCCCCAATTGCGCCGCACAGAGGTAAGGAAAGACTGCCGTGTTTTTGGAGTTGATCGGCGATAATTCGGCGTAAAACATCTCGACGGAAGGGCATATTAAAATGTTGACACAACATTTGAAAGCAGGCCATTCCAGCATCAATGGGGGTTTTTCCAGCGACAAACGGATAGCTTGTTTTTCCTTTGTTGCTCGGTTGGGTTTTTGGAACGGGTTTGAGTAAATCTGGTGGGGCATCGGGGATCTCAGACTCTAATGAATCGCTTAGATTGATATCAATATAAGGATCGCCTGCTTCTGTTTGATCAATAACTGTCGGTTGGACGGTGAGTTGTTCACTCAGTTGTATTTCACTTAAGCCGATTAATCGTACTGGGTTAGAATCGGCTACAGAAAGGGTTTGTTGAGTATGGGTTATTTCTAAGGAGCGTCCTAGTGGAACATTTTCTAAGTTGCCACTACTAACAAACCATCGCTTTTGACGATTTTGTAGTGTTGGATGATCAGCTACTGTTGTGATTCCTGGAGGAAGATAATAAATTTGTGTGTCGTTTAGTAAATTTTGGGTAATTTGTTTGAGATTTCCTACGCCTAAAGCTTGTTCATTGAAATAAGTCCCTAGAATATCAAAAACTTCAATTTGTGAGATTTTTTGCTGATAATAAGCTTTGAAATTGGGATATTTGGCGATTAATGCGGCGAATTCTTCTTGTTTAAGCATCAGACACACTGTATCTGTAGATGCGATCACGGTTTCACAAGTTGTACCTCGGATCTGGTTAATCCAACCAAACACATCACCCGATCGCAATAATTCTAGCGTGACTGGCATTTGATTACGGGGATCATATCCCAGTAAGCGAGCTTGTCCTTCATACAAGATCACGACATGAGATGATTCTTGCCCGCGCATTGAAATAACTCGACCCATAGAAAACCGCCAAGGCTGCATTTTCTGACTTAAGTTAGTTAGTTCTTCCGAAGGCAGTTGGTCAAACGGTGCAATTTGTAAGAGAAAATCTCGGTAATTAACGGTGGTATAACTCATAGACTAAAGATTTAAAAGATTAAAAAATTGAGTTTATTTATAGGTTAGGGATATTTCTTTTATACATCTGAATCAACTGGAGTAAATCTAATTTTTTGTTTGATTTGCTCATTTAACCATGACCCAAAAAGGTCGTTTAGTAATCTTTGTTGGGTTGGTTGATCCAGTTGAGCAGAAATATACTTTTCTAGTCGTAGGATAATTAGCCATTCTCCAACTTGAGTGGGTGGCCAAAGTTGCCCGGGTTTACTCGTTGCCAACATTTGCGCGATTTTCGGATGAGGGACATTTAATTCGACTGGCCCAAGAAGTCCGCCAGTTTGGGCTTCTGCTCCTTTGGAATACTTTTTCGCTAGTTCAGCAAAAGTGTCTTCTTGTTCTTGCACTCGGAAATAAAGTTCTTGAGCGACTCCAGGATCTTTGGTTCTAATTAGAGAATAAACGACTCGATCCAGTTGACCTTTACACTGTAAAAAGTAAGCTTCTAGACGATTCGTAAAAGTGTCTTGTTTATATTTTTCGACTTTTATGTCTCGTAGACTTAGCTTTTCTAACTGTTCTTGGGTCATTCCTGTTTGTTGGAGCCAAGCTTCAATACGGGTTTCATCCGTCAATTGGTTTTGTTGATAAAATCGATTGCGAGCTTCTGTTTCTTCGTCGGGTGTGCAAATTACATCGGCGATCGCTTCATCAATAATCATCTCTTTCACCAGTTGCGGCAACATTCCATACTGTGCCAACAAAGGATATAGATCATTTTCAGTTATTTCTTTTTCTCCAACTTGGATTACAACTCCCATTTTTCCTCACTCCAGTTTGGGTGCAACCCTTGACATTTTTTCAAAATATGCTAATGACTTCATAAACCAAGTTTTAACTTGCTTGATTCATCAAGTTATCATTAGAATTTTATCGGGAATCCTCTCAAAATGAAGCAATGTCTTAGTGATTTTCTACATTTCTTGACATCGATTCATTTTTAATTTAATTTAGTGTTCTCTTTTTTTCCCCGATTAGCCTTAATTTGGCCAATTTTACCACTTTAGTAACATTTTTAAAGAAATATTACAAAAAATTGTTTAACGGCTAGTTCACTCTCATAATCAATTCAATCAAAAATGTGGCACAAAAATCTTAAAAAAAATCTTAAAAATTTCAAACGTTCAATTAATGAATGAAAAAAATCGAAAAGCAACTAACCGAATCTGCTAGGATAGATCTGTCAATCATCTTGGATTACCAGACGATTCAACAAGCGTTGAACCTATGAAGTCTACTCGATTTTTTCTGACTCGATTTTTGCGTCCAATAAGAATAAACCTTACGACTCTTCTGTTAGGGTTTTTGCTGTGCTTTAATAGCATTAATCTACAAAGTGCAAAAGCCCAAACATTGACAATTACCCCAAATGAAACTAAAAGTTTTGTGGCCGCCGCAGTTAATCGTACTGGACCTTCTGTAGTTCGTATTGACACGGAAACGGTCGTAACCCGTCGCTCTAATCCTTTATTTGAAGATCCTTTATTTAGAGATTTCTTTGGCGAACAATTTTACTCTCGTGTCCCTTTAGAACAACGAGTAAGCGGCCAAGGTTCGGGTTTTATTGTAGACGAGAGTGGTGTCATTTTAACTAATGCTCATGTCGTTAATAATGCAGATCAAGTAACGGTAACACTCAAAGACGGTCGTGTTTTTGATGGCGAAGTCAAAGGAACTGACGAAGTAACAGATTTAGCAGTCGTTAAAATCAATACCAAAGGTGCTAAACTACCCGTCGCACCTTTAGGAGATTCGTCGGATTTACAAGTAGGCGATTGGGCGATCGCTGTCGGCAATCCAGTCGGCTTAGATAATACGGTTACACTAGGTATCATCAGTACGATTGGGCGTTCGGCGGCTAAAGCGGGTATTCCAGATAAGCGTCTCGATTTTATTCAAACAGATGCAGCGATTAACCCCGGAAATTCGGGCGGACCTTTACTCAATGCTCAAGGTGAAGTAATCGGCATTAATACCGCCATTCGTGCTGATGCTTTAGGAATTGGTTTTGCGATTCCCATTAATAAAGCTAAAGAATTAGAGCCAACTCTAGCTAGTGGGGAACTTGTGCCACATCCTTACATCGGTGTACAAATGGTAAATCTCACACCAGGATTAGCTAGAGACAATAATCAAGATCTTAATTCTCCTTTTGAACTTCCCGAAGTTGAAGGGCTTCTAGTTGTTAAAGTCCTCCCTGGTACTCCAGCAGAACGATCGGGAATCCGTCGCACTGATATTATTACACAAGCTAATGGACAGCGCGTCACTGAGGGTGAAGAATTACAAGAAATTGTCGAAGCAACGGGAATTAATAAACCCATTCAACTAACGGTACAACGAGGCGAAAAAGTTATTAATCTCACTGTGATTACGGCTCAATTAGAAAGCAATACATAAAAAAAGTAAAAAGGTGGTTTTGGTGACTAAAATTCTACAATAAATCCAAGTTATGTTTAATCTGTAGGGGTTTGGTTGCCAAACCTTTTACAGTCATCAGTTACCAGTAATGAGTATGAAAGTTGTGTGATCTGTTTTACTGTTTACTGATTACTGTTTACTGAACCAAACCTCTACAGTATAAAAAGATCAAGATGTCTCTTTTAACTTTTTTTGAAATTATCTTATTAATTCTAACGATCGCCTCAATTGTCTTTTATTTATTTTGTGCTTTTGCTACCTATTATTTTTTTCGGATTCAACAACAAGCGAAAACGGATTTTAGTCCACCAATCAGTCTAATGATTCCCGTCTGTGGTCTAGATACAGGTGCTTGGGAAAATTGGTTATCTTTTGCACAGCAAGATTATCCAGAGTATGAAATCTTATTCGGCGTTAGAGATTTAGATGATCCCGCGATTCCAGTATTAAAGAAATTAAGTGAAACGTTTTCTGTTCAAGTCCGTCTCTATACGAATTTAACGCCTTTAGGAGCCAATCACAAAGATAGTATTTTAAATTATCTGTTAGCTGAAGCTAAACATGAATATCTTGTTTTTGCTGATAGTGATATCCGAGTTACATCAGATTATTTGCAAAAGATTATAGCTCCTTTGGCTGATGCAAAAGTGGGTTTAGTTACTTGTGCTTTTATTGGGAGAAAACCGCAGACTTTAGGGGCGGCGGTAGCATCATTTGGGCGTTGTTTTGATTTTATTCCTAGTGCTTTGATTGCCAAGATTTTAGATGGTGGTGTAAAGTTTGCTGTAGGAGCAACATTAGTCACTCGTAAAGAAAACTTAGCCAAAGCAGGAGGATTACAGTTTAATCGCATTGGTTCAGATTATAACTTAGCTAAACGCATCGTTAACGCGGGCGATCGCGTTGAGTTATCTCATTATATTTTGGAGTCGGATACGGGTGCTGAAACCTTACTAGATGTAATTACAAGAGAGATAAGATGGGCAAGAACAATTCGCTTTAATCGAGGTAGTCAATATTATGGAATGGTATTTTGTTTTGGGACTATTTACAGTTTGTTACTATTGTTGGTGACAGGATTTTCTCAATGGGCGATCATTATAACTTTACTAACTGGGTTGATTCGGTATGTTCAGGTTATCTTTGCGATCGTTTGTCTCAACGCACCTCAACTCTGGCCTTGGTTGTGGAGTCTCCCGCTTCGAGATTTCCTTTCTTTGATCATTTGGCTCTTGGGTGCATTTGGACAACAAGTCTTTTGGCGCGGCAGATATTTACAAATTAAAGAAGATGGCATTATTCAAGACCGATTAGATGGGTACACTAAGGAAGAAGCTCATCTTCATCAACCATAATGCACAAAATAAACATTTTGTCAACCTTTCCATTGACATAAATTAGGATTAATATCCTAACATCAATACTTAAAATTCCCTTTTCGAGTCCTTTTATTTTTTGTTTGATTAACCACCGATGAAAACAACATCTTTAATCGTCCCTGTTGGAATGCTAACGCTGTTTTTAAGCGGCTGTCCGTCCTCTCCCCCACCATCCGAACAAGCGGCCACACCAACGCCCTCGCCATCACCTCAAGCCAGCCCTAGTCCACCGCCAGCCTTTGAAGAAGCCCTTCAACCGAGGAAGGTTCCAACACCCCAAAAAGTCGCAGGATTAATACCCGCAACGAATCCCAATCAAATTCAAGGAACCGTACAACTAGGTAGAAGCGATCCGTTTGCGATGATTCCCATTGAGCCTATCGTCCAATTTCCCCCAGAAAAACCAGTAAAACGCGTTCCTAAAAAGATTTCAACACCCGTAGCGATGCGCCCAACGCGCCCTAACCTTCCTTCTTTACCGCCCGCCCTTCCCCAACCCAATGAGGCATTAGGTGTCGTTGTCTCAGGTGTGATGGATTTACCAACCAGTCCAGTTGCTATTGTTAAAGCTCCAGGCGAAAGCGTAGTACGTCGTGTTACTCCGGGTTCTACTTTATCTAATGGACAGGTTCGCGTCAAAGCGATTTATGCTGAAAATAGTAACCCGATGGTGGTTTTAGAACAATATGGGGTTGAAGTGATTAAAAGAGTCGGTGAAGGTGTCGTCGAGGCTCCGAAGGCGATATAATTTTTCCATGACAAAAGCAATGGAGTAACTGACTGTGTTATCACCTGCCGTTTCACAAGCTAAAGAACAGATTATCTATCCTGATTTACCATTAGCCATCTATCGGGAAATTGCAACTCATCTAATGCAAGTGAACGGCGTTCAAACTCTTTTAATTCCTCAAGATTCTAAAAGTTTTGATTATCAACAAAGTCAGATTAAGGCGTTAGTCATACAATATCATGGGAAGTTCAAACCCCAAATTGAAGCGATTTTAAACTTTTATGCGAGTCGCTATGGGGCGTATCAACGTCACGATTCAAATTCATGATTATTGTTCTTTGAAACTTATAGACAGGCTCACTCGTCTACTTTAATTATGGGTTTTATTCCCGTTAGGTTAGCTTTGCTATGATTATTTCAATAACTGCTCTAAAGGGAGGAGTCGGAAAAACAACGACCGCCGTCCATTTAGCCGCATTTTTACAAGAAAAAGCCCCGACTTTGTTGATTGATGCTGATAAAAATCGTTCGGCTTTACATTGGTCTAGAGAAGATACATTACCGTTTCATGTTGCTTCTCAAGCAGGCGCGACGGCGTTAATTAAAAAATATACTCATATTATTACTGATACTCAAGCCAGACCTGAGCTAGAAGAATTCAAAGATTTAGCCTATGGTAGTGATTTAGTGATTCTCCCCACGACACCAAATCATTTAGATTTAGATGTAACCATTAGAGCCGTTGAACTTTTAGAACCTTTAGACGTTAATTATAAAGTTTTATTAACTCAAGTGGATTCTCGTACTAAAACTGGACGCGATGCTAGAAAAGTTTTAGAAAATTTAAAGCTACCATTATTTAAAAGTGAAATTCCTCGTTTAATTGCTTTTGAACGTGCGTCAAGTAAAGGTGTGACGATTAAAGATTATCCTGATCCTCGTGCGGCTTTTGGTTGGTCAAGATATCGAGCCGTTGGTAAAGAACTACTGTAAAATTATTCTACAGAATAGCGAACAACACGATCGCGTCCTTCGTTTTTGGCTTGATATAATGCAAAATCAGCCGCTTGGATCAATGTTTCCATTGTTTTACCATGATCAGGAAAACAAGATAAACCAATTGAAACCGTAATTTGATTTAGTAACTGTTCACCAAAACTAACTTGCAGTTGTTTAATTCCTTGGCGAATTTGTTCGGCTCGGTGTAAACTAATTTCGAGTGAAGCTTCGGGTAAAATTAATAAAAACTCTTCGCCACCATAACGACAAGCAATATCGCCACTACGAATTTGACTGCTTAAAAAACTACCAACGGCCTCTAGAGCGCAGTTTCCGCCTTCATGACCGAAAGTTTCATTAAAAGAGCGAAAATGATCGACATCTAACATGATAATACCGACGGGATGGCGTTTTCGTTTAGCTAGGCTCAGTTCTCGTTTAAACGCTTCTTCCATGTAGCGACGATTATACAATTTGGTTAGAGGATCGATAATACTTTCCGCTTGTAAGGTTTCTCGTAATTTGAGATTAGCTAAAACGAGGGATAAATTTTCTGCGACGGTTTGAGCCAGTTGTTGTTTAGTTTCACTCAGTTGACCCGATTGACTACCATAGAGATAAAGGAGACCGATCGCTTTACCTTGTGCCATCATGGGTACACAAAGAGATTCATCGTGAGCGGCTAAATGTGGATAAACGTGCTGACACCGTAAATTAGAATGTGCTGCATTGACCCAATGAATTCTACCACGACGCAAAGCCCAACATTCATCATAGGTAAATAGGGTTTTACTATGTAAATCTTCTCCCCATGTTGCAACAATTTCAACCAAATTGCTCGTATTAATAATAAATAGCCCTCCTTGATATCCAGTAAACAAATCGGGTAACATTTCACTAATCACTCTGTATGCTTCTTCAATGGTGAGACAAGCTTGAAGAAAGTCACTAATTTGATTGAGTAATAAAATATCTTGGTTGCGTTGTTCGAGTTGTTGTACCCATGCCGTTAGTTGCCTGTTAGCTTGTTGTAATGCTTCTTCTGTGTTTTTGCGTTCTGTGATATCGGTTAGCATTCCTAATGAGCCGGCATAGTTTCCCTGAGCATCGAAAATAGGATTAGTCGAAATCATTGTCCAAATTGATTTTCCGTTTTTGCACATAAATTTCAAATCATGAACTTCTGTTAATCCTTGACGACCAGATTCTAGGTTTTGTAATACGATCGCTTGACCTTCAGCATCGGTAAAATCTAACATCGATCGTCCCAACATTTCCTCTACCGTATAACCTAACATTTGCGCCATTCTTCTATTGACAAATGTGGTTTTTTGTGTATCGTTGATGCTCCATACTCCTTCGGCAGTTGTTTCGATAATTCTGCGATACTGTTCTTCACTTTCTCGTAAAGCTTCGAGTGCTTGTTTTCGTTCACTAATATCCTCAACTACACCGAGAATATATAGGGGTTCACCGTCTGAATTTTTGACCACTGAACCACTCAAATGTACCCATATAATCGAGTTATCTTTACGGATATAGCGTTTTTCAACCGAAAAACTATTCATATCGGTTGTTTCCGTATTGGGGTCTAAGTCATCAGGGTGTAGTATTTCCTGATAGGTTTTGTTTTGTAGTTCGGTTTCGGTATATCCCGTAAGTTCACAATAACGCTGATTAACTCGAATAAACTGACCATTTAAGGAGACGATCCCAATACCTACAGAAGCTTGTTCAAAAATTGCTCTAAATTGAGTTTCACTGTGGAGTAAAGCGGTTTCGACTTGAACTCGTTCGGTAATGTCTTCTATGGTAAAAACAACACCTTCTAGTTTTTCATTTTCATCAAATACAGGAGCTCCATTAATTGATACTAGGAGATGATGTCCATCGAGAAACTCAATGAAGTGACGTAAATTATAAATGGATTGCCGCGACTCAATCACCTGTTGACAAAGTTGTTTTTGCTCAGTAATTAGATTTCCTTCTTCATCACTAAGATTCCAAGGTGGTGTCTGATAACCTTGTTCTGTTTTACTCAAACGTAACATAGTTTCGGCTTGTTCACTGGCAATGATAATGTTTTCTGATGGATCAATCATGATAATACCAACAGGACTGGTTTCCATAATACGAGCTAATAAATCCAGTTCTCGTTGTAAAACTTCTTCTAAGCGTTGACGTTCAATAATCTCACTACGAAACTGTTCATTAATTTGAGAGAGTTCTGCTGTACGTTCAACCACACGATGTTCTAAGTCTTGAGTCTGTGTTGTTCTTGCTTGGAGTTCTCTAACCATTTGCTTACTCAATTGCCATAAGATTAAGCATCCTAAGCAATTTATTAAACTAGCCCCTAAAAAAGTATATAATCCTGCTTGAATATAGGGGGCGCGAATTTCGGCTAAATTTACTTGAGCGACAACGCCCCAATCTAGATAATCAACTGGTTCATAGGCTGCTAATACTTTATTTCCTTGATGGTCAAAGTTGATACTAATTCCTGATTTACCTTGTAAAGCTTGCTGCATAGCCAAGTTTTGCGAAAGAGGAATGATAGTCTTTTTGAATGATACGTCTGGGTTTTCATTGAGAAAAACGATCTGATTTCCTTCTCTCTTGCCGATATTGATTTCGCCACTTTGAGATGTTTTCTGAAAATGTTTTGAGGCTTCGATGACTGCTTTTTCTATTAATTCAGGATTTTGGGTTCCATGATACATCGATTCTAATAATCGTGCTTGGGCTTGTGCTGTTTCAAATAAGCGATTTTTCTGCTGATTAAAAGCAGTTCGATAGATTAAATAAATACTTAATCCAGCGACCATAAAGACTACTGTTGTCATGTTGATTAGTAAACAAACCAATCGTTGACGGTAATTCATGAAAGAAAATAATAAAGTAAATCGATTAATGATTTAGATGATTAAATAAATTTTTATTTGTGCAATATCTTTTATTTTTAGAGCAAAAATGTTTAATTTTTGTTATAAGTAGTCTTCTATCTATAATTTACAATTCAGATTGTTCCAGTTATGCAGTTCCAGTTATGCAGTTCCAGTTATGCAATATGACACGAGTGATTAAGATTTTATTGACTGAGATTGGCATTTTTCGGGATTTTATTCATTTTTACTTTAGATTACACGATAGGGCTTCGTTTTGAAATCCGTTATATCCTCATGATATATAATCTCAATTTTGTCCTCGTCACAAAAAAAGTCATATTTATTTTTACTCTTCTTGTTGAAAGGTGAATTTTTGAAGAAATTTTTCGACCTCTCTCCGTGTAATTACGCAAATGTCAAGATTATCTTTAAAGTTTTATATACTTTTATTGCATTTCATTATGCTTTAAGCGCATCAAACGAAATTATTTGTAACAGACTATACGATATCCTACGTTAAAGAGTGTAAATGTTAAGTATTGAAGATTGATCTTAAGAAACTTATCGCTTAATCGTTAATCGGGATACAGTCCGTTTGAGAGGTTGGCATAAGAATAGTAAGAACAAAATCAATACAGTTATCATCAAAACAGTCATCATCAAAAGAGCGATCGCTGAAAAATATGAGACTACATAGTTCAGTATTTTCTAATCTATTCATTTTTTATAATGTTTAGAATTCAGCAAAATATATCAAAAAAACATAATTTTATTTTCCTCTGACGACTGTAATCAATCGACTGTAAACAATAACTTTGTGATTCCCCAAATCCCAAAACATTTCTAGTTATTTAATTTTAGCCATACTAAGACGAATGAGTAAACTTTCTCGACGTAAATTTATTATCACAGCAGGAGCAACCGCCGCCGGAACCGTCATTCTTCATGGTTGTAGTAGTGGTGGAAATCAAACAGCAACAACAACAACTTCTCCAAGTCCTGCCACTTCACCAGCGCCCGTTGCAGCCAGTGGAGATGCCCCAGAAGTAACAAGTGCCAAACTAGGATTTATCGCCTTAACTGACTCCGCACCGTTAATTATTGCCAAAGAAAAAGGCTTTTTTGACAAATATGGCATGACTGGAGTAGAAGTCCTTAAACAAGCGTCTTGGCCAGTCACACGAGATAACTTAGAACTCGGTTCTGGAGGGGGTGGAATTGATGGAGCGCATATTCTTTCACCGATGCCCTATCAGATGACGCTCGGTACCATTACCAAGACAAAACAGCCCGTACCGATGTATATCTTGGCTCGCTTAAACACCAATGGTCAAGCCATTTCCGTCGGTAACAATTATAAAGATCTCAACTTGAGTACCGATGCCAAAGCATTAAAAGGCGCACTGGAAAAAGCAAAAGCGGGTGGCAAACAAGAAACTAAATTTGCCGTTACGTTCCCTGGTGGTACCCATGATATGTGGATGCGCTACTGGTTAGCAGCTAACGGAATTGATCCGACTGGGGATGTTTCAGTAATTCCCGTTCCACCGCCACAAATGGTGGCTAACATGAAAGTCGGTAATATGGAAGCTTTCTGTGTGGGTGAACCGTGGAACGCGCAACTGGTTAACCAAAAAGCTGGATATACTGCTTTAGTCACAGGGGAACTGTGGGCCGACCACCCAGAAAAAGCGTTTACTATCCGCAAAGATTGGGCCGATCAAAATCCGAAAGCTACTAAAGCTTTATTAATGGCGGTTTTAGAAGCTCAACAATGGTGCGACAAAGCCGAAAATAAAGAGGAAATGTGCAATATTATCTCACAAGATAAATGGTTTAAAGTTCCTGTCACCGATATTATTGGACGCTCTCAAGGTCAAATTGATTTCGGTAATGGTCGAGTTGAAAAAGACTTCCCTCTGGCGATGAAATTCTGGGCAAATAACGCATCTTATCCTTATAAGAGTCATGATTTATGGTTCTTAACAGAAAACATTCGTTGGGGCTATATTCCTGCCGATACAGACACCAAAACCGTTATTGATGCAGTTAACCGCGAGGATTTATGGAAAGAAGCCGCTACAGCCCTCGGTGTTCCAGCAGCCGAAATTCCCACGAGTTCATCTAGAGGGGTAGAAACCTTCTTTGATGGGGTAAAATTTGACCCCGAAAAACCCGCCGACTATCTCAAGAGTTTGAAGATCAAAAAGGCCTAATTTTTCGGTTATTGTAGGGGTTTGGTCGACAAACCCTCACTAAAATAGGTCTTTATCCCCTCTTTCAAAGAATTCTAATTTGTTCTTGTTGTACAAATTTCGTAATTTTATTTCTACTCAGTAAACAATCATGGCAACTAACATAACCACTCGACCCCGAACCAGAAAAGCCGCTAATTCTTGGCTAACTAAACTGACTAAATCACCGCGTAAAATTGTTGCACCTTTAGTAGCAATTATCGTTTTAGCTCTAATTTGGCAACTTTTGACCTCTGGCGAAAATCCCAATTTACCATCCCCAATAACCGCTATCAAAGAAACTTGGAACCCTTTAATTATTAATCCTTTTTTTGATAATGGTGGAACCGATAAAGGTTTATTTTGGCAACTTTTAGCCAGCTTAAAACGGGTTGCTATTGGATTTTCTTTAGCGGCAATTGTTGGAATTGCTTTAGGCGTATTAATTGGGGCTAATCCCTTGATGTATGACGCTTTAGACCCAATATTTCAAGTTTTAAGAACAATTCCTCCTCTAGCTTGGTTGCCCATCTCTTTAGCCGCTTTGCGTCAATCTGATCCATCGGCAATTTTTGTTATTTTCATTACAGCAATTTGGCCAATTATCATTAATACTACGGTAGGGGTTCAACAAATTCCCCAAGATTATCGAAATGTTTCGCGGGTTCTCCAACTCTCAAAAAGTGAATATTTCTTTAATATCCTAATTCCTTCGGCTGTTCCTTATATTTTTACAGGATTGCGAATTGGAATCGGTTTATCTTGGTTAGCAATTGTCGCAGCAGAAATGTTAGTCGGTGGTGTAGGAATTGGTTTCTTTATCTGGGATGCTTATAACAGTTCTCGCTTAAGTCAAATTATTTTAGCCCTGATTTATGTAGGTGTCGTTGGCTTAATTTTAGATAGATTAGTCGGTTTTGTTGCTAGTCTTGTTGTTCCCGCAGATCAAAATAAATAAGTCATTATAAATTAATCATTATTCTATGTCTACTTATATTGAAATTGATCACGTCGATAAAATATTTCCTCTGGCCAATGGAGATCAATATATTGCCTTAAAAAATATTGAATTGACCCTCAAAAAAGGCGAATTTATCTCATTAATTGGTCATTCAGGTTGTGGGAAATCAACACTACTTAATATTGTAGCCGGACTCGATAAAGCAACTCATGGCGGCGTAATTCTAGAAGGAAAAGAAGTCCAAGGACCTGGGCCCGATCGCATGGTAGTTTTCCAAAACTACTCGCTTTTACCTTGGCTAACGGTACGCCAAAATATCGCTTTAGCAGTAGATCGGGTGATGCGGGATCTACCTAGTGGCGAAAGAAAAAGCATTATCGAAAAACATATTAACTTAGTTGGTCTTAAACACGCCGCCCATAAAAAGCCAGGTGAACTGTCTGGAGGGATGAAACAACGAGTAGCGATCGCCCGCGCTTTAGCCCTTCGTCCGAAAGTTCTCTTACTCGATGAACCGTTTGGCGCATTAGACGCATTAACACGGGGCAACCTCCAAGAACGTTTGATGGAAATTGTCGAAGAATATAACGTAACCTGTATCATGGTGACTCATGATGTCGATGAGGCGTTATTATTATCCGATCGCATCGTCATGTTAACCACCGGGCCTGAAGCCCATATTGGACAGATTTTAGACGTTCCGATCCCCCGTCCGCGTCATCGTATGGAAGTCGTAAACCATCCCAGTTACTACGCCATGCGAAATGAAATCGTTTATTTCTTGAACCAGCAAAAACGCTCTAAAACCAAAGTCGGCCAAGTGGCACAAACTGCGATCGCCCGTCATGGTTTAGAAAAAATCAATCTAGAAATTGGTTTTATTCCTCTTACCGACTGCGCCCCCCTAGTCGTTGCCCAAGAAAAAGGCTTTTTTAAAGAAGAAGGACTCGAACAAGTAACCCTGAGTCGAGAACCCAGTTGGAAAGCGATCGCCCAAGGTGTCGCAACCGGACGTTTAGACGCAGCCCAGATGGTCGCGGGAATGCCACTTAGTATGACCATTGGTGCTGGTGGTAAACCTTCTGTACCCATTATTACAGCCTTAGTCCTGAGTCGTAACGGTAACGCCATCACTTTAAGTAAGTATTTTCAACAGTTGGGTGTCAAAAACCAAAACGATCTCAAACGTGCTTTAGCCACAACCCCCGATAAAGTGCATAATTTTGGTATGGTACATCCGTCCTCTATGCACAACTTACTCTTACGTTATTGGTTAGCATCTGGGGATATTGATCCCGATCAAGACGTAAATTTAATCGTTATTCCACCGCCACAAATGGTAGCTAACCTAAAAGCGGGTAATATTGATGGCTATTGTGTGGGTGAACCTTGGAACTCACGCGCTGTTTACGAGGACTTAGGATATGTCGTGGCGACAGATTTAGAAATTTGGCCTGGACACCCCGAAAAAGTTTTAGGAGTGAGAGAAGAATGGGTCGCTAAATATCCTGAAACCCATATCGCCCTAGTAAAAGCCTTATTACGGGCCTGTGAATATTGCGACGATCGCCGTAACCGAGAAGAGATTTTAGGACTACTTTGTAAACCCGAATATGTCGGCTCTCTTCCTGAGTATACCCGTCCAGGCTTCATTGATCCCTATAATAAAGGCGATGGCTCAAAGCCAGAACAGTATCTTAGATTTAATCAATTTCATGTCGATCAGACCAATTGTCCTGGACGAGTCGAGGGTTTATGGATCTTAACGCAGTTAGCCCGATGGGGTTACGCGCCTTTTCCTCGTAACTGGGTAGAAATACTCGAACGGGTTCGCCGTCCCGACTTATTCGGTGAAGCTTGTCGAGAATTAGATTTACCCGATATTGAGCCAGATCGTCATAGTTTTGCCTTATTTGACGGTTTAATCTTTGATCCCGATGAACCCATAAAATATTTAGAACGCTTGAGCATTCGTCGAGATTATCGCGTGTCGGAAATTCTGCTCGATGAAGCAACGGCTATAAAACAATAGATTTTCTTTAGATTAAGAGCAAAAGTATGATAATTTTGAACTGATTAGCCTCTAAAGACGTTCTTGATCTCGACTTTTGCTTTGAGATCTTATTTAAAAATATTAAATTACAACTCGACTAACTCATTATGCAAACCATTACAAATACTCAAGAGCAACCGATAGGAGATCAGCAAGACTTTTTGTTGATCGAAAAAGTGACGAAATCTTATAACACCCCCACTGGAATTTATCCAGTTCTAGATGAGATTGATTTTAGTGTTGCAGCCGGTGAATTTATTTGCGTGATTGGTCATTCGGGTTGCGGTAAATCAACTCTCCTTAACATGATAGCGGGTTTTAGTCAACCCACAACGGGAGAAGTTCGTCTACAAGGCAAAATAGTCGAAAAACCAGGGCCAGATAGAATGATGGTATTTCAAAATTACTCATTGTTGCCTTGGAAAACGGCTTATGAAAATGTTTATTTAGGCGTTAATTCTGTCTATCCCGATAAACCCCACAGCGAGAAAATAGCGATCGTCGAAGAACATCTAGCGATGGTAGGATTAACTGAAGCAGCGCAAAAAAAACCTGCTCAATTGTCTGGGGGAATGAAACAAAGAGTAGCTATTGCTAGGGCTTTAGCGATCCGCCCTCAAGTTTTAATTTTAGATGAACCCTTTGGCGCTTTAGATGCCATAACTAAAGAAGAATTACAAGACGAGTTATTGAAAATTTGGCAAGATCATAAATTAACGGTATTGATGATTACTCATGATATCGACGAAGCTTTGTATTTATGCGATCGCCTTGTGATGATGACCAATGGCCCATCGGCTAAAATCGGTGAAGTGTTAAAGATGCCCTTTAAGCGTCCCAGAGTTCGTTCTCGTCTACTCGAAGATCCGCGCTACTATGAGTTACGAAACTATGCTTTAGATTTTCTCTATAATCGTTTTGCCCATTCCGAAGATCCAACCGATGATACAGCCCCAGAAATCTCAGAAAAAAAAGGATTTGGGAAAATTGCTGCTATGATTGGTGGTGTTGCGGTGGCGGCGATCATTGGATTTAGTCTCCTTCAATCTATGGTGAAATCTCCTCAAAATTCTAATCCAATTCCTGCCGTAGAAGCCCCATCAGGAAAGTAATTAGAAAATTTTTGGTCAAGGGTTAATAAAGAAAGATTGTGTAAGGGTTTGGAGATCAAATCTTTACGCTCTTTTTTTATTCAATTGGCTAGAGTTTGTAAAATGATAGGATTTAGATAGACAATAGGAATTTAACCAGATATGTCCGATAACAATAGAAGTCGTGTTGTGACTCAAGGAATACAACGCAGCCCAAATCGTGCGATGCTGCGGGCAGTAGGCTTTACTGATGAAGATTTTACTAAACCGATCGTTGGTGTAGCTAATGGGTATAGTACGATCACACCCTGTAATATGGGGATTAATAATCTGGCTTTACGGGCCCAAGAAGGGATAAAAAAAGCGGGTGGAATGCCTCAAATGTTCGGAACCATTACCATCAGCGATGGCATTTCGATGGGAACAGAAGGCATGAAATATTCCCTCGTTTCTCGTGAAGTGATTGCAGATTCGATCGAAACCGCTTGTAATGGTCAGAGTATGGATGGAGTCTTGGCTATTGGTGGTTGTGATAAAAATATGCCAGGGGCGATGATTGCGATGGCGCGGATGAATATTCCCGCAATCTTTGTTTATGGAGGTACGATTAAACCAGGACATTATGACGGTAAAGATTTAACGGTGGTTAGTGCCTTTGAAGCCGTCGGACAGTACAGCGCGGGAAAAATCAGTGATGATTATCTCACGGCTATTGAACGAAATGCCTGTCCTGGGGCGGGATCTTGCGGGGGAATGTTTACCGCGAATACCATGTCTTCCGCTTTTGAAGCAATGGGAATGAGTTTACCCTATTCTTCGACAATGGCCGCAGAAGATGACGAAAAATCAGATAGTACAGAAAAATCGGCTTTTGTTTTAGTTGAAGCGATTCGTAAGCAAATCCTACCCAGTCAGATTTTAACCCGAAAAGCCTTTGAAAATGGGATTTCTGTAATTATGGCGATCGGCGGTTCGACTAATGCTGTGTTACACTTATTAGCGATCGCTCATACAATGGGTGTCAAACTCACGATTGATGACTTTGAAGACATCCGAAAACGAGTTCCCGTCATCTGTGACCTAAAACCCTCTGGACGCTACGTGGCGACGAATTTACATCAAGCGGGTGGTATTCCCCAAGTGATGAAAATGCTGTTATTGCATGGACTTTTACACGGTGATGCTTTAACGATTAGTGGTCAAACCGTTGCAGAAGTACTAAAAGATGTCCCCGATACCCCATCTGAAAATCAAGATGTAATCCGTAATTGGAATAACCCTGTATACAGCGAAGGACATTTAGCAATTCTTAAAGGAAACTTGGCAACAGAAGGAGCAGTCGCTAAAATTAGTGGGGTGAAAAAACCGAAAATTACGGGACCCGCTAGAGTCTTTGAATCAGAAGAAGAATGTTTAGAAGCGATCCTCGCCAAAAAAATTAACCCCGGTGATGTGATTGTTGTCCGTTACGAAGGGCCTAAAGGTGGGCCTGGAATGCGAGAAATGTTAGCCCCAACCTCAGCTATTATCGGTGCAGGTTTAGGCGACTCGGTAGGTTTAATTACTGATGGACGTTTTTCGGGTGGAACTTATGGTCTAGTCGTTGGTCACGTTGCCCCTGAAGCTGCCGTCGGTGGTACAATTGCATTAGTCGAAGAAGGCGATCGTATTACCATCGATGCAAGCGAACGCTTATTACAACTCGATATTTCATCGGAAGAATTAAATCGTCGTCGTGCCAACTGGCAACCCAGACCACCTCGTTATACTAAAGGTATTTTGGGTAAATATGCTTTCCTCGTCTCTTCTAGCAGTCTTGGTGCAGTAACCGATCGAGATTTATTCTAAATTAAAGTGAAAATAAAATGAAACTCAGTCAAATTACTTTACCTCGTCAGTCGTTTTGGCTAATGCTGGCGAGTTGCAGTATTCTTAATCTAGCTTTGATTAATCCCGCAATGTCTCAAGAACAACAAATGCTACGAACTTTGCTCGTCACTGGACAAGGATCAGAAATGATTCCCACAACTCTAACACGGGTGCAACTCGGCGTAGAAATTCGCGGCAAAACAGCGATCGAAGTTCAACAGAAAATCGCCAAGCAAAGCTCATCGGTTGTCGATTTTTTGCGTTCTCGTAATGTTGAGCAGTTACAAACCACTGGAATTCAACTACAACCTAATTATGATTATAGTAATAATCAAAGGCAGTTATTAGGTTATATTGGAACGAATACGGTGAGTTTTCGCATCAAAACAGAACAAATAGGCTCTTTAATAGATGATGCAGTCAAAGCGGGTGCGACTCGTATTGATGGAGTCAGTTTTACAGCAACAGAAGAAGCGATCGCCGAAGCCCAAAAAGAAGCCCTTCGCCAAGCAACTCTAGACGCGCAGCAACAGTCAGACGCAGTTCTCAAAGCTTTAAATTTTACAGCGAATCAAGTTGTTAGAATTTCAATTAATGGGGCTAATGTACCTGTACCTCGAATGATACAAGCGGATCAACTATCTAGCAAATCGGCTAGTTTTAGTACACCTGTCATTGGTGGCGAACAGACTGTACAAGCTTCAGTCACCCTAGAAATTAGCTACTAGAAGACTGGTGAAACTGCTCAAAAACTATATACAATAAGAAACTGAGCATCTTAAAACGTACCAAAGGATTAAAACGATATGACACCCTCTTTAGCGAATTTCTTATGGAGTCTCTTAGCTGGAACTTTAATTGTCGTTATTCCCGCGACAGTTGGGCTGATTTTTATCAGTCAAAAAGATAAAGTTAATCGTACATACTAAGACGACTACCACCCTGTTTTTTCTAGGGTGGTTTTCTATTTATTGAACTAAAATAAAAATAAAATTAATAGATAGTTTTACCCTTAAATGAGGGAATCTTAAAAAAATAGTTAGATTAAAGTATAGATAAACAAGCTCCTAAGCAAAAAACGGAGAAGTAAGAATGGTCAATTTTGGGCTGAACTCAGCCAGTATTTTAGGAATATTTTTAGCAGTGGCTGGCGCGGGATTGTATTTCATGCGAACAATACGCCCAGAACTATCCAGAGATCACGATATCTTTTTTGCCGCAGTGGGTTTATTGTGCGGCTTAATCTTACTCTTTCAAGGCTGGCGACTCGATCCTATCTTACAATTTGGTCAGTTCTTGTTGACTGGTGTATCCGTCTTTTTTGCTTTTGAAACGATTAAACTACGCGGCGTAACCACTGAACAAGCAAGACGCAATAGCCCAATTATTGATGATGAACGTCCAGTTAGTAAAGTCTATCGTGCCGAACTCGATCAACTCGAACCCTACGAAACAGACGATCGCTATGACAATAACCCCCGCTTGAGAGGGTATGATGATCCTAGAAGTTCCCGCACAGCGAGATATGATAATGATGAACCTCGTTCGTCGAGTCGGACTCGCCCCTCTGCCGAACGTCCTAGCCGAGACTCACAAAGTCGGCAACCCCGTCGGACTCGTCCCACTTCTCAAGCCCCCAGTTCTTCCTATGATGAGTGGAATGACTCTGGGAGTGGTTGGGAAGAACCCCCCGCCCGTCAGCCTCGTCGTCGTCCCCCCTCATCGGATGTATCATCAGAACAGCCAGCAACACGTCAAAGTACTCGAAAACGGTCTTCGCGCCCCGCAGAAAGTAGCCGAGTATCCCCCTATCAGGATGAAGCCCCAGCACCCTATGTAGACTATGTAGACTATCAACCAGTTGATGAAGAAAAAGAGGATAACTGGGACACTGAACAACCGACTAGACCGAAATCCTCACCGGAACGGGATGAAATGAATGATAATTCTGTACGGTTTGATTACTAAGCGAATCAGATGGCTGCTCATCGTCTATTACGTCGCTTCATTCAGGGCTTGAGCTATAGTTTATTAGCCCTCCTGAGTGCCTGTAACATGAATAATCCCCCCCCTGGTATAGGCGACCTGAATAGCCGTTACAACGAGGAAAAACCCGCAATCAGTGGCAATGGTCGATGGTTGGCGATGGTGTCGAATCGTCGAGGTATGAGCGAAATTCTGTTATATGATCTCCAAGTCCGTCGCTTTGAGGGATTATCGGGCTTTTATGGGGGTGATGCGATCGCCGATAGTCCGAGTCTCAGTCTCACGGGGCGTTATCTCGTCTATCTCGTTACCCTAGATGGTCGTCCCGCAATTGCTTTGTATGACCGTATTACCAAACGTTCTGACCTACTCATTCAAGGTTACCGGCGATGGATACAGCATCCTCATATTAGTCCTGATGGTCGTTATGTTGTCTTTCAGTCCGCCCGTAAAGGACAATGGGATATAGAGGTACTTGATCGTGGGCCCAATATTGAATTAGATATCCCCGATGGAACACCGATCCCTAATCCATAAACCGTGAAACGCTTTATTTTTGCATCTCTATTCGTTGGTAGTTTATTAAGTGGCTGTGTTGGCTACCCGCGTATCCTTAATTTTCCGTTTGATTCATCCGGAAGAAGCTTAAACAGTCCTTATTTAGAAAACAGCCCCCAAGTTTCGGCGCGTTTTATTGTCTTTACAAGCGATCGCAATGGTTCGCAAGATGTTTATCTTTTTGATGCCCAAACTCGACGTTTAATCGATTTACCCGGACTAAATGCACTTGATGAAATAGCGTCTCATCCTTCTATTACTGAAGATGGCAAATACATTGTTTTCGCTGGAACTCGTCAAGGTCGCACTAATATCTATATCTACAATCGAGAAACGCAGCAAAAACGCAATGTAACGAGTAATCTACAAGCTGATGTACGAAATCCTTCAATTAGTGCTGATGGCTCTCGTATTGCTTTTGAAATAGCCAAAAATGGTCAATGGGATATTGCTGTCTATGATATCTCAGAAACTAAACTCATTGAATAATTTAACCGTGATGGCTTTCCTGGATCGGTTTCGGGTGTTTGATCTGGTGCTGGAATTGGTTCAGGATCAGGATCAGGCGGTGGTAAAGGAGACGGTAAGGGATCTGGCTGCGGATCGGGTATGGGAGGATTAGGAACAGGGCTAGGCTGAGGAATTGAAGGCCCTGGAATTTCTGGGGGACTAACGATCGCAATATTGTTCATTTTTTAGTGACCTTTTTGTCAAATTAGGATAAATCTAAGCACTTTGCGCCCTTTTGTAATTAGCATCTAACCAACACAGGGGTAAGCTTTCACCCGATGGAAAAATTAGATCTTCTTTGGCAAATGATTCAGGAGTTTGCTCATCTTCTCCTGATTGAATTTGTCCAGAAACCGCATTTTCTAAGGGACTAAATAAGGCTTCAATATCTAAAATTTCTACTAATGTGCCAGAATCTTTATCTTGTAAAAACATAAAAAAAATGATAGATGTCCAATGAATACTAGACTAACTCCTCGGTTCCTTGTCTGTATTAACCCTAAGAGTGATTGTAGATTTAGTGCTAGGAATAAATCAACTGCTCTAAATAGGAATACTTAATACGACTTCTGAGGGATGTAAAAATGAGGTAATATCTTTTATTCTAAAAGTAATAGGTTAAGTCATTAGATAAGTAACCTATTTAATTAACAGTTTATTAAAGCAATCGGAGTACATCATGAGTTTAGAAGAAAGAGCTAAAGCAACTGCTAAAAATGTTGAAGGCAAAGCCCAAGAAGCATTAGGCAACGTGACTGGAGATCCTCAAGATCAAGCAGAAGGAAAAGCTAAACAAGTTGAAGGTCAAGCTCGTCACGCCAAAGAAGATGTAAAAGATGAAGTCAAGAAAAACCTCAACTAATATTAATATCCAATAGATTATGTAAAGGCGTGGTTACTCGCGTCTTTCTTATTTTTTCTCTTCGGGGTAAATTTCGGTTACTACGCGATCGTTATTATTTCCATTTAAAATTAAGCTATTATCTTTAATTATTCCGACGGCTTTTTCGCCAGTAAAATTCATTTTTGGTTTAGCTTGTTCATAAATAACATTTCCGCTTGCTTCTACCATTTGAGTCGCCATATTCCATATAAGTTGATTACTATACAATTTAGACGGTGAGGATTGATTAATACTTTGTACACCTTCGGATAAAATCGTCATTTTGTTATTCAAATCAACGTGAGCGCGATTACCTGTTACAGTAATTTTATCCTTGTACTGAAATATTTCTACGGGGGTATTTGCTCCAATCAAACGAGCTTTATAATTCCAACTGATTTCATTTGTTGCAATTTGGATCGGGGGGTCAAATGATTTATACTGCACCTCATTTTGTAAAGTAGCCACACCATCTTTAAGACTCACTATAACTTTTTTAGCAGATAATTGATCGGTAATTGTTTTATCTTTAAAGCGAACAATATTAATCGGTTGATCCCCAGAAATGAATTGATTTTTCACATCCCAAGATAAATAATTCGTTTTAATCTGTAATGGAGGTTCTTTCACTGTTGCTAAAATATCCCCCACTAATTCTAAGCGCTCTTGTTTAGTATGATATCTTCCTTCTTTAGCGGTGGCTTGTAATTTAGTGTGAATTCCTTTAAGATTATTTCGGATCATCAATATATTGTCTTCAGGTCGCCATTCTACTTCATCACCGCGAATAACGATTCCATTTCTCGGATCAGTTGCAGTAATATTTTCTCGTAAAAAAATCTTTTTACCATTGTCTTCAATCGTTCCTTTATTTGCACTTACATAAAGTACAACTTTGCCATCTTGATAAAGATTTCCTTTAACTTTTTCAAGTTGAGCTACTTTCTTATCTTTACTATAATTTGCTTTATTAACTTGAATTTTCCAAAGGGTTTGACCTTTAGCATCAGCTTGCTCTAAAGTTGCATTATTAAGTGTTAAACGACTATCTAACTCTTCTTTTGTTGGTTGTTCGAGGTCTTTTTCGGTAACAGGATTAGATGATTGACAAGCCGAAATATGGATTAACAAAAATAGAATAAACCCCTTTCCAAGCCAAAGATTGACTTGTGGAAAGAGGATAGTTTTTTTAGACAAATTCATTTTAAATTTATTAAAAAGCTGGTTAATTAGCTGAATAATACTATCACTTTTTGTCAAAAAGCAAATCTTAAATATAGTTTCTAGCGAGGACGATTGTCGTCTAAAACAGTTCCCAACGCCGGAAAAGGACTATAATTTAGATGAGATTTTGGACTTTTTTGGATGTCTTCTTTAATTTGATCTAGATCAATATAACGATCGGCTACATTAATTAAACTATCACTGGTCATCGATCGCAAACTCACCACTTCTACTCTAGCGCCCCGATAACTCACCGCATCGGCGGCATAGGCGAGATCTCCATCACCACTGACAATAACTGCGGTATCATAGGAGCCAACCAATGCCATTAAATCAACGGCTATCTCAACATCTAAATTAGCTTTTTTAGAACCATCTGGAAGTTGCACTAAATCTTTGGCAATAACTCGATAACCATTGCGACGCATCCAGAGTAAAAACCCCTGTTGTTTTTCGTTAGTGCGATCAACTCCTGTATAGAAAAAGGCTCTTAATAGACGAGATCCACCTGTTAAACGAAAAAGAAGCTTAGTATAATCTATTTCAATTCCTAATTGCAAAGCCGCATAAAATAAATTAGAACCATCGATAAAAATAGCCACTCTGCCGCGATTTTCCAAAACCTGTTCAGCCGTGAATATGGTATCACTTTCAAAATCTTCAAACATTTTAAATTCCTCGTTTATTATAAAAAAAATTAACTTTGATTAAATGACTTTTTAGCATTTTTAAAGCCAGTTCTTAAAATTTATTCCCGTTCCGATTTATAAACTTTATGAATCATCTAAAGGAAGTTCTAATTTAGTAAAAATTGGCTCCGGTTGACTTAACTCTAAATTAGTAGAAAGTTGACCCCATTGGCTATGAATAGCAAAATTAGCAACTTCTTGAATTTGGTTTAAATGATTAAAGTCAACTGAAAAACTTAATTGACGATAGATTTTAGTACTCAAATTTGGGATAATTGGCGACAAGAGATAAGCAGCGAGTCTGACTGATTCTAGTACGGCATATAAAACCTGTTCAACTTCAGCTTGCTGACCTTGTTTAAACAAACTCCAGGGCGCACTCTCGTCAATAAATTTATTACTGGCTCGAATTAGATTTAGAATCTCTTCACAGACCTGACTAAATCGTAACGCGCTATACCCTTGAGTAACTTTATCTCCTAATTCTAACCCAATAATCTTTAATGGATGATCAGGGGCTAAATTACTACCTTTGATTTGCGGTCCTTTGGATTGACAGTACTTTTTTACCATACCCAAGGTACGATTTAGAAGATTTCCTAAATCATTGGCCAAATCAGCATTGACAATATTAACAAAACGTGTTTCATTAAAATCACCATCTTTGCCTAATTCAATTTCCTTTAAAAAATAATAACGGACTGCATCTGAGCCATAACGCTGTACTAAATCAAAAGGATCTAGGGTATTTCCAAGACTTTTACCCATTTTTTGTCCATTTTTCGTTAAAAATCCATGACCAAAAACCTGTTTAGGTAACGAATATCCCGCCGACATCAGCATGGCTGGCCAATAAACGGCATGAAACCGTAAAATATCTTTACCAATTAGATGTAAATTAATTGGCCACCAGTTCGATAGAGCATTTTCTAAAGTTGGCTCTTGATTGGGTTCTAATAAAGCGGTAATGTAGGCGAGTAAGGCATCAAACCAGACATAAATTGTATGTTTGGGATCATTGGGAATGGGAAAACCCCACTCGACATTAATGCGGGAAATTGAAAAATCTTGTAACCCTTGTTTAACAAAGTTTAAAACTTCATTGCGCCGACTTTCGGGCCCAATAAAATTAGGAGCATTGGCGTACAAGTGTTCTAGTTTTTCTTGATATTGAGAAAGCCGAAAAAAATAATTTTCTTCGTCCCGCCATTCTACTTTTAGATTGGTGTGAATGGGACAATGATGATTCTCTATGAGTTCGCGTTCTTCTTTGAATTCTTCACAAGCGACACAATACCAACCTTGTTGTTGTGCAAGGTAAATATCTCCTTTGTCCCACACTTTTTGAAAAAACTCGTTAACTATGGCATGATGACGCGCCGCAGTGGTTCGACTAAAGCGATCGTATTGAATATCGAGTTTGTGCCACAATGACTCAAAGCTAGTGACGATTTGATCACAGTGGGTTTGGGGATCAAGTCCTTTAGAAGAGGCGGTTCGTTCGATTTTTTGCCCATGTTCATCGGTTCCGGTGATGAATAAGACAGAATAGCCTTCTAATCGCTTCCAACGTGCGATTACATCGGCGATCATTGTTGTATAGGCACTTCCGGTATGAGGAACATCGTTAACATAGTATAAAGGTGTTGTTAAAGCAAATTTTTGATGATTAGTATCAGAAGTCATGTAATTGGTCAAGGATAATACTCTACAAAATCAAATTAATATTTTAGTTAAATCGAAAACTATAAGATTATATATAGATTTTAATTGATGGTTCTTTTACATTATCTAATTTTTTTATAATTGTATCAATAAAAAGATTCTTAAAATCAAACTTGTTGCAAAACTCCTTTTTTTCTTCCAATTTTACCGCTTGTCGTTTGATTGACTTTTCAAAAAATCGACCAAGGCTCTATCTAACGGGATATATCTAACGAAGGAACTAAAGTATAGAATACCACCAAATGCTAGTGTAGTAATCTTTTCATCCAAACTAGAGCATAATAATTTGTTTTACTCTATCGATTATTCTTTTTGGGTTTAGTCTAATTTATGCTTATTTTCTGATTTGAGTAAAATTAGAGAAATACACTAAACTATATTAATATTTACAATTAGTTTAAAATTTGTTATAATTCTATAAAATAGACAAAATATTGTAAAAAAATAACAGAAAAACAGAAAAATTCTCACAAAAAATCAAATAAATAGGACTAAAAAAATAGATAAAAGTGCAATGAAAAACTTAAATTCATTGGTTTTGCTTCCAACGGATGACGGTTCATATACTTTTTTCTCCAAAGAATATAATGAGGCGTTTCATTCTAACTCAGGAGCCAAACAAGAAGCAGAGAAAAAATTTATACAATCCTGTCGAATTTTTTCAAAAGCTCAAGAACAGTCTAGCCTAAAACTTTTAGATATTTGCTATGGACTAGGTTATAATAGTGCAGCAGCTTTAGACACAATTTGGGCAATAAATCCCAACTGTTATATCGAATTGATTGCATTAGAAATCGATGAACAAGTACCGCAAAATGCGATCGCACAAGGATTATTAAATAATTGGGCTTTTCCGATACCCGAAATTTTAACAAAATTAGCTCAAGATAAACAGATAGAAACCTCAAATCTACAGGCGAAATTATGGATTAACGATGCTAGACAATCCATAACACAACTTTGTGAGGAACATTTCTTGGCAGATGCCATCTTCTTAGATCCATTTTCGCCCACCAAATGTCCTCAACTGTGGACAGTTGAATTTATAAGTTTTGTTTCTAAGTGTTTAAAATCAACGGGTTATTTAGCAACCTACTCTTGTGCCGCTTCGATAAGGACCGCTTTACAGATAGCAGGATTATCCATAGGAGCAACAGAAAGCGTCGGAAGGCGATCGCCTGGAACTATTGCCAGTTGGTCACAGGAACATTTATCACCATTATCAGAACAAGAAAAAGAGCATTTACAAACCCGTGCCGCCATCCCTTATCGAGATCCATCCCTAAAAGATTCTTCAGTAAATATACAGAATCGGCGAGCAATCGAACAAAAAGCTAGTAATTTAGAATCAACGAGTCAATGGAAAAAAAGATGGGAAAATTTCCGTAAAAAGACTGAACTTTTGTGATGTAATAACTAACTTTGCTAAAAATCGAGTAGCTTGGAATTATAAGAAAATAACCATCGCAGATTTAATCGATCTGAAATGGTGATTAAGAAAAAGTTAAGAGGTTAATATTTCTTTGCATACCTTAAACCTAAATGCCCTAACCCTAATTAGTAATCAAAATTTAGTTATGACACCCGTCGTTAGTGTTGAACGTGCCAAAGTATTAATCATTGATGATAATCCCTTTAGCCGAATGACTGCTAAAGATTTATTGTCTTTAGATGGTTATGAAGTTTTAGAAGTAGATGATTATTCAGAAATCACCTCCGAAGTTCTAGAACAAAAACCCGATCTGATCTTACTCGATGTTAGAAGTGGTTTAGAAACGTGTCAACAACTTAAAAGTGATGAGCAAACTCGTTTGATCCCAGTGATTTTAACCACCGTCACCGATGATCAAGAAATGCGTTATCGCTGTCATCAGGTGGGTGGAGATGATTTACTTCTCAAACCTTTAAAGCGTCTGGAACTATCAAATCGTGTTCGCTCTCTCATTGAACAAAAAAAACTTTATGAAGGACTATATCAGATTGAACAAGTCTTATTTACGATCGCTAAAGCAATAGAAAATCGTTTTCCTGAAAGTGATAATTCTTGTAATCGTATTGCTTATTTAGTACAATCATTTGGTGAATATTTACGACTACCTTTTGTAGATATTCAAAATCTACGCTATGCTTCTTATTTGCATGATATTGGAACCGTTTCTATTCCAGATGAAATTATGCTCAAAAAAGGAGAATTAACCCCTGATGAGCGTGCTATTATTCAAAAACATGTGTTAATTGGTGAAGAAATATGTCAATCTTTACCAAATCGACAAGGAGTCTTACCGATTATTCGTCATCATCATGAAAAATGGGATGGTAGCGGCTATCCTGATCATTTAAAAGGAGATGAAATTCCCTGGTTAGCACAAGTGTTTCAAATTCTTGATATTTATGTTGCTTTGACGAGTAAACGCCCTTACAAAGAGTCTTGTTCTTCTGATGAAGCTTTAGAAATCATTCAACAAGAAACAGAAAAAGGATGGCGTAATCCTGTCTTAGTGCAATGGTTTATTAAGTTTATTCGTAGTCAATCAGACTATTAACAATAATTTATTAATTGAAAATATTCTTATCATTTTCTACAGCTATTGGTATTCCATAACTGATAAGATTAATTATGGTGTTTTGTTTGATTGATTCACTTTTAAGTTATATATTTTTTCCAAAAGCTATTAAAAATAAAGTAAAAATTGAAAGTTATTTGATAGAAGTAGGGGTGCGGAATGCACTGCAAGCAGTTTAGCGGAATTTTAAATTCCGCGAGCGGTGCAGTTTTGTTCTAAATTTTCGTCTTAACTTCAGTTAACCGGCTTTAGCTAATACGGGACTTTCGGTTAATAATTGAATAGCAGCTTGATATTGCTGATCGATTTCTGTACCAATTTGTTGATAAGTCATCGGATCTTGAGTCACAATTTGATCAGGTTGAATGCCTAATTTATGAATATCTTGATGATTGGGTGTTTCATATTTAGCTACCGTAATTGCTAAACCTGCGCCATCGGGTAATTCAAAAAGTGACTGAATTAATCCTTTACCAAAAGTTTTATCACCGAGTAACTTCGCTCTACCATTATCATGTAAAGCACCTGCTAAAATTTCACTAGCACTCGCTGTCCCTTTATTAACTAATACAATTAATGGATCATCGGTTAATGCAGGGCCATTCGCCGTGAAACTATCGGAAATTCCTTGACGATTAACAGTATAAACAATCGTTCCTTCTTTAAGCCACAAACGCGCAATTTCAATACCAGCTTGTAGTAAACCCCCTGGATTATTTCTGAGATCTAAAATATAAGCTTGAGCCCCTTTTTTTTCTAAATCATTAATAGCGTGGGCGACTTCTTTGGCAGCATTTGCACTAAATTGATTGAGTCTAACATAACCAATCGGAATAGATGCCGATTGATCGATTTTCGCATAAACTGGACTGAGGGAAATTCGTTGACGCACCAGATCTAAATTACGAATATCTTGTGAACCTAGGGGTTGAATTTTTAGTGAAACTTTTGTACCACTCGGTCCGCGCATTCTAGATGCCGCTTCATCCAAAGTTAGAGTTAAGGTATCGACTCCATCAATAAATAAAATGCGATCGCGGGGGGCAATTCCTGCCATTTCAGCAGGAGAACCCGCAAGAGGGGCAACTACTTCTAAATTACCTGTATCGGGGTTTAAATTGATTTGTAAGCCAACACCAGACAATTCTCCTGCGGTACTCACTTGTAAATTATGGTATTGTTCGGGACGAAGTAAACGGGTAAACGGTTCATCGAGGGTTGCTAACATTCCTTCAATGGCTTTATATGCGTCTTCTCTCGATTGTAGTGGTTGTTGCAGAAATTTTTGGCGAATCATCCACCAATTCTGATTATTATAGGTTTCATCTAAATAAGATTGATTGACTAAGCGCCAAGATTGTAGTAATAATTTTTGTTCTTCAGTAAAAGCGGCGGCGACAGGAGACCAAACAACAAAGGAACATAATAGAGATACGCACAAGGCAAGAGTGACCCAAAACGCTCTTTTTCTCATAGGGCTAATAACTTTAAATGCTTTTTAGTTTATATTGCTTAACATTAATTGTAATGAAGAAAACCAAAATTCAGGATTTTTTAGGGCGACCATTGGGGATGAAAACCAACAAGGGGTAATTCTTCTAAGTCGGGTTGAGTAACTTCTTTACCGTCTGTTGCGGGGGGAATAAGTAACCAGAGACGACCTCCAATGATTGATTCACCAGCGTTTGAGACGGGGGCATTATTGAGAGAGGGGTTATCTGTAGTCAGAATTTGATCGAATAAAATAGCGAGACCATCAGGCGATAAACTGATATGGATGTCGCGGTAATTAGTTAATTCTAGTAAAGGCAATACTTGAGCCGTTTTTACGTCAATTTTGGCTAAATAGGGTTTTTCTTGATAATCTTTGCTTGGAAGTAGCTGAGTCAGTAAACAATATAAATGTGTACCACTGGGATTAAACTTACAATCGATAATCGAACCATCAATATTTAAAAGTTCTTTTTGAATACCTTGATTATTAACGTAATAAAGGGATTTTGTATAACGTAGCTTGGCATTTTCCATATTAAAATTGACCATAGCCGCAGCCGAACCATCCGCAGAAAAGTTCAAAATACGACCAAATTTCGGCAAAAAGTCTAAAGGTTCTGTGTTTGGTTGTAAAGGAACGATCGCAACACCTTCACCTTTAGTCACAGCAAGGGTTTGACCATCGGGTGTAATTAAAAATTCGCCCCCTGGTAAATTGAGGCGTTTTGGTTGAGTTCCTGGTTTCACCATCCACAAATCAAAATCAGCAGGATTATTTCGGTTCAACCTTTGTACAACAATTGTTTCACCATCGGATGAAAGCTCAAATTGATTATTTTGATAATCTTTGTTGTCTAAAATAACTTCGATACTTGGTTGAAAAGGTTTGGATAAATCTTGATCAATTCCCGTCGTCACTTGATAAAGCTGTAATTCACTTAATCCTTGAATGCCTTGATTTTTTGAGGCGGCAGAGAATAAAATCTTATCGCCTTTGGGATAAAATTTAAACTCAACAACGTTTAAATTGGGTGGTGTTAAGATAATTTTTTTCTTTTGCGTTAAATTATAAAAAACGAGTTGACCTTGTTCGGTTTGATTGGTTCCAATGTAGGCGAAAGCGCGATCGCGGCTTTTAAATTTACCGAAAAAAGGCTCCATTAATAACCCGATTTCTGTGGTTCCACTGCGTTCTCTACCTCCTTGTAACTGAAGTTTATAGCTTTCTCCATAAGGAATCGGAACTGTTAAAGTATAAGCTAACCGTCTACCTGCCCAACTGATTTTCCCTGGTAAAGTGGGTTCGATGACTAGGTTTTCTTCGACACTAGCGAGATCCATCGGTCGATTAAAGGTTAAAGTAAAAGCTCGATCTTCAAGACCTAGTTGTTGATTTTGCCAGCTAAATTCCTGAACTTCGGGTCGAGTGATAAACGGACAAGCTTCGCCGCCGCCGCATAATTGTTCACCCCAAATTAAGCCGCCAATGATCAAAAATAAACTGCATATCACACTTAGTGCTGTTTTGTCAATAGTTTGTAATTTTTTGTACATTTTGCTTGCCTAAGTTGAAAATTCTCTAATACCCATAAGGATCGGCGGGTGTGGGAATTTTTTGCACAGAACGAGCATTAATCACCAATTGACGCTGATTACTTGCGGTTTGCTTCATCTTTTGACCATCAATGGCCAGTGTATCAGTAATCATTTCTCCTTCAATTTCTAACCATGTATCGGGCGGATATAAATTGCGGCTTTGGCTGAGTTTGACGGGAAGTCCCACTGGATAAGCATCGACGGCACAACAAGTCAAAATAAAACGACTCACAAAAAGATAATTTTCTGGAAGTTCGGGCAAATGAATCACAAAACCGCTAACCTTGACTTTTTGTCCCGTATAAGCATCGGGTTCAGGATAAACATTGAGAGTTCGTACCCAGTCAACGAGCGATCGTTCTTCGGGTTTAATGGATGCGCGAAAAGCTTGGGGTTGAATGCGAGTTACGGCAAATGATTCACTAAAACCGCGTTGTAGGGCGATCTGACTCGTCAAAGGCGTTGGGGGAATACTCCACCCCAATAAAGCGGTAATGAGTAATAGACTACTTCCTAAGCCTGTTGGGAGCAAGGTAATATGTTTGACGGTTTCTTCTTTATGGGTTAACTTATTGCGGTTGCGCCATTGCTTAAAAAGTTGCCAAGCTTTTATCCCACCGATGATTAATAAAACGATACTGGTGACAAAGACTAAACCAAAATAGTTAGGATGAATTAATAATTTTAATTGACCACTGAGAAAATATTTTAAAAGTAAGCTGCCCCACGCCAAGATAGACAAGGTTTCTAATGCAGGGTATAACAGCTTGGAGGGATTCGCAATTGCATTCATTTTAAGAGAAAAAATAACTATGAACTAGCGCAAAAATAAAGGTTAATTGTGCTGCTAAGAGAAATAGATAAATAAGTATTCGAGGACGAAAAATCGATAACATTAATCCGATGCCTTTAAGATCGATCATAGGTCCAAAGACAAGAAACGCGAGGAGCGAACTGGTGGTAAAGCTAGAAGCAAAGGACAAGGCGAAAAAAGCATCAACAGTTGAACAAATCGAAACAATCCCCGCTAAAATCATCATAGCGAGAATCGAGGTCATTGGATCTTGTCCGAGATTTAAAATCACTTCGCGGGGAATAAAAACTTGAATACAAGCAGCGATCGCACTTCCTAGTACGAGCATTCCGCCTAACTCTCGTAATTCAAAGGACACGTTTTCTAAATATACTTGTAAACGCTTTCCTTGACTCATTTTTAGTGGCGTTGTTGCTCTCGCCAGTGCCTCGAAAGAGCGAGGTTTTTCTGTTTCACCTAAAATGTAAGTCCCAGACTGTAATAATGTATAAGTTGAGGGAACTGGTTCAGGTTGTAGCGGTAAGGACTGTAATACATTGAGACGATTTGCTAAAAAAGGTTGTAACATTGGTGCGATGTTGGTTTGTGTACTAAAAATCCAACCAATAATTGTCGCGATCGCCAAAGAAAACACAACCCGTAAAACAACTACTTCTGGCTGATCTCGGAAAGCTGTCCAAGTTGCCCAAATCACAATAGGATTAATAGTTGGGGCGGCTAATAAAAAACCGATCGCTACAGATGTCGGCATTCCCTGCATTAATAATCGTCTAGCAACTGGAACATTACCACATTCACAGACAGGAAAAAGAAAACCAATACAACTACCCATTAATGCACCGAGTATCGGATTACGGGGCATCCCTGAGATTAATTTACGCTCATCAATAAATAAAAGCAATGCACTAGAAAGCAAAACCCCCAACAGTAGAAAGGGGATCGCCTCGACTAGCAAGCTGAGAAATAAAGTGAAGGCATTTTGTATTTGAGCCATTCTTGTTGCCTTCTAGGCGCGAGTTTCATTCATAAACAGCAGACGCAAGCCAATCGTTAAAAGATTCGCTAAAAGAATTGTAAGTCTTTATTAAGATTTTTTTTATAATTCTCTGATTTTCGATTAATTATTTAGATTTGACTTTTGCCCAGTTTGGTATTCTATCAGATTCAGAGCCAAAACACATCAGCAGAATGAGCGAATCTGGCTCGTTAAAAAGCTTTAGATCTCCAACCAAATAAGGCTTTGAATTGAATGTAACTATTTTAGTATTCTGCTTTACTTTTTTTTACACAAATCTCGATACAATGCTAAATTATCATCAACGAGTTAAGTATAGACATAAAGATACATAAGTTCAGACTGGACAGTAAATCTGATAAACTCAGTTGCCTAATGCTTAACGAAAGCCATAAAATCAAACCTAACATTACAAAACGAGGGATTAACGATAGAGTCATTATTGATGAAAAAAGAACAACTCAAAAGAATAAACAGCCAAAATCTGAGAATTGATCCATAATAGCTACATATCTGTAAAGTCATATCTCTAAAATCATTCAACACCACTACTAAAAAACAAATTTAACTAAGGAGAGAATAAAATCGATGATGAGTATAGCAGTTCACCCGCAAGTCGCCACTTTTGAACCCGTCGGTTATGTGACAGCCGCTAATATAACAGAATTACAAACTCAACTGGGCGAAGCGGTAAAATCACCAGAATATTCAATGTTTTTGGTGGATATGGCAAAAGTAGAATTTTTAGACAGTGCGGGTTTAATGACTTTAGTCTCAGCTTATCGTTTAGCCCAAAATCTCGGAAAGCGTTTAAGCATCTGTTCGATAGCTCCTTCGGTTCGGATTATTTTTGAACTGACTCAGCTAGATCGAGTATTACAGATTTTTGAAAATCGCGCTGCCTTTGAAGCATCTTTACGTTTAGAAGAACAAATGATTGCTTAATTTCTGGCTTAATTCCAGGCTTAATTCCCACCAAGACAACAAAACATCCGATATATTAGAAAAGCTGAGTATTGAAGCTCACAAATTATCGGAGGTCTGATGGATGAAAGTAGTCACCTTAGAAAATCTTCTCACACCAGAGATCACCAAACCGGCTCGCTATTTAGGTAACGAGTTAGGTTCATTCCACAAGCAGTGGGAAGAAGCAAGCGTTCGATGGGTTTTGACCTATCCAGAAGTCTATGAGGTAGGGGCTTCTAACTTGGGTCACATCATTCTCTATAACATTTTGAATGCTCAACCGCGTCAACTATGCGATCGCACTTATCTACCTGCACCCGATCTCGCCGCTAAACTGAGAGCTACAAGTACCCCTCTTTTTGCCCTAGAGTCCCGTCATTCCCTAAGCGATTTCGATATTCTAGGTTTTAGTCTAAGCTACGAATTAGGCGCGACCAATATTCTAGAAATGCTCGACTTAGCTGGTATTCCTAAAACATGGCAAGAACGAGCCAATAAACACTATCCCCTCATCTTTGCTGGTGGGCAAACTGCCACCTCTAACCCCGAACCCTACGCCGATTTTTTTGATTTTGTTGCCCTTGGAGATGGAGAACATTTATTACCCGAAATTGGGTTAATTGTTGAGGAAGCAAAATCAGCAAATCTGAGCAAAGAAGAATTATTACTAGATTTAGCCCAAATTCCAGGGGTTTATGTACCTCGGTTCTATGATCTCGCCGAAGATGGCTCAATTCAACCCAACCGCCCCGATGTACCCCCAAGAATCTTAAGACGAGTTGCGACACCCATTCCCGCCTATTCTATTGGTTTAGTTCCCTTCATTGAAACCGTACACGATCGCCTCGTCATCGAAATTCGTCGCGGCTGTACCAGAGGTTGTCGTTTTTGTCAACCAGGAATGTTAACGCGTCCTGCTAGAGACGTAGAACCGACAGACGTAATAGAAACCATCGAAAAAGGCATGAGAGCCACCGGATATAATGAATTTTCCCTACTTTCCTTGAGTTGTTCCGATTATTTGGCATTACCTGCAGTTGGGATGGAAATTAAAAACCGTCTCAAAGATGAAAATATTACCCTAACTTTACCCAGTCAAAGAGTCGATCGCTTTGATGAAAATATTGCTAATATCTTGGGTGGGACACGCCAAGGTGGGCTAACCTTTGCCCCCGAAGCGGGTACCCAACGACTGCGAGATGTAGTAAATAAAGGTTTAACCAACGAAGAATTACTACGAGGCATTAAAACCGCCGTTGAACAGGGATGGGATAGAATTAAACTCTATTTTATGATTGGTTTGCCTGGTGAAACCGATGAGGATGTACTGGGTATTGCCGAAACCGTAAGATGGCTCAGACAAGAATGTCGGATGCAAAAACGCAAACCTCTAGACTTTAATATCACCATTTCTAACTTTACGCCGAAACCCCATACCCCCTTTCAATGGCACTCCGTCTCAACATCCGAATTTATCCGAAAACAGGATTTACTCAAACAAGAATTTAGAACCATAAAAGGTACAAAAGTCAACTATACTGATGTCCGTATTTCAGCAATGGAAGATTTTGTCGGGCGAGGTGATAGAAAGTTATCTGCTGTAGTACATCGGGCATGGCAACTCGGCGCGGGGATGGATGCTTGGTGGGAAAGCCTCGATCAAGCTCATGGCGCATGGTCACAAGCCATCAATGAAGCCGGTTTAAGCTGGAAATATCGTCAAGTCGAAGCAGGGGAATGGAATGTATTTGAATCGGAATCAAAAACAATCCTAGATGCACCATTACCGTGGGATCATATTGATAGCGGCGTAGATAAAAAATGGCTCCAAGAGGACTTAAATCGGGCTATGATGGCTGCAATCGTTCCAGATTGTTCTTTTGAGGGTTGTTCCCATTGTGGTGTGTGTGGCGTAGATTTTGGTCATAATGTGGTCATTCCCGCGATGGAAGTTCCCGCGTTTGCTGGACAGTTTCAGCCAAATATACAGCGATCGCAAAGAATGCGGGTTTGGTTTGGCAAAATTGGCGAAATGGCGTTGGTGAGTCATTTAGACTTAGTTCGTTTATTTGATCGGGTGATCAGACGCGCTGCGATACCCATTTCGTTTACCGGTGGCTTTCATCCGGGTCCTAGAATATCGATCGCCAATGCGTTACCATTAGGGGCAACCAGTAGCGGGGAAATTGTTGATTTTGAACTGACTCAAAGAATGGAAATAGAAGCATTTAAAGAGAAATTAGTCAGTCAACTTCCTAGTGAACTTCCCGTGTATCAAGTGGAAGAAGTTTATGTAAATTCTCCTGCTGCGACTCAATTACTCGAAAAAGCCGAGTATCACATTACAATAGCAACAGATGAAACATCAGAACAATGGCAAACTTGGATCGAACAAATAGAAGAACAAACGGAAATTCTCTGGGAGAAGAAAACCAAGTCGGGTAAAAGAGTGACGGTGAATTTATGCGAGATGTTGTATGAATTATCCCTATTATCGAGCAATGAGCGATCGATTGTTTTGCGCTATGTGGGAAGTTGTCGTAATGATGGAACCTTGCTACAACCCCAACAAGTTATTTATATGTTAGAGAAAATAGCCCAAAAAGAGTTTGACTTATTGCGAGTTCATCGTCATTCACTTTTTTTAGCACATCCTTCGTCATTAAATCAGGCAAAATGAATCAAGGTTGGGTGTATCGAAATCAAGTCAGACAAACTGAAGCAGGACTAACATTATTAGAATACTATAGCCAATATCGTCACTCTAGCTATCAAGAATGGCGAGAAAGAATACTTTTAGGACAAATTTTAATTAATAACCAGCCCGCAACACCCGATACTATTTTAAAAAAAGGACAAAGCTTAACCTATCATCGTCAACCTTGGCACGAACCCGATGTACCCTTATCCTTTGCCATACTGTATGAAGACTCAGATTTACTCATTGTAGATAAGCCATCGGGTTTACCCGTTTTACCAGGAGGAGGATTTTTAGAACATACCCTACTCAAGCAACTACAACAACAATATCCTAATGATACACCCTATCCGATTCATCGCTTGGGTAGAGGTACATCAGGACTAATGTTACTAGCGAAAACATCTCAGGCTAGAGCTAGTCTAAGTCAACAAATGCGCGATCGTCAAATTTCTAAAACCTATCGTGCTTTGGTGGGTAAAAGTGATTTACCAGAAAATCTGATCATTACTCAGCCGATTGGAAAAATTCCCCATCCTGTATTAGGTTATATTTATGGTGCCACGCCAGACGGGTTATCTGCTTATAGCGAGTGTCAAGTTTTAAAAAGAACTTCCCAAACGACACTTTTAGCAGTTAAAATTCTGACTGGAAGACCCCATCAAATTCGGATACATTTAGCAACAGTTGGTTATCCTTTACTCGGTGATCCGCTTTATGATATTGGTGGAATACCCAAAATGACAAAAAGCGAAAATTTACCCGTACCCGGAGATATTGGCTATTCTCTTCATGCTCATCATTTATTTTTTCTTCATCCTAGTACAGGGAAAGTTATGAGTATATATTCTTCGCCACCTAATGAACTTCAAGAAGAAACCCAAATTAGTTAAGCGTGGACTTCTGAAGACCCAACGCAAATGATAGATTAAGCTTACCGTCAGTTTACGGATGGGTCGTATCCTTGTAATCTAGAACTGAGATAAGCCGTGTTTAAAGGAGGATAAATCGATTGACTACGCGGGTAATTATAGTACGTCACGGACAAAGTAACTTTAATGCTTTGCAAAAAATCCAAGGCCGATCCGATCTATCGGTTTTAACTGAAACAGGGCAAAATGACGCAGAAAAAGTCGGTAAAGCTCTTAAAGATATAAATATTGATGCGATTTATTGTAGTCCTTTGCAACGGGCAAAAACAACCGCCCAAATTATTCAATCTTGTTTAGTAAATCCTACTGAAATTAATGTAAACAATCAACTAATAGAAGTCGATTTACCTTTATGGGAAAATCTCAGCAAAGATGAAGTTAAAGAAAAATTCCCAGATGATTATCGTTGTTGGCACAAAACACCTCAAGAATTTAAAATGATTCTTGATGGGGAAAAAGAACATTATCCGCTTTTATCTTTGTATCAGCAAGCTAAAAACTTTTGGTCAGATATTTTAGCTAAACATGACAATCAAACTATTTTAATAGTCGGACATAATGGAATTAATCGCTGTTTAATATTAACTGCGCTTGGGATGCACCCCGCTAAATATCATGCGCTGCATCAGTCTAATTGTTGTATCAATGTTCTTAATTTTGTCGGTGGTTTAGGTGATACTGTTCAAATTGAATCTCTCAACCAAACCGCACATTTAGGCGTTTCTTTACCTTCTTCTCGTCCTTCACAAAAAGGGATACGTTTATTATTAGTTCGTCACGGTGAAACGCAATGGAACCGAGAAGGCAGATTTCAAGGAATACGAGATATTCCCCTTAATGAAAATGGCAAAAATCAAGCTCAAAAAGCAGCCGATTTTCTTAAAGATGTGAATCTCAATTTTGCTGTAAGTAGTCCTCTTGCACGACCAAAAGAAACCGCCGAAATTATCTTACAATATCATCCTGAAATTTCTTTAGATTTTCAACCCGATTTAACCGAAATTTGTCACGGACTTTGGGAAGGAAAATTAGAAACAGAAATTGAGGCGGGTTTTCCAGGGCTATTACAACAGTGGAAAACTCAACCAGAAACCGTACAAATGCCAGAAGGTGAGAATTTACAACAAGTTTGGGATCGTGCGATCGCTTGTTGGAATAATATCGTTAAAATATATGGTGATTCCGAACAGCACAAAGTCGGTATTGTTGTCGCTCATGATGCGATTAATAAAGTAATTCTTTGTTATTTATTAGGTTTAAAACCCGATAATTTTTGGAATGTTAAACAGGGAAATGGTGCCGTTAGTGTCATTGATTATTTAGATGGTATTGACTCACAACCTCTCATTCAAGCTGTTAATTTAACTTCTCATTTAGGTGGTGGTGTATTAGATAAAACCGCAGCCGGAGCCTTATAGAAATTATCTCGTGTAGGGGTTTGGTCTCCAAACCCATTTTATTAATTATTTTATTTATTTTGTTGACCATTTCTGTAACGAAGTTCTTGCCAAGTATTACCAGCACCTTGGACAATTCCTAACACAATTAAGCCAATTCCACGCCCAATAACTTGAGTTAAAATATAAACGACACCTTTTCCCAAAAAAGAAAAAATACTTCTTAGTCTCGGTGCAACAGCATCTCTAAATTCTAGGGCAATAGTAACGAGCCAAGGAATACCATTTAGTTGATAAAGTTCCTCTTGTCGAGGTGCATAAATAAAATTTTGTTTAATTTTATTTTCACTTAAATAGAGCAGACGATATTTACTTTCAAATATATCTTGAGGATGTTCAATATATTTATTTTTTCGATATTTCCAAGATAAATCATTACGAAATTTAGCAACTTCTCTAGATGAAATAAAGTTATTATTGTACAGATTTTTTTTAATTAATTCTAATTCAGGAAAATTATTTAAAATAGTAGCAATTACGCCGTTAGAAATCTGTATAATTAGGTTTTCTAACAAAATTACGGCTCGATTAATTCCTTCTGGTGAATCCACACGATAGGCAATTTGATCAACAATTAAACTTTGCTCAAATAAAAAATAAGCAAATAATTCATTCACAAACGGAATTTTTTTTAAAATATCATTTTCAATTAATCTTAAATCTCTCAGTAAGATTCGATCAATTTCTTGTCTAAAAAGATCATTGCTTTCAGAATAAGTAATTTTTAAAAACTTTTGCGTTGATTTTTGCCATATTTCCAGCAACATTAAATCTTTTCTTCTTAATAAATCAGAATAATCTAATTCTAAAAACTTAATTTCATCGAGAATTTTTCGAGTTTGCTCAAAAACAATATAAAGTAATTCTCTCTTTCTAACGGCTTGTAAAATATCAATTTCTTGGGGAATATCGGTGTAATTTTCTAAGCTATATCTTAACTTTCCTAATGTTTCTTCATAAACCGTTGTCGTACTCAAAGAACGTGGACTACTAGCCACAGGTAAGCTATTACTAATAACAGATAATGCTGATTCGGTTATAGGTTTTTTCGGGGTAATTTCTCTAGGTTTTGGCGTAATACTAGGTGCAATTTCGACGGGTATAAGTTTCCGAACTAACCAAGATGCAGCGAGTAATTCTCGTCTTCGTCCATTCCAATATAATTCATCAAATCTTGATAAATTTTCTTGATTCAGTTGATACAAAATTTTCGATAATTCTTGGTCTATTTGTTCTATTCCTGATTGTGCCAGACGGATGAGCCAATGAGTACGACGCACTGAAAAAACGGGGTTTGTTGTTGCAGGAGTAGCAGACCAAAACGGTTGACCGGATGCAATTTGACGGATAATAGTAACTAAGTTTTCTAAACTCGTTCCTTTGGGACAATAGCCATTTAAACCCAATTTTTGGGCATGATCTAAATCAGTGGGTGTAAGCTGAGAACTGAGGAGTAAAATTTTAGCTTTGGGATAATTTGAAACGAGAAACTGACAGAGTATCCAATTTGCGCCACCAGAAGCGGGAAATAAAGGATCTAAAATAATTACATCTGGTGATGGCTCAACCGATTGGTTAAGAATTGTTACAGAGTCGATGAGCGCTATAACTCGTACATCTAAAACCGAAACAAGTCCTTGAGAGAGTCCTAGTCGGAAAATCGGATCATCATCGATTAATAATACATTAATAGTGCGATCGCTCACAAATTATCACCCAGTTACTCCAGTTTTTCATTAGTTTACGGCCTTTTGGTTTTTATAACCATAAAAATCGATACGATAATCTGTAATTTTTATACCGGTTTGCGCTTCAATTTGTTTAATCAAATCTTCGGGTAATTCGATATGAACATCCATAATTTGATTAGTATCAACACAATTAATATGACTGTGTGAGTCGCTGATATTACCGTATAGTCGCCCGTCACAGCGTTCGACACATTCGATAATTCCCTGACTTGACAAAGCTTCTAAGTTCTGATATACAGAAGTATGACCGATATTTTTTCCTTGTAGATTAAGTCGATCATAGATTTCTCTGGCTGACAAGTGTTCGTTTGCTTGCCATAATAATTCTAGAATGTAGCGACGTTGGCGACTGACGCGCATTCCCAAAGTTTGACATTGCTCCAAAGCATCATTTAATGAGCGAATCGGTTTAGAGTATGCCCTTTGATTGTTCATTTTTCTGTATTTTATTGCTGTAACACAAACTCATTACCAGTTTAGCTTATTTTTGGGTTGACTGTCTAAGAAAGGCTTATTCTGTAGCTAGTTGCTTTTCTAGCTTTCTTGCAGCCAGAGACATCGCATAACAACAAATAAAATAAATGAGGGCAATAAACAGATAAACTTCGGCGTAGCGTCCGATATATTTAGGATTAGCCAAAATAGATTGAGAAATTCCCAGTAAATCGACTAAACCAATAATTGCTAATAAAGATGTATCTTTGAATAAGCTGATAAATTGTCCCACCATTGAAGGGATAACGGCTTTTAAGGCTTGGGGTAAGATGATTAAAGCTAATGATAAAGGGGTATTTAATCCTAATGCTTTTGCCGCTTCATATTGACCTTTTGGAATCGATTGTAAGCCACCTCTCACATTTTCTGCTAAATATGCAGCACTAAAAATAGTGTAACCGATAATGGCTCGAATGACGCGATCGGGCCGTACATCGGGTGATAAAACTAAAGGTAACATTATCTGTGCCATAAACAGAATTCCAATTAATGGCAAACCGCGAATAATTTCAATATAAGCAATAGATAACCAGCGAATTACGGGTAAATTACTTTGTCTTCCTAATGCTAAAAGAATTCCAAAGGGAAAAGACAGTACAATACTGACTAATGCGGTTAAAATTGTGAGAATTAATCCACTCAAATCATCTAATCTAACAACTTCTAAAAATAAGCCGCCTTGCAAAAGCAAAAGAATGATTAGAAAATTGATGAACCAAATTAAGGGCAGAAAAACAACAAGTTTTGGAAAACGTTTTCCTAAAGGTTTACTAACTATAGCTGTGGCGATGAATAAAACTAAGTTAATCAGTAGAAATAGGCTAGAATAAATTTTAGTGGGAATTGCGATCGCTACACAAGTCATAGATAAAATGCCTATAATCATTAAACTTGTTCGATCAAATAAGCGATTTAAACGAGTTAATAGTCCCCAAGAAAATCCACCATTAGCAACAATTAATCCTAATGTTATCCAAACTCTCCATATTTGATCTTGTGGATAACGTCCGACAAAAAATAACCGTAAATTCGCTGGTATAACTGTCCATTTTGCCTCAGTCAATGCCCATTGAATAAAACTCGAACCAATCCCAAATAGGAAGACAATACTTATCAGTGTCAGTAAACTATTATACCAAGTATTAAAAAGATTATTTCTAAGCCATATAATCGGAACTGGAGAGGATAAATTATTCATTTTTTTATCTTTCTTTTATTTGAACTGAAGAATTAATTTTATTCATAATTGTTGAGATAATTAGATTAATTATTAGATAAGTAGACATTAAAATTAATAACATTTCGATAGAACGTCCTGTTTGATTTGCTATTGTATTTGCAATTCCATAAACATCATTATAACCAATAGCGATCGCTAAACTAGAGTTTTTTGCTAAATTCAAAAATTCACTGGTTAAAGGAGGAATAATTACTCGTAATGCTTGAGGTAAAATAATCAGTTGCATCACCCAATATGGTTTTAATCCTAATGCTTTTGCTGCCTCCCATTGTCCTTTATTTACAGATTGTATACCTGCTCTAATCACTTCAGCAATAAACGCGGCTGTATAAAAGGTTAATCCTATTACTAAAGTTGCTAATTCTGGAGATAAAGTTAACCCTCCCTCAAATGCTGAAATTGTCGGATTAAATTGCGGTATTTGCCAGTTTAAACCAAAAAATAAAATTAGAATTATAGCTGTTAATATTGTCATTAATATTCCTGATAAAACTTGTACTGATGAACTCTGTTCTATCAATTTTTGAGTTCTTTTCTTCCATAAATAAACACCCAAAACAACAAGAATTAATAAAAATATTAAGGCTAAATAATTTCTTGGCCAAGGTAAAGATAAACCGATATTACTAAAAGTGAATAAACCCAAAAATTGAATTGCTTTTTCAGCAGTTGGTAACTTGATAAAAACCGCAAAGTACCAGAAAAATAATTGTAAGAGTAATGGAGTATTCCGAAAAACTTCTACATAAATTGTTGCGTTTTTTTGGACTAACCAATTATCTGATAAACGTGCAATTCCTGCGGTAATTCCTAATAAACTTGCTAAAATAATTCCGATAATAATTACTCGTAAAGTGTTAGTTATTCCGACTATAATAGCCCGACTATAAGGATCAGATGGCTGATAGGGAATAGCTGTATCTCCAATACCGAATGATGATGGACGACTCAGAAAACCAAAGCCAAAAGTTAAACCTAAATCTCGAAAATTTCGTATAATATTTGTCCCTAAAATCGAAATAATAATCAATAAAATTAAAACGACTAATCCTTGTATTGCAATTTTTAATACACGATCATCTTGCCAAAACGGTATTTTTTCATCATTCATCACAAAAATCAACCTCACATTTGAATACAAACAATGTAACCATTCCTTATTGATCTGTTTTTATCTTATCTATGTCATTATTTGTAGTCCAAAAACTATCGACTATTATGGTAATATATTTTCTCTCTTCTAAAAAATCTGCTAAAGCAACTGAGTGAGGAAATTCTTTCCTAAAACTATTAGCTATACACTCAAGTAGTGGTTTGGCTAACTCATTAGAGAATTTCCCTTTCAAACAACGATCATACCAAGAAATTAGCTCAGATTCTTGAATAATACCCCGAACTCTTTGTCCCCAACCAATTTGTTGAGTTATTGTTTGAATGATATTTTTATCAGTATCACGGCAAACAATAACGATGTGATCACTCTCAATTTGGTCTATAATCTTTTTGGCAGTTTCTGTATCAAGTGTAAGATGTTTTATTTGAATTGCTGGTCCAAAATTAGCCCACATATCTAGACCTCTATCTGCTGCATTAGTAACTCCTACTCTATAGATATGGGCTGCAAATTCCCACGAATTATGTCCTTCTTGCAAACCAAGTAAAACTTTAGCTAAATCAGAAAATTCATTTAATAAATTTTGCTTTTTTGATGGAACACTAACGGTAATTTTTGTTTCTAGAGCTACTATAATAGTTTCAAATAAACTATAAGTAACAATTTCATATGCTTTATCGATACTTCGTTTTATTCCTGGATTAAGTTTAAAAAATTGCAATAATTCACTCAATTCAAATTTTTTAGATTCAGTGCTTTCAATGTAAGCAATAATACTAGCTATTGTTTTTTGTTTTTCACTAAATTTTAAATAAATATAGCGTTCTACACCGCCATTAGTTCGCTTATTTTCTGTATCAAGAAGTTTTAGTGATTCTGGTGGAACTGCATTCCATAAATCATGCTGATAATTAGCTGAAGATGTACAACTTTTACCAAGTAATACTTTAGTGACTTCATCTCTCCATTTACAAGATTTATTTTTATACGTTGCGAGTTCTGTAATTTGAAGAGCCTTATCTATGTTTAAACGAGAATATCTTAAAACTTCTGCAATTTGAATAGGTTTATACATATCAACTCTAGATTTTTTGATAACGTCATTAAGTTGATCTTTAGCTTCTTGTATACTAGACATGATTGATTAAACCTTCATGATTAAATAAACTAAGTTGTGTAGTTATAATAGAAGATTGGCTATCTAGATTAGATTGAGAATTCAATAATACATCTAGCACAGATTCAAATACAGCAACAACGCAAGGAATAGCAACAGTATTACCAACAAGTTTACGCATTGCTTGATAACTACCTATAATTTTATAGGAGTCTGGAAAACCTTGAAGTCGTAACATTTCACGCTCGGTTAATCTCCTTTCTCCATTGACTAATAAATAATTATAAGATGCTCCTGATCTTAATGCACAAGAAAAGGGATAAATACTAATATTTCCTGATTTATTTTCGTGCCATATTGTCGGCTCAGTATTGTGTATTTTATCTCTAGTTTTGGCGAGACGATTTTGTCGTATTCTCTCTGATGCGTAGTAAGATTTATTAACAGATTTTTCAATAATGTATGATAAAGGTTTCATGATAATTTTAGGTTTTCTCCAGACAAATGAGTTATGATTTCTCAATCCTACGATAAAAATTCTCTCACGCTTTTGAGGTAACCCAAAATCAAGAGCATTTAAAACTTGATAGTCTGTATAATATCCTAAATCCTTTAATGTTTCTATAATTCGTTGTAGAGTTTTACCTTGTTGATGTCCTTTTAACTGTTTAACATTTTCTAAAATAAAAGCTGATGGTTGTTTTGCTTCTAAAATACGAGCGATATCAAAGAATAAGGTTCCGCGACTATCTTTAAAACCTTTTAAATCACCACATATACTAAAAGGTTGACAGGGAAATCCTGCTAATAAAATATCATGCTCAGGGATATTAGCTGCATCAATTTTAGTAATATCGCCTTGTGGAATTTCTTCAAAATTAGCATGATAAATTTTTTGTGCATCTGAATCAATATCACTAGAAAAAACAAACTTAGGTTTTATGTTTTTTTCCTGACAAGCTATTTCAGCCGCGATTCTAAATCCTCCAATTCCGCAGAATAAATCCAGCAATTGAATTTCTTGTTTATTTTTTAAAACGCTCATTTAATCCCTAACGAAATGGAGGAGAATATAATAAACCGCCTTTTGTCCAAAGTTGATTTAAACCGCGTTGCCAATCTAAAGAGTAATACTATGATTGATACAATCATTAAATGGTATGATAATAATATCATACTTATTGCTTAATTCAGATGAAACAAAAAATAGCAGTAACATTAGACGAAGATTTAATCAGTTTTTTAGACAAGATGGCTAAAGGTAATCGTAGTGATTATATCAATAATCTTTTAACCCAACAGCGAAAGCTTATTCTAGAATCTGAAATAATAGCAGCCTTGCAGGAAGATTTAGAAGACCCGAACTACCAGCAAGAAATCAAAGAATGGGATATAGTAGTAGGGGATGGAATCGATGCCGAAAGGTAACAAACAAGCTCCGTATGTTGTTAATATTTATGCTAGTAAAAGGAACGGATTAGATCAAGATCGTTTTTTGGATGTTGGGCAAATTCGAGCAGTAGATGGCCAACGCGTGTTAGGTAAGATAGGAATTTTAGAAGAGTTTTATTGGCCACAAATTCGTACTGCTTTGGAAATTGTTACAGGTTTTAGTCCCTAACGAAATGGAGGAGAATATAATAAACCGCCTTTTGTCCAAAGTTGATTTAAACCGCGTTGCAAACCAATAGTTTTCGTAATATTACGATCGTATATTTCCTCATAATTGCCCACGTGTTTTACAATACGGGCAGCAAAATCATTAGATAGCCCCATATCTGCCCCTAACTCGCCTTCAGCTCCTAAAAATCTTTTCACGGAAGGATCTTGACTATTAGCAAAAGTACTAATATTTTTGGCAGTAATCCCTAATTCTTCTGCTTCCATCAAAGCATAAATCGACCATTTCACCACATCAAACCATGCAGAGTCACCATTAGCTACCGCTACCGCTAAAGGTTCTTTAGAAAGGACTGTATCAAGAACAATGTGATCATCGGGTTTAGGTAAAGCGCTTCGTCGTGAACTGAGTTGCGATCGATCTGAGGTTGCCGCCTGACAACGTCCCTGTTGATAAGCGGCATACATCGCGTCAGGATCGTCAAATACAACGGGTGTATAATCTATACCCCGTTTTCGCATTTGGTCAGATAAATTAAGCTCTGTGGTCGTTCCAGCCTGTACACAGATGGTTTTTCCTTTGAGATCCTCTAGAGTTTTAATCCCACTCGCTTTAGATACCATCATTCCTTGACCATCATAAAACGTGATTGGGGCAAATTCTAACCCAACCGATGTATCTCGACTCAGAGTATAAGTCGTGTTGCGGCTGAGGATATCGACTTCTCCTGATTGTACTGCGGTAAATCTTTCTTGGGTACTCAGGGCGCGGTATTCTACTTTTGTGGGATCATCGAATAATGCTGCTGCGATCGCACGACAGATATCCACATCTAACCCTGTATATTCCCCTTGTTCATTCACAAAACTAAAACCGGGTAATTGTCCATTCACCCCACAAATTAATTTACCACGCTGTTTAATTGTGGCTAAACGGCTATTTTGATTCGTTATGCTGGTATCATTGGTATTTCCCGAATTTTGACCAGTTGGTGTTTGATTTTCCCCGCAGCTATTTAGTAATAAACTAAGTCCAACAATAACTAAACCGATTTGATATTTACTGTTTTTTCTGGTCTTTTTCATAAATATTTTTAACCTTAATGGTCTTCATTTCTCTTACTTCATCAGTGCCATAACGCGTTTTTATTGGGTTTGGAGACCAAACCCCTACATTCTCTCATATTTTTTTGGTTAATTATATCAAAATTCAATCATTAAATGATTTAATTTAACTGAGAACGAATTAAAGGAGCCGCCTTTAATAATTTTTGAGTATATGGATCTTGCGGGTAATTAAAAATATCTTCAGTTTGACCAATCTCGACTATTTTACCACTATTCATCACCGCAATACGATCGCAAAAATATCGCGCTACCCAAAGATCATGAGTAATAAATAAATAAGTTAATTTTAATTGTTTTTTTAAATCTAACATTAACTCTAACACTTGACTTTGAATACTGGCATCGAGCATACTAACAGGTTCATCACAGATGACTAATTGTGGTTTAGTAATCAAAGCCCTAGCAATAGCTACTCTTTGTTGTTGCCCACCCGATAATTCTTTCGGATATCGATTATAATAATCTTCTGGCGGCGTTAATCCCACTTTTTTTAACATTTCTATTACTTCTTTTTTCGCGGCTTCGGGTGTCTTAACTAAATGATGAATCAATAAAGGATCTGCTATACTTTCTCCAATGGTCATCAAAGGATTTAAACAAGCGTGGGGATCTTGAAAAATCATCTGAATCATTCGTCGTTTGAGGCGCATTTTTTCCACGGTTAAAGTATTTAATTGTTCATTTTGAAATTGAATGAGACCTGATGTAGGACGGATTAACTGTAAAATGGTACGAGATAAGGTACTTTTGCCACATCCCGACTCACCAACTAAACCTAATGTTTCCCCTGGATAGAGTTCAAAACTAACCCCATCGACTGCTTTAATAAATTTTTTTTCTTGAGTAACCCATTGTTCAAAAAAACTGCCTTCTAGGGTGTAATGTTGTTTTAAATCTTGGACTTTTAATAAAGGATAAGTGATTTGAGTTGAGGTTTCTTTTGTCGTCGGTTGTTGTATTTCTAATCCTGTTTCGGTAACTTGAAGATGTAATGCGGCTTTGAGTAAAGATTGAGTATAATTATGTTGTGGATGTAAGAAAATATCATTGACTAAACCTGTTTCGACAATCTGTCCTTGATACATTACGGCAATACGATCGCAATATTCTCCAATCATAGCCAAATCGTGAGAAATTAATAATAATCCCATCTGTTCTTCGCTACAAAGACGGGTTAATTCTTGAAGGATTTCTGCGGCTACAGTAACATCTAGACTGGTAGTCGGTTCATCAGCTATGATCAGTTTGGGACTAAGAAGTAATGCTAATGCGATCGCTACTCGTTGTCTCATCCCACCACTAAACTCATGGGGATATTGTCCCCAACGGTTCGGCGGTATTTTGACTTTTTCTAAAGTATAAATTGCTTTTTCTTGAGCTTGACGACGAGAAAGATTTCCTTGATGTGCTTTGAGAGTTTCGATACAATGATCACCAATGGTCATTAATGGGTTTAAACGAGTCATGGGATCTTGGAAAACTAACCCGACGACTTCCCCACGAAACTGACGTAACGCTAAACCCGATAAAGACAAAAGAGATTGATTTTGATATAGTATTTCTCCTTCAATGACGCTTGTTTCGGGAAGCAGTCGCATCAAAGCGCGTCCAATAGTAGATTTACCACATCCTGACTCACCCACTAAACCTAATTTTTCCCCTGGTGATAGTGTAAAAGAAACCTCATCAACTGCCCATTTTTTCTCTTGGGAGTTTCCCCAGTAAGCAATTTTTAAATTTTCTACATTTAAAATAGGTTGAGTCATGAGTGGTTGATCCTTATTTTGATTAATCCGTCTCCTCTAATAAAATGCGACAAAACTTGCTCATTTGTTCAATACGATCGCAAAATAGTTTTAATCGCTCCTTTTGGGTTGACACTTGTCGAGATGACCGCAAAAATAACCAATCAGTTGCCAAAAGTTTAAACATTCGATGTAATTCTGTTTGAATTGGTAGCCAACGCGAGACAATATTAGGATCAAGTTCTTCATCGGTTAACGTGAGTAATTGATTTTGGAACATATGTTCTACTCTAGCAAAAGCCGTTATTCTTTCCTCAGTAGACAGCTTTTCCGCTTCCTGTAAAGATTTGAGGGCTTCTAGAAAATTTTGATAAACTTCTTTGTAAGAAGATGGTAGCATAAACGACAATTTGCGTTACAATTTGTTAAATAAAGTTCCTCGTGTATTCAATCTTAAGATCAATATAGTCCGAGTTTCGTTTTAAGGCTCAAAACATTAAAACAAACCCGCTTTTTTCCGAATTAATCCTGTTTTTATTGCTAGAGAGATTAGCAGAAATTCATTCTGTGTCAACTTAGCATAGATTCAATGTATTTATTTCATTAATCGATCAACACATTAATGAAAAGAATAGCTAAATTAAATAGACATCCCAATTCTTCGTCTTACTGTTAGTGACTCCAAAACCCTTTAAGAGATTATGAAAACTATCACTTTAACCCAACCCGATACCGACATTGAAAGCTTTTCCGTTTCTCTTCCCGACTGGTTACAACAATGTTTACTTTCTGTAGAAAAAGGAATACCTAACGAAGACACCCATTTAATTTGTCAAGCGTTTAATTTTGCCTATAAACTACATGAAGGACAACGCCGAAAATCGGGTGAACCGTATATCGCTCATCCCATAGCTGTCGCGGGTTTACTGCGAGACTTGGGGGGAGATAAAGCGATGGTGGCTGCGGGATTTTTGCATGATGTGGTAGAAGATACGGATGTCACAGTCGAAGAAATAGAGGAACGCTTCGGTAATGAAGTGCGTCAACTGGTGGAGGGAGTCACCAAGTTATCTAAGTTTAATTTTTCCAGTAAAACGGAACGTCAAGCAGAGAACTTTCGTCGAATGTTCCTCGCAATGGCAAAAGATGTTCGGGTGATTGTGGTTAAATTAGCGGATCGACTGCATAATATGAGAACACTCGATCCTCTTGATCCCGAAAAACAAAAACGCATTGCTCTAGAAACTAAAGAAATATTTGCCCCTTTAGCGAACCGTTTAGGAATTGGTAGTTTAAAATGGGAATTAGAAGATTTGTGTTTTAAATATTTAGAACCCGATTCATATAGAGAAATTCAATCCTTTATTGCAGAAAAAAGAGTTGATCGAGAAGCAAGATTAGATTTAATTTCTAATATATTAAAAGAACGTTTAAACAAAATTGGCGTTAAAGTTAATGAAATAAAAGGAAGACCAAAACATTTATATGGCATCTACAGCAAGATGCAGCGACAAGAAAAAGAGTTCCACGAAATCTATGATATTGCTGCTGTCAGAATTATTGTGGAAACCAATGAAGAATGTTATCGAACTTTAGCGATCGTCCATGATGTTTTTACCCCAATTCCAGGACGCTTTAAAGATTATATCGGATTACCGAAACCAAACCGCTATCAGTCTTTACATACTTCTGTTGTTAGTTTAAACGGTCGTCCGCTAGAAATCCAGATCCGTACTCTAGAAATGCACCACATCGCAGAATACGGAATTGCTGCACACTGGAAATATAAGGAAACTGGAGGAGCGAGCTTTACTGCAACGTCTTCTGATGATGAAAAATTTACTTGGTTGCGTCAATTAATTGAGTGGCAAAATGATTTAAAAGAGGTGAAAGACGCACAAGAGTACATGGATAGACTCAAAGGGGATCTTTTTGAGGATGATGTCTATGTTTTTACCCCCGATGGTGATGTCATTGCTTTAGCGAGAGGTGCAACCCCGGTTGATTTTGCCTATCGCATCCATACCGAAGTAGGTCATCATATGAAAGGAGCGCGAATTAATGGCCGTTGGTCGGTTTTGGATACAAGATTAGAAAATGGTGATATTGTAGAAATTATTACCAGTAAAAATAGCCATCCTAGTTTAGATTGGCTGAATTTTGTTATTACTCCCAGCGCTCGTCATCGCATCCGTCAATGGTTTAAGCGTTGTAGTCGTGACGAAAATATCGCCAGAGGACGAGATTTATTAGAAAAAGAACTGGGTAAAAATGGCTTAGATGCTTTGTTAAAATCAGAACGGATGCAAAGAGTCGCTAAACAATGCAACTATCAGTCAGTCGAAGATTTATTAGCGGGTTTAGGATACGGAGAATTGACTCTGTTTAATGTAGTTAACCGGGTGCGAGAAACCACAAGAGTTCCAGAATTACCCTCTTTGATCCAAACTTCGACCCGTACGACTAATGTAACCACTAAGAGTAAATCACCGATCGCAGGAGTAGAAGGATTAGTTTATTATATTGCACGATGTTGTAATCCTTTACCTGGGGAACCGATTTTAGGTTTTGTCAGTCGAGGTGCTAAAGGAATAGCTATTCATCGTCAAGGCTGTCCCAATGTTGCTCAAATTGATGGCGAAAGATTAATCCCTGTACACTGGAACCCAGTTGAAACCAACGGACGAGCGCAAACCTACCAAGTCGATCTACAAATAGAAGCTATCGATCGAGTTGGTGTTCTACGAGATATTTTAACTCGTCTGAGCGATCAGAATATTAATGTCTGTAATGCTGGTGTTAAAACCAGTTTCGGTAAACCCGCGTTAATTTCCCTCAGCATCGAAATTCGGGATCACGAACAATTAGAAAACAGCATTCAACGTCTAAAAAATCTTAGTGATGTCTTAGAAATCCGTCGTGTCACTCAAGTTGAAGGTGACTAACCCAAAAACAACTACATATGATATAATGGAAAAAGTGACTATATTATCGGGATGTAGCGCAGCTTGGTAGCGCACTTCGTTCGGGACGAAGGGGTCGCACGTTCAAATCGTGTCATCCCGATTGCTAATTTTTGTACTATTAATTTTTGTCCAGTTGAAAAATAAATTTTTTCTCTTGACTAAAAAGACTTGACATGATAAATTAAACATAATGGGAAAGGATTGTGCATATAGGTAGCTTGTCAGAGAACTAAAACCATCTGAGTATGTATTCAGTCCGAAAAGAGACAACATCAATGTACACCCGTGATGGGTTGAGACTCGATGCAGATATTTATAGTCCTGAGAGTGCCGAGAAATTTCCCGTATTATTAATGAGACAACCTTACGGACGTGCGATCGCATCTACTGTGGTTTATGCTCATCCGATGTGGTATGCGTCACAGGGATATACCGTCGTTATTCAAGATGTGCGAGGACGAGGAACCTCTCAGGGAGAATTTAGATTATTTGAGCATGAAATAGAGGATGGACTGGATACTCTAAACTGGGTTAGTGAACTTTTTGGAAGTAAGACAAAAGTTGGTATGTATGGTTTTTCCTATCAAGGAATGACACAACTTTATACAGCAATTCATCAACATCCAGCTTTAAAAACAATTTGCCCCTCAATGATTGCTTATGATTTATATACAGATTGGGCGTATGAGAATGACGCATTTTGTTTACAGGCGAATTTAGGATGGGCGATTCAATTAGCAGCAGAAACATCGCGGTTAAAAGGGGATGAAATTGCCTTTCAAAAACTGTATAAAGCTTCTCGAAATTTACCCCTATCTGAGCTTATTCCCGCGTATCCTAATATTCTAAAAGAACTTGCTCTAGATTCATTTTATCACGATTGGCTCACGAGATCGTCATCTGATGAATACTGGAAAAAACTCTCACCCAAATATTTAATTCAAGAGCTAGATATTCCGATGTTGCATATTGGTGGATGGTTTGATCCATATTTAAGAGGAACGATAAATTTATATCAAGAAATGGCTCAACAATCCCATTATAGACAACAGTTAATAATTGCTCCTTGGACTCATATACCTTGGGGGCAAAAAATTGGTGCGATCAATTATGGTAAAAATGCTATTAGTTCAATTGATCAACTGCAAATTAACTGGTTTGATCATTTTTTAAAAGAAAAAGATGATCAGTTATTAGAACAAGCTCCAGTACTACTTTTTGAAATGGGTAGTCATCAATGGATTAATTTAAATGGGTTACCTAAAACACCAACAAAAACTTATTATTTATCAAGTAAAGGATTAGCAAGTATTAGAGAAGATGATGGAAAGTTAACAGAAATAAATTTACCTAACACAACAATAGAAGATATTATTGTACATGATCCTTGGCGACCGTTTCCTGCTTTAGGAGGTCATACTATGTATCCAGGAGGGGCATTTGAGCGATCACATCTTGATAGTAGAAGTGATATTTTAAAGTATACAACTGAACCCTTAAAAGCTGATTTACAAATTTTAGGACAAATTGTGGTCGATTGTTATTGTATAGCGGATACACCAAGTTTCGATTTATGTGCTATTTTATCAGAAGTTTATCCAGATGGAAAAATATATAATTTTACTCAAGGATATATTAGAATAAATTCAAATTATCGAACTTTACCGATAAAAATACCTCTCCAATTTACTTGTATTAAGATATTTAAAAATCACTGTATTAGATTAAGTTTAAGTGGGGCTTGTTTTCCAGCTTATCCAGTCAATACAGGAACAGGAAAAAGTCCAGATGAAGAAAGATTAATCGAAGCCAAAATTATCACATTAAAAATAAGCAGTCAAGGGGGAAAACCTTCTCAAGTGATCTTACCCCTAAATCTATCATAAGATTTTTTAATCTTTTTTTATAGAAAAATTATCAATAGAATAAATAGTTTAAGCAAAATATAGCTTTTAGACAATTAACAAAGTCATCTCGATAAAAAATTCAAACAAACTTGTATATTTTAAAGGGTTTGTTATGATGAAGCATTGATTAAAAATATAGCCTTGTTTGACCTAAAGCAAAAAGATGACTTTTTTGTGACCTTAGACTCACGACAAATTAAACGCCAACGAATATATTGATTACATGACCGTTTCGTAGCCAAAGTAAAAACTCAGAACAACTACATTTGTAAAAACTTAAATTAACTAAATTAAACTAGGAGCAAAAAAATGCCAACTTTTCCGGGTGATAATCTCGATAACTTACTGACTGGAACCAATGGAGATGATTTAATCCAAGGTTTAGGGGGTAATGACACCCTTCTCCCTAAACTAGGAGTTGACACCGTTGATGGAGGATCAGGAAATGATCTATTAATTGTAGACTACTCCAGTATTAACTACACAGGAGTCACCCCGCCATCAGGCATCAACACTTCTATTTATAGCAGTGGGACAAAAACATACAACGGTTATTACCAAGCGTCTAACGGTAATACTCAGAACTTAATAAACTTCACCAATATTGAGCGGTTTCAAATTACAGGTACAGCAGCTAGTGACAGCATTAGTACAGGGGATGGCAATGATACCATTATTGGGGGCTTAGGTAACGATAACTTGAATGCTGCTGGAGGAGACGATCGTATCAATGGTGGTGATGGGAATGATACCATCCTTGGGGGAACAGGCATTAATATCATTGATGGTGGCGCTGGAATTGATACTTTAGTTGATGGGAACTTTAAGAATGCCACGAATGCTTTAAGATTTAATGATAGCAGTACCAATGCTCCGATTAATCTTTCAGATGGAACTCGTGTCTCAAATATTGAATTTTTTACCAACCTGACGACAGGAGATGGCAATGATAGTATTAGCTACAAGCTACGGAATAATAATAACATTAATACCAGTAATGGTAATGATACGATTAACGGAGGTTTAGGAAGAGACACCATCAGTGGAGGAACTGGAAACGACCTATTAATTGTTGATTATTCAAGTAACAACTATACTGGAAGTGCTCCTCAAGCGGGACTTACCATCTCCATTTTTAGTAGCGGTGTCAACGGAGTAACTGGTTATGTTTTCGCTTACTACAACACTAATCTTAACCTCGACTCAATTAGCTTTACCAACATCGAGCGCTTTCAAATTACAGGTACAAAAGTCAGCGATCGCATTAACACAGGGGATGGTAATGATACCATCAATGGGGGTGCAGGTAGTGATAGTATTAACGCGGCTGGGGGAAATGATAATATTAATGGCGGCTTTGGTAATGATACGATTACGGCAGGAAGCGGCATAAATATTATTGATGGAGGTTCTGGAACAGATACCTTAGTTGATGGGAACTTTAGTAGTGCGACCACTGCCTTAAGCTTTAATGATAGCGGAAGTACCTATGCTCCGATTATTCTTGCAAATGGAACCAGTGTATCAAATATCGAATTATTCACTAACCTGATGACAGGTAGTGGTAATGACAGCATTAGCTACACGCAACGCACCAATAACAATTTAAGTACGGGCGGTGGCAGTGATACGATTAATGGAGGTTTAGGAAAAGATACCGTTAATGGAGAAGCTGGAAACGATTTATTAATTGTTGATTACTCTAATAACAACTATACTGGCTCTTCTCCTCAGAGTGGCATTACCAGTAGTATCAGTAGCAATGGAACAGGAGGCTTTAACGGTTCTTACACTGCCTATTACAGTAATAATGTTAACAATTTCGACTCAGTTAATTTTTCTAACATCGAGCGCTTTTCGATTATGGGAACAGCAGCCAACGATAACATTATTACAGGGGATGGCAACGATACCTTAGTCGGCGGTCTTAGAAATGACAATTTAAACGCAGCCGGGGGTAATGATACCCTTATTGGTGTGGCTCAAAACGCCGTAAATCCCGGTTTTGGAGAAATTGACACTCTCAATGGCGGTAATGGTAGCGATATTTTCATTCTTGGGAATGTAGCTACTATATTTTATGATGACCAAAATACCACCACCGTAGGAACATCCGACTATGCTCTGATAGTCGATTTTAAAGCCAATAAAGACTTTATTCAACTAACTGGACCAAAAAGTGACTATTTTCTGAGTACTTCTCCCATTAGTGGCATCACAGGAACCGCCGTTTATCTCGACAAACCCGGAAGTGAACCCGATGAACTCATTGCCATTATCGAAGGCGTAACCGGACTCGACCTCAATTCTAGCGCGTTCATCGAAACACAAAACCCATCTGGTGTCCTATCATTTTCTCAAGCTATTTTTAGTACACCCGAAAGCAGCAACGCAACCATCACCATTACACGTCAACAGGGAACCGTCGGTGCAATTAGTGTTATTCTTACATCATCTGGCGGTACTGCTACAGCATCGGATGATTATGATGGTAGCCCAATTACCGTAGATTTTGCCGATGGGGAAAACAGTAAAACCGTAACTATTCCCATCAATAACGACATAAGCATCGAAGGTGACGAAACCCTTAACCTAACGCTATCTAGCCCAACAGGTGGCGCAACTCTAGGTAGCCTATCAACAGCAACTTTAAACATTGTTGATGATGATTTCTTACCTAATATTACCTTGACAATTGAGCCAAATAGTGGTGTTAATGAAGATGGCACCGAAAATCTAGTTTATACCTTTACGCGAAGTGGTAATCTCACGAATTCTTTAACTACTTATTTTACTCTCAGTGGTGATGCCATCCTTGATGATGATTACACTCAAACTGGTGCAAGTATAACAGGAACTAACGGAATAATTACCTTTGCCCCAGATTCTGCAACAGCCACCCTTATTATAGACCCCACGACTGATGTAACCCTAGAAAGCGATGAAACCATCGGCATTACTTTAGCTAGTGATGCAAATTACATCATTGATACCGTAGAAACGGTGACAGGGACAATTACCAACGATGATGTCTTACTACCGAGTATAACTCTTGAAGTTAATCCCAATGCTGTTACAGAAAACGGTTCTCTAAATTTTCTATATACCTTTACCCGTACTGGTGATACAACTAACCCACTGACGGTTAATTTTACTTTGGGTGGTACTGCTGTACGTGCGATCGATTATACACAAAAAGGCGCCAATAGCATTAATAATACCGGTGGTACGATCGTCTTTGCGGCTAATTCGAGTACAGTCCTCTTGACAATTGACCCAATTGGTGATATATATTTTACTCCTGAACCTGAAGAAACCGTCGAAATTACACTCGCCAATGGCACAGGGTACACGATTAGTACAGCAACACCCATTACAGGAACCATCCTCAATGATGACGGCACTGATGGCAATGATATCTTAAATGGCACTGCGGGTAATGATATCCTTAATGGTGGTGCAGGTGATGATACCCTCAATGGCTTTGCTGGTAATGATATTTACTATGTCGATAGCCTTGGCGATGTTATTAACGAAGCCCCTGACGAAGGACTAGATACCGTAAGAGCGAATTTTAGTTATACTCTAAGCGCTAACGTAGAAACCCTTTTCCTCACGGATTCAAACCCCATTGATGGTTCAGGAAACGACGATAATAATAGCATCACAGGAAATAGCAACAACAATACCATTACTGGAAACGGAGGGGATGATATTCTTAGTGGCGGTAATGGTAATGATATTTTAGTAGGTAGTGTAGGTTTTGATACCCTGACAGGCGGTCGTAATTTAGACCAATTTGTCTTTAATACCCCAACTGAAGGCATCGATACCATCACCGATTTCCGAGTCGTCGATGATACAATTGTTCTATCTGCTTCGGGTTTTGGTAGTGATTTAGTTATTGGTACACTTGCAGCAAATCAGTTCATCATCGGTTTATCTGCAACCACAGCAGACCAGCGCTTGATTTATAATTCAACAACTGGCGGTTTATTCTTTGATGCTGATGGTTTGGATGGAACAGCCGCGACTCAGTTTGCAACTCTGGCTACTAATTTAGCTCTAAAGAGTGCTGATTTTAGTATTGCATAATCCAAAAAAGGGGGTTTGGTCATCAACACCAAGCCCCTACAACAACCGATATTTATCTTGTGCTAATTTGTATAACCTACGCCAGACAAAACGATTAGTAAAAACTACTAATAAAGACATCACGGAGGTAGCGGCTAAAAGTAAAGCATAATTTCCCTGTGCAGTTGCCTCAGAAATCGTAGAACCTAAACCAGTCGTCGTTAAAGTTTTCCTTTGAAAATGGACATATTCACTCACAATACTCGCATTCCACGCCCCACCCACTGCGGTAATGATTCCTGTAATTAAATAAGGAAAAATTCTGGGTAAAATAACCGTTTTCCAACGTTGAATTAAAGAAAGACGATAAACCTTAGCCGCTTCAAATAAATCAGAAGGTATCGACTGCGCCCCAGCAATCACATTAAATAAAATGTACCACATAGTACCCAACATCATCAGCGCGACTGAACCGATTTGTAAACCGCCGCCCATTTTAGCTAAATAGAGTAATAACACGGGAAACAAAGCCGTAGCGGGAACAGATGCCGCAATTTGAACAATAGGCTGTAGAATCCTCGCTAAATGTGGATTTTTCCCAATCGCTACACCCACTGGCACTGTCCATAATAAGGATAAAATCAAAGCAATAATAACTCGTATTGCCGTAAAAATCGCCCCTGTAATGATTTCTTTCCAACTTTCAAAACCAAGGGTTCTTAATAATAAAACAGCTTCCCAAGTTCCCCACAAAACAATAAACGCAAAACCACTGATAAAAATGCGTTCTAACCATTTTCCAAAATTAGATTGATGGCGTACAGAAAATGATTTAGTATTAGTAGCGAGTAAACTAACTAAGCTTTGATCGACATTTTGAGCAAAAGGCTTTAGAATACGATCGCTAATTAATCTTAAAGTCGGTGAACGTCGGATAAAATCTAAAATCACAGACTCAGGTACATTTTGAGCATCTACCGTTTCAAATTTAAACTTTTCTGACCAAGCAATCAACGGTCGCCAAATCAGAAAATCAATCATAATAATAATACCAATTAAAACCAACAAACCCCACAAAATAGCGGGAAAATTACCTTCACTTGCTGCTGTAGCTAAAAATGACCCCAAACCAAGTAATGTAAAATCTTTTTCGCCTAAAGTAAATGATTCTATGGCAATTAAGAAAAACCAACCCCCCGCGACTGACATCACACTATTCCAGATTAAACCAATTACACCAGAAGGTAATTCTACTGTCCAAAACTGTTGCCAAAAATTAAGATGATAAGTTCTCGCTGCTTCAATTAATTCTTTAGGAATACTCATCAAAGACTGATAAAAACTAAAACCGAAGGTTCATCATAACTGAATAACTCTCCATAACGCGCCCAGTCAATCGCTGTATTAAGTTGTCTTTGGGCTTCATTTGGACTAAAATGATTTTGGAGAATATCTAAAATTAATTCTTCGGGAATGCGTTGATTTTGTTTTGCTTGTAATAAATTAAAAATTTGTTGAACTAAGCGAATATGATTCATTAACTGAGTTCGTATAATTTCTTTACGTTCGTCAATATTTCCTTCAATAAACTGAAAAGCAATAGGTTTTAAATAAATATCCCCTTGTTGTAAATCAATCAAATCCATCAATTTAGCGGCTTCAACAATTGGTAAAATATCATCAACCTCTAACTGCAATTCTTGTCCTAAACGATATAAATCTTGATTTTGACGGTTTTCTAATAATTCCAAAAAGCCAGCAATAGAACCAATGCGAACCGATGGTAAAGACTAATATTTTTTCGCTGTATTGGTTGTAGTATTGCTTTTTTCGGGTGATTCATGAATTTCTAAATCAGGATTAGTCATAATTGTATAAACTTGATCTACAATAGCTTGAAAATTCAAACTCTTACGATCTCGATAATGGGGTAAAGTCACCGAAAAATCAGCCCTAATTCGTCCAGGATTTCGCCCTAAAACAATAATTCTATCTGCTAGAATAACGGCTTCTTCAATACCATGAGTTACAATTAAAATAAATTTAGTAGGTATGCGATTTTCTAGCCACAAATCTAATAATTCAATTCTGAGGTTTTCTGCGGTTAAAACATCTAATGCTGAGAAGGGTTCATCCATACATAATAATTCTGGTTCAACCGCTAACGCCCTTGCAAAACCGACTCGTTGACGCATCCCTCCTGATAATTCTTTCGGATAAGCATTTTCAAACCCATCTAACCCAATAATATCGATCATTTCAATCGCTTTTTGTTCTCTAATATCGGGTAAAATTCCTTTTGCTTTTAGACCTAATTCTACATTTTCCTGTACTGTTAACCAAGGATACAAAGCGAAACTTTGAAAAACGATCGCAACACCTGGATTTAGCCCCACTCAAGGTATTCCATGATACAAAATTTTCCCTTTGGATGGAGAAATTAAACCCGCCATCATTCGCATTAAAGTTGATTTTCCTGAACCAGAAGGCCCCAATAAAGCAACAATTTCACCTTGACGAAGTTCCAAATTTATGCTTTCTATAATACTAATTGGTTCTCGGTTAGGTTGTTCATAAGCTTTACCCACATTTGTTAAAGTTAATATCGATTCTTTTGCAGTTTTAGCAGCCATAGGCGATGACACGAGCAGAATGAAGCTTGCCTTTATTGTATAATTTCTTGATAGAGAATAGACAATTTTAATTTAAAAAAAATAACTTGGAACAGTTTATCATAACTATAAAAAATTGTTACAGAGGTGGCAAAAATATTATAAAAATATGCTAAATTTATCAAGCAAACCCCTAGGTAAATTATCTAATAATTCTTAATATTTTTTTAATTTGCCTTATATATCATGGACAATGATTAAATATTTAAAGCAATTATTTATTGCTATAAGTATAAATTAATTGGGCTAAATTACGTTAGAAAAATTATTGACAATAGGAGCAATTGGGATATGGGATTACGCTATATTAATAGTTTAATTACGCCAGAAAAACTAAACACATTTTTAGAATTAGTTGATTTAGCAGCAGGCGCAGGCAAAGATACTAATAATGTTTTTGATCTCAGTGAACGATTGAATAACAGTCGTCAGATGCAGTTATGTACTCAAACTGTGTTACAGAACCCAGCTTCCGCAGCGATAGTAAAAGAAAGATATATGGGGCAACCATATGACCTAGAGACGATGTTAAATATGCCTCAATACTCTCTCGGTTGGACTTATGCAAAAGTTCTCAGCGCATTGGGATATGATCCTGGATTTTACCGAACCCCCTCTAGTTTTAACAGCGATGCTGAGTACATCACCTTTAGAGTGTATAAAACTCATGATCTCCACCACATCCTCACTGGATTCAGCTTAGATAACTTGGGCGAATTGGGGGTAATTTCTGTAACTGCTGCTCAAATAGCTTTTCCAACCTTTCTTTTTTTGGATACGACATCTCTATTATTGAACTTTTTAACAGCCGAGCAATTGTATCGAGAAGACTTAGAACCCGCACAAAAGGGCAGAACAATGAGGTACAGCTTTGAATTAATCTCCAAAGGAATCGAAATGGGGCAGGCCGCAAAACCATTATTTCCCATCAAGTGGGAAGAAGAATTAGAACGACCTCTTGAAGAATGGCGAGAGGAGTTAAATATTAAACCTGTTTTGGATGGGCTGTATAGCTGGTATAGTAACACTCAAATTCGAGATGCGATCGCCTAATTCATTAACTTTATTAAAACAAATGAGCAATATTTTAACACCGCTTAATTCAACTGAAATCGATCTCGCTTTGACTAAACTAGAGGGTTGGAAAATTAAAGATGATAAGCTTCACCGTGAGTTACAATTCAACTCTTTTGTTGAAGCTTTCGGTTTTATGTCGAGTGTAGCGTTAGTAGCAGAATCGATGGGACATCATCCTGAATGGTCTAACGTTTACAATCGTGTCACTATTGATTTAGTGACTCATGATGCAGGTGGTATAACAGCAATGGATATTGAACTGGCTACCAAGATTAATGGATTATTTCTAAAAACATCCCCACCATAATTGGAACGTTAATTTAGTAATGATAGTTTATCCGGCAATCTGAATTTCTACTAGCTTAATTTTAGAAGTTGTTCCCGACTTAATCATAATTTTGAATTTAGCAACTTTGTATTTTTGCGCCAAAACTTGAATTAATTCTTGATTCGCTTTTTCATCAACGGAAGGCGATTTTAAATATATAACTAAGCTTCCATATGTTGTTTCTTCAATTTTTTGTAGTTTCGAGTTGGGTTTGACTTTAACTTGTATTTTCATTTTTGTATTTTATAACTCACTATTTGCCAAGGTTTAACCGTTAATTCATCTAAAACAATATCTTCTTCCAAAAGATTAACAGGAGATGATAAAGTTAGCCCAATCTCACTAGCTATATCTAAATATGCTATTTTACCTTCAGATTCATAACATCTCATAATCCATTTAGTTACATCATTTTCAAATTGTTTTAAAGCTATCAAAATTAAACTATCTGAACCAATATTTAACCAAGAACTAACAGGAGATAGACAAGTATTATTAAATTGTTTTTGAAAAATAACTTTTAGAGGAATATTTAACTCATAACCTCGATGAACCGTTTTTGCTTCTTGCCAATTTCCCGAATGAGGATAAATTGCATAAGTAAAAGAATGAATTCTTTTATCTGCATTAATATCAGGCCATTTTGTCCCTCTTAATAAGGTTAATCTAATTTGATTCATTTGGCAATCAAAGCCATATTTACAATCATTTAATAGACTAACTCCGTAATTTTGATTAACATCTGTTAAATCAATCCAACGATGTCCGTAAACTTCCCATTTTGCTTTTTCTGCTTCAGTTTGAGGACAGGTTAAACGTTCAATTGCACCGCAAGCAATTTCATAAGTAACAACATCACTTTCTAGTTTTAATGGAAAAGCTACTTTAACTAAAATATTTTCTTCTTGCCAATTGACAGTAGTTTTTATTTGTAAAATTGATGAATTTATTCGTAAAATGTAATCTTGAATAAACTCTGAATTACCAATAATTCTAATCACTCTAATTCGAGATTGTATCAAACCATAATCTAAATACTCAATTGATTTTAATTTACTTGGTTGTAAAGGAAAATCTTGATAATTTGGAGCAATATTCCACGCATCCCAATATTGATCTTTATCTTGAAAAGCTTGTAATTGATTTCCTGCACCATTTAATATTTCTTTTTGCTGTACTTTATCAAAAATACTTTCTAAATCTCCACTTTCATGATTAATAATTACTTTAATATAATCATTTTCAAGAATAAATTCTGATGTTGTTTTTATTTCTGGTTTAACTCTTTCAGTAGGACTTAACCAAAATAAGCGATACCCTACAGATGGAATATCTTTAGCCAAAAATAGCAATTTGTTTTCTGATGTTATTTGACTATAAACTTGATTTAATTCTACATCATAAATATCCCAGTTTACCAACGAATTCATTATAATACTAACAACTTCTGATCTTGTCCAATTTAAAGAGTTAAAAATAATAATTGGTATTGCTTCAGAATGAGGAGGAATAGGAAGAATAATTCGAGATGCTATAAATTGTAAAGAAATATCTAATATTGCTTCTCCTGTTTCGATAACTTTGCACCATTCTCTATTCGCATCCTCAAATACTTTAGGAATAGAAGTACCGGGTAAAATATCATGAAACTGGTTTAATAAAACTTTCTTCCAAGCATCAGTTAAAGCCGTTTTAGGATAAGGTAATTCTAAATGAATACTCGCTAAACTAGACCATAATTCAGCTTGATATAATAATTTTTCACAATAACGATTATAATATTTTTGATCACCATGAGTTGTATAACATCCGCGATGGAATTCTAAATATAATTCATCATTCCAAACGGGTAAGTTTTCTTGAGGTAAATTGTCTAAATATTCTTGTGCTGTCGTAAAACTAATTTGAGGGAAAAAAGGTGAGTTTTGCCATCTTTGTTGTACTTCTAACATATCACGTGTTGGGCCACCACCATGATCACCGACACCAGGTAACCAAAACGCATCTTTTAAACCCGTTTGTTGTTCCCAACTAATAGCATAATTCATCATAATAATTGGGTTAGTATCCATCACTCCGGCGACATTCGGAGGAGACATCAAAGATAATAATTGTGTACCATCAGGAGACTTCCACCAAAACACACCATGAGGAAATTTTGTCGTATCATTCCAATGAAGTTTCCCAGTAACAAAATACTCGATACCTGCTTGTTTAAAAATCTGGGGAAGTTGCCAAGGAAAACCAAATGTATCAGGTAGCCAAGCAACTTTTGTAATTGTGCCAAATTTTTCTTTAAAATAATTTTGACCATAAAGTAATTGACGTATTAATGATTCTCCCGAAATTAAATTAACTTCAGGTTCTACCCACATCCCGCCCAAAAGTTCCCACGATTTAGCTTTATATGCTTCTTGAATCTGTGTAAATAGCTCAAAACGATTATTTTCTATCCATTCATATAAAACAGGGCTAGATTGTCCAAATTTAAGCTCACTGAAATATTTTTGTAACTTTAAAACAGAATTAAATGTTTTTTGTGCAACTTCCCAAGTTTCTTGAATTGGCCATAACCACGCTAAATCTAAATGTGCGTGACCTAAAAGATGGAATTGTCTTTTTTTAATAGAAGAAGCTAATGGTTGTAATTGTTCTCTAATTTCTAATAAATTTTGATTAAATTTCTCTTGATCTGAAACAATATTCCAACTGATTTGATTTAATGTATTGGCTAAAATATCTAATTTTTCAGGTTCAAAAGCTTGAAGATAATTATATAAAACAGTTAACTCATCAGCTACAAAAGCTGGATCAATAAAATCAGGTTTTTCAAAAATCAATACAGAACGCATTAACGCCCCGATATCATGACCTGGACTTACTAAACGCAATGCGATAATTATTTCTCGTTGTGGAATAACATCAGTTGTTAAAAGTCGTCGAGTCGTTGAATCAAATAAATCTCCTTCTTGAACTAATTTTCCATTGATATAAATTTTGGCATCCTCAGCCCACCAAGTTAAAACTAATCTTGCTGTTAGATGTATTAAAGGATATTCTTTTAAACTAGATGAAAATTTAATTTTTTGAATTAACCATTGGACTTGACGACCCGATGACCAAATGATATATCTTTTATCATTTAACTGAACGGGTTTAGCTTTTTCAAGCTTAATATCTTTAATTGATAAATCTTGGTCTAAATAATACCAGTTTTCTTGAACATCCACTTGTACAAGTTGGCGCAGTTTGTCTAGAGTATCAAGAATTGATTGTGAAATTTCAGAATTAGACATAAATAAAATAAAGGGTTTGGCGACCAAACCCCTACAATAACAATAATAGGGTTATTTCGTAGGGGCATGGTTTCCACGCCCTCAATTCAATTATCTATTAAGAAAACCTTAGACTAACGATAAGTTTCTCATTTAGCACATTTTCTCGCCACCGTGTCACAATAAAAGTAAAGAATTGTAATCAAAGAGGGGTAAATGGTCGCAACACCTGTCAAAACTGAAAAACGCCTAACCATACAAACCGCTAACCTATCAGATGATATTACAGCCATTCGTTCTCTAGATTGGGATCGCGATCGCTTCGATATCGAATTCGGTTTACAAAATGGGACAACCTATAATTCTTACCTGATTCGGGGTGAAAAAATAGCCCTTGTTGATACCTCTCACGCCAAATTCCGCCAATTATATATAGATACTCTCACGGGACTGATCGACCCAACACAGATAGATTACCTCATTATTAGCCACACAGAACCCGATCATAGTGGTTTAGTTCAAGATATCTTACAACTGGCTCCCCAAATTACCGTAGTTGCAGCAAAAGTAGCCATACAATTCCTCGAAGGGTTTGTGCATCAACCTTTTAAACGAGAAATCGTCAAAAATGGCGATCGCCTCGACCTCGGTAACGGTCATGTCTTAGAATTTATTAACGCCCCTAACTTACATTGGCCAGATACAATATTTTCTTATGATCACGGTAGCGGCATTCTTTTTACTTGTGATGCGTTTGGAATGCACTATTGTTCAGATCACTTATATGATGAAGATCTAAAAGCGATCGAAGAAGATTATTACTTTTATTATGAGTGCTTAATGGCTCCTAATGCGCGTTCGGTTCTATCAGCAATGAAACGGATGGACACATTAGGTGAGATTAATTTAGTCGCTAATGGTCATGGACCCTTACTAAAATATAATCTAAATGAACTTCTTAGACGCTATCGCCATTGGAGTACTGAACAGAGTAAAGGTGAAAAAACCGTTGCTGTGTTTTATGTGTCAGACTATGGATATAGCGATCGCCTTTCTCAAGCTATCACCAAAGGGATCACTAAAACGGGTGTTGCTGTGGAAATGATGGATCTTAAATCTGCTGATCCCCAAGAAGTGCGAGAATTAGTCGGTAGAAGTGAAGGAATTATTCTGGGAATGCCTCCTACTCAAAAAGAGATTACCACGAATCTAAATACAATTCTCGCAGCAATCCACGATAAACAGTATATTGGAATGTTTGAATCATTTGGGGGTGATGATGAACCCATTTTCCCACTACAACGCAAGTTTATCGATAATGGTCTGATCCCAGCTTTCAAACCCATCCGTTTATCAGAAACCCCAACTGAAGCGGTTTATCAACTTTGTGAAGAGTCAGGAACCGACTTAGGGCAAACCCTCACCCAAGACAAAAAAGTCAAACAACGGAAATTACAAGACACCGACTTAGATAAAGCAATAGGACGTATTAGCGGTGGTTTATATCTCATCACCGCGAAAAAAGGAGAAGTTTCTGGGGCAATGATCGCCTCTTGGGTAACTCAAGCAAGCTTTGATCCCCCTGGGTTTACCGTTGCTGTAGCAAAAGATCGGGCGATCGAATCCCTCTTACACGCAAATGATACATTTGTATTAAATATTCTTGAAGAAGGAAACTATCAACCTCTCATGAAACACTTCCTTAAGCGGTTCTCTCCTGGTGAGGATCGTTTTGCTGGCGTGAAAACCCAAAGCGCGGTTAATGGTTCACCTATTCTCAGCGATGCCCTAGCTTATCTAGAATGTGAGGTCGTAAGTCGCATGGAATGTAGTGATCATTGGTTAGTTTATGGCAAAGTCACAAACGGACGTGTTTCTAACCCAGAAGGTTTAACCGCAGTTCATCATCGCAAAGTCGGAAATTATTATTAAGCTAGGGATTAATCAAAGTTAGTCCATTAGACCGTCAAACCGCCAGCCAGGGATTAAAATCCCTGTCTAATAGCTAAAGTCGGTTGAAACCGACTCACCGTATAGAGATACAGTCCATTTTAATGGACTTGGGCTATGAGACAGAGAATTTATTCTCTGGCGATTTTAATCTACATTCCGATTACTAGATTAAATGTTCAACTTACGTTAACAAATTTACTAATTAATTACTTATGTCGAATCAAATCATATAACTCGACATATTGCTCACCAGGATGATTCCAAGAATAATCATACTCCATCCCCTGTAATGCTAACTGTTTAAACACTTGGGGCGTTTGGGTATATAAATTGATCGCACGACCTAAAGCTGATTCTAGAGCATCATAACCCATTTGGTAGAAAACAAAACCGTTACGTTTTTCGGGTGGTAAATTCTGATCATAATCCCAGTCAAACACCGTATTAACTAACCCACCAACTCCTCGAACAACAGGCACAGTACCATATCTTAAACCGATCATTTGCGTTAGTCCGCAGGGTTCAAAATTACTGGGTACAACAATAATATCAGCACCCGCATAGATTAAATGTGCCAGTTCTTCATTAAATCCTAATTCTAAATGACAGTCAGGGTTATCATTAAGGAAATTCTTCTCATGTCGGAAATGATCATCAATTCGTTTTTCTGTAGCTGCACCTAAAAGAACAAACTGTGCTCCCCTACTTAAAGAATAATAAATAGCATGATGGACTAAATCAACGCCTTTTTGTTCATCTAAACGCCCAATAAAACAAACGATCGGTTTATCGTTATCTTGTAATAAAAGACGTTCACGCAAAGCTTTTTTATTTTTAGCTTTCTCCGCAAAAGAATCTATGCCGAAAGGATGGGGAATATAGCGATCGTCTTCAGGATTCCACACACCGTAATCAATGCCATTAAGAATACCACCAAACTTAGATTGATGTAAATGCAAAGTATGACCTAACCCATAACTTACATCCATGTGACGGGCTTCCCAAGCATGATGAGGCGATACGGTCGTGATATAGTTAGAATAAACGATGCCACCCTTCATCATATTGATCGCAAAAGGATTAAAATTATCCCGCAGACGAGCATAATTATAATAGTAAGAAAATTGCTTAAGTCCTGTTGCGATTAAGGTTTCATTTCCCGTAACCCCTTGATGTTTAAAATTGTGGATAGTATAGACAACTCTTTGATTCCACATTCCATGATGTTTATAAATTTCATACAATAAGACAGGAACTAAACCCGTTTGCCAGTCATGACAATGAAGAATATCAGGACGCTTGTTACTTTTAAGCAAAAATTCTAAGGCCGCTTTACAGAAAAAAGCAAATCGTAAATCATCATCAGAACATCCATAATAACAACCGCGATCAAAAAACTGATCCCAAGAATTCGGTTTAATAAAGAAACAAAGTCTACCGTGTACCCAACCGCAGTAAACAGAACAATTAATCGTTGCATCATACCAAGGTACCATTAGATCCCGATAAGCATCATGCAGACCCCAGATATGGTCATAACGCATACAATCATACATCGGTAAAATCAGTTCGACGCAATTTCCCCTAATTTCGAGTTCTCGACTCAAACCATAGACAACATCCCCTAAACCTCCTGCTTTAATCACAGGCGCACATTCTGAGGCAATGTGAACGATATACATTTTTAGTCCTCGCTTTTTAAAGTCGTGTTACAAAACTTAATTTTGCTCTATTTTCTCTGAAATAGGAAAAAGACACAACATCCTCTAGTCGGGCTAATACTTTTTTTATGATTAGTACAAAAATATTTCCAAGGATTAAAATCCCTGTCTTAAAGCTAAAGTCGGTTTATAGAAGATACTATATTAATACTGCCAGGGATTAAAATCCCTGTCTTAAAGCTCAAGTCGGTTAAAACCGACTAATCGTAAAGATTATAGTCCATTTCAATGGACTTTAGCTTAAGATGCGTGAATTCATTCACTGGCGAACTAACCAACTGGCGAACTGATCAAACCCTCATTCTTTAAGAAACTAACCAGAGTAGCATTACACCCAAACCCAACCACACTAGAAAACAAATACGGGTTAATCTTAAAGCTTGTTCAATGATCTCAGATGTAATGGGTGTAACCGCATCGCCTAAAAGCGGTTTTTCTATGATAGTACCTTTATACCTATTAATTCCCCCGACTTGAACCCCTAAAATCGCAGCATAAATACATTCACTCCAACCCGAATTAGGGCTAGGATCTTGAGGTGCATCACGCCAACAAATCCCTAAAACCTGTTTTGGCCTCCCCGAAATGAGCGCCAAGGTTAAAACCGTGAGACGACAAGGCAACCAAGTCACATAATCTTCAAATTTGGCACTAAACCACCCAATATCCGTAAAAGGTTCTTTTTTATAGCCAATCATAGAATCAAGCGTACTGAGTGCCTTATAAGCTAAAGCGAGAGGAATACTACCACAAAAGGGAATAAATGCACCAACGATCGCATAAAATAACGGTGCCATCACCCCATCAACCGCATTTTCTGTAACCGTTTCTAAAATCGCTCTAAGGATTTCTGGTTCGGATAATTCTTCAGTATCTCTCCCCACATATTGGCTGAGTTTTTCCCTTGCTAATTCAATATTTCCGTTGTTTAAAGGGGTTAAAACATCAACTGCGGCATTCTTTAGACTACGTGCAGCAAAACAACTCGCCAAGAGCAGAATTTGGCTAGTCATTCCAAAGTTAGGATGGACTTTAATCAATACCCAGGGAATTAACCAACCGAGTAACCCACTACTAATAATTATAATTAGTGCGATCGCAACACCCGCTAAACTTGTTAAGTGTTTATTCTGAGTAGTTTTAATCACCCTTTTAGTTAAGCGAGAAATTACCCAACCCATCACTTGAACTGGATGTAACCACTCCCTAGGATCACCTATCAGATAATCTAATAGACTCGCTAAAAGTAAGATCATTTCTGCTTGATCAAGAATCATATCGAGGTAGTAATCAGACCGAAATTAGTACTAAATAACTAATTAATATTCAGAGAATTTGATTAATATTTTCTTCCCAGTTAGCTCCGTCAAAGGACTTAATTGTAAATCTCGATAAAGCATTACCATCTAGACAACGAACATTAACATCAATTGAATCAGGATGGGAACGCGGACGATAAAAAGGATGTATACCACAAATGCGACAAAAATGATGTTTAGCTACCTTAGTATTAAAGGTATAAGTCATCAAAGCATCTGACCCTTTTAGTAGGGTAAATTGTTTGGGCGGGACAATTAAATGTATGAACCCTTTCTTCTGGCAAATTGAGCAGTTACAATCGATGGCTAGAAGCTCATGAACTTTGACAAGAAACCGAATCGCTTCGCAATGACAACCCCCGAAAAAAGTCACATCTTTTGATAAAAAAGTCATATCTTTTTCGACACTTAAACAATAAAGCTGGATTCCTCTCCTATAGCGGCTTCCCAGCTACGAGCATCGTAGTAAAGATCCGCTAAAGTAATATTATAAAGTGCCTCTTTTAATTTTTGATGAAGACGTTTCCAAAGACTAAATGTAACCCAATCTTCGGCTTGTCCAGAGTTAGGATCATAGCGAGGTAAAGGAGAGATCGTTTCACCCACTGCATCAAGAATTTGTCCGAGAGAAATGTGACTCGGTTGACGCGCTAATTGATACCCACCTTGTGACCCTCGAACTGATTTCACTAACCCCGCTTTACGGAGTTCAATGAGTAGCTTTTCTAGATAAGGTGCAGGGATATCCTGACGAGAAGCGATCGCTTTTACAGAAGTCGGCTTATATTTAGGTTGTAGGGTCAGATCTAACAATGCTTTTACGCTATAGTGACCCCTAGTTGTTAGCTTCATTTACTCAAATAACTATCTATTATTACTGACCATTACTCATTGACTCATCCCCAAAAGACAAAAAAGTCATACATTTGTAAATTCTCAAAAATTTCTTGCTTTGTCCATTGGAAATAATGTATTAATATTAATTGAGACAACAAGTAAATTTTTACTTTTTGCCGTCAACATCAAGATATAGATCACTCAAAACTATATCATTTTTGACCCGCCGAGACTCGTTCTCAGACGGCACATCAATCTACCCAAATCAATATTAGTAAACTAAAACATTAATGGCTAAAAACACACAACCTCAATCCTTAACTGGACTTGACTTACTGGAAAAAGTCAAAGACCTCGGCAACCTTAGCAAAGAAAAAAAAGCGCGGGCCTGTGGATACTATACCGTCACAAAAAACGGAGTAGAACGGGTCAATATGATGAAGTTTCTCAATGCTTTAATTGATGCAGAAGGGATTCATTTAGATAGTAGTACAAATGGTCATGGTAAAGGAGGACGCTCCGCCAGCTATAAAATTAGTGTTCAGTCTAATGGTAATCTTTTAATTGGCTCGGCTTATACCAAGAAAATGGGATTAGATTCGGGTGATGAATTTGAAATCACCCTAGGCAGAAAGCATATTCATCTTAGACAAGTTGGTGCATCGGATGAAGATGAGGAACAAACGATCGCCATCTAAATAAAACCCAAAGCAATTTATTTTAACCGCCCATAAAAAAAGGCCTTCAAATAGCCCTTATTGTTCCTGAACCATCTCTGTATAGGTATTTAGCCACTCATCGGGTTATCTTTCTTCTTACTTGAGAAAGGATAACCCGTATCAAAATTTTCTGAAAATATCTATAATTTAGGTTGATCTTTTTTCGTAATCAAAACCCAATCAGGATTTGTTTTATCAAGAACTTGAACTCCCAACAACGACTCATCCAAAAGAACTGAGTTAGGAACTAACAAATAAGGATTAGGGTTATCGCGCCAATGTTCTTGTAATTCGTCCAAGGTACGGGGAAGAATCCGACGATCGCTATAAAAATTTAAAGAAGGACGCTCATAATCAAATAATGTATAAATTGTTGCAGACGCAGGAATAGAATTTTGCTTAATCATTGTCGCAACAGGTTTAACCGGGTAAGCTTCCCCCAACTCCCAAACCCAATAGGGAGAATTCACAAATAACAACAAAGAAACATACATCCCCCAAAACAGAACCGCGATAAACTGTAGTGAGTGCTGTTTCATCAATCTAGCACTAACCCCCAAAGTCATCGCTACTGAAGCAGCGAGTAACGTCAAAGAAAAATGGGGCGACGGAATTAAACCGAAAGTTTGATTAAAAAACAAACATAAAAAAATCACCGCAGAGAAGATCGCAACAATCGTAAAAAGAACCTGCCAAAAACGAGGATAAGAGCGTTCTTTTGGCCAATCTCGTAAATCAGCTAAAATCGCTCCACCAGCAAGGGCTAAAGCGGGATAAATCGGCATAATATACCAAGGTAACTTAGTCGCCATCAGCGATACCACCCCAAAATAAACGCCACTCCAAACTAAAACCAACTTCGCCCAACTATAATGTCGATCTTGCCAAGCTAACTGAAGTCCAGCAACAGCAAATAACAGCCAAGGAAACGAATATTTAACAATTTCTAAAAGATAGTACCAAACGGGATGACGATGATGATCCAGCGTCTCCCCCAAACGATTAATCTGTTGATCAAAAAGAGCATTAATAAATTCTTTTTCATAATGAGTCCACTGCGCCAAATACCAAGCCAAAGCCGGTACACTGCCCAAACCCCAGCCAAACCAAAAATAAGCCGAAGTTAGCAGTCTAGGGGTATCCCAAGCCAAAAAAACCAACACTAGGATCGCAATTAAACCGCCCATCATCCCCTTAGTCAGACACAGCAAACTAAACCCTAAACCAATCCCAATTGACCAGCGTAAATCACGACGCGATCGCAATGCACAAACAATCATCAAGATTTCAAAACAAAGCACCGCCCCATCTAACATCGCCAAACGCCCATGACGCACCACCGGCAGCAAAGTTAAATAAATCAAAGCCGCACAAAAAGAGGGAAAACGCGACGGAAACACCTCTCGCCCTAAAAGATATAATAAAGGAACCGAACAAGCGGTCAAAAATGCACCACTAAAGCGGGCTGTCCACTCATTAACCCCACCGACATGATAAGTCAGCGCAATCAAATCATGAATCAAAGGCGGTTTATTAAAATAGGGTTCACCCCAAAAAGTCGGAAATAACCACTTTAAAGAACCCGCAGGAGCCTGCCAAATCTCCTTGGCAACTTGGGCTACCGTTCCCTCATCCCAATCTCGTAAGGCTAGATTCCCTAAATTAATTGTAAAAATAATCAAAGCGGCTATGAATAAGCTTACCTTACAAAAAACTTCTAACCAGCCATCTTGTTGACGCAATTTGTAACTTGAACGACCCCACGCGAATGTTTGACGATTCATAATAAATTTAGTAGTAGTAACGGAATGACTCCCTAGATAAACATAAGCATCTAGATCAATTGTCGAATATTTCCCACGAGATTGTCTTGTATTTAGAAGCAAATAAGCATAAATTAAAATCCCATTGCAACCCATCACCCCATAAGATCCCAAGCTTGATCTTAATTTTTATCCCCATTGTAAAATCGTTATGGATGGATCTTTCGACCTAACTCTACAAATCGTCATTACCGTTTTAGCGGGGATCAGCGCACAAGTCGTCGCCGCCTATTTAAAAGTACCAAGTATCGTTTTTCTTCTCTTGTTTGGCATCATTTTAGGAAAAGACGGTTTAGGCGTACTGCATCCCCATCTCTTAGGTGTCGGTTTAGAAGTTATCGTTGCTCTATCCGTTGCCGTAATCTTATTTGAAGGGGGATTAAATCTATCCTTGCGTGAGTTGGGGCGAGTTTCTGGAAGTTTAAGAAATTTAGTTACACTCGGAACATTAATTACCTTTATTGGTGGCGGAATGGCGGCTCATTGGTTGGCTGAGTTTCCCTGGGCGATCGCTTTTTTGTATGCGTCTCTCGTCGTTGTAACTGGGCCTACCGTTATTAGTCCCCTCCTCAAACAAGTTTCAGTAGAGCGACGTGTTGCTACAATCCTCGAAGGAGAAGGCGTTTTAATTGATCCAGTCGGCGCAATTTTAGCCGTTGTCGTTTTAGACACTATCATCGATCATCAAGCGAGTGCGATCGAAATTCTTAACGGTTTAACGATGCGCTTAGGTATTGGTGCCATCATCGGCGGCGCTATAGGATGGTTACTCGGATTTTTCCTGAAAAAAGCTAACGTCCTTTCTGAAGAATTAAAAAATCTTGTTGTTTTAGCTGGAGTTTGGGGCTTATTCGGACTAGCGCAAATGAGTCGGAGTGAATCAGGATTAATGGCGACTGTTGTAGCGGGAATTGTCCTTAGAGCCTCTGGTTTGCCCGAAGAACGACTAATACGACGTTTTAAGGGTCAATTAACGGTTTTGTGTGTTTCAGTTTTATTTATTTTATTAGCGGCCGATCTTTCAATTGATAGTATATTTGCACTAGGCAGGGGAAGTGTTCTAACTGTATTGGTTTTAATGTTAATAGTACGCCCCCTTAGTATTTCTTTGTGTACGATCGGCAGTAACTTAAATTGGCGACAAAAACTATTTATTGCTTGGATTAGTCCAAGAGGCATTGTATCGGCTTCTGTAGCCTCTTTATTTGCCATTATTCTGACTCGTCAAGGCATCAACGGCGGAGACTCCATTAAAGCCTTAGTTTTTCTAACGATCATCATGACGGTATTTATTCAGGGTTTAACCGCTCGTTGGGTGGCACGTTGGTTAAAAATTACCTCATCTGAAGCGACAGGAGCCGTTATTATTGGTTGTAATCCTTTGGGGCGTTTACTCGGTCATTTAATCCAAGAACAAGGAGAATCAGTTGTATTAATTGATACCGATAGTGAAGCGTGTCAAATCGCAGAGGATGAAAATTTACCCGTTTTTCAAAGTAGTGGTTTAAATCCGACAGTTCTTGAAGAAGCGGGAATCGAATCGATCGGAACTTTTATCGCTTTGACCAATAATGGCGAAGTTAATTTAGTTTTAGCACAACGTGTCATCGAAGAATTTGCCCCGCCCAGGGTTTTAGCTGCATTCCCCAGTCAAGTTCAATTCGCAACTGGTAAAGTTAATCAAGCTTTGATCGATAATCTTTCCCTGAAAACCTGGAATCAACTGATCAAAGACGGTCAATATAAATTAGGCAAAACCATTATTAGTGAAGTCGAATTATCCCTGAAACAAGCCCATATACAAGCTCTCATCCGTTCGGGCGACTTGTTACCTTTACTCTTAAAACGTGACAATTCTTTACACGTGGTCACAACATCCGATCAATGGCAACCTAATGATGAGTTAATTTATCTGCTATATGATCAGCGATCGCAACTTTTAAAACGCTTATCCGGCGCGGTTCCTTCCTTACGAACAGCCATAGAACAATTACCCGAAGTCGAAGGGACGATCGTACCTCCCGTTAAACGTCCTAATCTAGAAGTGGTATAGATATTAATTTTTTAGGATTTATTGACATTATCCGCTTTTCCTAACAGTAGTATTAAGTTAAGATACGAGAGCGTTAGGCCTTTGAGGAGTTATTACGTCATGGATGTCAAAACAATTATTGTGATTCTTACCGTCTTATTTACGGTGAGTGCTTTATTTTTCGGAACTAAAAACGGCTACTACGACACCGATAATTATGATGGGAATGGTACGGCTCATTAAAAATCTTACCTGTGCTTTTGTTTTACTCAAATCCGCATGATTCAATATCGCACAACAAGATCTGAATCTGGTAGCTTATTATCCTGTTCCACCTATGGTGTTGGTCATGGTCATGAAGGCGTTTGTCTATTGATCAAAATGGGTCCCTACCGTATCTTACTAGATTGCGGTTTAAATAATATTCAAGCCCTTCATACCAGTAAAAAACCCCCGGTTGATTGGGTGTTTTGTAGTCATGCTCATCAAGATCATGCCTTCGGGTTACTTGCTCTACATCGAGCTTATCCCCAACTGCCGATTTATGCCAGTGATGTAACCGTTCAATTATTACCCTTAAATTGGCCAGATGAGGAAGAAATCCCCCCTTTTTGCCAAGGTTGGAAATGGCGATCGCCGATTAAATTATTTCCCGATCTGACGGCCGAAATTTTTCCCTCTGGACATTTACCCGGTGCCGCACTCTTACTCTTGACTTACAAAACCCCAAAACGCAATTATAAACTGCTTTATACAGGGGATTTTTCTTTATCTAACTTCCAACTGGTTGAAGGGTTATCCGTTGAGTTATTGCGCGGATTAGCTCCAGATGTCTTGATTATTGAAGGAAGTTATGGTACAATACGCCATCCTCATCGCCGACAACAAGAAAAACAGTTGATGACTCGTCTTTATGAAGTAGTGAGTCAACAAAAAAACGTTTTACTTCCTGTGCCGACCTTGGGGTTAGGTCAGGAAATCTTGAAATTACTGCGATCGCATCATCAATTTACGGGACGAGATTTAGATATATGGGTTGATGGCAACATTGCAACAGCCTGCGATGTTTATCTGGATTTATTGCCCGAATTTCCCGCATCTGTACAAAATTTTGCCAAACATCAACCGTTATTTTGGGATGAACGCATCTGCCCAAGAATGGGACGACTCACCACTGAGCGGCGATCGCAGCTTGGAATAACACCCTGTATTGTTTTAACCGATCAGATCGATCGTTTACAAGAATACTGTCTAAATACTTCAGGACAATGGTTAGTTTTAATTCCCGAACATTTTCAACATCTAATTTCTTTAGATCATCCTCAGATTAAAGCGTTAAAGCGTTCCCGTCAGTGTCAAGTAGAAACCTATCTCCTTTCCGAACACAGCGACAGTCGGAACACCACACAACTAATTCATAATTTACGCCCACAACACGTTATTTTTGTACATGGATCGCCTAATTATCTTGCCGATCTCACCAGCTTAGAAGAGTTGCAAAACCGTTATCAGTTACATTCTCCAAGTGTTGGAACTCTAGTAGAATTGCCCATTGGGGAAAAGTTCATTCAACCATTACCACCGACTCCTAGTAGTTATGAGGGCGAATTAAATGAGGTCGGAACAACCGTAACGATTACTTTACCTGATACAATTACCCAAGATCCACGATGGACGAATTTTGCTGATACTGGGCTCGTTGAGGCTCGATGGCAAGGCGAAGATGTGATTCTTAGAGGACTTTCTCAAAGAGAACTCTTAAGCGAAATGAGTAATAATAGAGGCTTACAGTCGATCGATTGTTGTCAAGCTTGTTGTCATCAAAAAGGCCAACGTTGCTGGAACCCAGCATCACCACTTTATGGCTTAAAAGTTGTTCCAGAGGGATATTGTCCAGTCTTTGAACCCATCGAAGATAGCTAGAAAGACAAGTTAAAATGGTGATCTACTCCCCACTCTATCTATATACATATAGACATAGACAGAAATTTTTTCCTTGAGGAATCGGTGTACTGGGGACAAATTGCAAGATAATTTATGACAACACCCTATGATTGGATCAGCAAATCATTAAACACCATCCATCAAGCAAACTGGTATCGTACACCCAAAACCATCACCAGTAGCCCTGGCCCCATTGTAGAATTAGAGGGTCGATCGCTAATTAATTTCGCTAGTAATGATTATCTCGGACTCGCTGGACATCCACACCTGATCGAAGCAGCGATTACCGCTACACAAAAATATGGTACAGGTAGTACAGGATCTCGTTTACTTAGTGGACATCGAGACATTCACAGACAATTAGAACTTGCTATTGCTAATCTCAAACAAACTGAAGATGCGATCGTTTTTAGTTCAGGATATCTCGCTAACCTAGGAACCATCACTGCTTTAGTCGGTCAACGGGATTTAATCTTAAGCGATCAATACAATCATTCTAGCCTGAAAAATGGCGCAAAACTCAGTAACGCAACGATTATCCATTACAATCACTGTGATCTATCCGATTTACATCATAAACTACAACAATATCGTCACCAATATCGTCATTGTTTAATTATTACTGACACCATCTTTAGCATGGATGGTGATATATGTCAAGTATCAGAAGTGCTAGATTTAGCAGAGTCGATGAATTGTATGTTGTTGGTGGATGAAGCCCATGCTACAGGAATTATGGGAAAAAAGGGGGCGGGATGTGTGGATTATTTTGGCTGTACGGGTCGCTCTTTAATACAAATGGGGACTCTGAGTAAAGCAATTGGCAGTTTAGGGGGATATGTGGCGGGTAATGCCGTATTAATCGATTTTTTACGAAATCGCTCGGCAACTTGGATTTATACAACAGCACTTTCCCCGGCTGATACGGCGGCGGCGATCGCAGCGATTGAACTTATTCAAACCGAACCGCAAAGACGCGACAAACTTTGGGAAAATGTCAACTTTTTGCAACAAAAATTATCGCATTTAAATATTTTACCTTCCCAGTCACCTATTATTTGCCTGGAATGCGCTAACCCATCCCAAGCGTTAGAATTATCCCAAAAACTCATTATAGCTGGTATTTTTGCTCCTGCCATTCGTCCCCCAACCGTTCCGACGAGTCGTATTCGTTTTTCTGTGATGGCAACCCATGAAACAGCACATTTACAACAGTTAATCAATAATCTTGTTTTAAGGAACATTGGAAACGTTTAACCAACTAAAGATCACCCGATCGGGTGAAGATAGCACATCTTGGAATTAGATATAGTATAAAAGCAAACGAAATGAGTAACTACTGAGCTATAACGAGAGTAGCGCAGCAAGAGGATTTCATTAATTTAAAGATGTCTGTAAAGAGTTTGGCATCTTTAGGGAATGGAGGTAATAGCTATGCTATTCAACACTCAACAACACAATCATCAAAAGCGTGAAGGATTTTTAGTTTCTAAACTTCACAGGATATGGCAAAAATTCACCCTGTATCTAGTGAAAGTTTTCTTTGAAGATGCAGAAATCCGAGTTTGGACAACTTTAGATCCCGAAAAAAATCTACAATGGCACGTTTATAACTATAAAACCGATCGTACAGGTACATTCAATTCTGAAGTAGAAGCTATTGAATGGATCGAAAATTCTTACAAACATCTTCCGAATACTAACAAAAAATTTTGGTTTATTCCTGGAAGCAGTACACTAACAGTCTTGAACGATCAATAATGATAAGGTGGGCAATGCTCACCTTTTTTTTAGACAATCAAACCGTAAAGTAAAAGACGGTTCAATCGATCGTATGTAAGTTATGCTGACTCAGTAGCTAGTCTAAAATAAGTGCCAGCGACTGGGGAAAGCAAAAATGTCTACTTTATTGGTTAAAAATATTCATACTCTCGTAACGATGGATGAGCAGCGTCGAGAAATTCGTCAAGGTGCATTATACATTAGAGATAATATTATCGAGCAAGTAGGAACCACAACAGAACTACCCCAAACCGCAGCCCGTATTCTAGATTTACAAAACAAGTATATTGTTTTACCAGGACTCGTCAACACCCATCATCATTTTTATCAAACCCTGACTAGAGTTATTCCTGCTGCACAAAACTGCGATTTGTTTTACTGGCTAAAAACACTCTACCCCATTTGGGCAAACTTAACAGCAGATGCAGTGTATATAAGTACAAAGATGGCACTTGCTGAATTAATATTATCGGGTTGTACAACGGCGAGTGATCATTTATATATCTATCCAAATAACTGTAAACTAGATGATCAAATTCAAGCCGCACAAGAGATGGGAATACGCTTTCATCCGTGCCGAGGAAGTATGAGTGTCGGTGAAAGCTTAGGTGGTTTACCCCCAGATGCAGTCGTCGAAAAAGAAATAAATATCCTCAAAGATAGCCAAAGATTAATTGAACAATATCACGATCCGTCGCGTCATTCTATGTTAAGAATGGTACTCGCTCCCTGTTCGCCTTTTTCAGTATCTCCGGAATTAATGAAAGAATCGGCAATTTTGGCACGGAGTTATACTGGAGTTAGATTACATACCCATTTAGCCGAAAATAAATCAGATATTACCTACAGTTTAGAAAACTTTGGCATGACACCCGAAGATTACGCCGAGTCGGTGGGATGGCTAGGCGAGGATGTATGGCACGCCCACTGTGTACAATTAAGTGATACCGCTATTCAAAAATTTTCTCAAACGGGAACAGGTGTAGCCCATTGTCCTTGTAGTAATATGCGTTTAGCCAGTGGAATTGCACCTATTCGTAAAATGTTAGATGCGGGTGTACCGGTTAGTATTGGGGTAGATGGATCGGCTTCCAATGATAGCGGGAATTTGCTACAGGAGGCGAGAACAGCCTTCTTACTGGCACGTGTCCGCGAAAATGACGTGAGTGCGATGACAGCGCGAGAAGCCCTAGAAATAGCCACCCTGGGCGGTGCTAGAGTATTAGGACGCGATGATATTGGAATTCTCGCCCCTGGAATGTCGGCTGATTTTATCGCCATCAATTTAGAACGCCCTCAGTTAGCAGGGGCTTTACATGATCCAGTTGCCGCCTTAATCTTGTGTCAGGTGGAGCGAGTGGATTATAGTTTTATTAATGGGAAAAAAATCGTTGATCAAGGACAATTGACCACCGTTGAGTTAGAATCATTAATTAAGAAAACGAATGATCTGGCGTTCCAGATGTTGTCATAATTTTATTTTTTATTCATTTTTATTACTGTATAACTCTAAATTCTTATTGTTAGTTTTACACCAGATCTTAACATTTTATTGTATACTGTATTCTATGGTGTATAGCTTTTATACTAATTCATAATCAGCCGATACACTCAATAAAAGTGTCTAGAATAATCAGTAAATTTCGTTTTTAGATCCTTGCTTTTGAAAGGAGAATTATTTTGACTTTATCTCCCCATTCCTTGCCACGTAGACATTCATTACAAGACCAAGCTTATCAAGCTTTGCGGACGGCTATCCTTGGGGGCGAACTAGAACCTGGTCAGCGATTAGTAGAAACACAATTAGCGGAGAAATTACAGGTTAGTAGAACGCCCATTAGAGAGGCTATTCGACTGCTTCAACAAGAAAATTTAGTTACCCTAGAACCTAGCGGCGGCGTTCGGGTTGCTACGTTTACCTGTGCCGATGCTATACAATTATACGATTGTCGGATTGGTTTAGAACAACTTTCTGTAGTCGATGCTTGTCAGAAGATTACCGAGTCACAATTACAACAACTCGAAGGAATGTTAGAGCAAGCAGAACGCATCGTTACAGGAAAACCAACACGCTTAAGTTGTTTTCGTCAACTTGATCTAGATTATCGTTTTCATCGTCTGTTAGCACAAAGTTCGGGTAATCCTTGGCTCGTCTTACTGCTGGATCAAGTTTTTGATAAAATGTTATTGCTAAGGATTCAAACTACCCGAAATAATCCAACTGTACTAGATATTCGCACCGAACATCGGGCTATTTATGAAGCAGTACGATCGCGTGATCCAAAAGCCGCTACTGAAGTAATTATCGCTCATCTCAATGCAAGTAAAGCAAGAGTGATTCGGGAAATGGAACAAATTCAGCTAGAATCAAAAATTGTTCAATAATTCTTCTAAAAATTTAAGTTAGGGGATCTCTAACACAATGACAGATCTAGAAAACGGTAGCAAAAAAGTTTTCATTTGTGGTTCAGCCTTGCGCGGACAACCCGATCATCAAAATCTTCAATCAGCCGAGTTTATTAGAGAAGCCAAAACCCAACCGCTTTATCGTCTTCATGCGGCAGTAGATGGCTGGCATCCGGCAATATATCAAGTCACAGAAGGCGGGATCTCAATACCTGGGGAAGTGTATCAATTATCCGCCGAGCAATTTGATTATCTTGTTTCCACAGAACCGCCTCATATGTATCCATCGGAAGTCATCCTAGAAGATGGACAAATTGCGATCGCTATGTTATATCCACAAAAATTAATCGAAGAACATAACTGGCCAGATATTTCTCATTTTGGGGGTTGGGCGGCTTACAAAAAAGCGGCGGTTAGTTCATAGGATACCGTAGAGACGGGATAGATCGCGTCTCTACATTGGTTCTAACTCATTACCCAATTAACCAAAGTCCGCACCGGAAAACCAGTTGCCCCCGCATTATTAACACCATTATCTTTTTCCGTCCACACTGGGGCTGCAATATCTAAATGAGCCCAAGGCGTTTCTTTAATAAACTGCTTGAGGAACAAAGCGGCTGTAATGGCACCACCCGCACGAGGGCCAGTATTTTTCATATCAGCAATTCCTGACTTTAGTCCATCAAAATACTTATCTTCCATCGGCATTTCCCAGAACTTTTCGCCCGCAACAACAGACGCATCTTTAATTTGTTGTGCCAAACTTGGATCGGTACTCCACAAACCCGCAATATCATCGCCTAGAGCAACAACACAAGCACCCGTAAGAGTCGCCAAATCAACGATCGCATCTACTCCTAATTTTTCCGTAAACACCAGCGCATCAGCAAGGGTTAGTCTTCCTTCGGCATCCGTATTATTAACCTCAATCGTTTTACCATTAGAAGCCGTTAGAATATCACCAGGGCGCATCGCATGACCACTGATCATATTTTCCGTTGCAGCACAGATAAAATGTACCTCAACATCGGGTTTAAGTTGAGCGATCGCTTTAGCCGCCCCCAACGTCGCCGCACCGCCCCCCATATCCATTTTCATCGTTTCAATACCACTACCCGCACCCTTGATATTCAAACCACCCGAATCAAAAGTCAAACTTTTACCAACAATAGCCACCTTTTTACGGGGTGTACCTTCAGGTTTATAGGTTAAATGAATAAACTTCGGCGGAAGATCAGACGCTTTAGCAACCCCTAAAAAAGCCCCCATACCTAGCGCTTCACATTCTGCTTGTTCTAAAATTTTAATTGCTAATCCATAATTGATCGCCAGTTGTTCGGCCTGTTGAGCCATCGTCACGGGTGTTACACTATTGGCGGGAGCATTCACCAATTCACGAGCTAAAATTACACCAGACGCAATAATATCAGCTTGACGGATCGCTTCATCTTGATTATTTAAGCCCAATAAATCAACCGTTTCTAATTTAATCGGTTTTTTTTCGGATTTAAAGCGATCGTCCTGATGTATAGCCAAAAGTAAACCTTCTGTAATCGTCTGAGCCGTTTGTGATAAATTATCTTCAACAACAGGTAAACTGATTCCCAGTGTTTTGAGCTTTTCCTGTTTAGCCAAACGGGAAATACTAGCCGCAGCACGTCTAAGAGTATCTAGCTTGTAGTCTTCCGCTTTCCCTAAACCGACTAAAATAATCTTACGGAGCGAACCACCACCTATTCTAGAGACTGCTGTTGAACCGAGTTTACCTTCAAATTCATTGTCTGTAATTAGTTCTTGTAGCGTACCCGTCAGGTTTTCATTGAGTTGGGCAAGCTCTCCCGTAACCTCTGTGGTTCCTTCATACAAACCCACTGCTATTGCATCTCCAGTCCAATTTAACAGGGTCGTATCTACGGTGCGTATATCCATTCCGATCTCTTTTTTTGATGATTCACACTTTTTTCTAGTGTATCTTGTTGCTTGGTTTAAAATATTGAAGATTTAAGGTAATTTATAACTGGCTACACGTAACACAAGTTCGCCGTTTTTTGGGTTGCGGGTAAAAATAAACGCCCCCTCTTCCTTCTCACCTCCAGAAAGAAAATCGAATTGTTGTTCTCCAACTTCTTCTATTTTTCCATTCATTCTAAATTCACCAATAACTTGAACTGATTCTGCGGTTTCGCCACCTGTATTAGTTATTTTAAATGGAACATAAAACTGTCCTTGAGCTTCCCGAATTTCCTGACGCTCGATGGATAAAATCGGCGGTTGTTGATCACTCGTTATCCAAGTATATAAAACTAAACCGACAATTGATAGAACGATCAAAAATGCGATCGCAAATGTCACCCATTCTGCGGGAAAAGAATTTTTAGAACGATCAACTAACGACTTATAAGGAGTTTTCTTGCTCATATTGCGATCCGCCCTGCCGCGCCGCCTACCGTTGCGGGAAGCCCTAATAAAATTGTATGACGTAACCAAATTTGCCAAGGATCAGTGACACTTAAGCGATGGAAAAACCACAACATTAATGCTGCTAATACTAAAGAAATGAGATAAGACATTACTGTTTCAACTAAAGGATGCTGAAACAATCCTTCTTGTTGTAATCGCTTTTGTTGCGTTGTAAAATCAGCGACAAAAACAATACCATAAGAAATAACTAAAGACGATGCAATCACCCCCAGTAACCAAGGTGCTGATGCTGCTGATGCTAATGTTGGAATTTCGTCAGTCGGGGCAATATTAAACGCAATAAATAACGCACCAATAGCAGTAGCACCAATATCGGCTAAAGTTGCTTGATAGCGTTGTTTTTTACGTTCTCGACCTGATAGCTGTGGTTTTTCATCCTCTGATTCAGAGTCGTTTTCATCGCCTCCACTGATTAAAGTTCGGGCTAATGCTACTCCCAAGGAAAATGGAACCGCTTCAAAAATTATTTTACCTAATGTTTCATCCAAAGGTGTTTCAAGTGTTACTTCTTGTAGCAAAAAAAGTATTGCAGCCGCACTGAGCAAACCCAGCGCTAAAGCTTCTACACTATCTCTTACCATTTGCATGAAACTATTAGAATTATTTTTGCGAAATCCATCGGTTTGATTTAGTAACAAAAGAACTAAAAAAGTAACCGCTAATACGCTTAACATCAAAGGGGGATTTGTATAAGAGCCAATCCACCACACTTCCATCGTATACATTAAAGGAATACCGAATAAAAAACCGCCAGAAAGTCCCCTGATAAGATCTTGTAATTCAGTTTTCCAAGCTTGTGAAAGCATTTTATTAAAATTTAGAAGATGGGTTACTATTACCAAATTATGAGGTATTTAGTCATCTATCTTTAGATATCATCAGGATTTTCACCTAATTCTCTTAGTCTCGCGGCTAAACGTTCGGCTCGTAATCTTTCATTTTCGGCTCGTTGTGTGGCTTCTTCGGCTCGTTGGCGTTCTCTTACGGCTAATTCTTCGGGTAAAGGAATTAAATTTCCTTGGAGATCATAAAAGCGTAACCAAGCCGCTTGATCTCGGCTAACTGCACCAGACCAGATACCTAACCATAATTCTAAACGAGAACACCAAAGCCAGCCTCGTTCATTCGGAATAATTTCTTGATATCCCTGATTAGAATCAAGATGCCATCCTTTAAGGGAATTTTCATCAAAAGGATCGAAAACATAATAATCAGGTGTCCGAAACACTTCTTCATAAATATCTTTTTTGATTCCAATATCTGAGTCGGCGGTACTCGATGACATTAACTCGATGATTACATCAGGATAACGCCCGTTTTCTTCCCAGACAACCCAACCTTGGCGATCGACTCTCGGATTAACATTCAAAACAACGAAAAAATCTGGCCCTCTAAAATCTCGGTTTCGGGCTTGTGTACTGCTAAAGTAGACAAACATATTACCCCCGACAAAAAAATCAACCCGACTAGACAAAGCTATTTCGGCTGATTGAATTAGGGTATTCATTGCTATACGATGGCGATTACTTTCCATCGGCTCTCCATCATCAAATATTAGATCAGTGGGTGGCATGGGGGGTTCCCATTCCTTGTCTTGATCTAAAAATAGGTTTTCTGAAATAATATCAGTAGACATGATTATTTTGCCAATTTTGTACTATTTTTAGGGTACAATAGCTAAATCTAAAATGGGCTGATTAGTTAAACAGTGCCAATAACAAGCATATAAATTCGGGTTTTGAATTTTAATTGAAGCGATCGCAGGTGCAGCCGGAAAAGGCCAAAGTCTGTCAAAAACAATATCTTTGCCGAGTAAACTAAACTGCAAAAGATAAACCGATGGCGGTGCTGAAATATTTTCGAGTAACTGATGGGCTAAATAATACAATGGTTGACGCAGATCATCAGTTAAATCAATCGGTTGCTGATAAGCATTGGGCATCGCGCCTTCGCCAATGACTTCGCCATATAATGGCCCTTTAGGAGTTAAAACAATAGGTAGCCAAAGATCCCCTAACCAAGAATCACCGATACTGGTTTGAAAGGCTAATTTTTGCTCAACCCAAGTGCGTCTAGCTTCGAGATCACGGCAATTTTGATAAATGGTTCGTCCTGGGAAATCGAACCCTAGGGGTAATTGAATCGTCAGAGGACAGTAAATTAAATTTTTGCTATTTTTTGGCGATTCTGATTTTGACCAAAGTGAAGCAGCAGATATAACCTCTACAGCAAGGGTTTCTGGGATAGCTTGCTTTAAAGCATTGACCATTCTTTCGGCAACCGGAGACAACCGAGAAGGTTTTCCAATTCCATGAGCTTCAGAATTGATGATAATGACGACTTTTTCCATTGAGGTCAGCGATCGATCAGCCGAATTTGTGAGCATCTTTAGGATTGGGCAAACATCTAACTATTTTCTTGTTCTAGAGCCATCATCAACATAAATTTTTAATGACTCCATATTAACTTAACTTTCCCTACTACGGTCAAGGTTCGTCATATCCATCTAATATAGCAGCCGGTCCCACTAATGAAAGATAAGGCAATCTTAAGTACTGATTAGCCACTTTTCGAGCCATTTCTGGCGTTATATTCGCAATTTCTTCTTGGAATCGAGAATCAAACTCAATTCCTAATTCTAAGGTTTCATACCAGCCAAATAATTGAGCCATTTCAGCGTTAGTTTGTTTCCCTAATGCGTATTGTCCTAATAATTTATTTTTAGCCGTTTGTAATTCTTCTGGTTTGAGTTCAGTCTCGCACAGTCGTTCAGCTTCGGTGTGTAAACCATCAATTGCGATCGCCGTATTTTGCGGTGCTGTTCCCATATAAATTACAAATTGTGATGGCTCAAGACGAGTTGGATAAAATGAAGATACATCATAAGCTAATCCGCGTTTTTCTCGCAATTCAACAAATAAGCGACTCGAAAGACCATTCCCTAAATAGGTATTCAATAACTTAAGAATAGCGTAGTTATCCTCTTTTACCGAAGCACCTAAATACCCTAACATAACGATCGATTGTTGTGTTTCCTGTTTTGTTAATTTTTGTAAGGGATTTGCTTGTAAAGGAGTTAAATTGAGTTGAGTAGACCCATTACTTTCCGGTTTCCAATCTCGAAACGCATCTTCAATTAATTGTACACTTTCTGCAACAGTAATTCGACCTGAAAGACTAATAATCATCTGCTCAGGACAAAAATGATTATAATGGCAATATTCTAAGTCAGAACGGGTAATTTGGGCGACACTTTCTGCTGTTCCTAAAAGCGAAAGACCATAGGGATGATTAGGATACATCGCTTCTCGCAATTGACTAAATGCGACGTTAAACGGTTGTTCCTGTTGTGAGCGGATACTTTGTTGAGTCAGATATTTTTCGCGTTCAACTTCATTTTCTGGGAACGTGGGAAACTTAATAATCTCGGCGACTAAGGATAATATTTCCGCGAAATCTGCTGTAATTGTTTTCAGACTAATCACGAAATAATCTGCACCAGCATCAGCCCCTAAACCTGCACCAATTGATTCTACTTTTTCGGCAATTTCGACAGATGAATATTTTTGACTACCTTTAGTCAATGTTGCTGCTAATAAATGAAATAATCCTGCTTTTTCTCTATTTTCCCATCTTGAACCCGAATTTTTGAGGAAAATTCGTCCAGCAATTAAATCAGCCGCTTGATTTTCAACTAACAATAAGGTGATGCCATTTTCTAACATCAACCGATGCACCTTTTGTTCTTTCATGATTTGCTGTAAATAGCCTTCTCGCTTTGTCGTTCTGACGATAAATTGTATTAACTATTAACTTGGTTGCATAATGGTAATTGCATAACGTTCGGGCGAGAGATATTGACTCGCTAAACGCTGTACATCAGTGACTTGCAATTGTTGAATCACTTTAGGATAGGTGAGTGATAATTCAACTTGAGCAATTGTTTGATAATATCCATACAAACCGGCAATTTGTCCAGGTGTTTCAGTCGAAAAAATGTAGTCATTTAGTAAAATTCGTATGCCACGTTTTAGCTGTTCTTCTGTAATGAGTTGCTTTTGTAGTTTCAGAATTGCTTGACAAATTAACTGTTCTACTTGGTCTAAATTCGTTGAATCTAACCATGCACTCAGTGTAAACAAACTAGAATCACGTTGCAGCGAAAAACAACTATCAATATCTAAAACTAACTGTTGTTCCTCTCTTAAGTCTCTCACTAAACTCGATGAACGTCCACCTGTTAAAATTGCTGAAATTAGATCTAAACCAAAAGCATCTTCTAATTGTTCCACACCAGGCCCATTCCAAGCCATTGTTAAACGAGAGGTTTCTAAACGAGGTAAAAAGAGTTGCGATCGACGAATTCCGATCATCGGGGGTTCTGCTTCGATTTCTGTGGCAGGACATTCAGAAGGTGTACTAAAATTAGCAAAGGATTGACGAACGGCTCTCAATGCTTCTTCTTCTGAGACTCCACCAACTACCACTACCGTCATATTTTTCGGTTGATAGTGGGTACGATGAAAACAACGCATCTGATTCGGCGATAGTTGCATCAATCTTGCTTCATCTCCTAAAATCGATCGACCATAAGGATGACTCTGATAAATACTTTCGCACAAGGTTTGAAATCCTAGCCAGTCTGGATCATCTTGACAGGATCTTAATTCTTCTAAAACAACGTCTCTTTCTCGGTAAAACTCCTCATCAGCAATTTCCGCTTGTAGTAAGATTTCGGCTAGATAGGGTAATGCTTCGGTAACTTGTGAGTTTGCGATCGTCAGGAAAAAATGAGCATAATCATGACTGGTTGCTGCATTTGTCATCCCTCCACGATATTCGATTTCTTGGTCAAAAACACCAGGGGCGATACGTTTTGTCCCCTTAAAGATCATATGTTCTAAAAAGTGCGCGATTCCCGACCAGTTTTCGGGTTCGGCTACGGCTCCAGCTTTTACCCAGACATCAACTACTGTCGCAGCAGCTACAGGTAAATGATGATAAATAACGGTCAATCCTTGTTCCAAACGCCAGATTTTGGCGGGAAACAACGGCGTTGCCAGGCGTTCTGATAACTGAATCAATGTAGGCTCTACAACATTACATTGTCTTTACCTAAATTTTATGTGATCTTAGCCTCTTATGACCGATTGTAATTTATTTTTATCAATAAATTCTAACAATTCTTGCATCATGCCAAAAATAAGGAAGACTGCTGTGCCGTTTTACCTCAGCTTATGACCTGGATAATCCAGGTGGGCGCTAATGCTTCGCACTTCCGTTTCCGAGTACAAGCTCGGTCTACTACTGCACAAAGGTCTTATAGTTCCCTTAATAAACAAGCATAGATCAATAAACGTTATTGGCAGACACCAACACAGCAGCCTTGTAACTCTTATCATAGCTATTTTTTTAGTCCGTCGTCAACCTCTGTGATGGGCTAGAGGTTTAGCGAAATAAGCGGAATTGCCTGAGCAAAAGGATCATCAATGGATGTATTTTGTTTTTTAGCCCAATATTCGCTTAGAAAATGAATTTGTCTAAAACCAACCATTAAGTTTAATCCAGGAATGAATAACCACCAAATGGTTAAAGGTTCTTTTAAACCTTCTTTTCGGTAAAGTTCATTAACTGTTCGATACAACTTGTACTGCACAATATATATCCAGACAATACCGAGTAAAGAAAGTGAACTTACCCAACTTCCTAAAGTAGGATAAAGTTGATAGATAATTTGTGGTAAAGCTACTCCAATTACAAAAGGAAACAAACAAAGAGTACCTGACCAACCATAACCATTATAACGACGTAATTCTTCTTGAATAATATATTTGTACCATCCATAATATAACATAAAAGTTACAACGGATAGGGTAAGCACTCGCCATAAGGGACGAGGTTTACCAAAGTTAAGATTAGTCATTTGTTTAATCGTTAAATTTCCCTTAATATTTTTTAACACAAAATACACAAGCCGAGGAAAGAAATACAACTATCCTCAGAATAATTTAGGATAAGAACATCAATTCAACTTGGCTAGATCATCCATGCTTAATCAAATATATGGAAAAAATTATCCAAAAAAAATTAGGTTTATATATTGTACTATTTAGTCTAATTATCGTTGGTCTGCTTAGTTTTAAATGGGTATATCATTCAAGCAAAGTAACGACTTTAGTCCTTGCATCAGGGGCGAAAGATGGACAATATTATGCTTTTGCTCAAGCGTTATCTAAAATTGTTGAAAAAAATAACTCTAAAATTAAAATACAAGTTATAGAAACGGAAGGATCGAAAAAAAATAAGGAGTTAATCCAACAAAAAAAAGTACAATTAGCGATGTTACAAAGCGATACATCAATTGAGCCTTCTGTCAAGGTTGTTAGCTTTCTTTTTCCAGAAATGTTTCATCTCATTGTTAGGGAAGATTCCAATATTAATAAAGTTAGTGAGCTTAAAGGAAAACGAATCGCTTTGATGCCCAAAGGAAGTGGCTCTTATGCTTTATTTTGGCCGCTTAGTAAACATTATGGACTCAAAGAGCAGGACTTTAAAACAGTATTATTATCCCCAGAGGAAGCCTATAAAGCTTTAGACTTAGGTGAAGTTGATGCTGTTTTTAGAGTTTCAGCTTTGGGTAATTCAGCACTTACTCAACTTTTACAAAAACCTGAAATTAAATTAGTTTCAATTGACCAAGCAGCCGCTTTACAATTAACTTTACCTGTATTAGAAGAGAGTATAATTCCAAAAGGTGCTTATAATGGTTTTATTCCGATTCCTGCTGATGATTTACCCGTTGTTGCTGTGCGTGCTATTTTAGTCACTCATAAAAATATTAATTTTGATCTGATTTATGAAATTACTCGTATTCTTTATGAATCACGCAATGAATTAGTGAAAGAAAATGCTTCAGCCGCGATGATTAGACAGCCTGAATCAATTCAAAGTTTAGGTTTTTCCTTTCATGATGGAGCATTGGCTTATTATAATCAAGATCAACCTAATTTCTTCGTTACATATGCAGAACCTTTAGGGCTATTAACTTCTCTAAGTGTTTTAGGAATTTCTAGTTTATGGCAATTACGATTATGGCTCAATAATAAACAAAAAAATCGCGCCGATCAATATAATATAGAACTGATTAAAATTATTGAGCAAATTCATCAAACGAATGATTTACATAAATTAGAATTGATTCATCGTCAACTACTAAAAATCTTTGAGCAAGTTGTCATTGATTTAGATAAAGATCGTATTTCTCCCGAATCCTTTCAATCTTTTGCTTTTCCTTGGGAAGTCGCTATAACAACGGTTCGCCATCGAGAAACAGTTATCCTTAATTCTCGTCTTTCAAATAGCTGAAGAGTTTATTAATCCCTCTAATTATCATTAAATCCTATGGTTAAACTTAGTCTTTGTATGATTGTAAAAAATGAAGAAGCCAATTTACAAAAATGCCTAAAAAGTGTGCAAAATATCGTCAATGAAATGATTGTGATGGATACAGGTTCAACCGATAGAACTGTAGAAATTGCTCAGAGTTTTGGGGCGCAGGTTCCATATTTTAAGTGGTGCGATAATTTTTCTACGGCTCGCAATGCGGCTTTAAAATATGTGACAGGTGATTGGATTTTAGTTCTAGATGCGGATGAAACATTAGAACCTAAAATTATTCCTCAAATTCGTCAGATAATGAATGATGAAAATGCTTTAGTAATTAATTTTATTCGTCATGAAATTGGGGCGGCACAATCTCCTTATTCTTTAGTTTGTCGTCTATTTCGCAATCATCCTAAGCTCTATTTTAATCGCCCTTATCATACTTTGATTGATGATAGTGCTATCAAATTAATAAAAGAAGAATCTCACTGGAAAGTTATTGATATTCCAGCAATTGGAATTCTTCATTATGGTTATCAACCTGAATTTATTAAAGCTTTAGATAAATATGAACGCGCTAGAAAAGCAATGGAAGGTTTTTGGAAGCAAAATCCTCATGATTCTTATGTTTGTAGTAAGTTAGGCGCATTATATTTACAAATAGGTCAAACGGAAAAGGGATTAAAATTATTAAAGCAAGGACTAAAAGCGAATACGGCTGATTTTAAAGTTATTTATGAATTACATTATAGTTTAGGAAATGCTTATGTAAAACAGCAAAAAATTGAGCAAGCAGTTAAACATTATCAAAAAGCGATCGCACAACCCATTTTACCTCAACTGAAGTTAGGCGCGTACAATAACTTAGGTGGTTTACTACAAGCAGTTGGTGATATACAAAACGCGAAAAAAGCTTATGAATTTACGATTAATATTGATCCTAATTTTGCGACAGGATATTACAATTTAGGAATGCTTCTTAAAGAAATGGGGAATTTACCCGAAGCCGTAAAAGCCTATCAAAAAGCGATTTCAATTAATCCCGAATATGCTGCCGCTTATCAAAACTTAGCGGTTGTTTTCTTTAAATTAGGCTATTTAGCCGAAAGTCAAGAAGCCTTTAAACAAGCCATTATTCTACATGAAATACAAAATCCTGAACAGGCGGAAAAATTACGCCAAGGATTAAAGGAATTAGGGATGCTGGAATAAAAGTAACGTTTTACGACAATTTTTCCCTCTCACTCTCAGCACTTTGTAAAATAAGATACAGAACATATTGGGGTGATCTGTATATGTCTGTTATTTCATTAAACGCACCAGCAACGCAACAAAGCCACGATACTAAACTAAAAGCATCAACTTGGGTCAAATTACGTGAATTACCATCGCCTTACAGCCACGACGAGGCGTTACTCCTGTGTAAAACTGAAGACGGTTTTTGGATAGCTTGGATTCCCGATTATGGCGAAATCAAACTATCTCCAAGACAAATACTGGGTCACTAAAATATAATTAACGATTGCTGACGGTTGACAATTGAGCCGTTGTTGCAAAATGTTTATCAAATAAAGAGTCGATTTCTTGGGGTCTGACGTTGCTATAACGCGCTTTATCGGGCATTACAACGACGTTAGGCCCCTGCTTGCATTGTTTTAAACATCCCGTTAGCTTAACTTGTACTTGTTCTGTTAAACCATGATTCTGAATCGTATTTTCAATCGCTTGACAGACTTCTTGTCCACCGCGTTTCCAACAAGTCGATTTTTGACAGACTAATACACAAGCTTTATTCGTTTTAGCAGGTGTTATTGGAGTCTCTACGACGAATGAAGGAGAAGAATTAATTTTAGTATTAATCTCAGAATCAAAAATTTTAATATGATCGGCTTTTAACTTTAATTTGCCCGATTTCCACTCGCTAGTCCCCATAATTTCTAAAAAGGTTCCGGGTGCGATCGCAGTATTTAAAGTATTTCTAATTTCTTTTTCGGGTTTAATCCAGTATTCCCAATCGGAAAAACTCACCCTCACATATTTAATTTTATAACCATCTTTAATCACAAAACCGATTAACTGGGCGGTTATTTGGAAGTCTTGTACTTGTTCTCGAAATTTTGACATCGTTGTTTACCAAAATTGAGCTTTATTGAATTTCATTCGCAGTTGTTGACCAACAACGTTTGAGCCAGCAGAGCAACTCAGAACGACCAGAAGTAACTCGCCGTGACACACACCAAAGCAGAATGAGGTCTGTCGGTGTTTGCAAACTAACCCGTAAAGGCTCATGACTTTGACAAGAACAAATGACCTCTAACTCTTGTAAACGTTGATAAACTTCCCAACGTTCTGATCCTTTCAGGGAAAGGGCTTGACTATATTGCCAATATGGGTTATTTGCGTTCATGGAAACAGCACTTAAGTTGATCTCTATTTTGAGTATAGCGAATAAGTGCTAATAATTCTCAATAATTTTCGAGGTCTCCTCAAATGGATAACTCACCGTAATCCGAGGAAGCAAGATATAATTTGTTACGAAACCTTATATTAAGAAAGATTTACCATGACTAACCCGGTTATTCAGGCCTTTTTTGTCGGAAGAGCGTTAGCCGAAGTCTTAGGGGAAAAACTCGAAGACAGTTTCACCAATGCTTTGAGCGATCTGGGTAAGTTTGATGCCGAACAACGGGAAAACCTGCGAGCCTTCATCGAAGAAGTGCAAGCAAGAGCCGAACGTCAAGCAGCACAAGGATCATACACCGATGGCAATTCTTCCAGTAATCAAGGAACTGTTGATCTACAAGAAACGATCGATGAACTCAGAGCCGAAATAGCCACCGTTCGCGCTTCCTTAAAAAACTACCGAGAACAGCAACCACTTTAAACCCTTTTGGGGATTTGAAGGCTGAAACTTCGCTATAGAATAGAAGTAGTCGTTATTACATTACGGAATATTAAGAGAGTGCCTGCTCTGTCACAGAACAGCAATTTAATTAACCTATTTGATCCTACCCGTGTGCCTCAAATAAAACCTGCGAAGAGTTCCTACCGTTGGAACCGAGAAAACTACTCTACTAACCGCCGTCGTTTTGATATTTGGCGGTTCGTTCTGTCCTTGCTCTCTCAATTTTGGCTAAATGGCAAACATTGGAGTTATTCAGGGGGATATACCGAAGAAAAAGCCGCCATCCGTCGCAAAAAACAAGCCATTTGGATCAAAGATAACTTACTCGAACTGGGGCCAACCTTTATTAAAGTTGGACAACTGTTCTCGACTCGCGCTGATCTATTTCCCGTGGAATATGTCGAAGAACTGAGTAAGCTACAGGATCAAGTTCCGGCTTTCCCCTACGAACAAGTTGCTAAAATTATTGCTGCTGACTTAGGTAAACCCATTCCTCAGCTTTTTCGCAGTTTTGACCCAATTCCCTTAGCTGCGGCTAGTTTAGGGCAAGTTCACAAAGCACAACTAAATTCAGGTGAAGAAGTAGTTGTTAAAATTCAACGTCCTGGACTTAAAAAATTATTTACGATCGATTTAGCAATTCTAAAGCGTATTACTCAATACTTCCAAAATCATCCAAAATGGGGCAAAGGTCGAGACTGGGTCGGTATTTATGAAGAATGTTGTAAAATATTATGGAAAGAAACCGATTATCTAAATGAAGGTCGTAACGCCGATACCTTTCGTCGCAATTTTCGGGGCGAAGATTGGGTAAAAGTGCCTCGCGTTTATTGGCGTTATACCTCGCCAAGAGTCGTGACCTTAGAATACTTGCCTGGGATTAAAATTAGTCACTATGATGCCATTGAAGCAGCAGGACTAGATCGGAAATTACTGGCTCGTTTGGGGGCAAAAGCTTACTTACAACAACTCCTGAATGATGGCTTTTTTCATGCAGATCCTCACCCTGGAAATTTAGCGGTTAGTGCCGATGGTTCGCTGATTTTCTACGATTTTGGCATGATGGGACAACTGCAAAGTAATGTTAAAGAAAAATTAATGCAAACTTTGTTTGGTATTGTCTCTAAAGATGCCGATCGCGTAGTCGCTTCTCTGGTGGCGCTGGGGGCATTAGTCCCTACGGGTGATATGGCCCCCGTTAGGCGATCGGTTCAATTCATGTTAGATAACTTCATGGATAAACCCTTTGAGGAGCAGTCAGTAGCCGCCATTAGCGAGGATCTTTATGAAATAGCCTATGATCAACCTTTCCGCTTTCCCGCAACTTTTACCTTTGTGATGCGGGCATTTTCGACCTTAGAAGGAGTAGGAAAAGGTTTAGATCCCGAATTCAATTTTATGGAGGTGGCGCAACCCTTTGCCACACAGTTTATGAATGAACTAACAACATCCAACGGAAATGGTTTATTTGATGAAATTAGTCGTCAAGCGGCGCAAGTTAGTAGTACCGCATTAAGTTTACCTCGACGCATTGATGATACTATTGATAAACTTGAAAGGGGAGATATCCGCGTTAGAGTTCGTTCTACCGAGTCCGATCGAATTTTACGCCGTTTAGGTACAATTCAAGTAAGCACTAACTATACTTTAATTATTAGTGCTTTGATAATCAGTGCGACACTCCTCTTTGTTCATAGTTATACCACTCTAGCTTTAATTTCTCTGCTTTTAGCAGTGATTCCCGCATGGGCTTTATTTCGCCTATTTCGACGGCTAGATCGACTCGATAAAATGCTCTAATCCTTCATTCATGTAAGTCACTCTTTCCGATGATCAGTCGTAATTGTGCCGGACACAGTGATCCCGGGGTCGTGCGTTCGGTTAATCAAGATAGTTATTATATTGACTCACAGGGACGCTTTTATATTGTCGCTGATGGGATGGGAGGTCATGCAGGTGGTCAAGAAGCTAGTCTGATGGCCACTCAAACCATACAAGCTTATCTCGAAGAATACTGGGACTCAGACTCACCATCGGATGAACTACTAGAAGATGCTCTGTATCGCGCTAACCAAGTTATTCTAGATGATCAGTATAATCATCCAGAACGGGCGGATATGGGAACAACCGTCGTCGTTGTTCTATTTCGGGAAAACAATTCTTGGTACACCCATATCGGAGACTCTCGATTATATCGCCTCCGCAGCAACAATCTTGAACAACTCTCAGAAGATCATACTTGGGTCGCTCGTGCTTTGAAAATGGGCGATATTTCACCAGAACAAGCAAAAACTCACCCCTGGCGACACGTTTTGTTTCAGTGTTTAGGACGACGAGATCTCCGTCAAGTAGAAGTTTTCCCCCTCAATGTACAACCAGGCGATCGCTTAATGATGTGTAGTGACGGGTTAACGGAGGAAGTCCCAGACGAGAAAATTGCCATGATGCTGAAAAGAGAAAGTAAAGAAGATGAAATCGTTAATGATTTAATCGAGGCCGCTAAAATGGCAGGAGGTTCAGATAATATAACGGTGGTTTTAATCGCTCAACAACAACTGAACACAATTATTGATCCTCAACCTCAGCTAGGTTTAAAAGATTCTTAGATTTCTTAACCTAAAGATAAATTACTTCTTAACTGATCACGATAAGATAAGGTCATCTAACACCACATCCGTAGTCATTTTTGCACTATTGGGTGAGTTCACCAGAAGTTAGTTAGAAATAGTGATAGCTATTTTTTGGAGTAAAACGAATATTATCCCTCGTTTGTTGACTGAATGAACTTTGAAATTATCGGAGAGATTAGCAATATTGAGGTTATTGCAGTAGGCAACAGTATTCGTATTCTGCCTTTATTAAAGGTGGAATATGGTCAAGGTCGCTGGCGTAAACTTAAAGGAATTGCTACAATTCGCTTAAATAATGAAGAGATTCGTTTAGCAGAAGTTCACTGGTTTGAAGCACATAGTATTGGTAAACGGAAAATGAGAATTAAACGATTTTTAGATTAGCTTATGGAAAGTTCTCAAATCAAACCCCCTCAATTTGTCATTTGTATTCGCACAGATGATGAAGATTTGCTTACATTACGGCGCATTTATCAAGTTATTGAGGATGAAAGTGCAGCAAGGTCAAATTATCTACGGATTATTGATAATGAGGGAGAGGATTATCTTTATTCAGCAGATTATTTTATTAAGGTCGAGTTTTCAAGGGACATTGAACAAGCTTTATTGAGCGTAAAATAATTAATTTTGCACTTAACCTACAGCTTTAATGCGTAGGTCATCAAGTATTAAATATATACGAATTTTTCAATACACAATTATGGTTAATCCGGTCATTGCCGACATAAATCTTAAAGAACCGCAATATTATTTTAATCGTGAATTAAGTTGGTTAGAGTTTAATTATCGAGTTTTGGCTGAATCTCTCGATCCACGTACACCCTTACTCGAACGCCTGAAATTTAGTGCGATTTTTTGTTCTAATTTGGATGAATTTTTTATGGTTCGGGTGGCTGGGTTAAAGCGTCAAGTCGCCGCCCATGTGACCAAATTAACCCCCGATGGTTTGACTCCTGCTGAACAACTTAGCGCAATTAGCGATCGCCTTCGACCTTGGGTACAAGAACAAGCGTATCACTTTGAACATACCCTAAAAAATCTTTTACACGCCGAAGGAATTCATTTACTAGACTACGTCGATCTTGATCAAGAACAGCGTAATCATTTTCATCAATACTTTGAACAGCAAATATTCCCCGTATTAACACCTTTAGCCGTTGATCCGAGTCATCCCTTTCCCTACATATCTAATCTAAGTCTAAATTTAGCCGTTGTTCTGCGAGATCCCGACACCGATCAAGAATGTTTTGCACGAGTCAAAGTACCTAGTAACTTACCGCGTTTTTTAGCCTTACCCAAAGAACTCCGACAACAAGACGAAAAACCCTCACTTTGGACAGGTGTTCCACTAGAACAGGTAATGGCTCATAATTTAGAAGCATTGTTCCCCGGAATGCTCATGCAAGAATGTCATCCGTTTCGAGTCACTCGCAATGCAGATCTAGAAGTTGAAGAAGATGAAGCTGATGATCTCCTACTCGCTATTGAACAAGAAATCCGTAAAAGACGTATTGGTAAATCTGCCGTTCGTTTAGAAATATATGCCTCTATTCCAGCCCATATCAAAGAAAAATTAATAGATGATTTGGGACTAGCGGAAATAGATGTGTATGAAATTGAGGGATTACTCGGACTCAAAGATTTATTTTATTTTATGTCGATTCCGCGTCCTGATCTTAAAGAAACGCCTTGGACTCCTGTAACACCGCCAGTTTTAGAAAATATCAAAGAATTGGTAGATGGTAATGAAGATAATATTATTCAACTTGAAGGCGACGAAATTTTTGATCTAATTCGCCATAACGATATTTTAGTCCATCACCCGTATCATTCCTTTACGGCTTCAGTACAGCAATTTATTACTCAATCTGCACACGATCCCCACGTTTTAGCCATTAAAATGACTCTTTATCGTACTTCGGGGGATTCGCCGATTATACATTCTTTAATTGCCGCCGCCGAAAATGGTAAACAAGTGGCGGTTTTAGTTGAATTAAAAGCCCGCTTTGATGAAGAAAATAACATTACTTGGGCAAAAAAATTAGAACAATCTGGCGTACACGTTGTTTATGGTTTAGTTGGTCTAAAAACTCATACCAAAATAATACTGGTTGTTCGTCAAGAAGGAAACCAAATTCGTCGTTATGTTCATATTGGGACTGGTAATTATAACCCAAAAACAGCAAAATTATATACTGATTTAGGATTATTTAGTTGTCGTCAAGAATTAGGCGAAGATTTAACAGATTTATTTAATTTTTTAACTGGATATTCTAGGCAGAAATCCTATCGTAAACTGTTGGTCGCGCCAGTTAATATGAGAGATCGCATGATCGCTATGATCTTACGAGAAGCCGAACACTGTCGTAATAGTGGTAGTGGTCGCATTGTAGCGAAAATGAATGCTTTAGTTGATCCCTTGGTCATTGAAGCCTTGTATCAAGCGTCCCAAGCGGGTGTCCAAATTGATTTAATTGTACGAGGAATTTGCTGTCTACGACCCGGAATTACCGATGTGAGTAGTAATATTCGCGTTATTAGTATTATCGGTCGTTTCTTAGAACATTCTCGGATTTTCTATTTTAATAATGGAGGGAATGAGGAAATATATATCGGTAGTGCAGATTGGATGACGCGTAATCTCACTCGTCGGGTTGAAGCGGTGACACCGGTTGAAGATCCAGCCATTATGAAAGAGTTACAAGAAATATTAGGGATTATGCTTTCTGATAATCGTCAAGCTTGGGAATTACAAACCGATGGAACCTATCTTCAACGTCGTCCTTCTGAAAATGGACAAGAGCAATCAACACAAGTGATTTTGATGGAAAAAGCCGCAAAATCAGCCAGAATCGAATAATTATAAATTTTTTTTTGAATCCCCAACATAAGGAAGATTCGACCCCTAACTAACTCGAATACAATTTAGAATTTAGAGATTACGTTGAGGTGATCAAGTTATGCCATTTCCCCGCACTAGCGGTATCTTACTCCATCCTACAAGTTTTCCTGGTCGTTACGGGATAGGGGATTTAGGAAAAGAAGCTTATGAGTTTGTTGATTTTTTAGTTCAAAGTAAACAGCGACTTTGGCAGATTTTACCGTTGGGGCCGACAGGATATGGAAACTCTCCTTACATGAGTTTTTCTGCGATCGCTGGTAACCCTCTCTTAATCAGTCCAGATATACTGTTAGAAAAGGGATTATTACAAGAAGAAGACTTACAAAATCTACCCAATTTCCCACTAGATATGGTGGATTTTGATAAAGTGATTGCTTGGAAAATGCCACTTTTAAGAAAAGCCGCGCAAAATTTCGCTCTTTCAATTCAAGCGCTTCCCATTGCTGCCCGACAATTTGAAGGATTTTGTCGAGGAAATGCAACATGGCTCGATAATTACGCGCTGTTTATGGCTTTATTGGACACACAAGGTACAGGAAGTTGGACGCAATGGTCACAAGAACTACGCCATCGTTATCCTGATGTCTTGAACCAAGCGCGTCATAATTTACAGCAAGAGATTTTCTTTTATCAGTTTGTGCAGTATGAGTTCTTTGAGCAATGGTTTGCTCTTAAACGGTATGCTAACGTTTCAGGGATTCAAGTTGTAGGCGATATTCCGATTTATGTTTCCCAAAATAGCGCAGATGTTTGGTCACATCCAGAAGTTTTTAAACTCGATCCAAATACGGGAGAAGCGTTAGAAATTGCTGGAGTTCCCCCCGATTATTTTTCGGCAACGGGTCAATTATGGGGCAATCCGATTTATAACTGGGATTATCTACAATCAACTAATTTTGATTGGTGGGTACGTCGCGTTCAAAGTGTGTTGTATATTGTTGATGTGATTCGGATCGATCATTTTCGCGGTTTAGAATCTTATTGGTCAGTTCGTGCGGGCGAAGAAACGGCGATTAATGGTCAGTGGGTCAAATGTCCTGGAGCGGAATTATTTGAAGCAATTCGGAGTAATTTAGGAACACTGCCAATTATTGCGGAAGATTTGGGCGATATTGATCAAGCGGTCTTAGATTTGCGTGATAAGTATGGTTTTCCGGGGATGAAAATTCTTCATTTTGGCTTTGGGGGCGATTCAGGAAATCCTTATTTACCGTTTAATGCGAGTCTTAATAGCGTGATCTATACGGGAACTCATGATAATAATACAACAATGGGTTGGTATCATGAGGATTTACGGGACTATGAAAAAGGTCGTCTTCTACAGTATTTAGGCTGTGCTAGTTCTTATGGGATTAGTTGGGATTTGATTCGTCTTGTCCTAAGTTCCGTCGCTAATCAAGCCATTATTCCTTTACAAGATATCTTTAGTTTAGGCTCAGATGCGCGAATGAATACCCCAGGTAAAGCCGAGGGTAATTGGAGTTGGCGTTATCGTAGTGAGGCTCTTACTCAAGAATATAGCGATCGCTTAGGAAGTATGACCACTCTTTTCGGACGAAGTCGCTAAATCAAACTCAATCAAACTAAATCGGGATAGGGGAACAATAACCATACCCTATAAATTAGAAAAGAGGGATAATCTTCCCTCTTTTTTAGAATTTTGTCCCAAGACTTTAAAACAGGATGATTGCCTAATGAAATCTCGGTGCTTAGTAAGCTAGACCCATACTACGGGTTGTTTCAGCACCTAGGTAAACCCGAATGCTTAAAAAGTCAGTAGGACAAGCTGTTTCACACCGCTTACAACCTACACAATCTTGTGTACGGGGAGAAGAGGCAATTTGTCCGGCTTTGCAACCGTCCCAAGGTACCATTTCTAATACATCGGTAGGGCAAGCGCGTACACATTGAGTGCAACCGATACAGGTATCGTAAATTTTAACGCTATGAGACATTGAGTAATGACTCCTTCCTAGTGTTCTCTTTGTTATCTTCTGGATTATCGGCTAATTTATCCCACAGTTAGAATTTCCCTTCTTAAATAGCTACATAACTTCAAAATACGTTACAGAACTTATATGAGATTTCTCAGTTTTTGTTTGCTTCAATACTTGAAAAATTTAAGTTACCTAAATCTGCCTGTAGGGATTTGGTCTTCAAATCCTTACACAAACTGAGATTTGTAATATTTTATACATTTACTTGGATCAACAGTTGCTATTTTTATTTTAAATTCAATAACTTACCATATATTTAAATATATTGCCTCTAGGGTTCCGGTGAATAACGTCTGGTCCGAGAGAGGCGAGCTACCTTAATCAAATTGCATTTAGACTTAATTAAATTTGAGTCCTCTTGTAGGTGGCTACACGGAGGGAAAAAAACCCGGGAGAAATCATAGATTGACACAAAACAATCTCTAAGATATTTCTCTTGGGGTTTTGTGCATCTATACTTTGTATTGTCATCATTACAGGAGTTTACAGATGAGCGAGCATCCTTCTTTTATGCCCCCGAATGGTAATAATAACGGCCATTCCTCGGAAGCAGAACGAGCCTTAGAACTCGAAAATCGGCTGCCTTTGACGGGTTGGCAACAAGAAGTTAATAAAGGGCTAGAATACGGACTCGAAGCGGCTGATAGTATTATCGATCGTACTATTCCCACTTTTTCTCGTGGTGAATTGCCCCACTATGCAGGCATTAACACCTTTATGAAGGCTCCTTATTTAGAGGATGTCCGTCAAGTTGGTAACTACGATGTGGCTATTGTTGGAATACCCCATGATTCGGGAACTACTTATCGCCCTGGAACTCGTTTCGGTCCCCAAGGAATTCGCCGTATTTCGGCACTTTATACCCCCTATAACTTTGAAATGGGAGTAGATTTACGCGAACAGATTACTATGTGTGATGTCGGGGATGTTTTCACAATTCCGGGTAATAATGAGAAATCATTTGACCAGATTTCTAAAGGCGTAGCGCATATCTTTAATTCTGGTGCATTTCCTATTCTACTCGGTGGTGATCATTCGATCGGTTTTCCCACAGTACGCGGCATTTGTCGCCATTTGGGAGACAAAAAAGTTGGTATTATCCATTTTGACCGACACGTAGACACCCAAGAAACCGATTTAGACGAACGGATGCACACTTGTCCTTGGTTTCATGCTACCAACATGAAAAACGCCCCCGCTAAGAATTTAGTACAACTGGGAATAGGCGGATGGCAAGTCCCCCGACAAGGTGTAAAAGTCTGTCGAGAACGAGCAACAAATATCTTAACCGTGACTGATATTACTGAAATGGGCTTAGATGCGGCGGCGGATTATGCTATTGAACGCGCCACAGATGGGACAGATTGTGTCTGGATTAGTTTCGATATTGATTGTATCGATGCGGGATTTGTTCCTGGCACCGGTTGGCCTGAACCCGGTGGTTTACTGCCTCGTGAAGCCCTCGGTTTACTGGGTAAAATTATCCGAAAAGTTCCCGTTTGTGGAATCGAAGTTGTCGAAGTTTCCCCCCCTTATGACGTTAGTGATATGACTTCTTTGATGGCGACACGGGTTATTTGCGATTCGATGGCGCATTTGGTTAAATCAGGGCAATTACCCCGCACTCGAAAACCCGCTTACATTCATCCAGAAGCACAACCAGAATTAATCGCTTGGACTTAAAATCATGCACGAAACCGACATGACAAAGGCGTTACTCATTACTGTACGTGATTGGTGGGAGCAAGAGCCAGAACGTCCCAAAATTACACAGATTTATCTTACGGTGGGACAGTTTACTTGTGTAGAACCGGCGAGTTTGCAATTTGCTTTTGAAGTCCAAACCCAAAACACTTTTTTAGATGGGGTAAAACTGGTCATTCAAGAAACGCCTTTAATTGCCTTTTGTCACCGTTGCCAACAAGAATATTATCCTGAAATTGGTATACAGTACGCTTGTCCTAAATGTCAATCGCCGATGGAAGATATTCGCTCAGGTCGAGAACTCAAAATCGATCGCATTGAATATATACAGCCAGAAATTGAAGCAAAAACAGGCTCTTTACGGTGATTTTTGTCTTTCTTCTCTCTCTCCCCCGTTTCCCTATCCAAATCCTTGATAAAAGGAGTTTAAGCTAATATGCACCAAACCTTTGACGCAGCTTTAGGCATAAATTTACTTCATGCTAACCAAGCAGGAGCCGACCATAACCGAGAACATTTCGACGAGTGGGGTATTACTTGTCTAAATATTATGAGTAGTCCTGGTGCTGGAAAAACCGTATTACTTGAACGTACTCTCGAAAAACTGAGCCATGAGGTCAAAATTGCGGTTATTGAAGGCGATATGACCACAGAATTAGATGCAGAGCGTTTAAGACAATATGATGTACCTGTGATTGCGATTAATACGGGTCGTTCCTGTCACCTCGATTCTAAGATGGTTGCAGGGGGTATTCATCGTCTCGCTCACGAATATAACCCATCAGACTTTGATTTAGTTTTCGTCGAAAATGTGGGTAATTTGGTTTGTCCGGCTGAATTTGAAGTTGGAGAACACGCGAAAGTCGCTTTACTCAGTATTGCAGAAGGAGAAGATAAACCTTTGAAATATCCCGTGATGTTTCAAGAAGCAGACTGTTTATTGATTACCAAAATGGACTTAGCCCCCTACTTAGAAATTGATCTCAATCGCATTATTAGTAATGTACGTCAGATGAATCCAACTGTAACTATTATTCCTGTTTCGGCTAAGACTGGTGAAGGGTTAGATGAGTGGTTTAGTTGGGTAAGTTCTCAACTGAATCATCCTGCAACAACCCACCATTATTCGAGGTTAGTAAGTAATTAATACGTCAGGGACTAATGGAGGAATAAACAATCAGTGATTAGTATGCCATTACGCCAGTATGCCATTACGCCAGTATGCCAGTATGCCAGTATGCCAGTATGCCAGGGATTAAAATCCCTGTCTCGTAGAGACGCGCCATGGCGCGTCTCTACAGTCGGCGGGGCGTACAAGGTTCGCCGTCGCACGGCGAACACAGCCCCTTGTTAAAACCGACTCAATATAAAGAGTTTTTAGTCCATTTTAATGGACTTAAGCTATGAGACAGTGAATTCATTCACTGGTGTATTAATGTACTAACGGATTGCCCAATCAAATATTTATCTTCCATCATTCATTCACTGGTGTATTAAGGTTCTGATGATTGCCCAATCAAATATTCATTACAGCAGACTTTTTATCCGCTTAATTTTGACTATTTCTACAATGTAAAACTATGAAACATCGATCGCTAATATCTTCTATTTTACTTTTCGTGATTACCTTATCTTTAACAGTAGCTTGCACGAATCCCGCCGTTTATATTAAAACCACCAGTGAAGATGAAATAGCTTCTAGTGCGGGCGTAGATGCGGTTCGCTTGGGGTTTAGTGCATGGCCTGGCTGGTTTCCCTGGCAAGTGGCGAAAGAAAAAGGAATCTTTAAAGATCAACGAGTTCCAGTCGATCTAAAATGGTTTGATGGTTATTTAGAATCAATAAGTACCTTGACAGCAGGACAAATAGATGCTAATAGCCAAACATTGGGAGATACAGTCAGTTCGGTTGTTGGTGGTGCTGACCAAGTAGTTGTCTTAGTGAATGATAACTCAACGGGAAACGATAAAGTAATTGTCCGTGAAGGCATCAACTCGGTTCAGGATCTTAAAGGAAAAAAAGTCGCCGCCGAAGAAGGAACCGTTGATCATTTTCTCTTATTACTGGGACTCAAACAAGCGGGGATGTCTCCAAAAGATATTCAGTTTGTGCCTCTCGAAACTGGTAAAGCTGCTTCTGCTTTTGTCGGTGGACAAGTTGATGCAGTCGCCGTTTTTGCCCCCTTTACCACCCAAGCTTTAAAACGTCCTGGAAGTAAAGAATTATTTAGCTCTAAAGACTTTCCAGGCTCAATTTCCGATCATTTGGTTTTTAATCGTAAATATATCGAAGAAAACCCCGAAAAAGTACAAGCTTTAGTAGATTCTTGGTTTGCCACTCTAGAAACTATCCAGAAAAACCCAGAAAGAGCAACTGAAATTATGGCCAGACGGGCGGGTGTTTCGGTTGCGGAATATCAACAATATGCCGATGGAACGAAGCTATTTACTATAGACGAAAATCTTAAAGCTTTTGTCCCTGGTAATGATATGACTTCTTTGCACTATGCAGCCGAAAAACTGGGCGAGTTTTTGGTTGAAGTGGGTTTAGCCCAAAATGAACCCGATACAAGTAAATTATTTGACGATCGCTTTGTTAAAGCATACGCCGAAAAATACAAATCGTAAAAACATTATTCCCTTTTGGAGAACCGAACATGACACAAAGCACAGAATTGACCACAAAAACACCACCTCGTAACAATAATTTACAACCGAGTGTTTTCTGGCGATTAGCCGAAGATATTCCTAAACCCCTTTATACTGTTTTAACCATTACATCGATCGCACTCCCTTTATTATTGTGGTGGCTCGTCACAACCTTTGGTAATATTGACCCGAAATTTCTCCCTTCACCTGCAAAAGTCCTAGACGCATTTGGCCGACTTTGGAGTACAAGAGAACTATTAAAAGATACGGTAGCGAGTTTGTGGCGGGTTGGCGTGGGCTTTATTTTTGCCTCGTTGCTTTCTATTCCAGTTGGGGTATTAATGGGGAGTTTTCCGAGTATTCGCGCTCTCTTAGAACCACTTTTCGGCTTAATGCGTTATATGCCCGCACCCGCTTTTATTCCCTTATTAATTCTATATTTAGGGATTGGGGAAGAACCAAAAATCATGTTGATTTTTCTTGGAGTTTTCTTCTTTAATTCACTGATGGTAATGGATACCGTTAAATTTGTCCCAAAAGATTTAATCGAAGCCACTTATATTTTAGGTGGGAATCGTTGGCAGACATTAACTCAGGTTATTTTTCCCCACGTTTTACCCGGTATTATTGACGCTTGTCGAATTAACTTAGCAGCAGCTTGGCAATTAGTGATTGTATCAGAATTAATCGCATCCACTGAAGGTTTAGGTCGTCGAATTAGTGTCGCGGGACGTTTTTTAAGAACCGATGAAATCTTTGTTGGATTAATTGTCATTGGGGTTATTGGTTTGTGTTTTGACCTTTTATTCCAATATCTTCTCAGAGTCACTTGTAAATGGTCGAGTCAAAAACGCTAATTAGTGATTTAAAACACAATTTGCATAGCACAAATCCCCCAAAATTAACAGTATCTTTAGGATGGAATTGAAAAGATGTATCTAAAAATTACAAACCTACATAAGCATTTTGAAACGAAACAAGGAACTCTCGTCGTTCTCAAAGATATCAACATGGACATTGAACAGGGAGAGTTTATCTGTGCAGTGGGTGCATCAGGATCAGGAAAATCGACTCTACTGCGTCAAATAGCAGGATTAGATCAGCCTACAACAGGAGATGTCAAAATAGATGGAAAACCCGTAACAGGTCCAGGACCCGATCGCGGCATGGTCTTTCAACACTATACACTGTATCCTTGGATGAATATTCAAGAAAACACAGAATTTGGTCTCAAGTTACAGGGAATTCCCGCTCGTGAAAGACGGGAAAGAGCGAGTTATTATCTTAATGTAGTTGGTTTATCTAAGTTTGCTAAATCTTTATCAAAAGAACTATCGGGAGGGATGAAACAACGAGCAGCGATCGCACGTGCTTTAGCCTCCGAACCCAAGGTATTATTAATGGATGAACCTTTTGGCGCATTGGATATTCATACCAAAGAATCGATGCACAACTTTATGTTAGATCTATGGAAACGGACTAACATCACCATCTTTATGATTACCCATGATGTTGAAGAAGCCGTATTCTTATCTAACCGTATTTATGCCCTTGGCGCACGTCCTGGAACCGTCAGACGGGAAATCGTCGTCAATTTACCAGAGCGCTCGTGTCAGATTAAGCGTCAAACCGTTTTTCACGATTATAAGGATGAATTAATGGATTTGCTGCGTTCACACGGTCAGGAAGCGATTACAGCAGCAGCATAGATGACTTTTTTGGGTGTATCCGAGGAAGCAACTTATTGAGGGAAATTTTTTTCTTGAACTTCCTTAGCATAATTGTGTACGGCTTGGGTAATAATTTCACGTAAATTAACATAAGATTTCGCAAAGGGGGGCTGTTTTTTCGTTAATCCCAATAAGTCAGCAGTGACTAAAACCTGTCCATCACAACGATTCCCCGCCCCGATACCAATGGTTGGAATGGGTAATTTATCAGTAATGATAGCAGCTAAATCACTGGGAATATGTTCTAAGACAATCGAAAAAACTCCCGCTTGAGAAAGTGCGATCGCTTCATTGAAAATCCGATCAGCATCCTCTTGTGTTTTTCCCTGTTGTCGATAACCTAAACGATGTACAGATTGAGGCGTTAACCCAATATGTCCCATCACAGGAATACCAATAGCCGTTAGTTGGGCGATCGTTTCGACAATAGCAGGATAGCCTCCCTCTAGTTTAACCGCACTAACGCCCGTTTCTTTTAAAACTCGTCCTGCTGAGTGGATCGCTTGAGTCGTACTTTCTTGATAACTCAAAAAAGGCAAATCACACACCACTAACGCCCGTTTTACACCCCGATACACCGCAGACGCATGATGGATCATTTCATCTAAAGTAATCGGTAAGGTTGTTTGATGACCTAAAATAGACATAGCTAGGGAATCTCCAACCAAAATCAAGTCTACTTCAGCCTCATCTAAAACTTGTGCGATCGCATAATCCCAAGCGGTTAGAGTAATGATTGGGCGCTTGTCTTGCTTCCATTGTCTAAGTTGCCCTGTTGTGACTGCCATCGGGTTAAACCCCTTTTAACGAACTGCTTCTAAGATACGAGAAAAATAAAAACGAGTACTTGTCATACTGGTACGTTTGATCGTAAAACCGTTATCTTGCAAAATCTTGATGATATCTGCTTCTTTGTGTTGATAGGCACGAGTCGCTTTACTGGGACCTGGGAAAAATTCACCAACTTTTTTTAGGATAGACAAGAAAAAGGTTTTTGGTGCAAAACTCAGGATTAGTCTAGAATCGGCTAAAGATGCAAGATGAGTAATCATTTTTGCCGCATCGGGTACGGGATAGTGAATCAAAACATCTAAACAAATGACGGTGTGATATTTCCCCGATAAGCTTTCTAAATCCTGTACAGTAAAAGCAATGGAGTTAGAATATCCTAACGTTTCTTGGGCGCGTTTGGCGGCTTCTGTGACCATTTTCTCAGAAATATCACTAGCATATACTTTCGCCCCTGCTTGGGCTAAGGGTATGGCTAAACTACCCACCCCGCAACCTGCATCACAAATCATGATATTACTAAGATTACCATCGGCTTCGAGCCATTCAATGACGGTATCAATGGTTTTTTGATGTCCAACTCTAATATCACGTTGAACTTTATTAACTTCTCCATCACCATAAATTCTACGCCATCGATCGAACCCTGTTGCGTTGAAATAATCTTTAACGACGACTTTATCGTTTACTGCTTTGGTCATGGCTCGAAAAATTTATAGATAAGGACAATTTATTACTGTAGCTTTAAAGATAAGGGTTTGGCAACCAAACCCCTAGAATCAATCTTAAGTTTTATGCCAAGGCTCAGGGTTTGGCAATCAAACCCCTACAATAGGTTTGCACCATTTCCATCAACGGGAGTATCATCGATGGAATAGTGAGAGCGAGGAAACGATCGCCATTTTCCTAACCCAAGAAACTCGACAATTATTTCATGGAAAGGAACGATCGTCGGTCGGTGTCCAACGCTAATATAAGTCGTATGGGAATCTTTAAGCATTTGATAGAGATGGCGTTCATTTTTGACATCGAGTGCGCTGGTAGACTCATCAAGAACGGCATATTTAGGATTGAGTAAAAAAAGACGTGCAAAGGCTAACCGTTGTTGTTCGCCCAAAGATAGTACATCTGCCCAATTGAGTTCGACATCAAAACCGCCAACTCTTGAGGCTAAGTCGGAAAGGTTAACTTTTTCTAAAATAGCTTGTAATTGTTCATTACTGACATCAAGATCGATATGAGGATAAATAATCTGATTACGAAGTGAGCCTAAAGTCATGTAAGGACGTTGGGGAATAAATAGCATTTCTTCATGAGAAGGACGATAAATATAGCCTTTGCCACTATCCCAAAGTCCTGCTACCGCTCGTAAAATAGAGCTTTTGCCGACTCCTGAAGGACCCATTAATAAAATACCTTCACTTGTTGGCACTTCTAAAACAAGATTTTCGACTAGGATTTTTTCTTGATCAGGAGTTTTAAGGGTAACATGAGAGAGAGCAAAGCGAGGCTCAATAATCGTATTAATTGTGTGATCTTTTTGGGAAGGTAGATTAACTTTATCTAAAAATTCTGCAAAAGTTCCAAGACGTTTAATGACTGCTGCATATAGAGTTAAACCTTCAAAAGAGTTAGCAAACCAACCGAAGACAAATAAAACCCTCGTAAAAGCATGAGTCGAACGACTAATATCACCAAAAGGGATTTGACCAGAGAAATATTGAGGGGCTAAAATCCAATAAGCTAGTAAGAAAATAAGATAAACGATTCCGACATTAAAAGCATTTAAACCACTTCGAGGATAAATCGCTTGATGAAGTACAGCCAACAGACGGCTAAACCGTTCTTGAAGCATTTTAGATTCTTGTTTTTCTCCTTGATAAAAGGCGATCGATTCACTATTATTACGAACATGAACTAAACCATAACGAAAATCAGCTTGATATTGCAGATCTTTAAAATTTAGAGGTGTAAGAATTCTGCCGATTAAAAAACTTAGTAAAGTTTGAATTGATGCTGTCGCTAGGGCGATCCAAACCAATGAATGATTGAGTGACCAAAGAACCCCAATAAAGAGAAAACCACTCAAAAGATTACTACCAAAATCTAAAGTATAATTGAGCGTCTGACCAACAAATGATTCAAGATCATCAGAAATTCTTTGATCGGGATTATCGATCGCATTGTAATTATTAACTTTATAAAAAGCTTTGTTATTAAAATATCGAGCTAGAAAGTTTTTAGTTAGCCATTCCCGCCAATACAAGCTTAATTTTTGTTGTACGATCGATTGAATTACACTAACGGTAAATAAAGCTAAGATAATTCCCATAAAAGTTAAAAGATTTTTCTGAAATTCCTCAATTTTTTTCTCACTTAAGGAGGTTACGAATTTTCCTTGAACTTCATTGAGAGTTACACTAGCAAAATTGACGGCAATAATAAAACTAATAACAATAGCTAATAAGCCTATAGCTTTCCATTTTTCTGAAGATGTCCAATAAGGTTTAGCAACTCGCCCGAACCAAGACAATAATTGTTTGAGTTTTTCCATGAATGAAACCGTTTAGAACATTTTGTCATCCCCATTTTAATTGTTTTAGCTCAAATCTGTAGAAATGATATAAGGATTTGGAAACCAAATCCCTGCAATCTTGATTAAAAAATATAATAATGTATTGTTTTTTGAAACGTTCAAAAGAGCAATTATTGGCTAGAAGTAGAGAGAGATTGAATAACATCCATCAGAGCATTATATTTAGGCGAACTATTTTGACTAGCATATTCAAGAGTTCCCCAACTGCCCCACTTAGTAGGTAGTCCGATATCAGAGAAGTTGAGGAATGTACCACCACCTAACTCGTACCACTTATTCAGGTATTGTTTATAAATATCTCCCATGCGCGGATCTCTATTAGCTGCGATGAATAAATTAGTAAGTGCTTGATTATTTTCCGCACCCCAATAACCGACAAGATGCTGTCCCCCTTCATAAGCAAGAAGTTCTAACCCTTGTTGTTGAGCTAAAGAAGCATAGTTCGCCATCCATGAGTAACTTTCTTGTAGAGCGCCTCCTTGGGGACTAGAACTAATCACACCACCTTGAGTTAACTCATCAAATAGTTTGCTCAATCCTCCATCAGGATTTTGTGTCCAACTGGCTATTTCGTTTGCTGTGTTAGGATCTCCTAAGTATCCACCAAAATAGGGCGCGATCGCAATTGCATCAATTCCATAATACTCATGAGATTTTGGACCGGTGGTATCCCAAACATAAGACAATTCACGTTGTCCTAACCAAACATTCGCAGCTTGTGATCCCATTACACCAATGACTCGCTCTTTATCGGTTCCCCAAACCCCGTCCCAAATACGGGTAATTTCGGTGGTGCGCTTGCTGTACAAATCCATATAAAACTCTAAACCAGCAGCCAGAGATTGTTGATAAACCCAATGTGTCTGTTGAAATTGCCAGTTCCAAGCCTCGTTTGAGTATTCTACATAAACTTTGCGTCCTGGTTCTAAATTGTCTTTGACATACTGAGCAAAATTGGTGACATATTCATTGGTTGCCAAATGGGGCATACAGAACCAAGGATCAATATCAAGACTATTAGCTAATTTCACCATTACTTCGACAGGTGTTCCAGTCGTCGCCCAACTTGCATCCGTGAGGGTTGGACGATCGTTCCATTGGCTTTGAGTCGAGTTATTGGTTCCCATCCAATCCATAAAACGAACTGCACCAAAAGGATCGCTTTTCTCTACAAAAGTCGGGTTAAAAATTTGTTGAGCGTAGGTGGTAAGGGCGGCTTCAGGTACTACGCGAATATTACGAATATAGTTTCCTGTCTGATTAGGATCTGTGGCGGTAATTGATATATATATTCCCCCTTCCGAAGGTGTTACATTGATGACATCACGTCCTGGTCTAGAAGCGGTAACATCTTTTACTGCGTCAAAATTATAATTTATTGTTCCTTCACCGTCATAAAGAACAATATATTTTCCGCCTGGGTATTTTCCTTGTAGATCTCTAAATAAAATAGTACCAACGAAGGTATAGGTAGAAGAATTTGCACTTGGTAAAGATTTTACATAACCATCAGCATCTAAATTTAATAAACTGCTTTCGCCTGTATCCCAAACACCCCATTTTTGCGGAATCCATGATCTAGAAGTGCGAAAACCATCAATAAAAGGCAATTGTGCTGAATAATCCGCTAATCCAGCTAGATTTGTTCCTAGTTTTCCTGATGTTGTATCGCCACTACTAAGACTATTAACGGTAACAGTTACTTGAGTAGTGGATGTTCCTCCTTTACCGTCGCTAACTGTGTAATTAAAATTAGCTGCACCACTAAAATTAGGATTAGGCGTAAAAAGGACATTAGTTCCACTCAGTTGAACGCTACCGTTGACGGCTTGATTGACTCCTATTAAGGATAGTATATCTCCATCGGGATCGCTATCATTGCTTAAAAGTTGATTGATGGGAATTGCAAGAGAATTATTTTTATTTGTGGCGAAGTTATCATTAACAGTAATGGGTACATCGTTGACTGATTTGACTTTAATATTAACTGCTGCGGCTGATGTTTTACCATTACGATCGCTTACCGTATATCTAAAAGAGCCGTTCCCATAAAAGTTGCCTGTAGGAGTAAAAACAACATTATTATTATTTAAACTAACGGTTCCATTAATTGCATTTCCAACACCTGTTATATTTAAAGATGTTCCAATATCATTACTGATTAGTTGATTGGTAGCAATTGAAATAAAATTATCTTCTAGGGTATTAAAAGTGTCTGTTTTAGGTGCAAGTCTTTCGGAAAGTGTAATGTTAGCAAAATAGCTATTACCAGTTTGATTATCATTTTGATCATTGATAAAAGTTAAATATTTGATCTCTCCTGTCAAGTATTGATTTAATGATATTTTATAGTTTTTCCAAGTTCCAGGAGTCGAATTTAGATAATTATTATTATCTAGCACTCCATAGTCTTGTGTGCCAGAAATTTGAAAAATTTGATTAGGACTAATCATATTATCGTTATCTACTCCAATGGCGTGTATGTCGCCTACAGAAGTGCTTTTAAAAGAAAATGATAAAATAGTATTTTGTGTTATTTCGTAAGTCGGAATTTTAAATTTAACCCAGCTATTACCAGCTAGTGCAATCATTTTATTATTATTTAGAAAATTTGTTAATAAAATTTGATTTTCATTGGTTCCATAGGAAGTCAGCAATGTTTCATCATCAAATAATAAGTTACCATTCGTTTCTAATGACATTTTATATTCTATACCTATTTTAATATTTTGTGTCTTCTTCAAATTAATTAATTTGATTAAGCGTACACAAAAATAATGTTTACATTTTTAATTTAAAAGATGTAACTAGATAAGAACAAGGATAAAAATACGCAATTCAAGAAAAAAACAAAAATTAAATAGTGTATTTACTGAAGGAGTTGCTCACCTGTAAATAGTACTGAATGATATTAAATATTTCAGTGATTGCTCAGTATTTTCAAGCAAATTATATCATAATTAATGTGCTTTATACTGAGGCTAAAAAACTGCACAATATTGTAAAAAACATGATTAGTCATATCCTTGAATAAACGATTAAAAAGCATATATCCTAGAAATTACGGAGTGAGCCTCAAAAAGACGGAAAAAGTTTGTTGATGATACAGTAGGCTCAGTCTTCTTAAATTTTTAACAAATCTTTATAATTATTTTGTTTTAATTATGGTATTTGTCATTGAGATAAGGCAGTTCTCAAGGGCAAACATGATTTAACGGAGAGCGAAGGGAAGAAAAAACGAGTTGAGTAGATGACAGACTTCCTCGTCTGTTGTTTGAGCAAAATTGTTATACCAATAACTAATAGACTCAAGGGGATAGGGTGAAAAAAGATAAACTAATTCCTCAACTACAGGATCAAGTGCTAATAATGCTTCTGGCGAAATTATCGGAACTGCTACAATAATAGTCTTAGGATTTTGTTTTCTGATGGTTGCGATCGCAGCTTGTAAGGTTGCTCCTGTAGCCGCGCCATCATCGACTAAAATAATGGTCTGATCCTGTATCCCCCGATAAGGATGATCGCCTCTGTATAACAATTCCCGTCTTTCTAATTCTTGTTGTTCTCGTTGTGCTACTTTTTGTATTGTCTCATCAGAAATGTTTAGGGAATTTACGACCGATTCATTAATCACCATAACACCACTAGGTCCGATCGCACCCATTGCTAATTCTGGCCGTTGAGGAGTTCCTAATTTACGCACCAAGCAGACATCTAAGGGTAGGTTAAGTTTTTGAGCAATACAATAAGCAACGGGAACTCCCCCACGAGGAAGGGCTAAAATTAATCTATCAGAGTCGTTAGCATATTTTATTAGCTTGGTGGCTAATAATTGTCCAGCTTCAATTCGATTTTTTAAGAGGAATTTCATCTGTTTTTACCTCTGGTAAGCTGTAGCGGTTGTTTTAAAAATATTTTTAAACTTTTTTACGACTAACTTTCCTACTTTAGTTCTAGCTTTTTTTCTTTATTAAAGCAACAAGTTTTTTAAAAAACTAAAAATCATTAATTGCTTTAAAAAGATTGCCTTTATCTCCCGTAACGTGTAGATTTGTAAATTAAGATTAACATTTATTAAGTATTTTGAGAGGAGAACTGGAAATGACGAATTTTAGAAGATATTTAGAACCGATCGCCGATTGGTTTAATAGTCTTGGTACTCCTGAACCAATAGTCCATTGGGGACATCCCGTAATGATGGGTATTGTGGTTTTTGTCATGGGGAGTTATGTCGTTTATGCAGGATGGCGCAGCAGAATCACGAAAGATGGAGAGGTGGCGATGAAAAGTCGCGCTGATCATCGTAAATTAGCTCCATTAATGTATTTATTCATTACTTTGGGCTATACAGGCGGAATATTATCTCTTGTGATGCAAAATCAACCCATTTTTGAAAGTCCTCATTTTTTGACTGGATCGCTGGTGATTGTATTATTGGGAATTAATGCGCTAATTGCATTCATTGGATTTGGTGGCGACAATAAAGCGATAATGCGAACCATTCATGCTTATCTTGGTAGCACAGCGATGATTCTTTTAGTTATTCATGCTATTTTTGGCATTAATTTAGGTCTTTCAATTTAGATAAAATTACTTGAGTAATTTCTTTTAGTTAAAAATAACAGTGGGAAATCCCCACTATTTTTATTTTGTGTAAAGGACTTAGTTTAAAATACGGATATTAATTCATTGTTAATTGTTATACAAAATAAGTTTGTTTTATTAAGTATGTTGATGATTAAAATTTTATAAATGAGTTTCTAATTCCATGAACCGCAATTGGGGTTTAGCTTTTTGTTTATCCTATAGCATAGGATTATTTTTTACGGGATTTTTTGGTGTTACTAATCCTCATCCTTCGATTTGGCAATGGATTACTGTTATTTTTGGCTTATTATTGGTCTATTTTTTAGCAAGTATAATCATCCAAAGATTAAATTATAAAAATTTTACTCATAAATTTTGGTTAATAGCTGTAATTGTGGCACTTTTTGGCATGATTTATTTACAATTACGCATTCCTCAACCCAATTCAAATGATATTAGTTTTCTTTTAACTAATTCTAAAAGTCAAATCGTTACCGTTACAGGAAAAGCTTTAAGTGAGAGTAGACAAACTGCTAATCAAAAAATACAATTTTGGTTCGCTTCACAACAGGTAACAACTTCAAGTCTTACTAATCAATCAGTTGAAGGAAAATTATATGTTACTCTCCCCGCTTCAAAAAAAGTAGAAATTCATGCTAACCAAGTCATAACCATACAAGGGGTATTATATTTACCTAAACCAAATACTAACCCAAGTTCTTTTAATTTTAAAGCTTATTTAGCTCGTCAGGGTACTTTTGCTGGTTTAAAAGGATTAAAACTCATTGAAATACAACAACCTCCTTGGGGTTTATGGATGATTAGACAAAGAATTGTTTCTTCTCTACGTCAAGGATTAGGTGACTCATATGGAAGTATCTTAGGTTCGATTGTATTAGGAAGACAAGCGGTAGATTTACCGATAGAAGTTCGTGAATTATTTATTAAAACAGGATTAGCTCATGTTTTCGCAGCATCAGGATTTCAGGTTGCTTTATTGCTCGGTATTGTCTTTAGATTAACGCGTTCTTTATTACCACGAAATCAATTAATTATCGGAATAATTGTTTTAGTTTTTTATGTTGGTTTAACGGGGATACAGCCTTCTATTCTTCGAGCGAGTTTAATGGGAATTGGTGTATTAATCGGAATGTGTAAAAATCGAAAAACTTATAGTAATGGTTCTTTGATTTTAGCGGGTACAATTTTATTAATATTTAATCCGTTATGGATTTGGGATTTAGGTTTTCAGTTAAGCTTTTTAGCCACATTGGGATTAATTGTTACTTTACCTATTTTATTACTTTGGTTTGATTGGTTGCCTCCTACAATAGCGACTATTGTTACTATACCATTGGCGGCTTCTGTTTGGACTTTTCCTTTATTAGTCTATAGTTTTAGTATTGTTTTAACTTACAGTATTTTAGTTAATATTATTACCGCACCGCTAATTACTATTATTAGTATTGGCGGAATAATTAGTGCAGTTACAGGGTTTATTTATCCAAGTTTGGGAAGTGCGATCGCTTTTTTATTTTACTATCCAATTCATTTTTTAGTTAAGATAATAACGTTTTTTAATCATTTACCCGGAAGCTCTTATGCTCTTGGGAAACTGCCTTTAAGTTTAATGATTTTTATTTATTTACTAATGCTTTTGATTTGGCTAAATCCTTGGTTTAAGCGTCGGTGGTTTTTAGTCAGTCTATTTATGCTCGCATTAACAATTATTCCCATTACTTATTCTCGTTTAAATTTAGTACAAATTACTGTTTTAAGTTCCTCAAATAAACCCGTTATAATTATTCAAGATCGAGGAAAAGTTACTTTAATTAATGGAGATAGTGAAGATGCTTTTAAATATACAATAATTCCTTTTCTTACACAACAGGGAATTAATCAAATTGATTCTGCTATAACTTTTAAATCTAATTTTGATTGGTCAAATTTAGCTAATTATATAGCCGTTAATAATAAAATTAACTTGGAAAATAATCAAACGGTAAACTTAGCTAATATCCAATTAGATTTGTTAAATTCATCTTTACTAAAATTGCGGTTTAATGAACAATTTTGGGTTTGGATTATATCAAATAAAATTCAAAATAGTATAGATAATAACATAAAACTTAGTCCTAATGTTTTATTATGGTCTAGCAAATATTTAGATCAGAAATGGCTAATTAATATTCAACCTAAAATAGCCATAGCCACTACTTCTGATCCATTATCATCAACAAAAAATTTATTACAGCAAAAACAAATACAATTTTATTGGACTGGCAAAGATGGAGTAATACAATGGAATTCTAAACAAGGAATTAAAACATACGCACCAGAAGTATATTAGTCAAATTAGACATGAGTTAACCCATTTGTTTCTACTAATTTCTTGGATTCTGATGCTAAAATTGTTAGATGAAATTCTTGTCTTGTTTCAGGATTTAAAAACTTACCGCGTAAATCTTGCCACTCGTTCCATTTTTCATAACGTATCTCTTGGAGTTTATTTAGTAAAGTTGGGATTCCGTCCTCAAGATTTTTCCCAAAAACATCAGTTAAGAAATCCGCTAACACAAAACAATCTTGTATTTCTCCTAAAATTGATTGAATTGTCTTAACATCTTGTAAATAATTTTGATAAGATTCGCCATAAAATTCGGTAAATAACTCCATATTATAACGAGTTCTTTTCGCTTCTTTCCGTAAATTGTGTACAATATATCCTTGTTTGTGCAATAAATTTTCGACTTCTTCGGGTGTCCAATTTTTATGTAATTCTATGCTATTATTTCCAATCAACCAAGCAGGATGTAAGAGAAAATGACTTACTTGAGGTAGCAATAAATCGGGTAAAACTGTTTGAATAGCTAAATAGCCCAGATCTTGATAAATAGGTTTATCTAACCATTCCTGAAAAGCTTCTTTTAAATTGGAATACAAATCACCTTGTAAAATCTTTTTAACTTTTAAAAAAGTTTTATCTCTTTTGTCAGACAAGATTTTTAAAGCGGTATTTAAGGCTTTTTGTTCAGGTTTGGGTAAAACAGGTTGATATTGTTGTTTTAACGCTTCTTCTAATACATCAATATCTCTTAATTCTCCTAAAATCCTAGCCACTTTTCCCACATTTTTTTCGTTAGCTGCTTTGGGTAGATTTAAAGCATAAGAAAAACCAGTACACGCACTTCTTAAACGTCGCATTCCTACGCGCATCTGATGTAACTCTTCTGGATCTTTATCTTGAATCACTTCGGCTTCATGCTTTAAAATCTTCTTGAAATGCTTACTTATGGCTATATAAGACCAGTCTGCTAATGTTTTCGCGTCCTGAATCATTAATTCTGTCATTCCCTCTAATCCTCTAGATATATCTATTGTGTCGATCTCTTGAATATGGCGCATCTACATTGTAGCGAATCTTCAGTTTAAGTTAATTCAACATTAAGAGAGATTTAAGCTCAATAAACTTTGTTCTTCAAAGTCATACAACAAATTAAGTCAGTTTTCATCTAAAAGAATTAGACACTAATCAAACTCAAGTAAGATTCAAAAATTTAAGCAATCTTTCACACTGGTTAATGGGTACTCAAAAATAGACTTTTTAAATTAATTTCTAAACGAGGCAAATGTACAATGAAATCTCTAAAATTGTCTAAATCTTTGAATATCGCTCTCGCGGCAACTGCTGTATCCACTTTAGCTGTAATTTTACCAGTTTCTGCTCAAGTTACACCTAGTAATACTGCTCCAAGTTCTCCAGGTACTTCTAGTACTACTACTGGAACCACTGGAACCACGGGTACTACAGACGGAACATCGGGAGTCACTGGAACCACTGGAACCACAGGAACCACGGGTACTACAGACGGGACATCGGGAGTCACTGGAACCACAGGAACCACGGGTACTACAGGTACTACGAGTACTACAGACGGGACATCGGGAGTCACTGGAACCACTGGGACACCAGATACTACCAATACTACTGTAAATAATTATGAGAATGACAATGACTGGGATTGGCTAGGTTTACTCGGTTTATTAGGTTTATTGGGACTTAAACGTCGCACTCAAGAGCATGATTATCCCGTCAAGACAGCTTCTACAGTCATTCGTTCTGATTCTACCAACAGATAAAGACGTGGTGTCTGTCCATCTTTCAACATCATCAAACAACTCGTACTCAATACTTGAAAAATCAGGAGTCAAAACAATGAATTTCTTTAAAAATATCTTCCAACGTTTCACCCTATTTGTACTCAGTATTAGCTTAATGGCTGTATTTATGGTTAACTATGCTAATATTGCTCAAGCAGGGCCAATGGACGAGAATCTAATTGATAAAGCCCCAATGGGACAAGAAACAGCAGAATTTGAAAATGCTTCCAAAAGTGCGGATCATAGAGGTTTAGAACGCGCACAAAAACAACTTGAAAAGACGGAAAATGATAATCGCGCTAGTTTTAATGAACCCACTCCAAGAGGTCGTGATCTAAGAGCGTATGATGAAAATGCTAGTATCGGCGAGAAATTTAGCGATACTCTAGAAAATGCTAAAAAAACTTTCCAACAAGCAACCGAATCGGTTATAGAAAATCAATCATAATACGATCGACAAATTAAACGTAGGGGTTTGGATACCAAACCCTCTTTTTTACCATCTCTAAAGCAGATCAAATCTCTACATCTAAAAAAAGCTCACTTTCAACAGAATAATTATCTAGCTTGTCCCAGACTAATTGTAATAATTCATCTAACCCAGTCCGCGACACAGCAGAAATAACTTTAATAGGCTCAGAAGTAATTTGACTAAATTCTGCTTGAAAATGTGCTAAATCTTCTGGTAATATGGCATCTGCTTTATTTAATGCCAGAATTTGTGGGCGTTCCATCAAACCTCTGCCATAAGCTTCTAATTCTTGTTGAATAATCTGATAATCTTGTACTGGATTTTCAGCCGTTAGATCAACTAAATGCAGTAATAAACGAGTGCGTTCGATATGGCGTAAAAAATCATGACCTAATCCTACTCCAGTATGCGCTCCCTCGATCAAACCGGGGATATCTGCAAAAACAGTACCATCACCTGTCGCCTTACGGACAACCCCTAAATTAGGTATTAAAGTCGTAAAAGGATAATCAGCAATTTTCGGTCGCGCTGCCGATAAAGCAGAAATTAAGGTCGATTTTCCCGCATTGGGTAAGCCAATAATGCCAACTTCGGCGAGTAATTTTAATTCCAGTCTCAGCCTTTTATATTCGCCATCTAATCCAGGTAAAGCGTATTCGGGTGCGCGGTTACTGTTGCTCAGAAAGTGTTTGTTTCCAAGTCCGCCTTTCCCCCCTTTAGCGACACAAAATGTTTGACCATGCGTTACTAAATCGCCGATAATTTCTTCACTTTCAAGATCATAGATCACTGTACCACAAGGAACTTCAATAATACGATCGCTTCCATTCGCCCCAGTACAATTGTTTGGCCCGCCTCGTTTTCCATCATCAGCTTTAAACTGACGGCAATACTGAAAATCAAGCAGCGTTTGTAAGTTTTCCTGTGCTACTAAGATAACCGATCCACCACGACCACCGTTACCGCCTGCTGGTCCTCCTGCGGGTACATATTTTTCTCGACGAAAGGCAACTAACCCATCACCGCCTTTACCTGCTATAACTTCTATTTCTGCTTGATCTATAAACTGCATGGAATGTTTGACCTAAATATATTCGGATATGTCTTCCTTGCAATCATCCGCTAAGTAGGATAACGCCCGAAAGCGCAACCCGACTAATTGTTCATACAAGGGATTAAGTTTACATAAAGGGGGAATATGGACGATTTTATGTCCAAAAAGCTTTACATCTCGTTCAAAGGGACACTGGGGCGGAATCATCTTACAGATAAAACGGGCGACGCGAGGATCTTGTACATCCATGTCGTCTAACCAGTCTTTCATCGGATGTAATAAGTCTGGATGTTCTAAATGGGGCGGACTGACTAAATTTTCACGTTTAAAACCCTCTTTATGGGTATCTTTTGGGACTTCACATAGGGTGTGTTGCAATGATTCTAGGGCTTCTACTTTTACACCCAGTGCATCTCGAAACTGATAGATGAGTTCCGCTTCTTGACTCGAATATACGCCATCTGCGATCGATATTAAAACCGCCGTCCGTAGAAAGTTTTCGGCTGTGTGTTCGTCTTTGCCTAGTGTTTCGGCGAGATCTTGCGGCGTAATGGACTTGAATACGATATCTTTTTGAGAAGGATGTAGATCGTTTGTCACATTCGCTATCATTTCTTGTTCTTCTGGGTCAAAATGTCCATCAGCCCAAGCAATGGTTAGTAAACCACGTAACCAAGCCGAAATCTGTTCATCGCTATAACGATATTGAGTAGCACTCACCATAAAAAATTGATGATTGAAATAATCAAATTATTCTTTAATTTGATCTTATCGTTTTTTCGTTCTATCTCTTTTTAGGGATAACCCTACTTTTCACTGAGATTGAACAATAACAGGGGTTCCAACTTTCACAAATTCAAACATCGCTTTCACATCACTATTAAGCATTCTGACACATCCATGAGAGGCCGCTTGTCCGATACTATTAATGGTGGGGGTTCCGTGAAAGCCTATTTGATTTTTACCATCTGTCCAAAAACCGATCCATCGTTCACCAATGGGGTTTTTTGGCCCTGCGGGTATGACTTTTCCCGTCCAAGGATTTTGCCAAGTGGGGTTTTTCACCATTTGAATAATTTTAAAATTGCCTGTTGGAGTTTCCCAGCCTTTTTTTCCTACAGCTACCGGATAACTCGCCACTTGTTTATCTCCTTTGAAGACAAAAACGCGACGTTGTTTTAATTTTAGGACTAAGCGGGTGTCGATGAGTTCGGGTGGTTTAGTCGTGGGCGTAGTGTTAGTCGGGAAGCTTCCAGGAGGTGGGGTAATGGGGGTTATGGGCGTTTGATTTAGATCTGAGGGAATAATTGGTGTTACTGAGGTTTCTTGGGCTGTAGCAGTTAATAAAATATTATTAAATGAAAATAGAGCGAGTAGGGATAATAAAAAGCTGAGTTTTTGCATATCCAGAAATTTGATCTGATTGGAACTTTTTCCAAATTATACAAAGATTAGACCTGTCTAACTGTAGAAAGTGTCGCAATTCCTACAACGTTTACATGATGAGAGTTTAAACATTTTGCCACTTCTTTTGCGGTTGTTCCAGTGGTGTAAATATCATCAATGAGCAGTACTGGAGTATTAGTCTGATTCAGCTTACCAATGTTAAAGGCATTTTTGACATTTTCTTCGCGTTCTTTTGGTTTTAAACTATACATGGCTTGTGTTTCTCTAATGCGGATTAAACCATGAGACTGTAAGTTATAACCTGTGGTTTTACAAAAGCCTTTCGCCATTAATTCGGCTTGATTAAAACCTCTTTCTTTAAGTTTTTGTTGGTGCATTGGAATAGGAATAACGCTAAACTTTTGTTTTTTTTCAAGAGATGATTTTAACCAAGCTTCGCCTAACCATTGTCCCATAACTTCCCCCAATTCAGGATGACGGTTATATTTGAGGGCGGCTATTGCTTGTTTTAATTTTCCTTCGTAGTTTCCCCAAACGAATAATGGTAATTCTCCATACCAAAACTGAGCGGTGTTTTTAATTTGTTGACTTTTTAATTGTCGTAAGCAATCTTGACAGATTTCTTCTTCCGTTGAACGATCGCATAAAGGACAGTTTTGTTGTAAAAAAAGGGATAAAAAAGATTTGAGCATTTTGTTTTAATAATATTGATTAAATGCAAATTTAGAACATTATTATCATTCAAGAAATGATAGAAGATGAAAAAATAAATCGGTAATCATTAGATCATCAATATTGCCAGGGATTAAAATCTCTGTCTCAAAGCAGAAGTTCATTTTAATGGACTAAAAGTGATTCGGTTAGTCGGTTTTAGCCGACTTGCGCTATCAGACAGTGAATTTATTCACTGGCGATATTAACGTACTTTCATCATTCCCTAGCTACATCGATTTAACTTAAATACTCTGTAATTTGTTTATTTCCATTGGTTTCTTTTTCGGTAGTTTTATTTTTTTCCATTGCGTCCGACCATTGTTTACTTAAAGTAATGAGATCAGATGGCATCATCACAACCGTAGTCGTATTATTTTCGGCTCCAATTTCCGTTAACATCTGTAAACGACGTAACTCTAAAGCTGCTGGATTTGCCATAATTTTTTGAGACGCTTCAGCTAGTTTTTGAGAGGCTTCTTGTTCGGCTGATGCTTTAATAATACGAGCGCGTTTTTCTCTTAAAGCTTCGGCTTCTTTTGCCATTGCGCGTTGCATCGATGTGGGAATTTCAACATCTTTCATCTCAACTCGTTCGATATCAATTCCCCAAGGTTCGGTGATCTCATCAACAATTTCTTGAACCTTATGATTAATTTTATCCCGATCTTGTAGCACATCATCTAAGTTATTTTGTCCGACAACATTGCGTAAAGTTGTCATTGCTGCTTGATACACGGCATTTTGATAAGATTCAACACGATTAATGGCTTTAGCAGCATCAATAATTCTATAGTAAAGAACCGCATTTACTTTAATGGTTACACTATCGGCTGTCACTGTTTCTTGTGGGGCAATATCGACGGTTTTCGTCCGGATATCAACTTGCATTTTTTGGTCAATAAAGGGCAGAATATAATATAAACCAGGTCCTTTCGTTTTCTGATATCTTCCTAAACGAAAAATTACACCGCGCTGATATTCTCGATCAATTTTACAGCCTTGTAAGCCTATACCAGCAAGCATTAAAAAAGCAATTAATATTGGCTCCATTTTGAACTCCTTGTACAGACGATTTATAGCGCGTCTCTTTTTTATACTTCCATTCTAGGCAGTGAATTTAAAAATTAGGGCGAGCTTAATAATACTTTCTGCTTTGAGCAAGTGCCAGATGATTAACAGGTATGTTATAAATGGATCTTTGTGCCAATTCTTTACAGGAGGTTTGATTTAATGGCTGGAAGCGATGTCAAAGCTGATCTATGGGTTAACGAGTATATTACCCCTTGGGATATCTATAGTCATGGAATTACTCGTATTCTGGCTTACTGTAAAACTCCCTTTCAAGAAATGTATGTCGTTGAGTCTGGGGCTTATGGTAAGGCGTTAGTATTAGATGGTAAATGGCAATCTTGTACAGGTGATGAATTTATTTATCATGAAGCTTTAGTACAACCTGCTATGATCACCCACGCATCCCCAAAAAAAGTGTTAATCTTAGGGGGTGGCGAAGGTGCAACGACTAGAGAAATTTTACGCTGGAATACCGTCGAACGTGTCATGATGATCGATATCGATGGTGAGGTTGTCGAAGCGTGTAAAGAACACCTTAGCGAAATGCACCAAGGTTCTTTTGATGATCCTCGCTTTGAATTGGTTGTTGCTGATGCTTTACAGGTTCTGGATACAACTGATGAGAAATGGGATATTATTATATCTGACCTGACTGATCCCATCGAAGAAGGCCCATCTTTTCCCCTCTTTACAAAAGAATATTACGAAAAGTTACAGCGTGTCCTAGCCCCAGGTGGTTTAGTAATTGTTCAATCTGGGCCAGTTTCCCCCCCCTTTGTCATGTATCATGCTCGTGTCGTGAATACTCTAAAAGCCGTTTTCCCTCACGTACAAGCGTACTGCGCTCCGACACCGAGTTATGGATCTCCTTGGGGTTTTGCCTTGTGTAGTAATGAGTCATTGAATACGACTCCAGATCCTCAAAAGATTGATCAACTTTTAGCGGAAAAGACAACTGGTGGGTTACGTTTAATTGATGGAATGTCATTACTCGGAATGCTACAAACTCCCTTGTATATACGGGATGCGATCGCACAACACCAAGAAGTATACACCCTTTCTGCACCCCCGAAATTTTTCGGACAAGGTGTAGCCACTACAGTTTAATATTTTTATTCCATACTCCCCTCATTTTGCAAAAAAAAAGCTTGAGGGGATGTTAATCTCACTATTAATTTTCTAAAAGAGGCGACACCCAGATTTGAACTGGGGAATGGAGGTTTTGCAGACCTCTGCCTTACCGCTTGGCTATGTCGCCATTTTAGCCCATATGTCATTATAGCAGAGTTAGCACAAAAATAAAAACAATAAAAAAACCAAAAATTTTTCTTTTACCTTTTATTAACAGTTTTTAAAATTTGTTACAAAATCTGAAGAAATTGCGTTAAAATCACCCCTAGTATCTTTTTCGACAGTTATTGTCTATGCTAAATTTGGAGCTTTCAACTAACCACCAGACCGGTAAATTAGAGCAAAATCAGAGAGAAATAAGCAAACTTGCCCCTATTGATTCTTTTAGCTCACGGCACATTGGCCCAAATCAAAAAGACATCAAAGAAATGCTGGCGGTGTTAGGCTTTTCTAGTTTAGACGAATTGATAGACAAAACTGTCCCACAAGCCATTCGCTTAAATCGCGCTTTAAATCTACCCAATGCTCAAAGTGAATACGCTGCCCTAACTCAATTAAAATCGATCGCATCTAAAAATAAAGTTTTCCGTTCTTTCCTTGGAATGGGCTACTATGACTGTATTACCCCACCTGTAATCTTACGCAACATTCTAGAAAACCCAGGTTGGTACACCGCTTACACTCCCTATCAAGCAGAAATAGCTCAAGGACGACTCGAAGCTTTACTAAACTTTCAAACCATGATTATTAATTTAACAGGTTTGGAAATTGCCAACGCCTCTCTACTCGATGAGGGAACCGCCGCAGCCGAAGCGATGAGCATGAGTTATGGACTATGTAAGAATAAAAATGCCGAAGCCTTTTTCGTCTCTAGTAGCTGTCATCCGCAAACCATCGAAGTTATTAAAACTCGCGCCTATCCTCTAGGAATTAAAGTAATTATTGGAGATCATCAACAATACGACTTTTCTACACCTATTTTCGGCGCATTACTCCAATATCCCGCAACAGATGGCACAATCTACGATTACAAAGAATTTATCACGAAAGCCCACGAAGTCGGAGCCTTAGTCACCGTTGCCGCCGATCCCCTCAGTCTAACCCTACTTACACCCCCTGGTGAATTCGGGGCGGATATTGCGGTAGGAAGCTCACAACGCTTTGGTGTTCCCCTTGGATATGGGGGACCTCATGCGGCTTATTTGGCGACAAAAGAAGAGTATAAACGGCAAATCCCTGGGCGTATTGTTGGTGTATCTAAAGATGCTCAAGGGAACCCCGCTTTACGGTTAGCCCTCCAAACCAGAGAACAACACATCAGACGAGATAAAGCGACAAGTAATATTTGTACTGCACAGGTTTTACTCGCTGTGATTGCGGCAATGTATGCGGTGTATCATGGACCAGAAGGACTGAAAAATATTGCAACTCGTATTCATCAGTTAACAGTAATTTTAGCCGAAGGGTTAAAACGGTTGGGTTATCAACTCGGTTTAGAAAACTTTTTTGATACGCTATATGTACAGGTAGCCGATAGCCAAACTTTAATTAAAACAGCCCAAACGCGTCAAATTAATTTACGCTATTTAGCGGATGATACGATCGCTATTAGTTTAGATGAAACCACGACACCAAGAGACATCATCGATCTATGGCAGATTTTCGCTTTCAAAGACGAATTACCTTTTAATATCGATGAAATTGCTCAACAGGCTAATTTTGATTTTCCTGAAATATTTACTCGTACCAGTTCCTATCTTACTGAACCAATCTTTAACAAGTATCACTCAGAAACCGAATTATTACGCTATCTCCATCAGCTAGAAAGTAAAGATCTCGCTCTCAATACCTCAATGATTCCCTTGGGATCTTGTACAATGAAACTGAATGCAGTAGCCGAAATGATTCCCGTTACTTGGCCAGAATTTGGTAAACTACATCCATTTATTCCAACCTCCCAAGCGCAAGGTTATCAGATTTTATTTGAACAACTCGAAGCATGGTTAGCCGAAATTACAGGGTTTGATGGGGTTTCATTGCAGCCAAATGCAGGATCTCAAGGAGAATATGCAGGATTACAAGTTATTCACAAATACCACGAAAACCGAGGCGAAAAACAACGTAATATCTGTTTAATTCCATCCTCAGCACATGGTACAAACCCCGCAAGTGCCGTTATGTGTGGTATGAAGGTTGTAAGCGTCAAATGCGATCGTGATGGTAACGTTGATGTAGCAGATCTTAAAATCAAAGCCGAAAAACACAAAGATCATCTTGCTGCATTAATGGTGACTTATCCATCGACTCACGGGGTATTTGAAGAAAGTATCATCGAAATTTGTGAGATTATTCATCAATACGGTGGACAAGTGTACATGGATGGGGCTAATATGAATGCCCAAGTCGGTATCTGTCGTCCCGCAGATTTTGGGGCTGATGTTTGTCACTTGAACTTACACAAAACTTTCTGTATTCCTCATGGTGGTGGTGGCCCTGGTATGGGACCCATTGGTGTAAAATCTCATTTAATTCCTTTTTTACCTGATGTTTCTCTCGTTAGTGATCAACAAAGCAATTCACACAATGGAAAAGCTAAAGAAACAATTGGGGCAATTTCGGCAGCACCTTGGGGAAGTGCGAGTATTTTGGTCATTTCTTGGATGTATATCGCCATGATGGGTTCTGAAGGACTCACACAAGCGACTAAGGTAGCTATTCTTAATGCTAACTACATGGCACATCGTTTAGAGGCTTATTATCCAATTCTTTTTAAAGGTTCTTCTAATTTAGTCGCCCATGAATGCGTAATTGATCTTCATCCAATTAAGAAAAAAGCAGCTATTGAAGTGGAAGATGTGGCTAAACGTTTGATGGACTACGGTTTCCACGCGCCTACGGTTTCTTGGCCAGTTCCAGGTACAATGATGGTAGAACCGACCGAAAGTGAGTCGAAAGAAGAATTAGATCGATTCTGTGAGGCGATGATTTCAATTTATCAAGAAGTCGAAGCGATCGCAACTGGTCAAATCGATCCAAATAATAACCCTCTTAAAAATGCTCCCCATACCGCAAATGTTTTAATCTGTGGAGAGTGGAACCGTCCTTATTCCCGTGAAATAGCGGCCTATCCTGCACCTTGGACAAAACAACACAAATTCTGGCCAGTAGTGGGAAGAATTGATAATGCTTATGGTGACAGAAATTTAGTTTGTTCTTGTGAAGGAATGGACGCTTACAAGGAAAGTTAAGTCTAAAATATCAAGACATTGGGTGGGTAAAATCCCACCTTTTTTAATTCTCTTTTATAAGTTTGATCCTTGAATATTTCGTGCTAAAATTCGTCATGAAAAACCCAACCGCGAGTTAAATCATTATGAGTCGAGGAATTTATATTACGGCAAATGATCGAGCCACCGAGCAAGCGATCGCCTTACTCAATAGTATTCGATTCTATGACCCGCAAACACCGATTATTTTAATTCCTTATGATGACAATTATCAGAATGTTGCTAAGATTCTAAAAGAAAAATTTCAAGTACAACTTTATCCAAATCTTCAACTTGTAGAAACCCTAGCTCAAAAAATATTTGATATTTTTGGAAATAAACTATTTGCGCGTCCTAATCAATTTCGTAAACAAGTTTGTTGGTTTGGCGAATTTGAACAGTTTCTCTACATTGACACTGATATCGTCGTTTTTGAAAAAATTGCTGATAATTTAAACTATCTTAATGATTATGATTTCTTGTGCTGTGATTATCAACATCGCCAAGGAATTAAAAATGTTTTTACTCCTAAAATTATTGAAAATAATATATTTAGTGAAACAGAACTTCAAGACATTTATAATGGCGGTTTTTGGGCTTCTAAAAAAAATATTATTTCTGAACAAGATTTATTTAATATTTTTCAAGAATGCGCTTCTCATTTAGAATATTTTGATTTTTCGGAAAAAACCTCTGATCAACCCATTATTAATTATCTAATTCTGAAAAAAGTTTCACGACGTTATAATATACTTCGAGATAATATTAAAGGGGCAGGAAATTGGGCAGGATCTCCCCATTTTGAGCGTCAAGGAAATATCTTATTTGATCCAAAAGTAAATCAACCTTTAAAGTATCTCCATTGGGCAGGTATTCGTATCGAACCCGGTTGCCCTTATTGGGACATTTGGAAACATTATCGCTATCTAAATGATTCCAATCCTCCTGATGATAGTAGTTTAATATCCGTCAAAAAAACAAAACCGCTTTGGCAAAAAATTATCGAGAAAGTCACTAAATAATTATTAAATCAGCAAAGTGGAAGGAAGGTAGAGACGCGCTATGGCGAGTCTTTACAAAAATGATCTTTACAACAATGATAATGTATCTAAAAACCGTTTATTCAGTCGAGTTTAACCGATTTTTTGTTTGAGACAAGAAATTTATTGATCAGCGATCTATTTTCTAAGCCAGTGGGAACTCTAAAATTAGGGAAATTTTGAGTAATCGCATGACTACGACATTAAGACGAATTCAACAGCGCATACAATCTTATCCAATACCCAAAACGGAAGAATCATTACTGTTACGAATTCTAGTACAAGCATTGGTAATCGTTGGCATTATCGCTACAGACGTAGCCGCAGAACAGATGATGAGTTTTTGGGCTATTCCTCTTAGCATCATCGGGGCGACATGGAGTTGGAAGCGACGACGACACCGAAATATTACCGCTAAGTTTCTAATTGCGATTAGTATGTTAGTGGTTTTGGGTGCATTTCTCGGCGACTTACTAACCAATTTTCCCGATAGTCGCATTGCTTTAGCCAAATTACTCATTCAACTACAAGTTTTACATAGTTTTGACTTACCACGACGCAAAGACTTAGGCTATTCGATGGTCATTGGATTAATCTTACTCGGTGTCGCCGGAACCGTGTCTCAAACTGTCGCTTTTGCACCTTGGTTACTCTTATTTCTTTTACTGGCATTACCCGCTTTAATATTAGATTACCAGTCACGTTTAGGACTCTCAACACTTAAACAACCTATCCGTTTCACATCTATTAAATATTCGCCACTTTCGCCCCGTCGTCTCGGAATTGTTTTCTTATTTATTGTTTTCATCGGTTTAGGTTTATTTGCAATTATGCCTCGTTTTTCGGGGTATCAAATCCAAAGTTTCCCTGTCAGTGGTCCAGTAGAATTAGATAATAAAAGCTTTGATGAACAAAATAGAAATATCGTTAATCCAGGCTACGTCAAAGCAGGTAAAGACAGTGATCCAAACGGTACAGATGTAGGAAATAATCAAACAATTGGCCCTGGTCAAATCGATGATACTTTTTATTATGGCTTCAACAGTCAAATTAATCAAAATCTTAGAGGGACAATGAAACCTAAAGTTGTCATGCGGGTTCGTTCTCAAGCCCCCGGTTTTTGGAAAGTGCTATCTTTTGATCATTATACGGGTCAGGGTTGGGAAGTGAAAAGAGATAAACAATTAACTAATTTATCACGTTCCTCTTGGTCATATCGATTTTTCATCGGTACACCAATTACAAAAGCTAATACTAAGCAAGTCATCCAAAGCTATACTTTAACATCTACTTTACCTAATCTAATTCCAGCCCTTTCTTATCCACAATCTCTCTTTTTTCCCACTAAAGAAATAGCCGTTGATCCCGAAGGTAGTTTAAGATCACCAGGAGTATTAGTCGAAGGTTTGACCTATACTGTTATCTCTCAAGTTCCCTATCGAAATCAAACACTTTTAAATACTGCACCGACAAATTACCCGCCTTTTATTCGAGATCATTATCTTCAAATTCCCCCAGAAATTGCCGTTCAAATACGCATAAAAGCCGAAGAACTTTTAGCAAAATCTCCCAAACCTTTAACCAGTGCCTACGAAAAAACTTTATATCTTACCCAAGCATTAAAACAAAACTATCAAATTATTTCCGATCTTCCCTTTTTTAAAAATCAAGATGATTTAGTAAAAGAATTTCTGTTTAAATATCAAGGTGGTTATCCTGATCATTTTTCGACTGTTTTAACCATTATGTTACGATCGCTCGGCATTGCATCGCGTTTAACTGTAGGCTTTTCTTCTGGACAATTTAACCCTTTGACTGGGTTTTATGTTGTACATAATACTGATGCTTATGCTTTAACTGAAGTTTATTTTACTGACTATGGTTGGTATGCTTTTGATCCGATACCCGGACATGATTTAATTCCGCCATCTTTTGAAGAAGTTGTAACTTTTAGTGTACTTAAACAATTTTGGAATTGGGTAGCGAGTTGGCTTCCTTCTCCGATTGTTAGCTTTTTTAGTATTATTTTTAATGAGATTTTAGGAAAAATATTTCAATTTATTGGCTGGCTGTGGCGATTTATTTCAAGCAGTTTATTAGGCGAAATTACTGGTTTAATTTTAGCAATTTTTCTATGTTTCATCGGTTGGTTAGGCTTCTTACAACTACAAAAAATAAATTTTCAGCGTCGGTTGAATAAGTTACCACCAGTAGAAAAAATTTATCAACAAATGTTATTTTTACTGAAAGAAAAAGGCTTTACTAAACATCCTGCTCAAACACCGCTAGAATATGTAAAAATATCTCGTGAACATCAACCCGATGCCGTAGCAAATATTATTCAAGAAATCTCACAAGCTTATGTCAGTTGGCGATATGGGGAAAAATCCCAGAACATGAAAGATTTACGAGAACAGTTTAAAATGTTAGTAAAGCTCTTAAACTCTTTAAAAATTAAATGAATCAAAATATTGTGACTTTAGAACAAGCGGCAAATTCTTTTATTACTCAATCTGCGGATAAACCTATACCCGAAATTATTGTAAAAACATTATTAGAAGAAGAAAAAGCCGCGAAAAAAAATAAAAATCCTGTCTCTTTTCAACAGTTAGAAGGAGCTTGGCGATTGTTTTTTATTACTGGAACCAAAAAAGCCCGCGATCGCGCTGGAATTATCCTAGGATCAGGAAAGTATCTCCCACACTGGGTGAAAATTTATATTTCTTATTGTCAAAATCAAGATGAAACAGCTAATATTGTCAATTCAGTTAATTTAGGTACACTCAAGTTATCTTTAAGTGGACCCACACAAATTCTACCAAATAAAAATATCGTTGTCTTTAATTTTACTCGGATGACACTACAAGTATTTGGTAAAAAAATCTTTTCAGGTGATATTCGTGGCGGCAAAAAAAGCGAAGAAAATTTTTACAAAGTTCAAAAAAAAGAAGCTTTCTTCTCTTATTTTGCTATTTCTGATAAAATAATAGCAGCAAGAGGCAGAGGTGGCGGTTTAGCCATTTGGACAAAAGAGGAGCAAAAATAATGGGATATTCAATTGATATTAATACCGCAAACTTTGCGACAGAAGTATTAGAAAAATCTTATAATACACTAATTATTGCTGATTTTTATGCTACGTGGTGCGGTCCCTGTCAATTATTAAAACCAAGTCTGGAAAAATTAGTTAAAGAATATAATTTTGTTTTAGCTAAAATCGATATTGATCAAAATCCAGAACTAGCCAATCAATTCGATGTAGAAGGTGTACCCGATGTTAGAGTATTTGATCAAGGGGAAATATCACCTGGGTTTGTTGGTGCATTATCTGAATCACAACTTAGAGAATTTTTAGGTAAATTAAACTTAAAATCATATTTAGATTTAGCCTTAGAAAAAATTAAAGAATTAATCGTAAACCAAAATTATCAGGAAGCAAAACTAATTTTTGACGAGCTTTTTCAAAAATATCCTAATGATAATAGATTAGTTATTGAAGCAGCACGTTTTCTGATAAAAATCAAGCAAATTGAAGCAGCAGAAAAACTTTTACAAACCATTCCAGACAACAATAAAGAATATTATCCGAAAGCACAAGCAATTAAAACTCTAATCGAATTTAAAAATAGTTCTGAGTTTATAGAAAATGAACTAGATAAAAACTTTAATTTAGCTTCTGAGTTATCTTTATCCGACAATATGGAAGAAGCATTACAACTATTTTTGAATATTGTTCAACAAAATAGGAAATATCGTAACGATGCTGCAAGAAAAGCAATGATCGCTATCTTTAATCTAATCGGTATGGAGCATCCTTTAACGAAAAAGTATCAGCGCGATTTAATGATGTCTTTGTACTAAAATTTTAGTTAGGTTTGGAAAAAAAATCCCTATTTGTTAATAAAAAAACCCATTTTTTGGCTAACTGCTCCGATAATGATTCAGTAAGTCTTATAACTCTCCATACAAACGATTAACCTGTTGAACACCCTCACTATTTTGATGATCTATATAGAGTTGTCGTGCCGTTTCTAATGCTTGTTTGGCTTCTTTTTTGAGTCTTCTTCCTTGATAAGATAAAGCTAAACCGTAATAAGCATCTGGATGATTTGGCACAATTTCTAATAATTCTTTATAAATAACAGTCGCGCCTAAATAATCTTGTTTATTCAATAAAATACGTCCAATTCCAGCTTTAGCTTCTACAGATTTGGAATTCAAATAAACCCCTCTACGGTATGCAGTTAAAGCCTCTTCTAATAAATTCTGTTTTTCTAAAATAATTCCCGTTTTGACAAAAAGTTTATAATTATTTGTGTCCAGTCTTTCCGCTTGTTTCAATAAATCTAAGGCTTCGGTCATTTCACCTTGATTAAATTTTACACTCGCTAATTGTAGTCTTAATTCGGTACTACGTGGAAAACGATTTAGAGCAGAAAGAAGAAAAACGATCGCATCACTGAACCGTTGTTGTTCAATCAAAGCTTTTCCCATAATTTCATAAGCTTCTTGCTGAAAAGGCTCTAATTTAATGATAGTTTGATAAATTTCTTCCGCCTTAATATAATCTTGTTGACGTAGTAAAACCACACCTAAACCAATATAATGTTTAACGTTTTCTGGTTCTAGCCCAATTGCCGAATAATAAGCAGTTGCCGCATCATTATATTTACCCGCACTGGCGAAACTAAACCCTAACGCATAATAAAAATCGGGATTATTGGGATCTAAATATAAAGCTTTTTGATAAGCGGTAGAGGCAGCGAGAAAATTTCCTTGTAGAGTATATAAATAGCCAATACCTGAATATATTTTCGGATTTTCATCATCTAGTGTCGCAACTTGTTTATAGGTAGCGATCGCATTGCTATAATCACCCGCTTCTATATAATCTAGCCCTAACTGCAACAAATCCTCGATCTGTTGGCGAAAACTTTGGGGTGTCGATAAAGAGGGTTCTGGGGCATAATCTTCATCAAGAGATTGAGAGAAAGCCAAGGGAACTTGTCCCAATAGAAAACCAGTCAGGAAAAATAGCAGCGAGAGGAAAAAGCGTCCCATGACTTGATAACATAAGGGTTTTTTCCTCCATCTTAGCCTTATTTGTTGAGATTATTTTGAGCTTCTGCGGCGACTTGTTCCATCTCATCTTGTGCTAACTGATTTAAAGTCGCTTTTGCTTGATCACCACCCAAATGTCCTAACGCTTGAGCTAAACGATAACGGATTTGCCAATCTTCATCATCGACTAAAGGAATTAAAAGCGCGACGGCATTTTGATCGCCTAATTCACCGAAAGCACTCACAGCAGCAGTTTTAACTAAACTATTACTTGAGGCGAGGGCTTTTTGTAAAAGTCCAAATGCTCTCGGTTCCCCCATTTCACCCAAAGCCGAAATAATACTTAACTGAATTAGCCAATCAGATGTACTATCATAGACCTGCTCTAAATCATCGAATGCAGTAACAAGCTTTAATCCACCAATTGCATCGGCGGCAGCAGCACGAACATCAGATTCAGAGTCATTGAAAAGACGATCGCGTAACATGACTAAAGCCGTTTCTAAATCTTCATTACCCAAGGGATCGAACTGACTCACCGCAGCATAACGTATTCTAGCGTTTTCATCCGTCACAAGTGGCTGAATCATTGTAAAAGCCAACTTAGGATCGATGCGGCGAAGTTGGTTAATTCCCGTAATGCGATCGCCATAATTTTCGGAATCGAGTAATTGCTGAATGGACTCTGGAGAATAACTCATAGGATAAGCCTGATGCTATTGATGGGGTCTATTTTTATTTTGCCATGAAGGGTTAACGGAGATTTTGTCTTTTACATCCATTCACATTCATTGGGATCAAAGGAACAATGAGAGAATAAAGAATTAACGCAATTGAACCATATACGGGATGATAAAAAGATAAAGAAGAAAAAGGCTCACCCAAAGCAAAAACCCAGATTACAAATGAGCCAGTCGATATAGCAATTTGAAGAATGGAAGAATTTTTCTCTCGTCCTGAATTTTTTTTATAGGTCCAAGCGATCGTCAATATAATAAATATAGCCAATAAAATCCATAAAATGGTATTTTGAGGTATATTGTCATCAGTTTTGATTAATCCTGTAAGCGTTACCCAAGCCATTACGATTTCTGAAGGAATAGACTTCGTTAAATTCTCGAAATAGTGATTAACTTTGATTTCTTCAGATGTTTCATCTAAAAAAGAGGGTGCTAAACGACGGATCATCTGAACTACCTTAAATTACAGAATGGAAAAAACGATCAATCAATATATTTTTGATAGTTTTTGGATGTGCTGAGTTCCCCCGAACCGATAAAAGACATCAGAAAAAGAGAAAAAATACCCTGTTAAAACTTACCTTTGACACCAAAATATGACTTTTTCCCGTGATTAGTATCCGTATATATACCTAATCGTTTCTTGAAAAGCCGATTCTTTCGTTCAGTAGAAATACGCAACGCACCAGATCTCAAAAGTGACTTTTTTAGAGGTTCATTCAAAACTTCTGTATCTTTTGCTACAGTTTTCTAAAAAAGCGAGTAATAATGTGATGTATAAGAAACATCAAAAAAACAAAAAAAGCATAATACAAAAGTGAGCAACGGCTAAACTATTTACTATTTGAGAAGACACCATGAGTGAACTTGAGTAGTTACCGCTTGAAAAAACAAGTAATAGCCAAGCTGTTGAAAACTATAAGAGAAGACACCCATGAGTGAACTTGAGTAGTTTGAGAAGATAAGATATCTGTGAGTAAATGGTTTTACTCTGCATACATCTGCGTTCATCCTCAAAAGAGTCCCCAGAAAAAATAGGAGAATCTTTATGTTTAAAGAATTTTTTGCTATATTAGTCCATATTCAAGCTCCATCTCAATTAAAGCCAGTCAATTCGGTAAATATTTCTGCTGAACTTGGTATAGCTCTCTGTAGTCCTGGCATAGTTGGTATAGCACCACTATGGGATTTATATGATATGTGGATTTAAACAAGCACTAAGCTTACACTTTCCTATTAGCCTAAATATTTAGCAAATTGTATCTTTTGATACAGATTATCAGAAAAGAGGGATTAAAATCAATATCAAGGAAGCATCAAACAAACTGCAAAAAGTTAATCAGCTAAAACTATAAAATATATATAAAACTATCAATAGCCAAGTCATTTACTATTTGAGAAGACACGCCTAGAGTGAACTTGAATGGTTGGGACACCGAAGAAAAGCAAGTTAATGACAAGGCCGTTGGAAATTGTGAGAGAAGACACCTTTAGAGTGAACTCAAGCAGTTTGAGGAATTTGAGATATTGTGTCAAATTTTTTTAATAAAAAAGAAAATTTGTATGCCCACAATAGTTTAAAGTAACCATTGCTTCTAATTTTTAGTTTTCTAACCGTTATTTTTTGTTCTTTGTGATGTATCACCAAAAATAACGACAGCCAAAAAATTAAACTTAATTAGTACGTTCGTTGCTTCAAGCTAAATTATAAGCTTTGAAGTAGCGAATTTTATTTGTTTTAGGTGTAATCTAATTAAATATGAGGCACATATAGCAATGGACTCTCAGTATTTGCAAAAACTTTATCAAGAACAGTTAATTAAAGCTGGAGTTGAAATTCATAAAGCACAACAGGCATCTAGAATTTTAACAACAAAGGAATTTCAATTAATTGGTGATATTTGGCCAGAGTGGGAAGCGATTATTACTCAATTTAATCATCAAGAATTTTCTCCAGAAAAGCTAATTGCTCTAGAAACACATCCCTCAGTTTATAGTTTAACTAAACGTTTCATCGATATTATTGGAGCTTGCGTCGGCTTAATTCTTTTATTAATTATCATAATTCCTTTGGCTATTGCTATTAAATTAGATAGTCCAGGTCATATCTTTTATTCACAAATACGATGTGGATTAAAAGGAAAACCTTTTAGAATTTGGAAATTTAGAACGATGGTGAAGAATGCTGAACAACAAAAACATCTAGTAATTAATGAAATTGAAGGACAATTATTCAAAAACAAAAATGATCCTCGGATTACCCGTATTGGTAAATTTTTGCGTTGTACAAGTCTAGATGAATTTCCTCAGTTTTGGAATGTTCTCAAAGGTGAAATGAGCTTAGTAGGAACACGTCCGCCCCATCCTGATGAAGTTTATAACTATCACAATCATCATTATCAAAGATTAAGAGTTAAACCTGGAATGACTGGAGAATGGCAAGTTAACGGGCGTTCGGGTATCAAAAATTTTGAAGAAGTTGTGCAAATGGATCTCAAATACCAACAAAAATGGTCGCCTATTTACGATATTAAATTAATTATGAGTACAATTATTGTCGTATTAACAAGTCGCGGTGCTTATTGAGCAATTAAAGCTATTGAGCTAAATTAAACAACTATCTTTAGAGGTAGATGAATAACTATTTAATGTTAAGTTTTATCGATGCTCAAAAAATTAAATTGTTAAATTATGTAGAAAATATTAAGTTTTCTAAATTGTTAAAACAATTACGCAACAAGATTTATACTAAACTTATAATTAATGATGAGTGGGATTAGATATTTATCTTTTTGCCGCTTAACATTGCTCAAGTTTAATCCGTCCTCTTGTTTGTTTTAAAAAAGTTGACTAACGGAGCAAGAAATGTTGATGCTCAACTTTGTCAAAAATCATAAATCAGCGTCCTAGTTTGTCAAATCAGCGAAATTAATGGACAATTTTCGGGAATCACTAAATTTTTTGTTGATGTAATACTGTAGCCACAACTTATATTTTTCGTTGTTTCCTCATCATCACAATATTAACCGACATCAATCTTCTAGAGGTGATTACTTATGAACAAATTCTCAATTTAAGCTAAATCTAACAATGTAGACAAACAAGTATTAAATTAAGCAGGAGAAACTAAGTATCATGGCTAGAAAAAGAAGTCGATATAAAGAGGATAGACATTTTTATTGTCCCCACTGTCAAGGGCGACTTTGGCGTTTAGGAAGTCCCAAACATTATCTATTCTATCAAAATGCGATCGAGCTTAAAAAAGAGTTAAATATTTCGTCTAAAAAAGCAAAAATTCTCAATACAAACTATCCAGTTTATGTTGATAGAACTTCTTGGATTGAAGAATTTTTCTGTCCGAATGATGGCAATTTATGGTTATTAGTATCTCGCAAAGCAGATCAAAATCTTTCGGTGCATCTACCAGATCGAAAAGACTGGAATCGAACGACTAAAACAATTCTACCAGATCGACCCAATCCCTCTGTTAGTGAATTCACCTATCGTATGAGTCGTAATAAGAACCGTTAGCACAACAAACAAAAAATGTTACAACTTACAAAAAACATCGAGACTGACTCGATTACTTTTCCAACTAATCCTCTAATTAGTGTAATTATAACGAACTACAATTACGGACATTTTTTAGCTCAAGCTATTGAAAGTGTTCTTCATCAAACTTATCGAAATTTTGAATTAATTGTTGTTGATGACGGTTCAACCGATGATTCATTTGAAGTGATTAAAAACTATGAAGAAAGCCTAATTGCTATCTATCAGAAAAATGCTGGACAAGGTGCAGCTTTTAATAGTGGCATAGCCAAAGCTAAAGGCGACATCATTTGTTTTTTAGATGCTGATGACTACTTTCGTAAAGATAAATTAGAAAAAGTAGTCATCGCTTTTCAAAAACATCCTGAGTGGGTACAAATTTCTCATAGTTGGATATCTGTAAATCAAGATAATCAAGTTATTGGGAGAGGAGGAAAAACCTTAAATAAAGGAAATGTACAAAATTTATTGTTGAAAAAGGGAAGATATGCTATGGGCATTACCTCAGCACTAGCTTATCGTCGTGCAGTGCTTCAACAAGTCTTACCCGTTTCAACCAAACTTTTTCAAGTGGAAGGGAAAACTTTTACCGAAAGTGCCGATACTTATTTAACAACAACTATTCCTTTTTATGGCAAAGTCGGCTGTATTAAAGAACCATTAATGTTTTATCGAATGCACGGTAAAAACGTGCGAGCCCACTGCGATCAAATTTCTTATTTAATTCGAGAACACGAGAATATGGCGGCTTTTATTAATGAGGCCGCAAACCAAGTCGGATTAAACAAAAGTTTTAAAGTGGAGAAAGATGTAGATTATCGTAGTCTTAAAGCCATTGAACAAAATGGCGTTCCTCTAACAGAAATATTAAACATTATTCGGTTATCTTTACTTGAAAGCATTGCCATTAAACGTAGTTTAAAAGATGCAACAGAAAGATTATTAAGACGAAGTATTTGTGCCACATTTCCCGCTCAAGGAAAAATAATACTTCGATTAGGACTACGAGGCTATCTACGATTTAAGCTGTCACAAAACAAGAGATAGTAAGACATTAATCGAAAAATAATTCACCAATCTTTTTTGTCATAAAATTTAGAGTACTAGCAATTAGTTAGAAATTGCCAAAAATCTTGTATCTGTGATAAGGCTTTGAAAATAACCTTATTCTGGAGACACCTATATCTTGAAAAAGAAATTAATTCAAAAACGTCTTACTATCGGATTGAGTCAGCCTGAGATAGAAAGACTAGATGCTTACTGCAAAGAAACTGGCAGAAATTACAGCGATGTAATTCGAGAATGTATTAGAAAACTTAAACCTTCTTTTGGAAGTTAATTGTTATGAATCACGCTTTATCTGTTGTTCGCCGACATTGGCCACCTTTGTTAGCTTTAAATTTATTATTGATTGCAGCCACAGTGTATGTAATCACAAATATTGAAAAGTTTGTTTCTCCCACTTGGAAAGCTAATGCACAATTAAATATCCCCATTAAGGGAGATAAATTAAACGCTAATTTAGGAACATTAGGCAATCTAAGCGATGGTGGTTCAGACTTTACAAGAGAAGTCAATCCTCTTTATACTCAGTCCGCTATTTTGATGAGTGATTCTGTCCTTGGACGTGTCTTAACCGTAGACCCAGAAAAGAGCGAATTTTCCAATCTCGAAGATTACAAAAAATTGTTTACAATAGAGCCGCAAACTCAAACAACAGTAATAGATCTAGAAGTAGAAGCTACCAGCCCTGAATTAGCCTATCAGCGAGTCAAAACACTGATGAATTCCTATCAAAAAAGACTCAATGAACTACGTCAACAAGATGTTAAATCTCAAGATCAGTTTGCTGAAAATGCACTCAAGAAAGCTCAAAACAATTTAATTTTAGCTCAGAACAAATTAACTCAATTCCAACAATCTACGGGACTATTTGAATCAGAAACACAAACTCAAGAACTGATGCAATCGATTAATAAACTTAGAGCCACACAAACGGAAATTAGCTCAGAAGCTGAATCTCATGCAACACAAGCACGAGTCGCCGCCGCACAACTCGGTATGAACCCACAGCACGCTCTTAACTCTCTGCGTTTAGCTGAAAACAAAGAGTATCAAAGTATTCGAGATAAACTCTCGGCAACTGAGATCGAATTGTCGGAATCTCGCGGGATCTATACCGATAAAATGCCCCAAGTTAAATCATTATTACTCAAACGCGATGAATTGCGCCGCGAGGCTAATCGTCAGATGGCACAAGTACTTCCAGGCGTTTCGTCATCTCAAGTTGATGTCACCCTTGGAGATAGTAGTACAGATAGTCGGACAGCGATCGTGGCAGATTTAATTCGATCGCAAAGCACCGCACAAGGATTGAAACAGCAAGCTTCTTTACTTGAAAAGGAATTGGATAAACTCAACAATGAAGTTAAGTTTATTGCCAAAAATCAAGGAATACTCATCGAACTTCAACGCAAGTATGAGATTGCCGAAGGCGTTTATAAAGGAATTATTGCTCAACTGAGTCAAAACAAAATTAATGCTTTTGATGCTTATCCAAATGTGCAGTTAATCGATGGGCCGTCACTAAATCCGAAACCTTTAACGGCTAGTCGCAAACTAATTGCACTCGGCGGACTTTTAGCCTCTCTCTTTGGTAGTCTAAGTGTACTACTGTTACTGGAATCTCGCAACCCATTATTTAACTCCAAGGATCTACAACAAGCTGGTTTACCATTAGTGTTAAGATTCCCACGTTTAAGATCTTTATCTCTAGAAAAAGGACTAGATGAAAAATCAGAAGTAGAGTTTCAACGACTCGCAGCGATCGTCAGTTCATTTGAGCTAGAAAATCGACGTTTAATGATTACAAGTGCCACGAGGAGCGAAGGCAAAACAACCCTAACCTTGGGTTTGGCTTGGGCATTAGTACAACTCGGTTTTCGGGTTTTATTAGTGGATGCAGACTTAAGACAAGCAGAAATGAGTCGGAAACTCGGATATCCTCAATTTCGTAGAGGGACAGGTTATCCGGAAATCTTATTACCCATCCATCCAGGTTTTGATCTAATGTTAGCACCATTAATTCAACCTAATAAAATCGGTGAATTCTTTCTTCGAGGGGAATTTGAACAACGCTTAAATCGAGCGCAAGCATCCGACAACTACGATTTTATCTTGATTGATAGTCCACCTGTGAATCTTACCAGTGAAACATCTTTGATGAGTAGACTCATTCAAAATGTGATGTTTTTGGTTCGTCCTGGAAGTAGCGATCGCTACTCAGTTTTTGACAGTCTAGAACAACTTAAACAGCAGGATGCAGAGATTAAAGGATTAATTGTCAATGGAGTTGAAACACGAACCGCCAATTACCGCTACTACGGAAATCGCCAAGAATTATTAGAAGCTGAATCTTAAAAATAAACTTATGACTCAAAAGCTTTACAATCGTGCCATGGCGAGTCTCTACGCACGGCCAAAAACAAAAGACGAGCGACTATTTTCTGGGATTTGGCTACGTTGGAATGTTTTGAATAAAACTGAACAATTAATCTGCGCCAACATCGTTTTATATCCTGTGTGGTGGTTTGTCGGCATGACATCTCACATATTGCTCATCTTTTTGTTAGGAGCTATGTTTAATGATTGGCGGCAGTACGGAAAGATTCGATTTAAAAAACCGAGCTTCTTTGTAATTGCTTTTTTTGCTTATTATTTATATGATTTGATAGATATTTGGTTAGTTTATTTTGACCTGTATCCATCAATTGATTTACCTTCAACTTTGGTAAGAAATCCAAACAATTTAGTAAAATCAATTTTACTATTTTCCTTACCTTGCCTCCTTTGGTATCTTCAAAGTAATAACATCAAAGTTCGTAAGGAAGCGATCGCATGGGCTTGTACGGTGAGCGTAGTTCAAATGCTACTCTTTTGGTTATTTCTTCAATATGCTCTTCCAACTGCATTTGAGCCACCGCCAAGAACGCTTTATGCAATTTTAACGAGAAAAAATCCAGTCTACGAGTTTGGGAACGGTGTAGGTGATGGAGCGAGCAATTATTTAATTGTTAAAGAAGAAGGACGCTATCGATTGTTCTTTGACCATTATCAAACTTTTGCGATATTTGTCGGCTTTATCGGGTTACTGGCTCTCGACCTAAAAAATCGTCTTTGGTCTATATTATTATTCGTCACTTGCTGTTTCTTAATAGGTGTGACAGGGGCTCGTGCTGTTTGGATCTCATTTTTACCAGCCGTCTTTCTTCATCTATTATTGAACTCTTTTAAAACAAAAGGAATTTGGCTTTTATTTGCTGGCTTGGCTTTGTGCAGTTTCCTATTCCTGTCTCTTCCATCCGTCACCAATTTAGCTCAAAATACCTTTAATGGAACAGAAGAATCACTTGCCAATGCTCGCCCGGGTTCAACTGAAGCACGTTCTAAAGTTTATCAAGAAACTATCAAAAAAATTCCAGAAAAACCCATTTTTGGCTATAAAGTCGAAGGAGAAGAAGCAAACCAAGGCCCTAGTATTTATACAGAAGATGCGCCAAAAATTGGCTCTCACAGCTTAATTCTTGGAACCCTTCTTTATCAGAAAGGATTATTCGGTGCCGCGTTATTTGGAACTTTTTGGGTCTCGTTATTTTTCTGGATGTATAACACTCGCAGAGGTCGGCCTTTGTCTTGTTTTCTCGTCTTACTGATGTTAACCATCACCTCAACTGTATCGATCATTCACCTGACCATGACAACTAACACGATACTCTGTATGCTCATTCGTGAACCGATCGCCAATAATTCTCATAAAAGGATAACATCCAATGCGTAAGCTGATCATCATTCCAAATTGTGGTGCTATCGGAGGAGTGACCGTTTCTCTGTCTCAAATCATACAAGGATTTCAACAGTTAGGGCTTTCTGAGCAATTATGTGTCCTTGTTATAGCCGGTTCGGAGATGGAAAAATATTTACAACAAGCGAGACAGTCAGCCTGTATAACATCTCTATCTGTTCAGAGTCGTGAAGAATTTTGTCGTCGTGCCTTGCGATGGGCAACCAAACAACCTCGTAATTGGCCATTGTTACTAGAGAACTGGACAGCCAGTGCTACTTTATCAGCAATCTTCATGATTACACCGATCCTTCGACTGAGTGGTCGTACTGTTTATCATACTTTTCATGATCCTGCTTGTTCAACTCATTGGTATGGCACAATTGCGAGAAAGTTCATTTACACTTGCTTGTCTCCTGTTGCCATTTGCAATTCTCAATTTACCGCAAGAAATGTCTGTCCTCGTCTGCTGTCGGAAGTTAAAAACATTCTTTATCAGCCCGTTGCTATCGATAAACAGCAAAGACGTTTTTTGGGCGAGCCTCCAGAGCCTTTAAAACCCATTCTCCGTGATGGTGCTTCTATCATGCTCACTCCCTCACGAATTAGCCAACCCGAACAGTTTAACGATAAAAACTTACGAGGACTAATTCCTGTATTAGCCGAGCTTAAAGCATCTGGTCATCACTATCATAGTGTTGTAATTGGTCGAGATTATTCAGCTAATGGGATACAAACCCAAAGGTTATTAGAACAAGCGAGTCATTTTGGCGTAGCGGATCGCTTTACCGTGTTACCTCCTACCTTCTCAATACAAGATTACTATAACTATGCTGATGTCGTTGTCACCCTTGCCCCCCGTGAACCCTTTGGACGTACTGTAATTGAGGCGATCGCATCCGGTGTTCCAGTTATTGGCAGCCAAACTGGAGGCATTGGCGAGATCCTAAATCATTTTGCTCCTCAATGGACTGTCGCTCCTGATGACCCTGTAGCGACTGCGGCCGCTATTGTCCAGCTTAAAAATGATCCTATAACCTCAACTCTTTTAGCTCAAGGACAACGTTGGGTTGAAGAACAGTGTAACCCTGTACAGTATGCAAGGAGACTCATCGAAATCACCGAACTTAATGGAATAAAATACGACCCCAATCAATCCGAGTCTAAGGAAATTGTGTCAGTATGAAAAAAATTGGAATTTATCGTCGAGTTTTCCCCCTTGTTTCTGAAACATTTATCTCTCAACAAGCTGAACATCTCCAACGTTTTGAACCGACTTTTATTTCAAGTACATTAGTCGCTCAATCTAGATTTGCGTCTGTTTCACTCTGTAAAAATGATTTTTTTAAGCTTAAACAATTGACTTATTTATTAACTCGTTCACCTTATTTATTTAGTAATCTTGAATTATTAAATAAATTATCTTTAATTCATGCCCATTTCGGAATAGATGGAGTATATGCGATGGCATTAGCAGAAAAACTCAAGATACCTTTTTTGGTTACTTTTCACGGTTATGATATAACAATTTCTCGCCAATCTCTATGGAAAACGGGTAAATTTTTATACTATCAACTCATTTTTTATGAGGAACAACTCAAAAAACAAGCCTCGGCTTTTATTGCTGTTTCTAGCTTTATTCGTGACAAATTGATTGAAAAAGGATATTCAGCCGACAAAATTTATCTACATCATATTGGTGTTGATACGGTTCGATTTTCGCCGACGAATACTAAAGCAGATGAGCGTTATATTCTTTGTGTTGGACGACATACGGAGAAAAAAGGAATAGATACCCTGCTTCGCGCTTTTGCCCTTATTGCCAGAAAACATCCGAATGTTACCCTAATACAAGTTGGAAAAGGTAGTATGACGGCTTATTTACACACTTTGGCGAAAAAACTAGGAATTAGCGATCGCGTGCGTTTTTTGGGCGCACAGAAACACGATACAGTTTTTAAACTGATGCAAAATGCCGAAATCTTCGTATTACCGAGTCAGACGGCAAGCAATGGAGACTGTGAAGGGTTGCCCATTGTGATTAATGAAGCTTCTGCTTGTGGAATACCCGTCGTATCTACTTGGCATAGTGGCATACCTGAAGCCGTAAAAGATGGAGAAACTGGGTTTTTGGTCGCCGAAAAAGATAGCCAGTCTCTCGCTTGTAAAATGGATATCTTGTTAAGCGATCGCGCTTTAGCCAAAAAACTAGGGTTACGAGGCCGAGAATGGATGTGTGATGCTTTTGATATTCGTCAACAAACATCCAAACTAGAAGGTATTTATGATTCATTTCATTAAAAACACAGAACACCCTATACCCATAAAAATGTGTCAGAAATTTCCGAACAAAACACCTCCCATTTTGAGCAATACTTCTGTACCAAAAAAATTAAAGAGAATTTAAAAACTCGCTCAATTCGCGGGGGAACCATTACAATTCTCCAGCAATTAGCCAAACTGATGCTACAAATTGGTTCTACGATGATCCTAGCTCGAATGCTCACCCCAGAAGATTACGGGTTAGTCGGAATGGTAAAAGCAACAACCGGGTTTATTGAATTATTTAGAAACCTAGGATTAAATACAGCAACCATTCAGCGAGAGGAAATAAATCATCATCAAGTTAGCACCTTGTTTTGGATTAATCTTGGGGTGAGCATGGTGAGTGCAGTTGTGACGATCGCTCTTGCACCTGTTATTGCTTGGTTCTTTGGAGAAACGCGGCTCGTATCTATCACTCTAGCGTTATCTGTCTGCTTTATCTTTAGTGGCATCGGTAGTCAACACGCCGCCTTAATGAGTAGACAGATGCGCTATCGTTCCTTAGCCGTACTTGATTTAATTGCCCAAGTTATTTCATTAGGAGTAGGTATTATTGCTGCATGGTTTGGAGCCAAATACTGGGCATTGATTTTAATCACGATAACAAACTCGATTATTCTTGCCTTTGGATTTTGGCTACAGTGTGGTTGGCGACCTGGCCTTCCTCACTGGAATCTTGAAGTGAAAGCAATGTTATTGTTTGGTGGCGGTCTAACCAGTACCAATGTCATCAATTATCTAACACGAAACTTCGATAATATTTTGATTGGTAAATATTGGGGAGCGCAAGAATTGGGGTTATATTCAAGAGCCTATCAATTACTCATGATGCCACTTCTCTCGATTAATGCTCCCTTGCGTGTGGTAGCCGTCAATACATTAAGTCGATTAGTTGATTCTCCCCAACGTTATCGACAAACTTATCTACGAATGTTAGAGAAAATCATCATGGTAACAATGCCGTTTGTTGCCTTTTTAGTCGTTACCGCCGACTGGATGGTTTTAATTTTATTAGGCCCGAAATGGAGTGCCGTCAGTGATATTTTTCGCTGGTTTAGTTTTTCGGCATTTGTTCAACCCATTGAATATACAACAGGATGGCTTCTCATCAGCCAAGGTCGCACTTGGGAAATGTTTCGGTTTTGGCTATTTACTGGGGGAATTACTGTAGCTGCGTTTATTGGGGGTTTACCTTGGAAATCAAGCGGTGTAGCTGCTGCTTATTCGATTACTGGACTCTTGATCAATACCCCCTTGCAATATTGGTTTATTGGGCGTTCTGGACCAATCCGAATGGGTGATTTCTATCGCACTAGCAGACCTTCACTATTTGCTACTGGTTGCGTTTTTTTAGTGTTATTTGCCTTTCGTCAAGAGGTGACGATCTCTAATCCATTATTTGGTCTTGTCATTGCTTTTATCTTATCCGTCGGGACAGCCTTATTAGCTTTTGCTGTGCTGCCTTCAGGACGACTCGCCCTTCAAGATTGGCGTAATGTACTGACTTTAATCATTAAAAAACAACCCAAAAATTAACTGTAATTTTATAGAATTTGATTACTAAAGGATTGAACTCAATATGAAGGCTCATGATCAATATGAATTTCTAATTAACGAAAACGAATCGCTTTTACCGAATCCTGTTGGGTTATTGCAAATTGACCACTATGATCCTCATGACGACCTCAAAACTGATTCAGTTTGGTTTTCTTTAATTGTTCCAACTTACAACGAAGGTAAAAATATTGCTGCCCTTATTAGACTTCTAACAACTATGTTGGATCAGGTTTTGTGGGATAACTACGAATTAATTGTCGTCGATGATGATAGCCCTGATTTGACTTGGAAAATTGCTCAAGGTCTGATGTCGGAATATCCGCAACTTAGGGTGATGCGTCGTTGCTCAGAACGGGGACTATCTACCGCAGTGATTCGCGGATGGCAGGCCGCAAGAGGGGAAATTCTAGGGGTGATTGATGGCGATTTGCAGCATCCTCCAGACATTCTCTTAAGTCTTTTGACCCAGATTCAACAAGGGGCAGATTTAGCCGTTGCTAGTCGTCATGTCGGTGAGGGGGGCGTGAGTAATTGGAGTCTTACGAGACGCTTTCTTTCTCGTGGGGCGCAGATTTTAGGTTTGCTGCTATTGCCAAATGTCATCGGTCGAGTTTCAGACCCCATGAGTGGTTATTTTTTAGTACGTCGTCAAACTCTGATCGGTAAGCGGTTAAGTCCTCTGGGTTACAAAATTTTGATCGAGGTTTTAGGACGGGGCAATATTGACAAAATCGCCGAGTCAGGGTATGTATTTCGTGAACGTAAAGAAGGTAATAGTAAAGTTACTTGGAAACAGTATATTGAATATCTACATCATCTCTTACGTTTGCGCCTTTCTCAAGGTCGAGTCGGTCGCTTAAAACGATCGCTTAAAATACCCATTAGCCAGTTAATTCGATTTTGTTTAGTTGGATTGAGTGGCGTTTTTGTGGATATGGCGATCTTCTATTTGTTCAGCGATCCAAATGCTTTAGGATGGGGTTTAACCCGCAGTAAAATCATTGCGGCTGAAGTTGCTATTATTAATAATTTCTTTTGGAATGACCGTTGGACATTTGGCCATATTACTGCTAATCAACCTGGTTGGTCGATGCGTCTCAAACGTTTCTTAAAATTTAATGTCATCTGTTTAGCTGGTCTAATTCTTAATGTTTTCATCTTAAATTTCTTGTTCAATGTTGTAGGAATTAATCGTTATTTAGCCAATTTTATAGCGATTGGTTTGGTCACTATCTGGAATTTTTGGCTTAATATCAAATTAAGCTGGCGTACTACTAAAGTATCCTAAATATTTCATATTAAATTTAGAGGAATTGTTCCCTAATGGTAAGGGTTTGGTTTTCAAACCCCTACAATTGTTCTATTGTTTTTATTACCTATTTTACCAATTATATTAATTTAATTAATAGCATTTCTTAGACTATTGAAGTACAGATTATATCTAACGAAAGTGTAGGGGTTTGGTTTCCAAACCCAATTAATGTATCTTATTGTTTTAAAAACTGCTGTAAATAATGAAGCGTACTTTTTGGTTAAGTTTTCGTGGTCTTTTCTTTTTAAGCTTACTATTTAGTTTATTAGGAGGCATAAAGACTCAAAATAATATTATTTTAAAATATGACTTTGAGAAGAGGAATTACACAGGAGTCAACCGACAATATCAAGACAAAACCTGTAGTCAAAATCGCTTATACATCGACAAAAGCTTATTTCAAATAGTCGATGCACCAGGGGGAAGAAAAGGAAAAGCCGTCAAACATCATATTCTAAACTGTGATGAACGTAGCGAGTTAGTTGTACCCGTTGGAACTCTAAAAGCAGATTCAGAATATTGGATTGGTTGGAGTATGTATTTACCCAAAAACTACAACAAACCAGGAAGAGAATCTTATACTATTACTCAACAAATGGGATTTAAAAATACTTGTTGGAAAGATGTCAAGGGAGCCAATTGTAATAACCTGCTTAAAAAGTCAGATGGTTCGATTATTTCTTTGAAGGGTTCACCAATTCATGCACTTAGACCTAGTGTTGATGGAACTAAACTTGAGTATCACCTTTTTAATTATCTCCAAACCGACTCACAAGGGCGACATCTTTTCGATATAAAAGTGTTTACCATGCCTTCAAACACAGAACAATGGCAAGATTTTGTTATGTATCTCAACCTGTCAAGGAACTCAAATAAAGCGAGAGTTAAGCTATGGAAGAATAACAAACTTTACATTGATGAGGCAGTAAGACTACTTCCTCCTGGTGTAGAAAGTTTAGGAGATTGGAAAATCGGTGCTTACAATGGTGAGCCTGGCAACGGTGAACGCATTCTTTACACGGATAATCTTAAAGTCGGAAGTAAGAATGCTTCTTTTAATGAAGTTTCTCCTCAAAACAAATCATTTTTACAATAAGGAAAGAAATCAATATGAGATTATTACTTGTTTGTAATCCTGGCGGGCATTTTTCGACCATGCTAGGTTTAAAGAAATTTTGGTCTAATCATGATAGAGAATGGGTTACTTATCCAAAATTCGATACTGAAATTCTCAAAGGACAAGAAATTGTTCATTGGGTGACGATGCAAGAAGCTAGAATGATTTTTAGAGCGATAATTAATTTTTTTAGAGCATTATTTATTCTTCTAAAAAGTCGTCCTGATGTGGTTATTCCTACGGGTGCCAGTTTAGCCGTTCCTTTTATATTTGCTGCTAAATTATTGAGGATAAAAACAGTTTATGTTGAGAGTATTACGCGTTCTGAGGCATTAAGTTTAAGCGGAAAATTAATTTATAATATTGTTGATGAATTATATGTACAATGGCCAAATTTTGTTACCCGTTATCCAAGGGTAAAATATCACGGGATTGTTGTTTAAATTAATAGCACAAACCTAAAATGTTAGAGAAAATAAATGAAACTGACTATCAGAAATATTTTGTATGTAGTATTGTTTTTCTGTTTACTGCTCATTTCATCATTTTTCTTGTTAACTTTTGCTGTTATCTATGATTTAGCTGATTGGCTATTTGAACAATCTTCAATCATTAAAAGTAAATTTAACAAGAAAAAATTTATTACTCAAAAACCTTCTGAAATAGATGACAATTTTTTTCAGAATAATATTCAAGAATTGGCTCAAAAAATGAGAAGCTAGAACGATGATTATTTTGACACTAGGAACAATTAATACTCCTTTTTATAGAGCCGTTGATTGGTTGCAAAGTTTATTAGAAAATAAGCTGATCAATGAACCTGTATTATTTCAATATGGGACAACACCTGTCAATAACTTAAAACATCCTCTAGTGACTAATGTCAAGTCACTGAAACGCTATGAAATGCAACAATATATTAATAAAGCTTCATTAGTTATATCTCATGCTGGTCAAGGTTCTACGCGAATGCTTGCTGAAATGGGAGCGCGTTTTATCTTAATTCCTCGATTAAAACGACATGGTGAGCATATTGATGATCATCAGTTAATATTCGCTCGCCAAGTTGAAAAATTTGGTATTCATTATTGCACCGAATATCATCAGTTAGTTAGATTAATCAAGCAACGACCATTACCTTATTATGGTCAATTATTTGATGCCCCTTTGTTAGTTGAATATCTGATTGATCATTATCAGGGTTTAGAATCTCGGACTTACACCAAAGCAAATAGATAATATTCATGGATGAAAAACAGCTTATTAACCATTGGAAAAATTTGCAGTCTTATGGTTTTAAAGGGGTTGTGTCTTATTTTGGATGCGTTTTTCAGTATAAAAAAGGAGTCCACAAATTATTATGAATGAGCATCAGCCCTTAGTTAGTATTGGAATGCCTGTTTACAATGGTGAATCTTTTCTAAAAAACGCGATTCAATCAATTCTAGAGCAGACTTTTCAAGATTTTGAGCTTATCATTTCTGATAATGCTTCAACCGACAAAACTCAAGAAATTTGTCGATTTTATGCCGCCCAAGATCAACGGATTCATTATTATCGTAATGAGCAGAATATGGGTGCTGCTTGGAATCAAAGCCAAGTCGTTAAATTAGCCAAAGGAGATTACTTTAAATGGGCGCATCATGATGATATTTGTGCGACTCAACTCTTAGAAAAAAGTGTTCAAGTACTCAATAAAAATCCTTCAGTTGTTTTGTGTTACCCACAAACGATGATTATTAATCACTTAGGTGCTTCTGTAGAAAAATGTTCTGACGGATTTAATCTTCGTTCAACAAAACCTCATCAACGATTTAGGAAATATCATCATCTGGTACGTTATGGCAATATTTGTAATCCCTTTCATGGATTAATCAGAACCAATATTCTTAAAAAAACGCCAATCGTCGGCGGTTATCCATCTTCAGATTTAGTTTTATTAGGAGAACTTGTTCTTCATGGGGAATTTTATGAAATTCCAGAAACTCTCTTTTTTAAAAGAGATCATCCCGATAATTCAATTAGAGCTTATCCAACGTATCGAGAGCGAATAGCTTGGTATGATCCAACGAAAAAAAATAAGCTTTATTTAACAAAATGGAAATGGTTATTGGAATACCTAAGAGCCATTCGAGCGGCACCTATTAGCTTACTCGAAAAATTCCTCTGTTATGTTCAGATGTTGCAGTGGCTGACTTGGAATTGGTTATGGTTAATCAAAGATTTATTTAAAGCTTTGATGTGGCCATTATTTAAGTTATTTTTATATCTTCGTGCCAATCCTAAATTAGCTGGTAATACCTCTTTTTTATAAACTATTGAATAGGAGCAAAAAACATGAAAGCTGTCATCCTTGCGGGCGGATTAGGAACACGTTTGAGTGAAGAAACCAGTATCAAACCTAAGCCGATGGTCGAAATTGGTGGTAAGCCTATTTTATGGCATATCATGAAAACATATGCAGCCCACGGTATCAATGAATTTATTATTTGCTGTGGCTACAAAGGTTATGTAATTAAAGAATATTTCGCTAACTATTTTTTACATATGTCTGATGTCACTTTCGATATGCGTTTTAATCAGATGAATGTCCATTGTGGTTATGCTGAACCTTGGCGAGTAACTTTAGTTGATACAGGTGAATCTACCCTAACTGGCGGACGACTTAAACGAGTCAAAGAACATTTGGGTACTGAAACATTTTGCTTTACTTATGGAGATGGGGTAAGCGATGTCAATATTACAAATTTATTGGCTTTTCACAAAGAACAAAAAGCATTAGCAACCCTTACCGCAACTAAACCTCCTGGACGTTTCGGTGCAATTTGTTTAGGACAAGAACAAACCAAAATTACTCAGTTTCAAGAAAAACCCGATGGAGATGGTGCATGGATTAATGGTGGATATTTTGTCTTAGAACCTGAAGTAATTGATTTTATTGCGGATGATTCAACCATTTGGGAACAAGAACCCTTACAAAAATTAGCTCACTTAGAGCAATTATCGGCTTACAAACATGATGGATTTTGGCAACCGATGGATACTTTACGTGATAAAAATTATTTAGAAGGTCTCTGGAATAGTGGCCAAGCTCCTTGGAAAGTTTGGTAAAAATTGCTGATTCAACTATTAACAAAAAGAAAAACGAACCTTATGTATGATTTTGCAATTATTGGCGGTGGAATCGTTGGTCTTGCTACTGGGATGGCATTACTTGAACGCTATAAAGATGCACGTATTGTTGTCTTAGAAAAAGAAAATCAATGGGCTTTTCATCAAACGGGTCACAATAGCGGTGTCATTCATTCAGGCATTTATTACAAACCTGGGAGTTTAAAAGCGAGTTTGTGTCGTGAAGGTAGTCGCTCAATGGTGGAATTTTGTCAACAGCATGGCATTGAGTACGACATCTGCGGCAAAGTCATCGTAGCAACGGAAGAAAAAGAACGACCTCTGTTGGAAAATCTTTATCGACGAGGTTTAGAAAATGGCTTAAAGGTGACTAAAATTAGTGCCGAGGAAGTGAGAGAGATTGAACCTCATGTGCAGTGCCTAGAAGGAATACGTGTTCCTAGCACGGGAATTATTAATTATCAGCAAGTTTGTCAAAAATACGCTGATTTAATCAAAATTAATGGCGGTGATCTCTTTCTCAATACCAAGGTTAACCAAATTATTACCACCCAAAATGGTCAAATTCTGGAAACAACAAACGGTATTTTTGAAACTCGCTTTTTAATTAATTGTGCGGGATTACATAGCGATCGCATGGCGCGGTTAGGACAAGTTAACCCCCAAGCTCAAATTATTCCATTCCGAGGGGAATATTACGAACTCAAACCCGACAAACGTTATCTCGTCAAAACACTTATTTATCCCGTTCCTAACCCTGATTTTCCTTTCTTGGGAGTACATTTCACGCGCATGATCGATAACAGTGTTCATGCTGGCCCTAATGCGGTTCTGAGCTTTAAACGGGAAGGCTACAAAAAAACCGATTTTAACTTACGTGATTTTACTGAAATTATGACTTATTCGGGATTTTGGAAGTTAGCCGCTAAACATACGGATCAAGGAATTGAAGAAATGATTCGATCTTGGAGTAAAACCGCTTTTGTGCGTAGTTTACAGCGATTGATTCCAGAAGTTCAATCCGATGATCTCATTCCCACTCATGCAGGAGTACGCGCTCAAGCGGTGATGAATGACGGAAAACTCGTAGACGATTTCTTGATTGTTCAAGCTAAAAACTCGGTCCATGTTTGCAATGCTCCCTCACCTGCTGCGACATCTTCTCTGGAGATTGGTAAGGCAGTTGTTACACAAATCCCTGAACCGTTGCATTTAACACGAAAAAGTTCTTTATTAGGAAGATAGAAAATGATCCAACTTCAAGTTAACAGCTTTCTGACTAGAATTGCCGATTATGAAGAGACTAACTCATGGTCAAGTCAATTTCGTGGCAAGCGATTTGACTTTTTTAAACAATTAATTAGAACTCTCGCTCTTCCTCTCAATATTCTTGATGTTGGCGGCAGAGAAGCGATTTGGCAAAAAGAATTTTATGGAAGTCAAAAAGAATTTGATGATGTTAAAGTAACGATTTTAAATCTAACAAAAACTTTAGTTAGTCATCCAAATTTAAAAAGTGTGGTCGGCAATGCCACCAATATGAAAGAGTATCAGGATAAACAATTTGATGTTATTTTTTCAAACTCTGTCATTGAACATGTGGGTAATTATGAAAATCAACAACAGATGGCTAATGAAATACAAAGAGTAGGAAAAAGGTACTTTGTTCAGACACCTAATCGTTATTTTCCCATTGAACCTCATTTTCTTTTTCCTTTTTATCAATTTTTCCCTTTGTGGTTAAAAGTTTGGTTAATTAGTCACTTTGATTTGGGATGGAGGAAAAAACAAACTGACCAAGCAGAAGCGATTAATATTGCTGATAGTGTTAGATTATTAAGCAAAAAAGAATTAAAACAGCTTTTCCCTAAAGCTAAGATTTTTGAGGAGAAATTTGCTTTTTTTACTAAATCATTTATTGTCTATGAGGGTTGGTGATTTTTAGGCTAAAAATTCATGTTAGTCAAATAGATTAATTAAAGAATGGAAAAATTACGGTAATAAAAAACTATGATTGATGAGCTTAAAATACGAGCAGAGCCAACTTTAGTAACAATAATTACTGAAAAAAAAACTTATTTTTGAATTACTCTGCATTTAAATACAGCCAGTTCTCTACTTAAACCCTAGTAGGAGCAACGCTTAATAAAATCAACCACTATGAAATAAAGGTCATGTTATGCTTTCTCATTTACCTAAATCTCCAGGCTTATTTCTTAATTCCAACGCTCAAAATAACATAACTAAAAGAGTTTGCTACTTTTTAATGTTTTTTGGAATTGCTGTAACTTCATTTTATCTTTCTTATAGAATGTTAGATCGCTTTCAGAATGCCAACCTTTTTAGTGTTTATCCTTTATTCGGAGAATACATTAAAAATATTATTCAAAAAGGAGAATTTTATGGAACTTGCGATATGGTCACGCTTTGTTATGCAGGAAGAATGCCATTTGTTCCCTATTTCATGTCTGCTATTGCATCTATTTATAATTCAATTCCTTTTGCCTTTTTAGTTAAAAACACAATTATCTGTTTTTTCTTGGTTAAAATTTTTAATCAATTAATTTATAATGTTCGTCTAAAAACCATTACTTTTTTGGGTATTATTTTGGTTTTTTTTATTCCAGTTAATGTCGGAACAATGTTCGATATTAATCATGAGGAAGCCTATACTTGGATCTTACTTTTATTGTTATTTACATCTTTAATTGATTGTTTAATAACTCAAGAAACAAGAACAAATGTTATTGTCATGAGTGTTAGCTTAGTGAGTCTAATTCTTCTCAAGTCATCCTATTTATATTTTGTTCTAGCTATTTCAATTTATCTATTGTTGATTTTGAAAAATAAAATTAACAAGCTTATTCCTTTAGGAGCGGTATTAAGTACGATGTTGCTATGGGGATTATTTATCTATCACGATACGGGTTATTTTGCAGTAATGAGTAATATGTCCTCTTTGAATGGAATTAATTTGTATAAAGGAAATAATGAATATATTGCACAATATTATCCTCAATATCATATTGATACTCTTCAAGAAGAAAAATTATATGATGTCTATAAAAATATCGATTTTTCTAATGATGAGTGGAAGCAAAATAGTTATTTTAATGAGAAAGCTAAGACCTATATCATTAATCATCCTTTAGAAACCCTTGAACTTGCACGGCGTAAATTTATGGTTTTCTTTTTAGACATCAATAGAAATACGATTAAAAAATCACTGCTTGCACAAATTGAAAAAACTAGCCTCATTAAAGGTAAAATTGGTGATTTATTATATATGTTTTTTTGGTCAATTAATCGTCTTGTGTTATGGTCAGCTATTTGGGTGGCATTTTACTATACATTGTCCAAAAAATTTAATCACTTCGATTGGAAAAAGAAACTTTCAATCGCCTATCTTTGTACCATCATTTTTTATAGCCTACCCAGTTTAATTGGCTTTGCCTTATATCGTCATGTAATTCCTCTAATCCCAATATCTATTTTATTTTTAGTAACAGTACTTTGGGCTAAGGAAAACAATACATTATCGAGCGATCGCAGACTAACTTAATTTTCTAAACATACACACTCAAGGATTTGAAACCATGAAAATACTTGTTACCGGAACCGAAGGCTATCTCGGTTCACTTTTGGCACCTCTATTAATGCAGAACGGACACGAAGTTATCGGCGTTGATACTGGATTTTATAAAGTCGGTTGGCTATACAACACTAATTCATCAACCCCCAAAACCTTAAATAAAGATCTTCGCCATCTTACAGTAGAAGACTTTCAAGGTATTGATGCAGTAGTACATATGGCTGAACTCTCCAACGACCCCGCAGGACAATTAGCCCCCCATGTCACTTATGAGATTAATCATAAAGGTTCAGTTTATCTCGCAAAATTAGCTAAAGCGGCTGGGGTGCGTCGCTTTGTTTATATGTCTTCTTGTAGTGTTTATGGTGTTGCTACAGAAGACTATGTTACAGAAGAGTCTCCAGTTAATCCTCAAACCGCCTACGCCATTTGTAAAACCCTCGTTGAGCAGGATGTCAAACCTTTAGCCGATGACGGTTTCTCGCCTACTTTCATGCGAAATGCGACCGCGTATGGAGCGTCACCGAGGATGCGTTTTGATATTGTTTTAAATAACTTGGCGGGTCTTGCTTGGACAACAAAAGAAATTAAAATGAGCAGTGATGGGACTCCTTGGCGACCGTTAGTTCATGGTTTAGATATCTGCAAAGCGATTATTTGTACTCTTGAAGCACCGCGTGATCTAATTCACAATCAAGTTTTTAATGTGGGCGATACGACTCATAACTATCAAGTCAAAGAAATTGCTCAAACGATCGCTAACATTTTTCAAGGATGTCAATTAAACTTTGGTGATAACGGTTCAGATAATCGTAGTTATCGGGTGTCTTTTGAGAAAATTAACCAGATTTTACCAGGCTTTAAGTGTGATTGGAATGCTCAACGGGGCGCACAACAACTCTGTGATTTATTTAAACTGATCGATATGACTCAGGAAACCTTTTTATTTAGAGGATTTACACGCTTAAAGCAACTGGAATATCTTATTAATACTCAACAAATCGATCATAACTTTTTCTGGAAAAGGTAATTAGATGAGTAACCATCTTATCAAAGGAATTTTGGCTTTATTTCTGCTCATTTTTGTTTGCTTTGGAATTGGAGTAGCTCCAACTTTAGCTCATTCCCCACATGACGACATTTTTGATGTGGAAGTATCGCCAACTTACCAAAAAGATCGAACACTATTTATTCTTGTCAGAGGGAATTTACTAAAATCTGTAGATGGCGGTTTGAGTTGGAAACGTTGTCTTAACGGGTTAGATCAAAAATCTCATCTATATTCTTTGGCGATATCTTCTCAAACTAAAAACAAACTATTTCTTTCCTCATTAGGTGATGGAATTTATCAATCACTTAATGGGGGCGTTTCTTGGAAAAAAGTAAACAATGGTTTGTCAGAATTAGATATCGATTTGATTGCTATATCTCCAAATTCTGATCAGATTGTTTTTGCCGCAGGACAACACCAAGGTCTTTATAAAACACAAAATAGTGGTAAAAGCTGGCATCAAGTGAGGGAGCAAAAAATTACGGCTATTAGCTATATTCCTGAACAAAAACAACAGATTATAAGCGGTGATCAGACGGGTAATCTCTATTTATCAAATGATGGAGGTGAGATATGGCAATTGCTTCATCAGATTCCAGATAGTGGAGCGATTTCTACGATCGCTATTTCTCCACACTTTAGTAAAGATAAAACATTATTGCTTGGGACTGAAAAAGGAGGAATTTTTAAAACCATTGATGGCGGTAAAGTTTTTCAAAAAATAAATGAAGGAATCGAAGATTTATCGATTACATCACTTCTCTTTTCACCCAATAGTCAGAAAGATTATAAACTACTAGCATCCACTTGGCATAAAGGTGTATATCAATCTGATGATGGGGGTAATACATGGCAAAATAGTAGTGAAGGTCTAACAAGTAATCACCAAGCTGATTTACCAGAATATCGTCGCCCTTCTTTTAGTGAATTAAAAATGCCTTTAGATAAAAATAATCAAAATCAGACAATTTTTTTGGCGGGTTTTAATGGATTATTTAAGTCAAATAATGGCGGTCGAATGTGGCAAGAAATGGATACCTTATCGGCATCTTTGATTCAAGGAATCGCCATCTCACCCAACTATAAAAAGGATCAGACTGTTGCTCTGACAACTTATCTAGGTGGAAATTATCTCAGTCAAAATGGTGGACAAAAATGGAAAGCGATTAATAAAGGTTTAGAGGAAATCCGAAGCCGTAAATATATTGCTCGATTATTTGGCATTGTCTTTTCCCCTAATTACGCTAAAGAGAATACGCTTTTCTCGGCATCATGGACACATTTTTTAAAATCTACTAATGGCGGGCAAAGTTGGAGAAAAATTGCTTTAAATAACTCGTCTTTGTGGGAAAAAATTACCCATAAGAATTGGTGGTTTAATACGATTGAGTCTAAAAAGCCAATGATTGCAGTTTCGCCTAACTTTACCACAGATCAGACTATTTATTTAGTCACATGGAATGGTGAAATTCATCGATCTATAGATCGAGGTGAAAGTTTTTCCATGATTGGCAATGTCGGACATTCAGTTAATTATCTAGTCATTTCACCGAATTTTGCACTAGATAAAACTTTGTATATTAGTGTCTCTGATAGTTCATTTGGCATATATAAAACGGTTGATGGTGGGTATAATTGGCAACCAACAGCTTATCAACGTGATTTAAAACAAAGTGACTGGATTCAACTTGCTATTTCACCTAACTATCAAACGGATCAGATGCTTTTGGTGGCGACTAAAAAGGGGCTTTTACAAACAGAAAATGCTGGAGAAAAATGGCAAAAAATAGAATTACCTACAACCGATGAAAATGCTTATGTTGAAGCAGTTGCTTTATCACCTAATTATCAAAATGATCAAACTTTTGTGATTAGTCTTAGAGGGAATGGCATTTTTAAAACCCTTGATGGAGGAAAAAGCTTTACTCAAATTGGCGATGATTTGCTCAATCATAATCGTCTATTTTCTCATATGCACTATTTCCCTGCCGCCACGATGCCGATACAATTTTCACCTTCTTATTTACTCGATAAAACACTTTATGGTTTTTCGGGAACTGAACTCTTTAAATCAACTGATGGGGGCTTATCTTGGAAAGTTATTACAATTCCCGAACCACAAGTTAAAAATGTTGTTATTTATGCCTATGCTCGTTTGACTAACTCACCGATTTATCGCTTTTTAATTGCGAGTGTTGCTGCAATGTTGGGTTATTTCTTACTGAAGCGTTGGAAAAAAGTTCTGTTTAGAACAGGTGTAGCAATAATGACATTTATTGGTGTGTTTATCTTCCTATCTACTGTGTCTATCTAAAAATTGATTCAGTCATTAATTCTTATATCTAAGGTGGCATATGGCTATTATTTGTCGTGACTACAAACTTTTATTTATTCAAGTTCCGGGTACAGGTTGTTCATCTATTACAGATGTTTTAATCGAAAAGTTTGGAGGTGAAGAACTCCCGAAATCAGATCTACTCTTAGCCGGTAGTTATAAATTAGTCGGAATTAAGCATAATACAGTTAGTCAGTTGATTAACTTTAATTTGGTGACTAAAAAAGAGCTAAATTCTTATGTTAAATTTGCGACAGTAAGGAATCCCTTTGATCGTTTGGTGACTGATTATCAAAGATGTACTGGTCGTTGGTGGGAAGAGGGTTTAATTGAACAACTTAAAGACCCTAATAGTCCTGCCAATCGCTCAGGAAAAATCAATCGTAAACTTTATGTCAGAAAATTTCAACGAGAAATCAAATTAGCTCGACTAGAAGGGTTTGAAAAATGGTTATGGAGGAAAATTGTTTTACCTCAGCGATTTGATAAATGGGTAGCATCAGAATTTAAATCTTACTTAAAAAGAAATGCACTATGTCTGACTAAAGATGCTCTAAAAATAAATATTGCTTATCCTTATATTGAGGGGGTTGATGAAATCATTTATCATGAACATCTGGAAAGAGATTTTAATCGAATCCTGAAAAAAGTAGGAATAAATGAATTTATTTCGATTCCTCATACAAACAAAACACCTGATAAGATTCCTTATCAGGATTATTATTCTTTACAAGCTCGAAAATTTGTCGAGGAAGAATTAGGAAAAGAACTCGCAATGTTTGGCTATACTTTTGAGTCAGTATCTACAGATGCCGTTCCCGTCTCATCAAGCTATTACTAAGATGTCATTTTGACTGAGAGTAGGCATACCGCTCAATATTGCTAACTGTATCGCTGCATTTGCTCCATTGCCATCGACATCAAAAAATAGATTGCCGTTGGTGTTGTTATAGATAAAGCGATGACTGGCGGTTGTAGCTGCTGTTCCGATAAACCATTGACTCGTACTAACTGTTGTACCAATAGTGAGGCCACCGCCAAAACCTGTAGCAGAAACAACGATCGTATCATCAACCGTATTAAAATCAGTAATCTGATCAATGCCTTCCCCTTTGGCATTATAGGTAAAACGATCGCTCCCTAGACCACCAGTTAGGATATCGTTACCCAAGCCCCCAATGATGGTATCGTTGCTACGGCTGCCAATTAAAGTATCGTTACCCAAGCTCCCATTAAGGGTGACGGAACCCACAGTAAAGGTTGTTGCATCTAACTTATTATTGCTATTTCCTCCCGTTAAGTTAGCTTGTTCAATCTCACTGAGGGTGTCAACTTCTGAGTTGGGGTTTGGAGGTGTTCCTTGTGAATTAAAAGTAACAGCCCAACTATTGAGGGTTCCGATATCTCCTTCGGCAGCATCAATAATTTTGAGTTTCCAGCTACCGTTAGGATTTGTCCCATCAAAACTGGATAACATACTTTCAGGGCGAAACGTTCCTGTAAAAGTACCACTGCCCTTGGTGATGGATGTACTAGCCTCATCATCTAAAATTGTATTAATAAATCCCTTGCCACCGATCCCCACTTCAGAAAATAACTTGATTTGGGTTCCCAATGGATTGATTAAAAACACTCTTAGATCACTATTCCAAGTATGACTGATGTTGACTTGAACATTGAGATCACTAATATTACTCGATACTCCACTAACATTTATGGTAGAGGTAACAGCCAAATAGTCAGCGATCGCAATAGGGGTATTTGAACTAAACGTATTAGGAGTTGATGCACTAGGAGACATTCGAGTGAGACTGGTATTCGTCAACGTATAACTAAAATCTCCAGTTTCTACGATTTTATCTGTCCCACTTCCCCCAATGATGGTATCTTTTCCGGCGGCTCCTTGTAAAATGTTATTTCCTTGATTGCCAATCACGACATTATCATACTCATTTCCAGTGGCATTAATGGAAGCAGTACCAATCAAGGTTAAGTTATTGACATATTCTCCGAGTGTATAGTTGATCAGAGCGCGTACTGTATCAATTCCCTCGGCTGAAATTTCAACAATTTTATCGCCGACGTTATTAATAATATAGATATCGTCTCCTTTTCCACCATAGAGCGTATCCGCACCAAGTCCGCCATCAAGGGTATCATTCCCGTCATAGCCGTAAATTATATCATTGGCACTTGTTCCTAACAAATTATCACTAGCATTTGTTCCCGATATTGTCGCCATAATATTATGCGTAAACTTAATTTACGTCCTCTAATTACGAGTTAAAACAATGACAAAATTTCAAAAAAGACTAACTGCATCTAGACAACTGTCTAGTTACGCTTTAACTTCAAACTCAAAGCAGCCCCAACAATGGTTAATAAACCGGCCAACATACTCGGTTCTGGAACTGAAGCAGCATCAATAGAGGATTCTTCGGCTGCTAATAATTGGAAATCGGCAGAACTTGGATTTTGTTGTAATCCAATTAATTTACTTCTTCTGACAGGATTAACAACATCTAAATAAGTGGATGCACTATCGCCAACCCGAAGCTCATCGGTATAAAGAGTTCGTTCACCATTGCCAGGTTCACCATTGTAAGCACCGTATTTCCAATCTCCCAAATTTCCTACACCAGGTGGCAGCAACCGTACAGCTTCATTAATATAAAGCTTGTCATTCTTCCACAGTTTAAATCTGGCTTCATTGGGGTCACTCGATAAGTCGAGATACATGACAAAATCTTGCCACTTATTAACCATAGCTGGCATGGTAAAGATTTTTAGCTCGAAAAGATGTCGCCCTTGTGAGTCGGTGCTTAGATAATTAAAAAGGTGATACTCAAGACTGGTTCCATCAACACTGGGTCTAAGGGCATTAATCGGTGCGCCCTTTAAGGGGACAATCGAACCATCAAGCAATTTAAGCAGATTATTACAGTTGGGTCCATTAGCATTTACCCAACAAGTATTCTGAAAACTCATTTGTTGAGTGATGGTGTAAGATTCGCGTCCTGGTGTGTTATGGTTGGTCGGCAAAAGCATACTCCAGCCAATCCAATATTCTTCACCCGCTTTTAAGGTTCCGATTGGCACGACGAATTCGCTACGTTCATCACAATTTTCAATATTATGTCTGACGGCTTTGCCACTTCTTCCCCCTGGTGAATCTACGATATCAAACAGGCTGTTGTCGATATAGTCACTACTTTTGCTACAGGTTTTATCTTGATATTGTCGGTTGACTCCATTATAATTTCCACTCTCAAAGTCGTATTGCTTAATAATGGCGGCTTCTGATGGTGTACTGACTAAGGTAAGCGGTAAGGCAACAATACTAATAGCTAATTTGGACAGCAAACTATTACAAAAGTGAATAGTAAGAGGATTCTTTTGCGGACTACTGATCATTTAATTTTTCCTTGAAATGTGTATCCGTATTTACCCAAGATAAGAAGTAAGACCGTAAGACAGCTATGAGGAAATCAACTAAGTTATTAATAGCTCCTTTAGACTTATCCGAGAATCTACTTAAGTAAAAATTAATAGTTACTTACGTGGACAATGTAGCTCACTCAATTCCTAAGATAAAATGGCTCAAATCAAAACTGAAGCCAAATTAGAGTAGGTTTTTCGGCTCCTTACTGTTTTTGTAGTCATTCTTAACTCAATGTTTGTATTGAGTTGAAATTAACACCAGAAAGTTAAATATTGAAGTAGATATATTTTGCAAAAAAAACATACACAAAATTGTCGTAAAATCAAATAAATTTTAATATATTAAATAATATGTATCAAAAATATTTAATTAATAAATTTGGCTTATGTGCTGATCTTTCTAATCGAATCCTGCGCCTTTTAAGCCCATAAATTAGATTGAAAAGCTGATTTTTTGTTCTAACTAATAACGTTATCCCCCAATTTAAACGGAAAGAAATTATGAAATTTAGCGAAACAAAACTCAAAGGAGCATACATCATCGACTTAGAACCTCGGCAAGATGAACGCGGTTTCTTTGCTCGTACTTTTTGTGCGAATGAATTAGAAACTCATGGTTTAAAGCCGGTAGTCGCTCAATGCAATCTATCTTTCAACTACCAAAAAGGAACCCTTCGAGGAATGCACTATCAAACCCTACCCGCAACGGAAACAAAATTAATTCGTTGTACTCAAGGTGCAATTTACGATGTCATTGTCGATATGCGTCCAGAATCTTTCACTTTTCTCCAACATATCGGGGTAATGCTCACAGCCGAAAATCGACGATCGCTTTATGTTCCAGAAATGTTTGCTCATGGTTATCAAACATTAACCGATGAAGCTGAGGTGATCTACCAAGTCGGTGAATTTTACACCCCCGGATGTGAAAGAGGTTTACGGTATGATGACCCACTCTTAGGCATTAAATGGCCTTTGAGCGTCAGTAAAATTAGTGCGAAAGATGCCACTTGGCCCTTATTACAAAAAATTACAGTAGGAGTTTAATCATGATTATTATCGACAAAATGCTCAAAGTCCGTGCCGAAGTGGGCAAACCCATCAGAGTCGGCATGATTGGAGCAGGGTTTATGGGGCGAGGCATTGCGAATCAAATCATTAACTCAGTTCCGGGTATGAAATTGGTCGCCATCTCAAATCGAAATCTTGAAGGAGCTAAACAAGCTTATAACGAAGCGGGTGTCGAAGACATTAAAGTCGTTAATACCCTAACCGCTCTAGAATCAGCGATCGCATCTGACCAATACACAGTCACCGAAGATGCAATGCTATTGTGTCAAGCTGATAATATTGAGGCATTAATCGAAGTAACAGGATCGATTGAGTTTTCGGCTCATGTGGCCATGAACGCGATCGCACACCGCAAACACATCATCTTGATGAATGCTGAACTCGATGGAACAGTCGGCTGTATTCTTAAAGTTTATGCCGATCGTGCAGGAATTATCCTCAGTGCTTGTGACGGAGATCAACCAGGCGTAGAAATGAATCTCTATCGCTTCGTCAAAAGTATCGGTCTCACGCCCCTACTCTGCGGCAACATCAAAGGACTCCAAGATCCCTATCGTAACCCAACCACTCAAGAAAGTTTCGCTAAACGTTGGGGTCAAAAAGCCCACATGGTCACGAGTTTTGCTGATGGGACAAAGATTTCTTTTGAACAGGCGATCGTCGCTAATGCCACTGGAATGACCGTAGCACAACGGGGAATGTATGGCTATACCCACTCAGGTCATGTGGATGAAATGACCTCAATGTATAATGTTGACCAGCTTAAAGAATTGGGGGGCATTGTTGATTATGTCGTCGGTTCTCAACCAGGTCCCGGTGTCTTTGTTTTTGCCACTCATGACGATCCTAAACAACGTCATTACCTAAATCTCTATAAATTAGGTGAGGGACCTCTCTATAGTTTTTACACCCCCTATCATCTGTGCCATTTTGAAGTCCCTCTCTCGGTTGCGCGGGCGGTTCTTTGTCGGGATGCCGTCATGTCTCCCATCGCCGAGCCGAAAGTAGATGTAGTGGCTACTGCCAAAATTAATCTTAAAGCAGGTGATGTTTTAGATGGTATCGGTTATTACATGACTTACGGTCAATGCGAAAAAGCGGAGATCGTTCAAACGCAAAACCTCTTACCAATGGGTTTAGCTGAAGGATGTCGTCTTAAACGTGATATCGCCAGAGATCAAGTCCTGACTTACGATGATGTGGAAATTCCCCAAGGCCGACTCTGCGATCGTTTGCGGGCTGAACAAAATGCCTATTTCTTCACTCAGATGATTACGTGGAAATCTCCTAGAACTGATTCTGCGATCGCTTACCGACCTAGTAAAATGCCGACTTTTGCCCAACCAGAAATTTAAGAATCAATTGTGTTCATCAATATCCTTTCTTAAAAGTTGCATAAAACAAATGAATGGAATATCGTCAAGATTAAGAGTGATGGTTTTTTTAGGACTATCACTCTTAACTTTTTTCTTTTTTAATGTAAATGCTGCATTTGCACATATTCCCCATGATGTTGTGATTGATACCAAAGTATCCCCCAATTATGCTCAGGATAAAACCGTTTATCATATAGTCGAAATTGGTCTTAATTCATGGGGTAATTTATTTAAGTCAGAAGATAGGGGGCGTAGCTGGAAAAGAATTGAAGAAGGATTAGATAATCAGTATAATTTATCTTCCTTGGCGATTTCTGCTCAGTCGCCTGAAAACTTATTTTTATCCTCTTTTGGCGATGGAGTTTATCGCTCTAAAAATAGTGGAGAAACATGGGACAAAGTTACTCAAGGTTTAGAAAACTTAAATATTAAAAAAGTTTTGGTTTCTCCAAATTCTTCTGATTTTGTTTTAGCTATCGGGAAAGAACAAGGACTATATCAAACCAAAAATGAGGGGAAAAGTTGGTCTTCAATCATTGGGAATAATCAAAAAATAACAGCGAGTGCTTATTTTCCTCATCTAGAAAATCAAATTCTTATAGGAGATAGTCAAGGTCAACTTTATCTGTCTAAAAATTTAGGAGAAAATTGGCAACCATTAGCTCACTTCAAAAATAGTGGAATGATTAGCGATATTAAGATTTCTCCTAATTTCACATCCGATCATACTTTTTTTATTGGAACGAAAAAAGAAGGAATATTTAAAACCATTGATGAAGGAAAAACTTTTACTTCAATCAATCAGGGTCTCACCAATCTTAATATTGCTGATCTGGCAATATCTCCTAATTATAAACAAGATAAAACTCTCATTGTTTCCGCTTGGGAAGATGGCTTATTTCAATCTAATGATGGCGGCACGAGTTGGCAAAAATTGAACCAAGGTCTAAAAAAAGTCGCGCAAGCTATGACTTGGCTAAGTCCTCACTTTCCAGTTATTTCTATGTCTCCTGATTTTAGCAAAGATGGTACTATTTTCGTAGCTGGATTTGATGGATTATTTAAATCAATAAATGGCGGTAAAAATTGGCAAGATACGAATATTGCACTAGATCGGTCGAAAAATATACATAAAATCGCCATATCTCCTAACTACAAAAATGATAAAACCTTGGCTGTATCGACTTTACATAACTCACCATATATTAGTCATAATCAAGGCAAAACTTGGCAAAGTATTGATCATGGAATACAGCTAGATCGTCTCCTTAAACAACATCTTCTCACTAATATTATATCCTTTGATTTTTCGCCAAATTATCGTTTTGATAAAACTCTCTTCGCCAGTAGTTGGGGATGCCTTTTAAAAACAACTGATGGAGGGAAGCACTGGAATAAATATTGGGTGCCAGAATCATTAAAAGCAGATTCTTATATGGCAATATCTCCCAATTTTAAAAATGATCAAACTATTTATTTAGTGACTCATCAAGGAAAAATTCTGCGCTCAACTGATGGTGGAGAAAACTTTACAGCGATTGGAGATCAAGGAGAAGAAGCGATTCAAGGAATTTCTATAGCGATATCTCCTAATTTTGCAGTCGATCAAACCCTCTATTTAGTAGGTTTTTCAGGAGGAATCAAGCAATCTGTTGATGGCGGAAAAAATTGGCATTCATTGCATAACAATTATGCTCTACGCAAAGCTATTATAAAACTAGCAATTTCCCCCAACTATAAAAATGATAAAACGATATTTGCTGGTACATCTCTCGGTCTTTTTATCTCTCGTGATCTTGGAGAAACTTGGGAGCAGCTAGATAATGAAGCTTATAAAAAAGATAGTAATGTCGAAAATATTATTATCTCACCCAATTATCAAAATGATCGAACTTTTTTGCTCAATCTGAAAGGACAAGGTTTGTTTAAAACGATGGATGATGGACAAACATTTAGCAGAATTAATAAAACCTTACATGGTTCAATTAAATTTTCTCGGTCTTATTCTGTTGATCAAACAATTTATGGAGCAACCGACAGGGAGTTAACTAAATCGACTGATGGTGGCTTGACATGGCAACCTCTTCAAATTGATTATAAAAACTATAATTGGTTGAGTATTCTGTATTTCATCATTACCAATGCCATTGAGCGTAAAATCGTTTTCACTCTGTTGATCGCACTTTTTAGTTATTTCCTTTGGAGATTGTTCAAGCTAACTAGAAAAATACGACTACCAAAATCATCACATAAAGTCGTTTTGCCTTAATGAATCAATGATGTAATTCACAATCTGTACCCTACAGTTATCAGTCATCAGTTACCAGTAATCAGTTATAGGGATGAAAGTTTTTTTAAGTGATTACTGATGACTATTTTTATAAATCACACACACTGCTACTTTTGTTATTATGCTTGATCAAAAAGATAAATTTAATCTGCTCCAATCATTCCTGCAAATCGCTCCACCCTATTTACCTGAGCCGCAAGATAGCGAAATTTTTTCACTTTTACAGCAACTTACCGAAGAGTTAATCAAAATTAACAGGAAAGAGGGATTACTACAGGAAGACCCGTTCGCCGAAGTCCGTAGCCGAACAATTCACCTGTACGAATCGAGCATTAAAGCCAAGCTGCAAAATAAAGTGGTGCTAGTTACAGGCGGAGAAGGCTGCGTTGGTAGTAATCTGGTACAAAAGCTAATTTCTTTAGGAGCGAGACGGGTTATCTCCGTAGATAAAGCTCGGTGTGCCAATATTTCTCATACTCAACTCATCGATGATGACAAGCTAGTTGCTCGGTATGCTGTCGATATTCGCAACGCTAAAGGGATGGAATGTATTTTCGAGTCTGAGAAGCCAGAGATTGTCTTTCATGTCGCCGCCCAACGGCTACCCGGCCTAGCTGAGATTCAAGTACGCGAAACGGTTACTACCAACATATTTGGTACCTACAACATAATTCGCCTGTGTGAAGAGTACGGTGTAAGCCAATGCGTTTTTTCTTCAACAGGCAAAGCCTCTCGATATTTCACAGCAGAAGTTTACGCAGCTACCAAAAAAATGGCAGAGTGGCTGTTTGCCCGTGCTACAGCCGAAGGAAAAGTAACCTACAGCTTGGTACGTTTTACCCATTTAATAGACAATAGCTACTTCTGCCAGCAGTATGATGACAGAATTAAAGAAAACCGGCTCGTTAATGTCCACGCACCCGATCGCTATATACTAGGTCAGAATATCTCTGAGGCTCTGCATTTATTGTTGAATGCTCTAGTTTTCGCCCAAGAGGATCGGCTCAAGATATTGGTGTGTAGAAATTTAGGATGGCCGATCGAAACTCTGGAGGTTGCTTTATATAAGATTTCTCAGTCGGGTAAGAAACTTCCCGTTTACTTTCAAGGGGTTGTACCTGGATATGAAGAAACCTTCTTCCGAGGGCAGGTAGACTGGAGTTGCCCTCACGAATTTCATCTTCTGCTCAACGTAATTGAAAGTCTAACAAAGGAAATCGATGAGTCTGGAGATTTAATGATTTGTTCCCTACCACCTTTTTCGTTAGATCTGCTGGCACAGCATCTATCAATTTTAGAGGATATGTGTTGGAACCGTTTAACAGAGGTTCAAATTAAGGAAGCTCTGACAACCGCAATTAAAGATATTACTCGCTCTATCTTTGCTCAAACTTCTCCTGAAGTTTTGCAGAAAATTATCTACTGGGGAACTGATCCTAAAGTCAAGTCCTCAAAAATTGCGCTCAATTCCCACCAAGATGTACTTCAGCTATTGTTTGAAGGTCTAAATCAAGCCCTGAAGCAAAAAAGGACTGATCAAAGACTAGCGGTGCCGAACGTGTACTATCAAAACTCAATAAAACAACTAGCCTCATGATTTAAACTCAAATTACCGATACTATTGCTATCGGCGATCGCTGTTCTAAATCATTCGTATTTAACGTCAGTTCGAGATAAGACGATCAAAATGCAGGATATTGGGAATACTCAGCACCCTCATCCTATGTTTAGTTTAAACGCCTTCTCAAAGCAATGTCGAAGAGTGATTAAGTGCTTATTGCCATTAGCCCAAGAAATCCTCTTTTTAGATAGAGTGGGCAAAACCCGACCTTTGCTTAATCCGAACTGACGTTATTTTCTACCATCAACCACGATTTTAAACAATTAGCATAAATTTCTTAAGTCTATGAAAGTTTGCTATTTTATCCAAAGCCACAAAAACCCCGAACAAGTTATTAGATTAGTGACAACAATCAAAAAAAGTAGCCCTGACTGTCACATTATTATTAGTCATGACTTTAGTAGTTCCTATCTTGAGCAAAATGTTTTAACCGATTTCACTAATATCTATATTATTAGAAGAAATAAACCCGCCAGACGCGGAGATTCTTCAATCTTAGATATTTGTCTCCAGACTATTGATTATATATTTGAGCATCAGATAGAGTTTGATTGGTTAATTAGTTTATCGGGTCAAGATTATCCAATTCAGCCAGTTTATAAATTTGAAGATTTTCTCAAAAAAACTCAAGATGATTGCTTTTTAAATTACTACGATGCAAGAGACTATAAAAATCCTATAAATAAAAGACAAGATTCGATTAAACGCTATACCAGTCAATATATTAGTCTGCCTTATTGGTGTAAACCATTCCTCAATCAACTCTCAAAAATAGAGAAATTTATTCCTTTTTTGCGGGTGCAAAGCTTTTTTAGTATGCTTGGTATCAAAGCTTGGTCTACTCCTTTTAATGATGATTTTATTGCTTATAGTGGTTATTATTGGTTTACTCTTTCTAAAGAGTGTGTCATCTATTTTAGAAATTTCATAAAAACTCATCCAAAATTATTGAAATACTATCAAAGAACACTAGCTCCTGAAGAGTCGATGATCGCTACCGTATTAGTTAATAGCGGAAAATTTAAGGTAGCAGATAATACACTACAATATGTAGATTTTCCAAAAAATTTACGAGGCTTTGCTGCAAATATCCAAGCAAAAGATTTATCTCGTCTTGTGCAGCAAAATTACTTTTTTGCCAGAAAGTTTGCACTAGAGCAAGATCCAGAAATTTTTGATTTAATCGACCAAAAAATCTTGACAGTTCCTACAAAATAAATCAGATATTTCAAACTAAAAACAAGTATAAATTTTAATGGGGTACCATAAACATGATTACTCAAAATACTTTTGCTGCTCAATGGTTTTCAACTTCTTTACTTTTGTTATCATTAACCTTACCGTTGCCCGCTTTTGCTCAACAAACCGTTAGTGCTGTTTCTCAACCTGTAGAGGAAGTCAAACGGGTTTTAGATCCTAGTGAATATACATTAGGTTCGGGCGATCGCCTTCGGATTGATATTTTTCAAGCTAAAGACTATAGTGGTGAATATTCGGTTGTCGCCGATGGAACCGTCACTTTACCACTCATTGGTAATACTAAAGTCAAAGGATTAACCATAGCACAAACGACGAATTTAATCTCCCGTAAATATGCTGAATATTTAAAAGTTCCTGTTGTTACCGTCATTCTCAGTAAGCCACGTCCTTTAAAAATTGCTATTTCTGGAGAGATCGATCGCCCTGGTTCTTACGAAGTTGCTCTAAAAGAAGATTTGCAGTATCCATCCGTCAGTGATCTCATGGAATTAGCGGGAGGCGTTACCACAACAGCCGATGTTCGTCAAGTCCAAATACGGCGAGTCATTAGCGGCAAAAACCAGGTATTAACGGCCAATTTATGGGATTTTATTCAACAAGGCAATCAAGAAGAAGATTTAACCCTACAAGATGGTGATAGTATTTATGTACCTACCGTTGACCAAATTGATGTGACGGAAACCCCAATGTTAGCGAGTGCTAATTTTGGGATACAACCTGTTGATTCTCTTAATGTGGCTGTTGTTGGTGAAGTTTATCGCCCTGGAACTCATAAAATAGAAGCGAGACGAGATACAGAAAACGCTCGCCCCGAATTACCCAGACTCAGTGAGGCAATTACCCAAGCAGGAGGAATTAAACCCCTCGCCGATATTCGCAATGTGGAAGTACGTCGTTTAACTCGAACGGGTACTCAGCAAGTGATTAGTGTTAATTTATGGGAACTTTTACAGTCTGGTGATACTAATAAAGATGTGGTTTTGCAGAAAGGGGATACTATCATTATTCCCAAAGCTGAAAAACTTGAGACATCCGAGGTTGGTACGCTCTCGGCGGCTAGTTTCGCGCCCAAAACCATTCGAGTAAATGTGATCGGTGAAGTTAAAAAACCAGGAGCGCTCGATGTTCCGCCAAATACTCCTCTTAATAATGCAATTTTAGCGGCGGGCGGCTTTGATATGGAACGAGCCGATCACCAAACAGTTGATTTAATTCGCCTCAATCCTGATGGTACGGTAATTAAACAAAAGATTCGGATCGATTTATCAAAAGATATCAGTGACGCAAATAATCCAGTTTTGCGAAATGAAGATGTGATTGTTGTTGAACGTTCTCGACAAACCGCCGCAAGTGATGGCTTACAAACTATCTTAAAACCGATCGGCTCCTTCTTTTCAATCTTCAGATTTTTTGGCTTCTAAGTATCAAGGCTTGATCGTTCAAGCCTTAATCTTGGGATTTAACAAGGGTGTAATGTAACGAGCGTTTGTTAATAAAATGAAAAAACAATATAGCTGTAACGTAGTGTGGATGAAAGATTTGACTAAAAGATCACCCGGAAGACCCCGAAGTATAAAATCTCATCAAGCAATGTTACAAGCGACTCTAGATCTTCTCTCGGAAGTGGGATTTGATGGGATCAGTATGGATGCGATCGCCGCCCGTGCTAAAGTCGGAAAAACAACTATTTACCGACGTTATACGAACAAAGAAGAATTAGTCGCTGATGCCATAGAAAACATTAAAGAAGAGATCATTATTCCTGATACTGGCTCTCTTAGGGGTGATCTTGAAGCATTTATTCAAAATGCTTTACAAATCACTATTAATCCTTTATGGCGACAGATTATTGCGATGATTATCAGTAATCGCTCTAGTCATCCTGAGTTTGCCCGAATCTATTGGACTAAATATCTCGAACCACGACGAGAAGCTTTTGCGATCGTCATCGAAAGAGCCAAAGCTAGAGACGAAATAGCAGAAAATTTAGATCCTTTTTTAGTCTTCGATGCGATGAGTGGAATTATGCTTTATCCGCTTATTGTTCCACCTTCATCGGATTCTTGGGAAACATATGTACGTCGTTCTTTGCAGGTTTTTATCGGCTTAAAACTTAATAATAATAATGTCTAGTTTTTGCACCAAAACCTCATCTATTTTACCCTTTTTTTAAAGTTTTGTCAAGAATATTTTTCAGTTTAAAAACTAACAATAAACTGGAAAGTATTAATTTTTGGTAGACTGAGATTTATCTCATGATTCAATAAAATTGGTTTTAGTTTTTATCTTCTTGACTGAACAGCCGCAAATCTAAATAATTGCGAAGGATAGCTTGATTAGGCTACAATAGCTCGTTAAAATCATGATCCTTACTTGATATGGCCAAACCAATTTTATCGATTATTATTCCGACACGAGAGGGTTTTTCTGAGCATTGGTTAAACAAATTACTACAAGTTAAGGGCGATGTTGAGATTATTTTAGTTCATCCGCCTGGATTCAATAAACCAAATATAGAAGATCCGCGATTTAGGCAAATTAATAGCCCCCTAAGAGGAGAAATTATTCAAAGAATTACTGGTCTTATCAATGTTTCTGGGACTTATCTTTTAAGTATAAATTGTGACGAATATATTACACCTGATATTGTGGATCTTGCTTTACAATATTTTGCGCGTTTTCCTGATTGTTGGATGATGCGATTAAGTCGAAAAGGATTTGAATACGATGATAAAATGAGTTTAGATGCTCCTTGGTCAAATCCTGTTCCTATTAATGAGTTAAAAATTTGTGGAAAATCTCAAGAAAATACAAAATTATATAGTACTAATGAATATTTATTAGAGGTTCCTATTGTTCCTTTAGATAATTCTTTTGATTTTAAGTCCATTTTAAGAGGCAGAATCGATCATCACGGCACACATTCAGAAAATTTTGATAAAAGAGTATGGCAAACTGAAATTGTACAAGAAACTCTCAAAGACATTTTACCATTACTGAATTTAGGTGGTCCATTAAAATATATTCCATTTTGGTCGTTAGATCGGCTTTTGGGGCTTTTTATCCAAGGGAAATTTTTTGAAAAAGATAAAATTATTGGATATCTTCTACCTTTCCCTGAACAAATTAGAATTGAAGACAATTCCCCAGATGCTAAAAGAGGTTTTCTTCGGCTATATGTCTTTGCTGAAATTTTGTTGCTGCGTCAGTTTCCTCAATATGGTTATCTTTGGAATTTAATTATCGATCAGGTTAGAGATTTTCCTTTAATTGCTTTTAAAGTTCTTCAAGACAAGGGAAATCAATTACACTCTAAAAAGCTTAGTCAGCAAAAATTTTCATCATAAATAAAAGACGATCGCACTGCTCTAAGTTTGATTTGTCAATTTAACTGGGGCGCTAGGATTCGAACCTAGGGATGGCGAGACCAAAACCCGCTGCCTTACCGCTTGGCGACGCCCCAACGTTCACGCCTCATCTATAATAGCAGTTATTACCCAATAGTTGTCAAGTCTTTTTTCATTGAATATTTCAAACGCAACAAACTACAAAACATGGTTGGGCATTGATCCAGGTTTAGCAATTCTCGGATGGGCTATTTTACAAGATCTTGGGTCAAACTCACCTTGTTTAGTTGATTATGGCACAATCGAAACCCCAAAGGATTTATCAACCGCTAGAAGGTTAGTGGAGATTGAAAAGGATTTAATTTGTCTGGTACGTGAGTTTCAACCCGATGGTATTGCAGTAGAAATGCCGTTTTTTAGCCGAGAGATTAAGGCAGCAGGTGGGGTGATACAAGCATTGGGGATCGTGAGTTTAGTAAGTTACCGCGAAATCAATATAGAACCCATTTTTTTACATCAATCTAGCTGGAAGTGTCATTTGGGGAATGGACGAGCTAATAAACAGGAAGTAGGGGAAATGGTGAAGCGTCTTTTTGATTTAGAAAAACTTCCAATTAATGATAGTGTGGATGCGATCGCTATTGCTTATGCGGGTTTATCTGGGGTGAGAAACGAAATTCACTAAAAAAGGTGGACGCTTTAAGCCCACCTCTAATTCAATTAAACCTTACCATTTCTAGCCGCGTTGCTGAAAAACAGGTTTTTTGCTACCAGAGAAACGATTAGGTTTGTTATTCCCAAACTTACCCCCACCCCCTTTATTAATGACAGGTTTGGGGTTAGCAGATGAGGGTACATCCCAATCACTTTGCATCCATGCCGGGCTATTTTGATCGTAGATCATTTGTAAGGCTGCCGCAGCAATGGCTAAAGGATCATATTCTTCACTCAAATCTCGCACCAAAGGCAAGAAAGAGGCCATCCGTTCCCCTGCAAGGGTTTCTTTGATTTGAGTTTGCAGTTTATCTAAGCGTTTTGCTTCAACTTCAGAACGACTCGGAATTTGAGTGACATCTAAACGTTGTTTCAGACGATACTCAATTTGTTTGAGCATTCGACGATCTATCGGTTCAACCAAAGAAATTGCTATCCCAGTTTTACCAGCACGTCCAGTTCGTCCGATTCGGTGAATGTAGGTTTCGGTGTTGTCGGGTAAGTCGTAGTTAATGACATGGGTCATGTGTTCTACATCTAGACCCCGCGCTGCAATATCAGTAGCTACAGCAAGCTTAATTTTTCCATCCCGAAAACGCTGTACTAAACGTTCTCTTTGAGATTGGGTCAAGTTGCCGTGATATTCATCGACGCTGTGACCCGATTCTTGCAGTTTGCTGGTTAGTTCGGCTGCGGTTTGCTTAGTCCGAACAAAGATCAGCGCGGATTCTGGGTTTTCGATTTCTAAAATCGGTTGCAAAGCTTTTAGCTTTGACCATCCGCGAGGAACAAGGTAAAGACGTTGCTCGATTTTTGAGGGTGCAACTTGAGGCGGCGTGATGGTAACAGTTACGGGAGATTTGAGGAAGTTATTGATCAAATCCCGAACTTCTCGCGGCATTGTAGCCGAGAAACAAGTCGTTTGTCGCTGTTCGGGGGTTTGTTGCATGATTTTTTTCACGTCGTCGATAAAGCCCATGCTCAACATTTCATCGGCTTCATCAAGAACTACCCAACGAAGTTGATCGAGTTTTAATTTTTTCCGTTCTAGTAAGTCAATAATCCGCCCTGGTGTCCCGACTACAATCTGTACGCCTTTTTCTAGGCTACGGATTTGGCGTTCCATCGATTGACCACCACATACGGTTAAAATGTAAAGTCTTCTTTCATTGGAAAAATCTTTAATCGCTGTGGCTACTTGTTGAGCTAGTTCACGAGTTGGGGTTAAAATCAAAGCCTGAACAGATGTGTTTCTTGTGTCGATTCCATCTAAGATGGGTAGGGAATAAGCGGCTGTTTTGCCAGTTCCTGTCTGTGATTGACCAACAATATCGTGTCCAGCTAGGACTAGAGGAATTGATTTAGATTGAATTTCCGTCGGGTTAACAAATCCGATTTCTTCTAAAATTGAAATGCGGTTTTCTGATAATCCTAATTCAGCAAAAGTTGTCGTCATAAGTATGATTTGATTTTGAGGTTTGCGTAATGGGTTTTCTGGATTTTTTTAAGAGAAAAAACGACCGTTTTTTAAAAGAGTATAGTATTGTCTTTATTAACGGTTGAACATCAAAAAAATGGGATGTTATTTTAATTCAATATTTTAGAGAATTTCTCCGTATAAATCATAAACATCTGCATCAGTAATTTTGACTGGAATAATTGAACCCAGATAAGCCTCCCCAGTCACGTAAACCAATCCATCTACATCAGGCGCGAAACGTCCTGAACGACCAACTAATTCACCGGTTCGGGGATTTTCTTGCTCAATTAATACATCAACAACTTGACCAATACAAGCTCTATTTTTCTTTAGAGAAATCGGTTGTTGAACCTGCATTAAAATGTCTCGTCGTTCTTCTCTTATGTCCTGGGGAATTTGATTTGGCATCGTGTAAGCCTTTGTTTCCTCTTCTGGCGAAAAGGTGAACACTCCAACATGATCAAATTCATGGCGCTGGACAAATTCAACCAAGTGGTTAAAATGTTCGTCAGTTTCCCCAGGAAAACCGACAATAAAAGTTGTCCGTAGTACCGCGTCTGGAATGGCTTCTTTAATTCGTTCGATGATGCCATCGTTTACCCGTCCTTGCCAAGGGCGATTCATTGCCTTTAAAATGTCAGGATGGGAATGCTGTAAGGGCAGATCTAGATAAGGTAACACATTTGGCGTTTCTTGCATCGCTGAAATAACGCTTGGAGTTAACCCCGTTGGATAGGCATAATGTATCCTTATCCAAGGAATATCAACCTTACCTAATGCTCTCAATAATTCTGTGAGTTTGGGTTCTCCATAAATGTCTAGACCATAATTGGTGGTAATCTGAGAAATTAAGATCAGTTCTTGTACACCCTGTTCTGCGAGTTGTTCGGCTTCGGCGACAATTGATTCGATAGTACGCGATCGCTGATTTCCTCTAAGATGAGGAATAATACAAAACGCACAACGATAATCACATCCTTCGGCCACTCTTAGATATGCGACTCCCTCAGTTGTAGTGCGATAGCGAGGAGTATGTTCATCTGCGATGTAAGTGGGTTCTGTAGAGATTTCTTGAACTTTTTCTCCGGTTTCAACCCGTTCTACAATATCGACAATTTTATGATAATCCCCGGTTCCTACTATAGCTACGGCTTCTGGTAACTCCTGTAAGAGTTGCTCTTGGAAATGCTGCGCCATGCAGCCAGCAATAATGATCTTTTTATCGGCCTCGGCTAATTCAACTAAAGTTTTTACGGACTCTTCTCTCGCAGCTTGAATAAAACTACATGTATTTACTATAACATAATCTGCTAAGTCTTCGTTAGCATCTACTGAGTAGCCCGCTTCGGCGAGCAACCCTAACATATGTTCAGAATCGATGCGGTTTTTTTCACAACCTAAGTGAGAAATTGCAATGCTTGGCTTGTTGCCCATGCTTTAAGAAAAATTCGTAACCATTTCTATATGTTAAGACATTTTAACATATTTTGGCGAACATAAAATTTATTGGAAGAAATTCTCCAGTAAAGTACTGTTTTTGTGCTAACCTCAAAAAGGACAATTATGCACCGCCCCATCGTGTTCGGTCTATAAGGGTAAATCTTCTTCTATTTTCTTTCTCATCGGCATTGAGACTTTTTCTAACTCAGGTAAAGCGACTAACTCGCGTTGTTTTTCTCGAACCGTATTCGGCATCAACATCGGTAAAGCTTCGGGTTGTTCTATCCAACAACTAGCCACAGGTAAAGTATGTTCTAAGTCTTCGAGGAGTCTTGGAATAATCATGACTGCGTGTAATTCGCCGATGCGTTCTGCTTCTGCCATTCCTGCTTCGATCGCTACAGCCACATTAGCCACCGATCCCCGTATAATAGCAGTACACAAGCCATCACCAATGGTTTCATAAGAAGCGAGTTGTACATCTGCTGATTTCATCATCGCATCAGCCGCCCCCACCATTGCGGGAAAACCTCTCGTTTCCAGTAACCCAATGGATGTATTACTCAGACGACTGTATCCCTTCTGACTTTGAGCAATTTCGGCAAGACGACTACCAATAGGGAACACCGCTTCTAAATTGGGCATCGGACGAGCAATTACCAGTTTAGAAACTAATTGGCCAAATTGCTCGGCGGTTCTTGCACCTTCTTCTACCGCCAAACGAACATCAGCAATATTTCCCCGGACAATTGCTGTACAGTGACCCCCGCCAATTTTCTCATATCCGACTAAAGTCACTTCAGCCGACTTTAGCATCATATCAGCCGTTCCTACAATGGCTGGAAAACTTGTCGTTGAAACCAAACCCAATGCGCTATCTTGCGCTAGTTTCTTTGATTTACTCGGCCTCCTAGATGGGGGGTTAGAGGTTGAAATGGGTTTGCGTCTATCTAATTGTGACATTGATGGTTAGCCTGCCCGACTCGTCGTATAGTTTTGTTGTCAGCTATTCTGTTACTATCTAGTTTAGCCTGTGAATATTAATCGAGCCTTAAGATTTTTAACTACACGCATAATTTATAGTAATCATCGTATGACCGAAAATCCACTCAACACGTCCTTAACGTTATCTGATGAAGAAGTAACCGAACTTATACGCTCTCTTTTACATAAAGAGGGATCTTGGGTCGACTGGGGTAAAAAGTGTCAAAAACTGCAAAAAGCGGGTTATCTGGCTCAAGATATTTTTGAACAAACTGGGTTTCAAACGAGTCAGCAAAATTTAATTATTGTGGCGGCTCAAGTTTACGACAGTTTACTACAAGCTAATGTGTCAGAAGATATTTTAGCTTATTGTCGCGGTCCTCGTAGTGATGTATTATACGAGTTTCGTATTCTTAATCAAGATCAACGTGCGGCGGCTGTGGAATTAGCTTATCACAAAAGATTAGAAGCCGATGAAGCAAAAGATGCAGCCAAAGCGATACAAGAATTTTTTCGTCTGTCACAAGTTCCAGCAGATTTTACTAAAGTAGCGGGTGATGCGGTTGCTTATCAATGTTGGAAACGCGCTAGACAAATTAAAGATTTACAAGATCGATCGCGTTTGATTGCTAAAGGGTTAAGATTTGCTCAGTCAGCTACTTCTCGTCAAGCTATAGAGCGGCTATTAAGTGATTTTACCATTACGTCGAGTCGGAGTGCGCCCTTATTACCGCTACATCGTCTCGAAGAAGAAGAAGAATTATCTAGAGTTGTGGGTGTTGTTGGAAAATATCCAATCACGAAACAAGAGTTAGAATCAGTAGATAAGATCATCGCTGAAGAACCTTTTGGGATCATTACCTATTCGGGTTCGGGTCGAATGGTGGCTTTACCAGGATGGCAAGCGGTTTTAAAAGCGATCGATCCAGTTGTTATTGTCTGCAATAGTGAACAATTACCGATTAATGTATTGGGGAAAACCGAAGAAGTTTTAGTTATTGTCGAACGAGTCATTAAACAATGGGATGTCAATAGTTATTTTTTAGTCGAACAAGAAAACAAACTAATCTTTCAATGGTTTGAAGAAGAACCGACTATCCCTTTACTCGGACAAGTTATTTTAGTCTTACGTCCCAAAAGAATTCTTGATGAAAATAATCTCATTGAACCTTGGCAAATGGATGACTAAATTAATCTATAAAAACAATTAAAATATTTGACTCGATCTGCACTAGCTTTAATCAATAAGTAATGTTACATTGAGTCCATATTTATTTATCTTCTGGCCATGCACTTACAAAAGTTAGATGCAATTAGAGGACTAGCTGCTTGTTATGTTGTTGTTTATCACATTATTACACCGATTCAAGCTGTCCCACCTCTAATTAAAGATGTCTTTTTTTCCTTTGGACAAGAAGCCGTTATTCTTTTTTTCTTACTCAGTGGCTTTGTTATTGCTTATTCGGTTTATAAAAAACAAAATATTACTTTTAAGGATTATTTTATTAAACGGTTTAGACGAATTTATTTTCCGTTTATAATTTCTATAATACTTTCTATTCTTATTTTTGCTGTTCAGAATAATTTGTCTAAAGAGTTTAAATTAAATGAATTTTTAGGCAATCTTTTCATGTTACAAGATTTTGGCTCAGTCAAGCCAGGGACTTGGTTTCATCCTTTCTTAAAAAACTATCCTCTTTGGAGTTTGTCTTATGAATGGTGGTTTTATATGTTATTTTTCCCTTGCTATAAATTATTACCTAAACAGCCAGTTAGAATCTATTTTATTTTAGGATTGTCTGCTCTTGCTCTCATCAATTATATGATTATTCCTAACCAAGTTGCTTTATGGTTATCCTATTTTATCATTTGGTGGTCGGGAGTAGAAGCCGCTTCAATCTGGATGAGTCAGAAAAAATATACTTGGAAAAATATGACACCTATTATTTTTTCTCTCTTCTTCATGACTGCTTTAATTACAATTCCAGTTCTGAATACTGAAAAATTACAGTTTGGTTATTATCCTTTTGTCTGCTTACGACATTTTGCGACTGCTACCATTGCAGTATCAATAGGTTTACTGTGGTATAAAAATAAATTAAAATATTTCGATAATTTATTTGGTGTTTTCACCCTAATTGCACCGATTTCTTATGGTATATACATTTTTCATTATCCAATTTTAGAGCAACTCAACTTACAGCCTATTATTCCTAATATTTTTATTAATTATATTATTAAGTTACTCTTAATTCTCGGTTTATCTTATTGGGTTGAAATCAAATTACAGCCTTTAGTTAATAAATGGATTAAATAATTATAGAAGTAGCTCCAAATTAATCAACAAATTTCCGACGAGTTTAAGAGTAGCTTGACGACCTTTTTCAGGTAAATAAGATAAATGAATATCAATATATTGATGAGGTTTATCGGGTAGACGTTGCGCCCATTCAATCGCAGTAATGCCTAAAGGGACATCAATTCCTTCCCAATAGGATTCTAGATATAATTGATTGACTTCTGTGGTTTCTAAACGGTATAAATCCAGATGATAAAGCGGTAAACGTCCTTCTAAATATTCAGAAACAAGAGTAAAAGTAGGACTAACGATCGCATCTTTTATTCCTAATCCTAAACCCAATCCTTGAACAAAAGTTGTTTTGCCTGCCCCCAACTCGCCCGTTAATAAAATCACACTTCCTGCGGGCAGTAATTCTCCTAATTTTAGTCCTAAATTCTGTGTTGAATCGGCATCAGATAGAATAAAATTAATCATATTAATTGTCACTATACCATCGGAGAAAAACTCTAGCTAAACGTTGTGGATCATGACGAACATAACCAGTTTCCTCATTTTCATCCATAACATTCGCCAAAACCAAAAGACAACCTAAACGGGAAATTTCCTCTCGATCTAAATATACAGGGTGACAGTTTTCTGCTGCATAACGTTTTAAAGCAAATGGAGAAGGTGGTAATTTTTGGGCTAAAACAGCATCAAAAACTCTTTTTTCACAAACGCGATCAATTGCCCGAAGATGATCGCTAACCGTATAATTATCCGTCTCGCCAACTTCAGTCATAATATTACAAATATAGATACGAGGAACATTTACTTTAGCAAGTGCTTCTCGGATTCCTGGAACGAGTAAATTAGGAATCACGCTAGTATATAAACTTCCAGGTCCAATAATAATACAGTCTGCGTCTTCAATAGCACGAATCGCAGCAGGTAAGGCGGGGGGATCGGGTGGATCGCAACCAATGAGACTAATTTTCCCGTTTGCCTCCGTAATTTTCGACTCACCCTTAATCAGTCGTCCATCAGTTAATTGAGCCCACAGACGAACATCACTAAGGGTTGCTGGTAAGACTTTTCCTCTGACTGCGAGAACTTTGGAACTAGCAGCGATCGCCCTTTCGAGATCGCCCGTTACTTCCGTCATCACCGTTAAGAATAAATTACCAAAACTATGACCACTTAAGCCATCACCTGCTTTAAACCGATATTGAAACAATTCTGTTAATAGCTTTTCCTCATCAGCTAAAGCAGCTAGACAGTTACGGATATCACCTGGAGGTAAAACGCCAATTTCGCGCCGCAGTCGTCCTGATGACCCACCATCATCGGCTACTGTGACAATTGCGGTAATATTGGCACTATATTGCTTTAGACCTCTAAGGAGCGTTGATAGACCCGTTCCACCCCCAATAGCGACGATTTTCGGACCCCGGTTGAGACGACGATGGGTTAGCAAGACATCGACTAATTCCTGATCACTATCGGGTTGTAATGCTTCGGTGATTGAATTGACAGTACGACTTTGACCCCACAATAACAAAAATAAACCGATAATAATGGCAAGTGGGCCCGATACATAACTAGGAATCAGACGTGTAATCAGTTCTAGCAGTTGAGAGACGAATCCAATTAAACGATTGATTGGCGTTAACTTAACCCAAATCGCCAAACCCAATAACAAAAGCGATGCACCTGTTAAACTAATCAATAACCAGCGTTTGATAAACAATCCTGGAGATAACCATTTAAACCACCGATTAACTTGTTTGGGGGTTTTTGGGCTGATTAGGGTTAATTTACGCCGTTCCATATTGAGTTTGCGTAAAACGTGTTTGATTGGACGACTTGACATAAGAACAAACTCACATCAAAAAACAGCCGTAAGAAGAGAAGAGAGCGAATCAATAGCAAAACATGAAGTTTTTCCTGATTAGACCGATTAATTTCGGTAAAAGTTGCCTCAACCAACACCAAGCTTGTAGTCTACGCTTGGGATTTTCTGTTCATTGATGACCGACTGAATTAATAGCGAACCTGCATATAAGCGGCCTCCGAAATTGTGGGAATTTCCGCGTATTTTCCTATAATAGACTGAATAATCGAATAGACGCAAGCGGCTAAAGTCCCTAAAAAGATTACATTAAATAATGTTTCAGTTAGTAAACCACCTCCTGTTCCTTGCATTAGTAGAGAAAAGACTAAGCCAGCTAAAAAGACTAAGATGTCAATTAAAATAGCCTGCATCGTATTAAAGCGAATAAAATGGCTAATTTTTGGGTTTCTCACAACTGCCAGGAACAACACAAAAAATAGAATTAAATTACCAAATGGAATACTTCTAACCACAGCCATTGGCAGTAGAGGAATCGCAAGATAAGCTAGAATCGGAAATTGTGCAATTAAAAATGTTCCAAAGTTAAAAGCAGAGGCCAAAGGCATAATATAAACCAAAGCCCCAAAAATACGGTCTTTTACGTCGGTTGAACCTCGCCAAGTCATTTTTGTGTCTCCTGTTGAATTCGTGATTTAAGGTTTAGTTTAGCAAGTTTTTTCATTATAAAAGACCCATAAGTATATTGTGCCTATGGGTCAAGCAACGATGTACTAAATAAAGAGTTCGTGTAACAGTTTGTTAAAAAGTAACCAAACTATTTTTGAGGCGACTTTCATCCGAAAAATTTTAATCGGTTTTGAGGACCCAGTTGATAACTTTTCAATAGCTTAAAGACTTCAAGCCATTTTCAGGGGTTTTCCTAGTAATACAAAAGTTTTTATATTGGGTCATTAATGAGGGTTTTGTCTTTCTAATCTTTTACTTTTACCCAGTATTTAGTTATTCAAACAAAGAAAAAATCATCTCACCCTGTACAACCAGTTGATCATCAACGTATCCTGAGCCTTGCATTTTGGCAATACGATTCATTTTAAACGAATTGAGTTCGACCGTCATCACTAATTGATCACCAGGAATCACACGACGACGAAAACGCACTTTATCAATTCCTGCAAAAGCAAAAAACTTACCTTTCATCCCTGGTAATAATACTAAAACGATTCCCCCGACTTGTGCCATCGCCTCAACGATTAAAACACCAGGCATTAAGGGCATATTAGGAATATGACCTTGAAAAAAAGGTTCATTCATCGTTACATTTTTAATGCCTACAGCTTTTTGACCTGGAACATAATCGATAATGCGATCGACTAAAGCAAAAGGATAGCGGTGAGGCAGTAATTCCTGTATCTCTTGGATGGTAAAGGTCGTTTGTATCGGTTGTTCTTGTTCTTGGATGATTTTGTTATCAACGATCGTAGACATGGGGATTATTTCTTGAGATACTTTGAAAGAGCAAGCCAGCAAAAAAGTAATGGTCATCTAATTTCTGGCTAGATTTATCAGTTTAAAATGATTCGGCCCATTTGAAAACTGTTCTGTCTTAAGTGAGCATAATGGTTCATCCATAAGGAATCATGAAATGATTGTGAAACCTTTTTTGGAAATCTTATTCTTTATTGGACAGAGGAGTACTACTACAAAAGTGAATATTTACAAAAGGAAAGAACAAGCTTTGTGCAACCCCAGACACACTTTAAACCTATTGATGTTCTCTTGCAATTTCGGATAATCGTAATACAATAGACAGCATCTTGTCGTCGGAAACATCAAAATACTCGAATTAGATCCCAAGGATATATTATTTGTGTGCTATTGCATCAGTTGGCGTGAGGAGTGTATTAAATGAATTTGCGTGATAATGCTTTAACCATTCTCCAGCAAACCAGTCGAACCTTTCATATACCTATTAGTCGTTTGCCATCGCAACTACAAGAAGCTGTTGCCTCAGCTTATTTGTGTATGCGAGCGATCGACGAAATCGAAGACCATCCCACTTTAGATAATTTTACTAAAGCAAAACTGTTGAGAACAATTAGCTTGAATCTACAAGCTGCCGTTGAAAGTTCTACAATTGATGACTTTTCTCTCAATTTATCTCCTCACCATAAAAACCTACTCCCTGAAGTAACGCAAAGAATCGGAGAATGGGCATTACTCGCCCCTCCAAGCATTGCCCCTCGGGTGTGGGATGCGACAGCCGCGATGGCCGATCGTATGGCTTATTGGGCGGAAACCAACTGGGAAATTATGACCGAATCTGATTTAGATAAGTATACCTTCAGTGTTGCGGGTGCTGTTGGCCTACTTTTATCTGATTTATGGGCTTGGCATGATGGAACCAGAACAAATCGTTTACACGCGATCGGTTTTGGTAGAGGATTACAAGCCGTTAATATTCTACGAAATTATCGTGATGACCGGGTACGCGGCGTTAATTTCTTCCCCCAAGGGTGGCAATCTAAAGATATGCTCCTCTATGCCCGTCGTAACCTCATTTTAGCCGACTATTACACCGAGTCTCTCCCCAAGGGGGCTGCCTTAGACTTTTGTCGAATTCCCCTTGCTTTAGCTCATGGTACTCTAGATGTCTTAGCCCTCGGTAAAGAAAAACTTAGTCGTAGCGATGTCATGGCTTTAGTTCAAAAAATTACTGCTTAAATAGACTGATTTCATCAAAAAAATATTTTCTTTGATAGAGGGCGCGATCGCTCTCTTTCTTTTTTCCCATCCTACCGCTCTACGAATTTTTACTTATTTATCACCATATTTATAATAATTTGTCAATGTTTATTTTAAACTTTTTTATATTATGGAAAAAATCAAGGCTTGACTTACCAAAATTTTTGATACTATAGTATTCACTAAATGTTTTACAATCAATGTTTTATTATTACGGCCGAAAAAAGCAAATAGCAAAGTATTATCCTTTACCTAATTTTGGGGTTATTGTTGAACCCTTTGCTGGTTCCGCAGCATACTCATTGTATGGCAACAATTGGCAAAAGCGTGTTACTTTGATTGAAAAGGATGAACAGGTTGCAAATGTATGGCGCTGGTTAATTGATGAGGCAACACCCGCTAAAATTAAAAGCCTACCTGATTTAAAAATTGGCGACAAAAGTTCCGAATTTCTACATATCATCCATGCAGCAACAAAAATGGCTTTTCACTACAAAACGATAAAAGTCACTCCTGTTTTGGCTAGAAACTGGGAAATTAGTAAACGTTGCATGGCAGAAAATTTATTTAAAATTAAACATTGGGAAATGATCTGTGGAGATTATTCAGAAGCGGACGATCTAGAAGCAACATGGTTTATCGATCCACCTTACAAGGAAGAATCAGGCAAGGGCTATCGCTACAGTAGCAATTTAATCGACTATGAAAAACTCGCAACGTGGGCAAAAAACCGGAAGGGTGAAATTATATTTTGTGAAGGAAATTGTGGAGATTACTTACCGTTTCAACCCTTATTAAATTTAAAAGGAGTAGCCGGTAAAATTAGTAAAGAAATGATTTATTACCAGTCTAATCAGGTAAATAAACAACTTTAAATTTTTACTTAATATTTATTTTTAAAGCTTTTTGATAGGCATTTATATACTCTTCATTGTTTAGTAAGGCAATCCAACCTTTACCCATTTTGATTCTACCGCTTACTTTCATACCAGTCACTTTAGTATTTCTACCTTCAGTCCCACTGATTTCGCCCCAGTCTTCTACAACAAGATCGTTAGAATAAAATGCAGCCGTAATCATAGGATAATTAAATTCATGAGTACCTTTTACAAAATCCCAAACTAATCCAAGTAATTCTCTGACTTCCCGGTGATGCGCTTGCCAAGTAATTCCAGTTAATGATTTAATTCGGGTTTGACCTGCTCTTAAATTAGCTCCTTGTTTGATGTTTCCCACAGTACATTTGACTTCTAAACCCACAGGATAATTTCTTAGTAATTCTTCTGATAAATTTTTACCGTCTTTTGGAATAAGATCAGGATGACCTTTTTCAATAGGATTTACAATAGCTCCAGTTACATTTGCAATAGATTCACAGCAAATTGCTCCAATTATTGAGCTTGTGGTTTTATAGTCAATACTCTTATAGAGAGTTGACGGAAGAGTTTCTAAAATATTATTTGTTTGATTTAGCGCCGTTTCAATATGCTGACTATTCACACTAAAACCACAATAAATATTAAATTGCTGATTCATCATATAAGTCATTTATCTCGTACTCTACTTCAGTGATTAAGTTACTAGCTGTAGTATTTAAAGCTTTCGAGATCTTAAATAGAACTGACAAGGTTGGTGATTTCAACCCTCGCTCAATCTGACTAACATAAGTACGATGAATCCCTGCTCTATAAGCAAGTTCTTCTTGAGAGAGTTTTGCTTTAGTTCTAGACTGAAGTAAAACTCTGCCTATAACTTTATTAATTTCTTTCATGCATAAAAATATCTCAAAAATGAGACTATGAGTCTACAGACTATAGTATTCAAAAATATCCGCAAAACAGAAAAATTGCTTTTAACCAAATATTAAATGTTCAAACAAAATCTTACTACCAATAATAATTAGAATGAGTCCGCCCAAAATTTCGATTTTTTGATTAAACAAACCACCGAATCGATGACCTAAAAAAACAGCAACAAAAGATAGTATAAAGGTAATAAACCCAATCAGAGTACAAGCTAAAAGAATCGAACTTTTGAGCATTGATAAGCCTAAACCCGCCGCTAAAGCATCAATACTCGTCGCAATGGCTAAAACAAAAAGTGTGGAATTATCTAATGGGTTAAATTTTTTATCTTCTTCCTCTTCTTGCAATGATTCATAGATCATTTTGCTACCAATCAAACCTAATAAAACAAAAGCGATCCAGTGATCAAAACTGGTCATAAATTCCCGAAAAGTTAGACCAACTGCCCACCCAATTAAAGGCATAATGGCTTGGAATACCCCAAAGAATAGCGCAATTTTGAGAGCTTTATTAACTTTAATATGGCGAATCATGAAGCCACTGGTCATCGATACAGCCATTGCATCAGCAGACAAAGCTAAAGCTAAAAATGTGGTTGTTAAAAATTCGGCAGAAGTTAGCATCTAAATTATTATTATTAATCATTATTGCTATATCTTACCTAATTTTCTTCTTAATTATTTTCATTTTTACATCATTTTTATATCATTAAATATTCATAATTAATCCTAAAATTTAATTTTTGGGGTTTGGGACTTCCTACCCTGCAAATATATTTTATTGTTTTAAGAACCGCTATAAAAAGGAAATAACGATCGTTAATTTCTCCGTTGATAATGATTACCAAATGGTAAAAATATATTTTTTACTTGACAATTGCCCCAAAATCCGCTATTACTCTAGCCTGATTTCGCAACAAACCCAAAAGATTAAGACGATTTTGCCGAATTTGTGGATCATCCGCCATCACTAAAACACTTTGCTCACCATCAAAAAATCGACTTACGACGGGCGCAATATTTTTCAAACCATTAACCAATTGTTGATAGTCTCTCTCTGCTTGCGCTGCTTGTGTTTGTGGCAATAATTCAATTAAACCCTCATAAAACGCTTTTTCGGAAGGTTGTTCAAACAAATCAGGATTAATCAGCGATGTTGGCTCAAGAGTTAGCGTATCTAAGGTTCCTTTAGCCGCTAAACGAGTAGATCTGTTAATTGTTTCGTAAATCTCGTCCAATTGATGATTATTGCGGATTTCCTGTAAGAATAAAGCGCGATCTCGGACATCCAATAAATCTCGTAAAGCGCGTTCGGTATACTCAGGATCATTATCACCCAAAACAGCCTTAACTAAATCGTAATCAATTTTAAGATCATCTTGCAATAAAGTCTGAATCCGTTGCACAAAAAACGGCTGTAATAACGACAAAGGAGAGGTTTTATTTGGATGCGCCACCACAAAATCTTCGGAACTTTGCTCTAAAATTTGGACTAAATCAATCGATAATTGAGCATTCCAAGTAATATTAATAACACCATTCGCCGCCCGACGTAAAGCAAAGGGATCAGATGATCCAGTTGGGATCATCAATAGTCCAAAAATACTAACCAGTGTATCAAGACGATCGGCTAACCCAACGACTTGCCCTGTCAAGGTTTGGGGCATTTCATCATCAGCCCCACGAGGAAGATAATGATCAAAAATACCTTGGGCGACATTTTCGGTTTCACCACTAACGAGGGCGTATTTTCTGCCCATAATACCTTGTAATTCGGGGAATTCGTACACCATTTGTGTAACGAGATCCGCTTTACACAACATTGCGGTACTTTCAATTTCACTTCTTAAACTCGGATCAAGTTCTAATTGATCGCAGATTAGTTGAGAAATTTCCATGATACGATCGACTTTATCGCGCATGGTTCCTAATTCTTCTTGAAAGGTAACATTTTCCAGTTGTGGTAAATAACTTTCTAAATGTTCGTCACAGTCTGCTTTGTAGAAAAATTGGGCATCTGCTAAACGGGCGCGAATCACTCTTTCATTCCCAGATGCAATGATATCCGTTTTGTTGGGATCGCCGTTAGCAATAGTAATAAAATTGGGCAGTAAACCTTCTGATGTTTTGACTGGAAAGTAACGCTGATGTGTCACCATGACAGTAATAATCACTTCTGGTGGTAATTCCAAAAATTCTGCATCAAACTTTCCAGCAACCGCGATCGGATATTCTACTAAATTGATAACTTCTTCGAGTAAACTAGGAGAAATTTCAGCCACACCGCCGAGTTGTTTCGCTGTCTCTTCGATTTGTTGGATAATGGTGTTATGACGAGCTTCTCGATCGGCTTCAACAAATACTGTACGCAAACGCTCTAAATAAGTCGATGCTGTAGGAATTTTGATCGGATTTGGCGATAGAATACGATGACCGTAGGATATGCGATCGCTATTTAATTGTGTTGAGCCGTTGATCAATTCAATGGGAAGAACTGTATCATCGAGTAATGTAACTAACCAACGAATAGGGCGTGGAAAACGTAGATCACCATCACCCCATCGCATAAACCGTCTTCCTTCTAACCCAGTGATCCATTGTGGGATTAATTCTTGTAAAATTTCAGCCGTTTTTTTCCCTGGAATTTTTTTTCTGACAAAGATAAACTCTCCTTTGTCTGTCTCTCTAACTTCTAGTTCATATATACTAACTCCTTGTTTGCGGGCAAATCCTTCGGCTGCGGGGGTTGCGTGGCCATTTTTAAACCCAGCGCTTTTAGGTGGGCCTTTAATTTCTTCTTCTCGATCGTTTTGTTGGGTGGGCAAATCTTTAATTAAAACCGCCAAACGACGCGGCGTACCGTAAAATTCAATAGCAGTGTAGCTTAATAATTCTGTGTCTAGACTTTTAGTAATTCGTTCTTTCCATTGCTTAATTGCGTCATCGACAAAATCTGCGGGTAATTCTTCTGTACCAACTTCTAATAAAAATGTAGACATAATAATCTAAACTAAAACGGTAGCTCAATTCACTTCTAGGCTTTTATCCCAACACTCTAAACTAACACAGAACGGTAGCTCGTTTATTTCTTTGATGCGGAGCGAGGACGTAAAACAATTTCATCTTTCTTAATTGTCACATCATAATTGCCAAAAAAGTCTTGTCCGAGAAGACCTAAACCATCCATATGATCGGAAATTCCAATAACCAGATTTTTTTGTGCTAAATTTCCTGATTCTAGCGATGTGATACGCCCTAAATAAGCCGTTACGATCCCTCCTGCGGTTCTAGCTGCGATTTCTCTTTCTTTTTTTACCCCCATCGCCTCAGCCATATCGGCTGTAATTACTGTAGAACTTGCACCTGTATCGAATAGCATTTCGTAGCGATGCTTACCATTAAAAGTTACATCAACGGTTGGAGTACCGCCAATACGACGTTTAATGGGTAAAGAAAAAAAGTTAGGATTACGAGGCTTTGTTTGCGTGTTGTTTTGTCCATCACCACACAGACGACTCAAATCAATATTACGCCCATCATTCCCCTGCATAAAACATTCTGACTGCGCCAAAATTTGTGTCGTGGGATAAGAAAACGAGACAACGGCTAAAAAAACAATGCCAAACAGCTTATTCATAGTTTTGGAGCAAGCAAAAAAAAAGCACTTTATAAGAGCAGGTTTATGGCTATGGGTCATTTAAGCGAGATCTTAATTTAGACTAGCCCGATCTTATTATTCCCTTTCTCTTTAACAAAATTAACATCAACAAAATTAATTAATTGCTTAACCCGGTGGCCAAGTCATTTGGCGATCGCCTAAAATATGAATATGGAGATGATACACCGTTTGACCACCATCTGCACCGTTATTAATGACCACTCTATAACCATTTTTTAAGCCCATCTGAGCCGCTATTTGAGGAACCATCAGTAATAAATGTCCTAAAAGGGCTTGATCTTCTGGAGTCGCTGCATCAAGTTGAGAAATTGGCTTTTTAGGAATAACTAAAACATGGGTTGGTGCTTGCGGGTTGACATCTGTAAAAGCCAGAGTTAAATCATCTTCATAGACAATATTAGCGGGAATTTCGCGGCGAATGATTTTGCCAAAAATCGTATCACTCATAGTAGATGACGGGTGCAATTTTTTCTCGTTTTGATCCTATCATCATCCGACGCGCTCCATTACATCCAAAAATCCGTAAAATTTCGGAGGAAAAAAATTATCTAAAAATCTAAAAAAGAGATTATTTAATTTGTAAAAAAATGTTAGCTAGAGTTTGGAGTGCTTCCATTTTAGGGATTGATGCGGTTAAAGTGGGAGTAGAAGTCGATGTGGCGGGCGGACTTCCTTCAATAACCTTAGTCGGTTTACCAGATACAGCCGTACAAGAATCACGAGAACGAGTCAAAGCAGCCTTAAAAAATTCGGGTTTTGCCTTTCCCGTCCGCAAAATCGTGATCAACTTGACACCAGCCGACCAACGAAAAGAGGGTCCAGTCTTTGATTTACCCATTTCTATTGGCATTCTAGCCGCTTCAGAACAAGTAGAAGCTCATCTTTTGGGTGATTTTTTATTTTTAGGCGAACTCTCCTTAGACGGCAGTTTAAGACCCGTTGCTGGAGTTTTACCGATCGCTGCTGCGGCCAAAAAAATGGGCATTCAAGGCTTAGTCGTTCCCCTCGGCAATGCACAAGAAGCGGCAATTGTCAAGGAAATTTCTGTCTATGGATTTAAACATTTAGCAGAAGTGGTGGAGTTTTTGGGAGACCCTTCTCGATACGCCCCAATCGAGTTTAAAGTCAATACAGAACAAACGCGATCGCAATTATCCCAACCCGATTTACAAGATATCAAAGGTCAAAATCATGCCCGTCGCGCCCTAGAAATCGCAGCAGCAGGGGGTCATAACGTTATATTCGTCGGACCACCAGGAAGCGGTAAAACCATGTTAGCTCGTCGTTTACCCGGAATCCTCCCCGCCCTTGAATTTACCGAAGCCTTAGAAGTATCTCAAATCTATTCTGTAGCAGGACTCTTAAAAGATCGAGGCTCACTCATTCAAGAACGACCCTTTCGCAGTCCCCATCATTCCGCATCTGGGGCGGCTTTGGTCGGTGGTGGAGGGTTTCCGCGTCCTGGTGAAATCTCTTTAGCCCATCGTGGCGTATTGTTTCTCGACGAACTCACTGAGTTTAAACGCAATGTTTTAGAATATCTTCGACAGCCTTTAGAAGATGGACACGTCACTATTTCGCGGACTCGTCAATCTGTGGCTTTTCCCGCCCAATTTACCTTAGTGGCTAGTACAAATCCTTGCCCTTGTGGATATTTTGGGGACTCTATCCAAAATTGTACTTGTTCCCCCCATCAAAGGGAAATATACTGGGCAAAACTTTCAGGCCCTTTGATGGATCGGATCGATTTACAGGTTTGTGTACATCGTCTCAAACCCGAAGAAATGACCCAACAAACCACAGGAGAACCATCACAAGCCGTTAGAGAACGAGTTCAACAAGCTAGAGAACGAACCTACCAGCGTTTTCAAAATGACGATCGCATCCGTTGTAATGCTCAAATGCAAACCTTACATTTGCGTAAGTATTGTCAACTCGATGAAATGAGTCTGAAGTTATTAGAAGGAGCCATTCGTAAGCTAGGATTATCCGCTAGAGCAATGGATCGCATTTTAAAAGTAGCTCGCACGATCGCCGATTTAGCCGCCGAAGCTCAAATTAAAAGTGCTCATGTGGCTGAAGCGATTCAATATCGAACCATCGATCGAATGCAGTAAGCCTCACCACACTTAAACGCAAGCTATACCTCAACTTTAGCCTCTTCTTCCTGGGCTGAAGTAGATTGATCTAAAGGTGTTAATTGAGGTTGTAAGTCTTCATCAGATGGGGTGTTTGCTGGAGTTGCCAAATCATCAACATTATTGATCACAGCCCCTAAAATCGACACTTCGGCCTCGGCTAGTTGATCGAGAGCTTCATTGAGTAAGCTAGAACGAGTCAGCCCAGGTTGAGTGACAATAATTAAACCATCCGTAAGCGGTTCGAGCAACAGTGCATCATTACAGCGAGAAAGAGACGGCGTATCGATCACCACCATATCAAAACGTCCCCGCGCATCTTTTAGTAAAAGTTGAAGTTCACTAGATTCTAGAATAGCGGCGGCTTGTCTTTGTGGTCCTGGGCTGGGTAAGATTGAGAGGTTTTCAATCGAAGGAGCTAACCGGATTGATTTGCTGCGAGCGCCGTAATAGAGTAGGGGTTCTTTTTGGGCTTCTGGATCGGGGAGAACCTGAATATTAGTCGCTTGGGATGGAGAACGTAGATCCGCTTCGATGAGGAGTGTTCGTCTACCGGCTAAAGAAGCAGCGATCGCCAAGTTATAAGCCGTTAAAGTTTTCCCTTCTTCATTAGTAATACTCGTAATAATCACTACTTTAGAACTATCTGTGCCTAAACGCCGTATTTTACTCCGGAATCGTTCATAAAAAGCTAAATAATCGGGTTCACCATCGGCTAGAATTGGGCTACGTTCTCGACCAATTTTCGGGAGTTCTCCTAAAAGCAAGATTTGACGAGAAACGAGAGCCTCTCGTAATTCTTGTGTAGTATGAAGTCGATCATCAATAGCCGCTAGTAAGAAAATTAACCCCGTTCCGGAGATAATACCTAACCCGGCACCTGCTAGAAGAATCAAAACACGATTTCGACGATTCGGCGGATAAATGACTTCATTAGCGATCGGTTGTTGAGCGATCGTTAAACTACCAACAGTTTCTGCTTCTGCGGCTTGAGCATCGACTAAAGCCGTGAGAATATTTTGATAAATAACCCGTTGAAATTCGACTGCTTGTACTAACCGAGCTTGTTGTAACTGTTTATCTGGGAAGCGTTCATATTGTAAACGGAGTTGTCGCTCTTGATTAACCAGAGAGTCTAATTGTTTAAGTAATCCTTCTTTTTGAGTTTGTAGAGCGATTAATTGGCCTGCGAGTTCCTGACGAGTCGGATCGAGGTTACTTTCTTGGCGAATTTTACTCGGTAAAGTCGTAAAAATGCCATCTTTTCCGATTACTTCTTCAGCGCGTTGAGATAATAAGGTTTCATTAACCTGCTTATCCTTCATCAGTTTAACTAATGCTGGATGTTCAGGGCGGAGATCTTTTTGTAATCGTTCTAATTGCAGTTCAGTTTCTAAAATTCTTGCTCTAAGATTAGCAATAATCGGATCGGCACTTAAAGCCGATGAGGTATAAGCTTGTTTTGGTGAAAGTCCGAGTTGTCGAGTCAGACTATTAATCTGACCTTCAAATTCTTGAAGAGTGAGGCGAATTTCTCTTTGTCGCTGTTGACTACTGGTAATAGCACTAAAAAGACTACCATCTTGAACAGCCAGTAATTCTGAGCCTTCTTTACTAATGTATCGATAAAATTTTTCTTCTGCTCCTGTGAGATCTTTTTGTACGGTTCCTAATCGTTCATTTAGTGCTTTAATTCGGGTTTGTAATTGAGACGCATTGAGTAAACGGCTATAATCTACCATTTCCTTCATCAATGTTTCTAGAATTAATTGCGCTCCTTCGGGTGTGCTATCGGTAAATTCTAGAGTAATCACTTGAGGTTGATTATCTTGTTGAGCTTGTTGCGGTTGCTCGGCATCTGTTGATTCAGGATCAGTCGGGAAAGAGATAATTAATTTTTTATCTCTAATTTCGAGAATTCGTTCTTGAGATAACCGTAATTTTTCGGCCGCATTGAGGAGAACTTTCGGCGCTAAAAGGATATCTCGGCCAATAGTTCGGCCTTGTTCTTGAATTTGAGTTCCTGTACTGGTAAAAGCGGGGGGCGGGGTTTGAAAAGCTAATTGTCCGATCGCTTTATAAACTCTAGGTGGTTTTTCTGGATCGGGCTGGATCGCCAAGACTACCGCGCCTCCAAGCGATAAGAGAAAAGCCAATAGACCCAGCAACTTATACTGATTAAGTGAGATCAGAAATCGTTTAATGATTGGTGGCGCCATAGGTACAAAGCCTTATTTCAAGATGCCCTTATTTTAACGGTTACTTTAAAAAAGGAATATTCTACTCTGTTATCTAGTGTAAACAATGAATGTGTTAGAAAGAGAGAAAAGATTCGTGTGATCAATTTCCTCTGGTAAAATTGCCAGTCGCAAAATCGTTAATCGTATTTGTAAAAGATCGAACATCTCGAATGGGTTGCGTGATAATATTAAATGCCGCAAACACCTTACCTAAAAGTGTCCGACTTACAATAATTACGTCTTGATCTTCTAAGGGTAAATTTTGGGAGACATCGCCTCTTAGAGCCGCTTCTGGATTAACGCTTTGTGTGATTACACCTCGTTTTTCTTGATCGAAACGGAGTAAGGATACATCGGTTACATTAATTCGTAAGCGATCGGTTGTTGGCAAGGAAGCAATCACATCAAGAAAAGTACTACCACTGGGAAGAGTAACATTTCTTAATGCTGTTCCTGAAGGCAACAAAGGCACTAAAACACGAACAGTCATCGTCGGCTGATTTAGGCTCGTTCTTGAAATTAAATAGCGATCGTAGTCGTTGTCTTGTCCCACCTCTAGGCGAGAAATAATGATCGTATCACCGCCTTGTACGCGAAAATCTGGAACACTTTTTCCTTTAATCAAAGGATTATATAAATCTACTTTTTCCTCTAATACAGTACCATCAACCAAAGGACGACGGACAATGACTGATCTGAGATCGGCTCTGGGTGTACTTCCTCCTGCACCAGTAATCACTACAGTTAAGTCACTATTGGGCGCGACAGTATAAAATCCTGGTTTAGCCACTTCCCCTAAAATGGTTAGCTGAACGGGACGAGAAGAAGTTAAAACAGCAACAACATCGGGTTCAGTGCGTAAAAATCGTCTTCCGAGTTCATAGCGAACTTTTGTTTCGACTTCATCGAGGGTTAAACCTTTGACGGCGACTCTACCGAGTATGGGAATTTGAATATTACCTTCAGGATCAATAGGACTAGAGGCACTAAACTCAGGAAATTCGGGAACTGAAACACTCACTACATCCCCAATATCCAAACGGTATAACTGAAACTGTTTGGAGTCATCTTGATATACAGGGGGTGTAATCGTTCTTGGTGGAATATCGGGAGGTTGAAAGGTTGGCGGCGCATCTGGCGTTATTGGGGGTTCAGGAGCAAGTCGAGGAAGTCCATGTTGACTCAGCACGGGTGGCGTGCCAATACTCATTTCTAGTAGCCCCCATAAAACAATGCTGCTACAGCCGTAGATAAATTGGTTCAAGGATCGGAGCGGTTGTTTTTTAGCCATCACGATTGACCTGCTCTTGATAAGAGTAATGGTTCAAGTCTCGGATCTTCTTTCTATCTTGTCAATAGTTACGAGTTATGATTGTAAGCGATTAAAAACTTGTTTTTCTAAAGAAGTTTGAACTTCATTAACGATCGCTTTAATCTCAGATAATTTTGTTTTAGGGACAGTATTTGGCTCTACTGGAATTTTCAGGCTAACAGCAATCCAAGGTAAACGTTGTCGCTTCAATTGTGCGCCTTGATCTTGCCAAAACCAATCATGAGATGAATAACTTCCTCCGCTTGGCCAAGCGTACCATTGAACAATTATAAATGTGGTTTTAGCCCATGCTTTAAAATAACGCGCTACAACTGAATAAGAGGATGATTGCTCTTGAATGGGTACGGTAATGTTTTTTTGAGAATCTATTTTCCAATTTTCAAGATATTTTAAATCGAGCCATTCTGTTTCTGGCAAATTTGTATAATAATCCTGTGGCATGAGAAACAATACTAAAGATTGTTCTTGTTTTTGTAAGAGTTGAGCCGACCATTCTTGATTTCCTAAGCTAAACTGTTCTTGTTTAACTTCTTGATAGCTTGGGAGGGTTAATCCCGTTTTACTCAAATTTTTTATATATTTAATATTTTGAATTTGAGGAGGCTGCGCCCAACTCCATTTATTACTCAAGTAGTTAGGGATAGCCCCCATGATAATTAGTAACAGTAAGAATCCTAAAAGAATCCATTGAGAAAATGAAAAATACTTTAATGTCTGATTCTGATTTTTTGATGGCTGCCATCCTAGTTTAATTTTATTCATATTGTTTGTCTTCCACCTTCATTTGTTCTGGTTTGTTGGTTGTTTCATATTTTTGTAATAAGCGGAAGAGTCCGACAATGGTTAGCAGCATTAATACTGAATATAAATCACCGCCCCATCCTTCATGAACCAAATCAAATAAGTCTTTGCGTTCAATTCCATGTAACCCCGCTAAGATTGCATTACGAAAAACATTGGCAGTGATGCTAATAATAACGGCACTTATTAACATAAAAAAAACTTTTTTTCTATTCTTTAAGCTATTTGTCCAATGTAATAATAAAAGCGTCACATAAATACTTGTAAAAAGCATTTTTAGACCCGCACAATATGGTGCAACTTCGACAAATTGTCCTTGTACCGCTAAATGAATTCCTTGTACGGCAACTTCAAATCCTAGTTGTTGGAGAATAAATCCTGCTACATTCGCAATAAATTTTTGTAAGGGCAGTGTGTAAGGTGTGATTAAATAAGGAATCTCGTTAGGGGTGGCTAAAAAAACTAATAAAAGGGGGAACCACTGCAATTTTAGCCCAGGTTTTCCTTTAAGCCACAGACACACCCCAATAAGCATGATCACAAAAGATAAATTCACCCATTGAAATAGTCCAGTGAAATAAAGAATACCGCCTAAAACGAGTAAACTTAAACCCAAAGGATGAGAAACATTGGGTAAACGCTGCCATTGTTTGCGTTGTTGCCAAGTAATATAAGCCGCATAGGGTAAACCAATTAAACCATGACTGAAATATTCATGCTCAATACTAATGCTCTTATTAAGCCAACCATCAAACCAGTAAACAATCAGTGGGCCATAAAGTATAGCTAATAAACCGAGAACCAAAAAAATAAAAAGATTACGATCGCGTTCTGTTGCCGAAGTTATAGGAGTTTGCATAAGCTACAATCAAACGATTTAAAAAATTCATTCACCAACGATTATAGATAATTGTTCAACAACATATTTTACTTGTTCCGCGCTTAATCCAGGATACATCGGCAATGAGAGGATTTGTTCGCATAACATTTCAGATGAAGGAAAATCACCTTGTTGATATCCTAAATGAGAGTAAGCGGGTTGTAAATGACAAGGAATTGGATAATGAATCCCCGTTTGTATTCCTCTTTGACTTAGTGCTTCTTGTATTTCTTTTCGTTGTAAGGGACAAGTCTGATCAATACGAATGACATAAAGATGATAAACGTGTCCTAAATCGCTTTTATTTTCAATAAGTTGAATTCCAAATGATTGTAGAGGCTTAAGAAGCTGATCATACAACTGAGCGATTTGATTTCTTAATTGATTCCATTGAGGAAGATGAGGTAATTTAACTTGAAGAATTGCTGCTTGTAAGGTATCTAACCGACTATTTGTCCCAATTTCGGTATGAAAATATTTACTCGGTGCGCCATAATTTCGTAAAGTTTTGGCTTTTTCGGCTACAGTTGGATCTGATGTAATTAACATTCCGCCATTGCCAAACGCCCCTAAATTTTTACTCGGATAAAAGCTAAAGGCGGCCGCAATCCCGATAGATCCCGCCGTATATCCTTGGTTTTTGGCTAAATGAGCTTGTGCGGCATCTTCAAAAATTTGTAAATTATGATTGAGGGCGAAATCGAGGAGTTGTCTAGGACATACCATTTGTCCATAAAGATGAACCGGAATGATCGCTTTTGTGCGGGGTGTAATCGCTTTAACTGCTAATTCTAAATCAATGAGTGCCGTTTCTGTTTTAGAATCGACTAAAACGGGTTGCGCCCCCGCTTGGAGTACCCCCATCAATGTCGCAACAAAGGTGTTAGCTGGTACTAAAACTTCATCCCCTGCGCCAATTCCTAACGCTTGTAGCCCCATTGCGATCGCGGCTGTTCCTGAAGCTACTCCTACACCATATTGCACCCCACAAGCACGAGCAAAGCTGTTTTCAAATTCTGCTAAAGCTTGTCCCAGAACAAAATCGCCCCGTTTGATGACTGTTTGAATCGCTTGCTCTATATCTGTCAGAATGGGTTGATGCTGCCAAGTCAGATCAACAAAAGGAACTTTTACTAAATTAGCAGTCATTTAATGTGTTTCGCTCGTGATGATTTGAAACAAGAGGATATCATAAATTGAACAAAAATTATGATAACTTTATTAAAAATTGTCCTTAAATTTTTGGATCAAAGACATCCCGCAATCCTTCACCTACATAATTAATACTTAAAACGGTAATAAAAATGGCTAAACCAGGGAATAAAGCCATGTGAGGGGCAGTTGTTAAATAATCTTTGGCTTTATAAAGCATTTGTCCCCAAGTTGGAACATCTGGGGGAAATCCTAACCCTAAAAAACTCAGTGTAGATTCGGTGATAATTCCATTTCCGACCGCAATAGTCGCCGCTACAATAATAATTCCCATGACATTCGGGAGCAAATGCACCCAAATTAAACGACGCGAGTTGGCACCGAGGGCGGTTGCTGCTTCGATAAATTCCATTTCTCGTAATTTTAGGATGTTTGCCCGTACTAAGCGAGCGACTGACATCCAATTTAAGCCACCAATTAAAAAAACGACTAGGATAAAAATTCCTTTTTCAGGTCCTGCGATCGCTTTCATTGAATCTCGAAACAGATAAACGATGAGTAGTAATAAAGGAAGTTGCGGCAATGATAAAAATAAATCGGTTAAGCGCATTAACAAACTATCCACCAGACCCCCATAGAAGCCCGCTAGAGACCCGATTAGGGTTCCTAAACTGATGGCGACCACCATCGCCGCTAAACCGACGGTTAAGGAAATACGACCACCATATAAGACTCTTACCAGTTGATCTTGTCCTAGATCGTTTGTACCGAATGGATGTTGCCAGTTTGGGGGTAAAGTCGATTGACTAAAATTAATTTGAGCGATCGGCGTTTGATTTACGAGCGGGCCAACTAAAACTCCCAAAATGATGATGAGTAATAAAATTAAGCCAAGGGTTGCCATTTTATTTTTGTAAAACTGTCGCGCCTGTTGACCCCAAAACCATGATTTTAACTGCATTCTTTTCGGGAGACTCGTTCAATAAATCACTGTTCTTGATACATCCAAAAAATTCGACGTTGATTGGGATCGACTCGGTAACTTTGTTCCTGCATCAGTTTTTTAGTTTGTTCAGGATCGAAATTTCGGTTTAACTGATTTCGTAATTGATCGACTCTGATTTCGCTTTCTGCTACAGCGCGACGAACTTCGGCTAATTTAGCTTGTTGGATTTCTTGATAAGGCCAAAGTTTGATGAGAGCAGTCACCGAAGCGATGGAGAGAATAACATTCATGCCGATTTTGAGACTAGCTTCGATCGCAATTCCTTGATGAACTCGTTTTGTCTCAGAGCGTTTGGCAGCTTGGCGAGGTTTTTGACGAATCGGTTGTCTCTTCTGTTGAGGTTTCATCTTTAGACACAATAGCATTTTCGAGCATCTTGATCGGATCAAACATTAGAGCATTTTACTGCTCTTGACGCTCATCTGGGATAGACAAGTGTGTTTTTTCCTCAATACTAATCACCCCCAATCAAAGGGATGATTAGTGATTTGAGGCTTAAGACAAGAAAACCTACTTATAAAGTTCCGTCGCTAAACGGAAAGCTAAGATACCAGGAATCAAAGCAATCACTAGGGCAACGAAAACTTGGGTTTCTGAGATAGACATCGTATATAACTCCTTAAAAAGCCATTCAATCAATAATTTGCTTGATCGTTGGCCTTTTGTAAAATACCTTGTTACAAGACTTTATATCTTGGTGGGCTCTCTTGGGGTTGTCCCTAGATAATTGTAAAGAAAAAATAATACACTGTAAGAGTAGCTATCGATTGGCTAATCAATATCCTGATCCGATCTCGTCTTTGATAATAATTCTTAATGTTAGACCAAATTTTAGATTCATCTCTTAGCCTTAGCCTGAAAACGCCTCTCATTCTCCTTGTTTTGGTTGCTCTTGAAGCTGTTTTATCTGCTGATAATGCTGTTGCTTTGGCTGCGATCGCTCAAGGCTTAGAAGGGACTAAATTACAAAGGGATGCCCTGAATATTGGCTTGGTTGTCGCCTATGTTTTACGCATTATTCTCATTTTAACAGCTACTTGGGTGATCAAATATTGGCAATTTGAGTTAATCGGCGCAATTTATTTATTATGGCTCGTTTTTAACTATTTTACTTCTAAAAATGATGAAGATCAAAAAGATGATACATCAGGCCATCATCATCTAAAGTTTACGTCTTTATGGCAAGCTATTCCAATGATTGCTTTTACAGATTTAGCGTTTTCTTTAGATAGTGTAACGACTTCAATCGCTGTCGCTGACGACCTTTTGCTGATTATCATCGGTGGAACGATTGGCGTAATTACTCTACGATTTTTAGCAGGTTGGTTTATTCGTTGGTTAGATGAATATGTTTATTTAGAAGATGCGGGATTTATTACAGTTGGCTTGGTGGGATTCCGATTATTTTTAAAAGTTTTTGATGATAATTTAGCCCCTCCAGAATGGTTAATGATTACAGTAATTGCTCTTTTATTTGCTTGGGGTTTTTCTAAGCGTAGACCTTTTGAGCCATCTACTCAAGAATCTTTTAGTGTTGAAGAAACAAATAAAGAAAAATCAATGATTGATTAATAAGTTAATAAAAAAAATTAATGGAGGCTTAATTAAAATGCCTCTTTTTTTGATTAAGATTTATATAGCATTTCTCAAATTAAATTCTATAGGGTCCCAAGACCAAACCCCTACATATCATCTGTACCTCATTTATTTGAAAACCGCTATATCTAATTTTAGGGTGATGGATTGCCACAGCCAAAAGGATAACTTGATTTATAAGTTGTTTCACGCTTACCAAACCAATCATAACGATGATCCCGAACTTGTTCATAAGTCGCATCACCAAGCTTTTTCATTCCAGGTATATTTTGATAAGCGGTAATAAAGACTTGTCCGAAGGGCAGTAATCGTACAATTTCTTCGGCTGCATTGCTACCTTGCCATCGTTGTTCGGGATCTTCCCCATTGATTAAAATCATTCCCATCTGACAATCTTGTCCAGTAATGTCAAATTTTCTTAAAATATCTTCATCTTGCATGGGAACATAATGAAAAAGTTTTCCTTGGTCAAATTTTTCTAGGAGTTGGGTAAATGTTGCACAAAGGTTACATTGACCATCGTAGATGACGTAATACAACATAGGTAACAAAATTTTCTCAAAAAGCTAGGTATTTATCGCAAAACAAGTACGGCTGTAGGTTGCCGCATACCATCAATTATAGATAGGCCTCAAGCTATACTTCAACAAGCCTTTTAGCTAAAAGAACATTACACAATAACAGGCAAAAGTAAAAAACTGAAAAAATACATATTTAGATACATAAATGACTTTTTTCCTTGAAAAACGCGCTTTTTATCGATAACATGGTAAATAATCCACACTAGCGCGATTCTTTCTTATAAAGGTACGCCTTATTGTAAGCTTATGGATATTCAGCTAATTAATATCGGCTTTGGTAACATCGTCTCGGCTAATCGTATTATTGCGATCGTTAGCCCTGAATCAGCCCCGATTAAACGCATTATTAGTGATGCGAAGGAACAAGGACGACTCGTTGATGCAACCTATGGTCGGCGAACACGTGCAGTCATTATTACTGACTCTAGTCACGTTGTTCTTTCAGCTATTCAACCTGAAACAGTTGCCCATCGCTTTGTTGTCAGCAAAGACCCACAAGGGAATAATAATTAAGTTTCAACCTTAATTTAATCTAAATTATTCATGATGTCAGGTCAACTGATTGTCATCACTGGACCGAGTGGTGTTGGCAAAGGAACTCTAGTTCATAAACTTCTTGAACGTTATCCTAATCTTCATCTTTCTGTTTCTGCGACCACTCGCTTACCGCGTGCAGGAGAAATAGACGGTAAAGACTACTATTTTGTGTCTAAAGAAGTATTTGGACAAATGATTCAAGAAGAAAAATTATTAGAATGGGCTGAATTTGCGGGGAATTGTTACGGAACTCCCCGTATTGCGGTCGAGGAAAAACTACAACAAAATATATCGGTTTTACTAGAAATCGAAATTGAAGGGGCAAAGCAAATTAAACAAACTTTCCCTAAAGCCTTTCGGATCTTTATCTTACCTCCTTCTTTTGATGAATTAGATCATCGTTTGCGTCAGCGAGGAACCGAGACAGAAACGGCTATTTTGCGTCGTCTAGAACGTGCTAAAGAAGAAATAGCACTAAAAGAAGAGTTCGATCGACAAATCATCAATGATGACCTAGAAACCGCCCTTACAGCCTTAATTAAAGAGATTGAGTCAATTATTTAACTGACTCCTGAATGTCAACTCACAGAAGACTAGCTTACAATCGAAGAAGAACAGTGATTATCAGCAGGCACTCAATGATTCCTACCGTAATTGAAACCTCTGGGCGGGGCGAACGCGCTTTCGATATTTATTCTCGCCTTCTCCGTGAACGTATCGTTTTTCTAGGACAACAAGTGACTGACGAACTCGCTAACCTTGTTGTTGCTCAATTGCTATTTCTTGAAGCAGAAGACCCCGAAAAAGATATTTATCTTTATATCAACTCTCCTGGGGGTTCTGTCTCAGCCGGTTTGGGAATTTTTGACACGATGAACCAAATTCGACCCGATGTTTGTACTATTTGTATCGGACTAGCTGCGAGTATGGGCGCATTTCTTCTAAGTTCTGGTGCAAAAGGGAAACGGATGAGTTTACCAAACTCCCGTATTATGATTCACCAACCTCTCGGCGGTGCACAAGGACAAGCAACTGATATCGAAATTCAAGCTAAAGAAATTTTGTATCTCAAGCAGTTGTTAAACGAACATTTGGCGAATCATACTGGACAGCCATTAGACAAAATTGTTGAAGATACAGAACGAGATTTCTTTATGTCTGCTGAGGAAGCAAAAGACTACGGACTCATTGACCAAGTGATTAACCGTCGTCCTTCTGCGTCTCATCCACCCGATGAACAGTAATCAGTAATCAGTAATCAGTAATCAGTTAAAAATTCCAGTCTGTTTACTGATAACTGATGACTCAGAACTGTTAAGGAGTTGGTAAACTTTCTAGATATTGCAAAAATTCGATGAGTTGTTGATCATCTAATAACTGGCGAGAACGTTTACCATAAGTACTAATCAGGTATTCTTTTCCTTGATCGTTTGTCCATCCTAAACGCTTCATTTCAACACTGGTTCGATCAATTACTTCAGTATAGTCCATCGGTTCATTATAGGGTTTTTTTGACGGTTCAGGTGATTGAGTCGTTATTTCTTCGGTCTCTAAAATAAGTGGTGTTGTTTCTTCTTCAAATACGGGTGTTTCTTCGTCTTCTGGTTCAAAAGTATCAGAAAAAGTTTCCTTTGTTTCTAATGTTAGGTCTTGTTCTTCAGGTTCGCTGATGGGTTCGTCTGGTTCTTCTATAGTTAAAACAATTGGTGGTTTAGCTTTTTCCTCTGGTTCTTCTATAGTTAAAACAATGGCTGGTTTAGCTTTTTCGTTGTCTGGTTCACGCTGTGTTTTCTTGACCGTTGTTTTTGAAGTAATGACGGTTTCAGTTTTTTTAGAATTTCGTTCTTTAGCGTTTGTTGCTGGAGTTTCTGAAATGTTTAAAGGTTCTAAGTTGAGTAAAGCGATCGCTCTAACTCTTGCTTGATCTTCTGCTACTTCTATCGTATCTGCTGCGGCTAATCCTGTTGCTACCGTCACTCCTTCAATGTGTACGCTAACCCTGACAATATATTTTCCGTGAGCGATTTCTAATAATTCACTAATTAGACTACCATTGGGATAGCGGTTCCGAAATTCATTTAACATAGATTCCTACAATTATCAGTTGTTTTTAGTTTTTTTGTACTACTAAAAATAGTGTATCGTTTAATTGAGCAAATTGTCACGTTTTTTGATACAATTGAAGATTAAGTAAAATGGTTAACAAAAGTTAAGCCTTTTTGAGCCAGCGATCTACTAACTCAGTGTTAATTCTAATGATTGCTTTCTTGCGCGATTCTACAATGGCATAACTTCAAAGCGACCAAATTTTGCGCTATTTTCTAGTTGCAGCTTCATCTTCAGCTAGTGATTAGAGTAAACTTCTTTTTTCTCTTAAACTGCAAAAACCCTATACAAGAGGAGAAAAGCAAGAGAAGGAAAAAGTTTAAGGTGAAAGACTAATGAAAGAATTTAATCATTCTGGCACGAGTGGTTTAATCACCAAAGGTAAAAAGAATGAAACAGATTCTAGGATTGTTCTAAAACCTTTTTTCTCACGTAAAGATTATTGTAACAATTATCTTCGTTATCGGTTAATTCAGGGGGCAACCTCACTTTTAATGATCAATAGACGCAATGCGAAAGCGTTGTTCTAAGTTTCTCTTAAATTTCAATTAAATGCTCAGATTCAACTACTGTATAAGCTTATCTTCAAAAGGATTTTCATAGATGGACTTTTCGATCGCTGCATTACTAGCCCATTTGAGTGATGACAAATTAGTCGCAGCTAAAGTGCTAGAAAAAAAACTGGGATGTGAAGATGACGAAAACATCCAAAAACTCGAAATTGCTCTAGACGCGCTAGAGAAAGTAGGCATTGTAGCCAAAGAAAGGGGAAAATATCGCAAAATTAAAGAAGACAGTGTTGTAGAAGCCAAACTACGATGTTCTAGTAAAGGGTTTTGTTTTGCAATTCAAGATGAAGAAGATGCAGACGACATTTATGTTAGAGAAAGTCATCTGAGTAATGCTTGGAATGGCGATCGCGTCTTAGTCAGAATCATCAAAGAAGGAACGCGCCGACGATCTCCTGAAGGGGAAGTTAAACTCATTTTAGAACGGGCAAACCCCTCTTTACTCGCTCAGGTAAAAAAAGACAATGGCGGCTTTTTAGCGGTTCCACTTGATGATCGTCTTCTGTTTGAACTGGCGTTGCGGCCGAATGGACAAGACTTAGCAACAGCGATCGATCATTTGGTTCATGTTTCTGTATTGCGTTATCCTATTGGTGAACATCCGCCCCAAGGACAAGTGACAAGAATCTTAGGAAGTGATGCAGAAGCTGCCGCCGATACCGATATTGTATGCTGTAAACACGATTTACCTCAAGCCTTTACAGAAGCAGCCATACAAGCAGCCGACACTTTACCCCAAACCCCAGAAACAGACAAAATTGAACAACGGCGAGATTTAAGGGACTTACTCACCTTCACCATTGAAAATGATCTAACTGATGATGTTTCATTCATAACCGAAAATGCTTTTACAATAGAACAAATTGATCAACAACAATGGCAAATTGGTATTCATATTACTGATGTTGCCCATTATATTGAACCCAATACACTCTTAGATAAAATTGCCAAAAAACGAGGAACAAGCGTTTATTTAGGAGATAGAATATTACCGTTATTTCCTGACGGAGTACAAAAGCGATGTTCTCTCATCAAGGGGGAAAATCGTCTAGTAATGTCTATTTTGATTAACTTAGATGATAAAGGTCAAGTTAGTGAATTTGAAATTTGTCCAAGCGTAATCAAAGTCGATCATGCTTTAAGTTATTCTCAAGTACAATCATTACTGAGTAATCCTGAAGAGGTAAAACAAGATCAGAAAACCTTAGTAGAAAGATTACAAACCCTTTTGTTTAACTTGTGTCCTCTGGTGAAATCACAACGACTACAGCGCGGTAGTTTTGAGATTCAATTTGAAAAATTCACAGCTTATAAAGATGAGGGACGAAAAGGAGTCATTTTTGCTTCTTCTACTTTACCCGTTCGTTCTCTGTTAAGTGAATTAGCGGTTTTAGCTGGCATTGTTGTCGCTAAACATCTTTTAGCCCTAGAAATTCCAGCAATTTATTGTGGTCAACCCGAACCAGATTGGGACGAATTAGAAGATTTAATCAAATTATCGAACAATTTAGGCTTAAATCTCAGTTTAACCACAGAAGAAGAAGTCACATCACAAGATTATCAAACCTTTACTTTAGCGTTTGCCACATCTTCAGCACAAAAAGTCTTGAACTTTATGCTACAAACAACCCTCAAACCTGTTAAATATAGTAGTCATCCGATGCCTCATTTTGGTCTAGCGTACACAGAAGGATATGTTCATTGTGTTTCTCCAGGACAACGCTATGGTGATTTGTGGGTACAGCGCGTTTTGATGATTCTGTTTGCTGAAGGGCGAGATAAACGAAATAAACTTGTTAAAAATGCCGTTAATTTAGGAAGTAGCACCAGTCATGGTCAAATTAATTGGAATGTCTTACCTACAGCAACACAAGAAAGCTTAATCGACGAATTTCACGCGATCATTGCTCATCTCAACGAACGAGATAAAGTCGCCGAAGACGCAGAAAAAGACTTAGAAGGACTCAAAAAAGCGGAAAAAATGAAAGCAAGAACGGGTCAAGTTTTCCGAGGTTTGATCACTGGAGTTCAATCATACGGCTTTTTCGTAGAGATCGAAGATTTATTAGTCGAAGGGTTAGTCCATGTTAGTTCTCTTAAAGATGACTGGTATGAATATCGCGCCCGTCATAGTTGTTTAGTGGGGCGCAAAAATCGCATTGCTTATCGTCTTGGGGATGAAGTCGAAGTCGAGGTAAAAAATGTAGACTATTATCGTCAGCAAATTGATTTAGTCACCGTTGGTGGTGGTAGTACAGCCCGTAACGAAGATCTAGAAGAAGATTAGGAGAGATGTTATGAAATTTTTTGCTAAACGATTTTTACCCTTAATTTTTGTACTTCTGACTTTACTCAGTGGATGTGTTAAATATGATGTGAGGGTAAATTTTAAAGATCAACATCATGGAGAAATTGTCCAAACGATTATTTTAGGACAACGTTTAACCACTTTAAGTCAAGCTGAAGCCGATCAATGGTTAAATAGTATTGAACAAAGAGCTAAACTTCTGGGGGGCGCAGCAAAAAGATTTTCACCTGAAGAAGTGAGTGTAACGATTCCGTTTAATAGTAGTCGAGATTTAACTAAGAAATTTAATCAATTTTTTAACCCAACTTCTAATTCAGCCGCCAGCATTGCTCAAAGCGAAAATTCAGAGTTATTACAACTAGAATCTAAAATGATCACTCGTCAGAATAATTGGCTCTTTTTTGAGCGAAATTATCTAAATCTAAATGTTGATTTACGCGCTTTAGGAGTTCTGTCGAATCAGGGTAATATTATTGTTAGTCCTGGCTCATTAATCGATTTAGAATTTAGTATCATAACACCTTGGGGAGCTAAACCATTAATTACAAATAATGCAGAAGTTACACCCGTTGGCAATCAATTAATCTGGCATTTGCAACCTGGTCAAGTTAATACACTAGAAGCTGTTTTCTGGCTTCCTAGTTATTTAGGAATTGGCACAGGAATTATTATTTTATTGATGTTGCTGGGATATTTATTAAAATACAAGCGTTTTCCTGGGGTGAATCAATCCATCAAAACGGCTTAGTTTTTCAAGGTGGGAAAACCACCCACCTTTGACCAATGTATTTTAGTAATAATTGTTTCAATAATTGATAAATTGATACAAAGATGTTGGGTTAAACTATTTAAAAGTGAAGCATTTAAAAAAACATTTTATAACAACAGCACAACCTACATTTATTGATCTATTTGCTGGGGCGGGAGGCTTTGGTTTAGGATTTAAGATGGCAGGTTTTTCGGTTCTTTTATCTCTTGAAACCGATACTTGGGCGTGTGATACACTCCGCTATAATCATTCAAATATGACTGTTATTCAAAGTGATATTTGTGACTTTAGTAGTGAAAACACGATTCGAGAACTGTTTACAGTCAAACCAGATATTATAATTGGTGGGCCGCCTTGTCAAGGTTTTAGCATTGCAGGACCTGCACAAAAAGATCCCCAAGATCCCAGAAATAGTTTGTTTGTTAATTTTGCTCAGTGGGTAAAGTTTCTTGAACCTCAAGCTTTTGTGATGGAAAATGTTAAGGGTTTACTCTCACGCAAAAATAGTGCAGGTAAAAAGGTAATAGATATTATCAAAGAGACTTTTATTAATCTTGGATACTATGTAGAGGTTTGGTTGCTTAATGCGGCGGAATATGGTGTACCCCAAAATAGAGAGCGTATTTTTGTCGTTGGAAATAAATTCATACCAATAATAGGAATTCCTCCAAAAACTCATTTTATAAATTCATTAAATATTAACAAAAATTTTCAATTATCGATGTTTGAGCAAAGAAATTTAATTCCTTCTATCAGCTTATGGGATGCTATATCGGATCTTCCACCATTGAATGCAAGAGAAGGAAAAGAAGAACAGCCTTATATTTTGGAGCCACAAAATAATTATCAATACTGGATTAGAAGTAACAGCCCAGTACTTTATAATCACGTTGCAATGGATCATACCAGTAGGCTCGTCGAACGATTTAAACAGATTAAATGGGGTGAATCTGTGTCAAACGTCCCCAAAGAGTATGGTGCTATTCGTCGTAGTGGAAATGGCGAGTTATCTGAGATAAATTACGATCAAAACAATCGTCGTCTCAATCCTAATAAACCATCACACACGATAACAGCCTCATTCTATGCAAATTTTATTCATCCCTATCAGCACCGTAATTTAACAGCCCGTGAAGGTGCGCGGCTTCAAACTTTTCCCGATAGTTATAAGTTTTTAGGAAAAAAAACCGTTGTCTCACATAAACTACTACATCGAGAGCAAAGATTTGATGAAAAGTTTCTTTGTCAATATAATCAGATTGGTAATGCTGTACCACCTATTCTTGCTAAATCTATTGCACTTCATCTTCAAGAAAAATTAAGCTTATGTCAACAAGTGAACGAAATCCTTTAGTACACGGCTCTAATCTTGAACAAAAAGAAAAGCATCGTACGAAATATCGAGATCAGGAAAGCAAAAAATTTCTTAAAGAAATTAGAGATAAGTATGAGCTATGGAAATCGGCTAATATTAAGTTGATTGGCCCAACATCAAAGCATAGCAAGAAAGATAAGACAATTATCGAAACAAGGGTAAATCTTCTCACAGAATACAAAGATTTTCTAGATCAGCAACATTATGCGGAAAAATTTGACTCTAGATCAAATCTTCATTCTAGTGTACTCGAAGAATTTCTTTACTATTTATTCAGAGATTTAGCTAATGATTTTGGCGAAAATGCTCTGATCGGAAAATCTCATACATTTAAAGATATTTTTTTCGTGCCACCAAAATACTCGGAAATGCTGAAACGCCCCTATGCTCGTATTGAGAAAAAAGATCATGATTTTGTAATTGGAGCAACTATTCAAGCATCATTTGAAGCCGCCCCACCACCAGAGCAAGATAAAAATCTTGGTGAAGTACTACCAATACTCAAAGAAGAGCCTATAAACTACTCGGAAGTCACAGTTATAGACAATGCTGAAACACATATTTTTGATATTCCAGTTGTTGTTATTGAATGTAAAACATATCTTGATAAAACTATGCTTGAAGGCTCTTCACGAGCAGCAGAAGAATTAAAAGCTAGGAATCCAAATAGTTTGTATATAGTAGTTATGGAGTGGATTAAGCTAACTAATGATGTTAATCTTCGGAAGTATAAAGTTGATCAAATATATGTATTACGACAACAAAAAAATACGGATAGAGAAGACAGATATAAAACAGATTATGTCAAAAATCCAATTAGTGCAACAGTGGTTCAACATCTATTTGATAAAATACGAAATTATCTTACCAGAGATTGGGCTGAAGGACTTGAGCAAGGCCTACAACGCGGGTGGCTGCTTGATGATTGAATGTAAAAAACGATTGTAAAAAGATTATGATAATTACCTAAAGAAAATTATTTAGTAGTTTAAATAATTGAAAGGTTAATTAACATTAAGTAATTATCATTTTATCTTTTAAGCGACTTGAGCGGCTCCTTGTTCAAAACGCTGTATGTCTTCAGGAGAAAATTTTACATTAAGCGAGGCTATCGAATCCTCAATACTCGATATTTTACTTGCACCAGGAATGGGGACAATACAGGGCGATTTGCTGCTTAACCATCCTAAAACCACCTGATAGACAGATATTCCTTTTTCTTGGGCTATTTCATTGATTACAGGGATATTTTGCAGTAATTTAACCCGTCTACTTCCGCCTAATGGACTCCAAGGAAAAAAGGTTAAGTTTTCTTGTTCGCAATATTCTAATACGCCATCGTTTTCGGGCTGACGATTCCAAGGGTTATATTGATTTTGTACTGAGACAATTTCGACGATTTCCTGTGCTTGTTTAATTTGTGCGACTGAGAAGTTAGAAACGCCAACATAACGAATTAATCCTTGTTCTACAGCTTCTTTGGCAGGGGCTAACGCTTCAGAAATGAGATAATCAGGATCTGGTGAATGATATTGCCAAACATCGATCGCTTTTTCGCCACCAAGGGCTTTATGACTTTGACGGATGGTTTGACGCAAATGTTCAGGGTTGCCGTTGCGTGTCCAATTTCCTTGAGGTCGCATTAAACCGCCTTTTGTTGCAATAACTATTTTGCTCGTATCACCTTGATATTTTTCCAGGGCAGTTGCGATTAATTTCTCGTTGTGGTGTTTATCGGACTCATCTAAGCAATAAGAGTCAGCAGTATCGATCAATGTTACGCCTAAATCGAGTGCTTTGTGAATGACTGCGATCGCTTCTTCTTGTGATGGGCGACCACTTAATGATAAAGGCATTCCACCCAAACCAATTGCACTAATTTTTGTATCAGTATTACCTAGTTTTTTGCTTTCCATTCGTTAAAAATCCTATTTAATGGGTTGGGCATCGAGACGAACTCGCATTAAACTATAAGGTTTGGCGCGTAAGTCTTGTCCGTTTTGATATCTCGCTTGACGGTGTAGTTGATTGGCGGTGAAATAAAGATAACCATTACTCGCTAGTGAAAGTGTATCGGGCCATAATACGCGAGGATCATGGACAAGGGTTTCAATTTGACCATTGGGTAAACGACGTTGTATGGCATTTTGTTCGTAGTTTGTTAGATATACTCTGTTTTGAGCATCGGACTCTAAACCATCGGAACCGCCGCCCTTTTCACCGAGATCAACAACTGTTTTAGCAACCTGTTCATCGGATAACTGCTCATTCGATAGGGCATCGACACTTACGCTATAAAGCTTTCTACCCGCAAGTGGACAGTAATATAACTGTTTGCCATCTGCACTAATTGCAATGCCGTCAGAACCCATTGTAATCGGCTTAGGTGGTTGATTTGGCATCCGTTCCATGACGATTTGTCCTTCGACACTGGGCATAAAACCTGAAACCGCTTTTGTCGATGGATGGTCATTGAGTCGCCGCCAACTACGACCCGATTCGAGATCGACTACAATAATTCCATTGGCTCCGTTACTGGAAGAATCGGTGATATAAGCCATGCCACTTTGTCCCCGACGCAAATCAAAGCGAATATCGTTTAAATAGGTGGTGGGTAAAGCGACTTCCTGGGGAAAGAGAATGGTTTTAATGATGCGATTTTGACTAAGATCAATGCCAACGAGTTTCGGGCCGCCATAAGTCGTGGGACCAAAATTAATACTACCGGTGTCTAGTACCCAAAGCCGATTTTTTGGATCGATGACGACACTTTGAACGGATACAAATGTTTTAGATTGGTCATTGGGATTGGTCTGATTGATCTCGGCGTTAGGATAGGCGACTGGCTGACCGTTTTTGATCTCGGCAACGGTAAAATCAACTTTATCACCCCATTTCGGAAAGTTGACGAAGATTCGACCTTCTTGCGAGACGGTGACTCCTGTCGGCATTGGGCCTGTAAATTGTACGACTGGCTCAATTTGACCGATTATTTTTGCTTGAGGAAGTGCGGCTTGAGTTGTTGTTTGGGGGTTGACATTTTGTCTCGTTTGTGCATATACTGTCGCCGTAAACGAGAGCATAGCTAAAAAGCTAATAATTAGTAGTTTAAAACGTTTCATTATTTCCTGAAGCGCGATCGCAATTTTTTTTAGAGTGATAAGAATTTTTGTTTTTGGGTAGAAAGACCAAACCCCTACATTTTTGTTTTTGGGTTTGGTTTCCAAACCCCTACAGTTTTGTTACATATAATCTGGGATAAATTTATGACTCGTGGATGAGTAAGATTTGTTTATTTTGTACTAATGTTATAGCCGGCGGCTTCGATTAATTGCTTATAGGTTTCTTCTGAAGCTTCCCCATCTAGGGTTATTGTTTTTGAATCTAGATCGACATCGATTTTAGTATCAGGTTCGGAACTGAGAATAACGGATTTAATGGTGTCGGCTGCGTCGGAATTGTCCAGAGTTGGGACGTTTAATTTTAATGCCATAAGATCTCATTCAATTGATTTACTCTTCAATTGTGAGATGCTGTATTTAGTATTTCATTGGACTCTAGATAGATTTTAATTCTAGCTAAAGTAGAGACCTGTCATGGCACGTCTCTACACCTTTCAATAAAAACAATAATTTAGGGCTTGGAATTGTCCAAACCCCAATTATTTTAGCGGTCTACCGAACCCATAATGATATCAATACTGCCCAAAATCGCCATAATATCGGCTACTTTTACCCCTTTTAACAGATGAGGTAAGATTTGCAGATTATTAAAGTCAGCAGCGCGAATTTTCCAACGCCAAGGAAACATATCATCATTTCCTACAATAAAGATGCCCAGTTCGCCTTTACCACTTTCGAGACGAACATAATGTTCACCTTTAGGAATTTTAAAAGTTGGCGGTACTTTCTTGGCAATGTATTGATAGTCTGGGCCATTCCATTGAGATTTTTTTCCTTCGGCCATGCGTTTGGCCTCTAAATTTTCGTAGGGGCCGCCGGGTAATCCTTTAATCGCTTGACGGATAATCTTAACAGATTCTCGCATTTCCCGAACTCGAACGATGTAACGAGCAAAACAATCTCCGGCGGTTTCCCACTGAACATCCCAGTCTAGATCGTCATAACATTCGTAGCGATCTACTTTGCGTAAATCCCATTTTACCCCAGAAGCTCGTAACATCGGCCCCGAAAGACCCCAGTTAATCGCCTCATCACGGCCAATTGTTCCCACACCTTCAACCCGACGACGGAAAATCGGATTATTTGTGATTAACTTTTCGTACTCATCGACTTTGGGTTCAAAGTAATCACAGAAGTCAACACATTTATCAACCCATCCGTAAGGTAAATCAACTGCAACACCCCCAACACGGAAATAGTTATTATTAACTAGACGGTAGCCCGTTGCTGCTTCCCATAGGTCGTAAATGAGTTCCCGTTCTCGGAAAATGTAGAAAAAGGGAGTTTGCGCCCCAACATCAGCCATAAAGGGGCCTAACCACAGAAGATGATTAGCAATGCGGTTTAATTCGAGCATAATCACTCGAATATACTGCGCTCTTTTTGGTACAGGAATATCGGCTAACTTTTCGGGTGCATTGACGGTAATAGCTTCATTAAACATCCCTGCTGCATAGTCCCAACGACTTACATAGGGAACATACATCACAGTTGTTCGACTTTCAGCGATTTTCTCCATCCCGCGATGTAAATAGCCAATGACGGGTTCACAGTCAACCACATCCTCACCATCGAGAGTGACGATTAAACGTAAAACCCCGTGCATTGAGGGGTGATGCGGTCCCATGTTCAAGATCATGGGTTCTGTTCTGGTCTCAATTCTGGTTTCAATTTTTGCCATATTGCAGCAAGTGTTCCCTCATTGCTTTCTGATGAATTATTATAAAGAACTTTATCGACAAGTTAATCAAGAATGATCCCCTTGAATCATAGATTTTCTCAATTCATAGTTTGGGATCAGACTATCGATCTCCATCCAGTCGTTTTGTTATGATTTCCTGACATATTGATCCCCGTGTCGATAGTAAATTCGTGAATTGCCTATAAATTGGACAGTTTACCCCTTGACCAAGTGGGGAAAAGTTTTGTTACATAAAGAGTAATTCCTGATGCTGCGTAAGTGTAAAAACCTATTCGGTTTGGTCAAAGCCTACTTAACGGGTAAACAACAGCGAGACATCTTGTCTAATTACTAAGGCTCAGGAAAAGCTGACTGTAAGAGCGCGAATCGGAGAGTTTACTAAAAAATGGCACAAGAACGCCCAAACCTAGATGAGATGACTTTACGACAACTGCGTAAAGTTGCTAGTCAATATAACATCTCTCGTTACAGCCGCATGCGGAAGTCGCAATTACTGGAGGCTGTACTCCAAGCTATGAAAATTCAAGGTACTTTAAGTCCAATTAGTCCCACTCGTGCGGTTACTACTCAAATTACTCTGGAGGAACAAAAAGTGGAAGCATCGAAGTTTGAATTAGGTTCAGAAGAGCAAAACGGAAGTTCTTTAGCCTCAGTTGATGAAGGTTTAGGGGATTTACCCAGAGGTTATGGCGAAAGTCGCATCGTTTTAATGCCTAGAGATCCCCAATGGGCTTATGCTTACTGGGATATCCCGAATGATCACAAAGAAGATTTACGTCGTCAAGGCGGTCAACAATTGGCTCTACGTCTGTATGATGTAACGGATGTCAGCCTATCCTATCAAAGTCCTCACAGTGTCCAAGAATATCTCTGTGATGAAATGGCTAGAGAATGGTATATGCCCATTCCAGTAAGCGATCGTGATTATGTCATTGATATCGGTTATCGTTGTGCTGATGGTCGTTGGTTAGTTTTAGGACGTTCTGAACCCGTTCGCGTTCCTCCTGTTTATCCTTCTGACTGGATTGAAGATGTTTTTGTTACCCTCAATTGGGAAGAAGAATTAGTTGGTAAAACCGTTTACGAACTCGTTCCCCCCAGCAAGCGTCAAACTTCCACCGCGACGATGCCAATGGGTGCTGCTACGAATAACCCGATTTACGATAATCTCTTTGCAATGGCTCAAGGTGTGGAATCACAACGCATTGCAGGTTCTTTATACGGTTCGATGCAACAGGTACCAAGTTCGGTACTACCTCAAGAGGTTCTTAGTTCCTATGTATTCCCTTCGGGTGTCGGTATGTGGGCTGTACCCACAGTCTCTGGTTTAGCCAGTTATTCGGGTGTCGGTATGATGTCGGGTGCTGGTTTCTCCGCTTCGGCAATTCCTGTACGTCCCCGTCAATTCTGGTTAGTTGCTGATGCTGAATTAATTGTCTATGGTGCTACTGAACCCGATGCTACTGTAACAATTGGTGGTCGTCCGATTAAACTCAATCCCGATGGTACTTTCCGTTTTCAAATGTCTTTCCAAGACGGTTTGATCGATTATCCCATTATGGCTGTAGCCGTCGATGGCGAACAAACTCGCTCAATTCACATGAAGTTTAACCGTGAAACTCCCTCTCGCAACACCAACACAAAAGAAGATGCTGTCTTAGAATGGCTTTAGGAAATACCATAAAATCAAACATTTGTCAAATAAAATATAGATTTTAACCAGTCAACCTGATTCCCTAACCAAAGAGTGTTAGGGTTTTTTCTTTTCTGATGAGACGGACGTGTGACGAGAATCAACAAACATGAGTGAGCGAGATCACTGCCATAACTATTTTATGGCTTTATTCTAAAAAAGATTAAAAGATAAGCTCTCTAATAATCCACCCAATTTGAAGACAGACTCTAGAAAAATACGGAGAAATCCAATGTTATCTAGAGTCTTTTTGCTTTTTTTGCTTTTTGGTGATTTTTAGAGCGATCGATTACACTAGATTAATAATTAACTTTTGTAACAAATACAGCCAATGGTCGCGGCGATTTCCGTTCAAAACGTTTCTAAGCTTTACAATAAAGTTCCTGTTGTCGATAATCTCTCCATTGATATCGAAGAGGGAGAAATTTTTGGTTTACTTGGTCCCAATGGTGCGGGAAAATCAACAACTATTCGCATGATGATTACCTTAACTCAACCGACACAAGGAAAAATTCAAGTTGCAGGATATGATATCGATAAACATCGGGAGCAAGTTAAGCGAAATATTGGCGTTGTTTTACAACAAATTAGTATTGATGGTGAACTCACTGTCTGGGAAAACATGGAATTTCACGGACGAATGCACCATATACCTAGTAACAAACGTCAATCTTTAATCGATCAATGGCTCGATTATATGAGTTTAAGCGATCGCAAAGACACATTAGCAAAAACCCTTTCTGGTGGAATGAAACGACGCTTACAAATTGCTCGTGCTTTATTACATCAACCCCAAATTCTCGTCTTAGATGAGCCTACCGTCGGTTTAGACCCACAAAACCGTCGTCGTTTGTGGGAGGTCATTCGGGATCTCAATCGTCAGGGTATGACCATTTTATTAACCACTCATTATATGGAAGAAGTTGAGTTTTTGTGTGAAGATTCTGGAACCAGAAAACAGGGTCGGATCGGAATTATGGATAATGGAAAATTAATCGAATTAGGCACTCTGAGTGATTTTCGTCGTAAATATGGCGAAGGTTTAGTGATTAAACAAGTCGAAGATCATTTAGATTACAAATTTTTTCCGACTTTAGATCAAGCTAATTTATATTTAGAAACCTTGGTCGATAAAACAGGTGTCATGAGTCGTGCATCCAATTTAGAAGATATTTTTGTCGAAATGACTGGACACCGCTTAGATTAAATTAAACAAGATTGTTGATGAATTTTTATGAGACTAGCGACAAAAATTGAAGCTATTCTTTATCTTAAGGGTCAACCCCTTTCTTTAACGGAAATTGCCGAGTGTGCCAAATGCGATCGCTTTGAAGCTGAAGATGCAATAATTGAGTTGATGTCTGACTATGCCCATCGAGATAGTGCCTTAGAAGTAATTGAAACAACCACTGGATATAGTTTACAATTACGTTCAAGTTGCTTACATCTGATGCAAGATTTAATTCCTGCCGAGTTGGGAACCGGAAGTCTCAGAACCTTAGCAGCGATCGCTCTTAAAAGTCCCATCTTGCAAACCGATTTAATTACGCTTCGAGGCAGTACCGCTTATCAACAGGTTCAAGAATTAGTCGAGTTAGGGTTTATTCGTAAGCGTCGTCAAACTGATGGTCGTTCTTATTGGCTAGAAGTAACCGATAAATTCCATCAATACTTTGAAATTGAGCAAATTTCTGAAATTTTGAGTTTACCTCAATGATTCCAACAGAAAGAGTGAAAAATATCGGCGTTTAGTCTTTCTAACCTATTTGCGACTGATGACTGATAACTGTAACTACCCACCGTTTTTATCCAATTAAGTTAACCTAGAAGAAAGATTGAACTGATTCTAAAAAATATAATGACTTTTAACCCTGATTTCTTACACAACATCTCTGAAGAACAGGAAGACAATACCTTAATGGAATATCTCCAACAACAAAAACCAGAGATTCTTGCTTATATTGCTCAGTCAGCCAGTCCAGAAATTAAACAAATCATTTCTAACAATGTTATGGGTTTAGTGGGGATGTTGCCCTCAGAAGAATTTAACATCCAAATTACCACTGACCGAGAAAATTTAGCAAATTTACTCGCAAGTGCTATGATGACGGGCTATTTTTTAAGTCAAATGGAACAGAGACGAGATTTAGAGGTTGCTTTGTCGGATGTTGATTCAATTCCTCCCCAACCTCCAAAAAATCAAAAATGAGGAAATCAACCGCCTTTAGCCAAGCAAGCTAGAACCAAAATAGAAAGAAGTAACCCCGGAACCAGTAAACCTATTAGATAAGAAAATTCAGTTACAGTCATAAATCATTGGTTGAAGAGTTTGATCTCTTTAACGCTAACTTAATTACTGGTTTTGTAGGACGCAACTTAAGGAATTTTTAAGCTTGGGAAACACTAAATAACAAAAAACCACCAATCGCAATAGCAATAATACCCATTACCATTTCCCAAAAACGGTGATAACTTTTAATGGTGGTTGTTCGGTGTGACATTTGTATCCAATCAAGAGAAGGGGTGATGCTACGACGAAACCAACCCATAATCCTGACATCTTCACCAATTAACTTTTGTACTTTTCTCCAACCAAATAGGAAATTACCTAAACCACCCAAACGAGACGAGTAACGAGTAAAAATTATGCCTGTCGCATCTTGTAACATCAAATCTGAGCCAAATTGATACCCTGCATCACCTCGCCCAAGAATTTGACCTTTTAGCTTCACGGGACGACCTCTTAAAGGACTTGCATAAGGATCACTCATGAGGGTAAAAATATCCGTATTAGTCGCTCTTGCCATGCTAGGATACATCACCGCGAGTTTAATTAGTGTACCAATACCAAAACCAATAATAGGTAAGGCAAGAAATACGATCGCATGACTTGATGTAGATTTGAATAAGATAGCACTCAACAGCAAACCGAGGAAAATACCAATCAATTGAGCATTTAACAGCAAAACATCAATAATAAAATTGCCATAGAGTTTCGAGTATTCTAATTGATTGCCTTCTTGGATGACATTAGCCATATTAAATTCAGTTGGTAAATCCATTTGTTCAGCATATGTACTCAAAGCGCGAACTCGTTTTCCTGTCAGTGGATGGGTTGAATTAAGTTCTGTAAACCATCCCCAAGGATTATACAAATCCCATAAAAACACTCGCCCAATTTGACTCGGATCACTCGTAATACGATAAGCTGTTCCAATACTAACCGCCGCTTTTGCATCATAAATTCCTAGTGCGCGGGTTCCTTCTAAAAGTGAACTGGGTTGATGAGAATTCTGTTGTTGTTCTAAAATTCCGTAGGCAATTTTAACTAATGCACGAGATAAACCGTTTGGGTTTCCCGTAGCTTCGGCGGCAAAATGATCCGCAAAATATTCTCTAGTTCTTGAAAGATAGAGGGTTAAATAGGTTCCGATGATATAAAAAATATAAGCCCCAAAACCGACTAAACTAGCAGCATTACCAAGTTTGTCATCTTTGCGACCGATCTGACGCACGAAAACAAAAATTAGATAAGTGATTTGAACTAATGTTGCGGCACTCGTCATAATCGCAAAATCCCAATGAACGATATGCCCTAATTCATGAGCATACACGGTCGCAGCTTCATCATCGGCAAGATAAGTAAATATACCCTGACTGACAACTAAACGAGCTTGATTCGGTAAAGAGCCGTAAGTGAAAGCAGTCGGATTTTGATCATCGATAATTCCTAAACGTGGCTGATTAATTTTTTTTTCTTGACAAATTTGCTGAATTATGTATGCGGATTCGGGACTATGGCGCTTAATTTCGGCTATGGTTACCCAACGTGTTTTATACAGCCAATGTTGGGTTAAATCCATGATCCAAGGAGAAACAAAGAATACAAGTGTATTGAATATGAGGGTTAAAACAACTGCAATTCCTAATCCCATTACAGGATCTTGATTATTGACAATAAATAATAGTGCCAAACAAGACACCAACATCATACCAAACAGTAAAAAAATCGTTACGCCAGACGCTAGAGCAAGATTTCCACCAATACCCCGCATGGCTAATTTAACACCAATTTGGCCAGCGCGTCCCGAAATAGTTTGCAGTTGAGCGATCGGATGAGAAGATGTTACTCCATATTTTCGCTCTTCTGCATTAATAATCAATAAAAAACTTTTCGCCCAAGTACGGGTTTCCCTATCTCCATACTGTTCGAGTTCTTGTGCAATCTTAATCGCTTGTTCTTTTTGATTGGATGCTCGATAGGCTCGTGCTAAGGCCATTTTACCTTGTATGTAGAACGGTGATTCAACATTTGCCGATTGTTGGCAATAGGCTTCTAATTGTGCGATCGCTTCTGTATAATCTTGTTTTTGTAAGGCTTTTAAACCTTCTTCGAGTGACATCTGTATTTGCTCCTCGCAACGTCAAACAAACAATGTTCCCTAATCTATAAATAAAATACCCAGATTGTGATCTATTATTCGCATCGGGTTAAGATTATCTTCACAGATGGCAAATAATTTATTACAGTTAGTTCACATTCCAAGCAATTTTTAAGAGAATATTGGGGAATGCTAAATGTAAGTTTTTCTTTCTTCGATCAATATGCAACGGCCTATTGTAATTCATCCTGAAGTTTTCGAGTTTGTCCGTACTCATGCTCAATTGCAAGAGGATTTTTGGAAGTGCTTAAATAAATTAAGTAATTTTCAGTTTGACTCAGGATTGAGAGTTAAAAAACTTAAAAGTATATCTAAAAACAGTCAGTCAGTTTGGGAAGCTAGAGTTACTATTAGTAGCCGTCTTATTTTTACTTTTTCTAAATCTTTTGAGGGGCGATCGCAAACTTATATTGCTGTACATGATCTTTGTTTAAAACACGATGATGTTAATCAGTCTGCTTATTCAGCACTCAATCAAAATCCTAATTCTGAGTGGCTCAGTTTTGATGATATTGATTTTAGTGATGATGATGTTGACGAAATTCTTGCCTATACGTTAGAAGAACAAACCGAAATAGAAACCGAATTAAAGGAATTTAATTTAGATGATATGAACGAGCTAATTGGAAATATTCAATGGCGAGTTATTGAATCAGAAACCGAATGGTTAGAAGCAATTAAAAATAAAGATAAAGATTTACCATTAAAATTAACACCAGAAGAAGTAGAGCTAGTTAATCTACGAGGAAATGTTATTTTATTAGGAAGTGCTGGAACTGGAAAAACTACAGTAGGTTTATATCGTTTATTAAAAGATTTAAAAGATTATCCTATCTCTAGAAAAAGACTTTATGTTGCTTATAATCCTCTGTTGGTTAATCATGTACGAGAACAGTTCAAAAAATTAGCAAATAATCTCGATACAGAATTTTTAGAACTTTTTGAATTTAAAACGATTAAAACTCTTTGCTTAGATATTCTAAAAGCTGTTAATGATTTAAAGAACGCAGAAGATGAAATCAAATATCAAGGATTTTTAAAATGGTATCGTCCTCAAGAAACTAGACAATATCCAGCACCTTTAGTCTGGGATGAAATTCGTAGTATTATCAAAGGTGGACAATTATTAACAGACAAACAATTTCTTTCTTTATATGAATATGAAAATTTAGGACAAAGACGCTCTAGCATAATTTCAGTTAAGAAACGCCCTGAACTACATAAAATAGCGATTCTATATCAAAACAAATTAAAAGAAAAAAAACGTTACGATGAAATTGATTTAGCACGTTTAGCTTTATTTTATATTCAACAAAATCAAATTCAGAAATATCATTTAATCATTTGTGATGAAGTTCAAGATTTGACAGAATTACAGTTAGAATTACTAATGTGTTTAACAAGTAAGGATGGACATTTATTATTTGCTGGTGATGAATATCAGATGATTAGTCCTAGTGGTTTTCGCCCAGAAAATTTACATGATCGCTTGCATGAATATCAGCGAAATTATGAGGAAATACCATTAAAATATAACTTTCGTAGTATTCAATCTCTAGTTAGTTTAGCTAATCATTTCTTACTTTTGCGGGCTAGATTATTAAATGAAACCTCTAAACTAGAGCTTGCTAAACCGAATCAAGAAAATTGTGCTAGATTAGTTCATGCTTCATCAGATTCTTTAATCGAATTTTTAAATAGTTTAAATGCGTCCGAGGCAATTCTTGTGAGAACTGAAAAAGAAAAAGAAACATTAAGAAAGACTTTTAATTCTAGTTTAATTTTTACAATTGAAGAAGCTAAAGGTTTAGAATTTGATACTGTTTTTATCGTTAACTTTTTTACTTTTCATGAGGCACTATGGGAAAAAGTAATTAATCGTTTTTCTTCGCTTAAAGAAATAGATAAACCAGCACTTACTTTAGAATTAAATCTTTTATATGTAGCAATTACTCGCGCTCGTCAATTTTTATACATTTGGGAAAATAATACTCATCCTATTTGGAAAGAACAAGAAATCAAATATTGTACATTTTCTCTAACCCCTGAATTAGTCGCTAATGAACGACAATTAGAACAAGGAAATTGGCTACAGCGTGGCGAATATTATATGAAAGCAGAGTTTTATCAACAAGCGGCGGAATGTTTTAAAAATGCTGGTGAAGAATTAAAATATAAAGAAGCATATGCTAAATTTATGCAACAAGAAGGGAACTTTTTTGAGGCAGCAAATTTATTTTTTGAATTAGAACAATGGCAAGCTGCTGCTCAATTATTTGAAAGAGTAGAAGCATGGCAAAAAGCGGCTAATTGTTGGGAAAAAATCAATGATTTTAATCAACAAGAAAGTTGTCTGGCAAATTATTTAGAATCCATTGGTAATCTTAGAGAATCTGCTGATAAATGGCAATTGTTAGGAAATTTCCCTAAAGCAGCAAAATTATTTGAAAAAGTATCCGCTTGGGTTAATGCTGAAATTTGTTGGCGAGAAAGTGGTGATTTAGAAAGAGCGAATATTTGTTCTATTCATGTTCTTGAAATAGAAGAAAAATGGGAAATAGCCGCCCAACAATGGAACAATTTACGGCGTTTAGTTGATGAGCGTCGTTGTTGGATGAATAGCAATAATGAGCGAAAAAAAGCTGAGTATCTCGCTAAAGACTATGAAAAACAGAAAAAATGGGTAGAAGCAGCCCAACAATATGAAATAGCTCAAATATGGATAAAAGCGATTACTTTATACCAGCAGGAAAATATTATAGAAAAAGTCGCCGAATGTACAGCAAAACAATTAGAATTAGCTCAAGAATGGGAGTTAGCCGCTTTTCAATATAATTTAGCTAAACGACCCGAAAAAGCTCAAGAATGCTTTGATTTAGCAGCCCAAGAACTCTGTAAAACAGGAAATAATAAAGTACAACAAAAAGATTATGATGGGGCATTAAACGAAATTAATAAAGCAATTATGTTAGCTCCTTTTTATGGAGAAGCGTATAAACAAAGAGGACTACTTTATATTTATTTAAAAGATTATCTTAAAGCGATCGCAGATTTTACGAAAACAATAGAACTCAATCAAGATCCTGAAGCTTATTATTACCGAGGAAGGGTACAAATGCACTTAGCGCTTAAAGATTTAAGACAAGTAAAAAACGTCTATCAACAAAATCAAAATGATCAAGAGTATCAGAAAATTGTTAACTCTCTCAAACAACTTCGTTCTAGCATTGAAAGACTAGAACGAGAAACAGAGTTATGAGTTAGATTCAGATGTTACAAACTGACGTAATTTGGTTAAACTCCAAGTTTGCCCTAAATTAAGCGGTAACAGAGAGATTCCCTCTAAACGAGATTGTACCCATCCATCGCCCCAACTCCATTCATGATAGCCGTCAATGCCCCCAGAAAGCAACATTCGTAAACAGTGATCATTGACACTTTCAATTTGGTGATGAATGGCAACAAAACCCACCTGACTCGTAAAATTTAAACCGGTGTCTAGTTGGTCGGGTAGACTAGGTTCTAACATTTGTGGCCATAACCATTGACGGAGGTTGCTAACTTTGAGGAGACTGTCTTTAATTTTGGTTTCGCTGGCGTTGAGTTCGATGCGTAGATGGCTTTGTTGAAAATTTCCTAACATGGTGATGGGTAATAGTTAAGGCAATGCTTCTATTCTAGTTGAAAAATTAAAAGGGTTTGGCTTCTCTACCCCCGTAGGGGTTTGGTCTCCAAACCCAGTCATCAGTTAATTGAACTATTTTTCTTCGATAACGGGTTTACCGTCTTGAATTGAGCCAACTAGAATAATGTCAGCTAGACCGACAAATAAGCCATTTTCTAAAACACCAGGAATATTATTAATGATCTTTTCTAAACTAGCGGGGTCATCAATACTATCAAATTTAACATCAATGACTAAATTTCCTTGATCGGTGACAACTGGGCCATCTTTTTTTACACCCATACGAAGTTCAGGTTTACCCCCTAACTTTTCGAGTTGGTGCATGACGGGTGTTATAGCCATTGGGAGAACTTCTACGGGTAAGGCAAAAGTTGACCCCAATTTTGTGACCAATTTACTTTGATCAACCACAACGATAAACAGATCCGCTAAAGAATCAACAATTTTTTCACGGGTATGCGCGGCTCCACCCCCTTTAATCAGGTTTTTTTGTGGATCAACTTCATCAGCACCATCGATCGCAATATCGAGCTTTTCAATAACATCAAGGGTTGTTAGAGGAATGCCGTATTTTCTCGCTAAGACTTCTGCTTGAAAAGAAGTTGGAACCCCGACGATATTTTTGAGTTCACCGGTTTTGAGCCGTTCTCCGATATATTGAATTGCAAAGGCAGTGGTTGATCCCGTCCCTAGTCCGACAACGGAGTCAGATTGAACTCGCCGGGCGGCGGCTTTTCCAACTTCTTGTTTCATTGTAACGACGGGATCTTGAGTATCCACCATGTTTAAAGCTCCTAACTTTTTCCGTTACCCATTATCCCTGATTAGTGCGGTATTAAAATACAGCGCTTTTCATAGTTCTGAGTTTATCTAGGGTTTAGACCACTAGCTTAGGTATTAGTAGTTTGAGCGGCTAACATTTCTTTGAGTTTGGCTAATTCAGATGCCCAACGCGGATCGGGTTGAATACCTTCATTGCTTTCCGTACTTCTGTAGCTGCCACTCTCAGTTGATCGACCACGCTTTTTGTTATTGCGTTTGCTAGCTGATTTAGGTGCTGGTCTTTCGGCTTTGGGGCGTTCCGTTTTAATGGGTTTTTCAACGGGTTCTGTCCCTTCGGTGATCATATCTTCGCCTTCGCCTTCACCATCACCATCTTCTTTTCCTTTTCCTTTGGTACGGGGTAGGGCTTTTTCAATTTTTAAGGGGCTATCCATGAAAGATTGACCATTATATTTTTCAATGAATTGATCAGCCATTTCATCCGTAAGAACGGTGACAAAAGCAAAGCCACGACATTTACCTGTTTTGCGATCTTTAATCACTTTCGTTGTGACTGTATCTCCCAATTCGGCGTATACAGCTTGTAAGGCCTGACGTTCTATGGGTTCTTTGGGTAAATTACCTACATATAGGCGAACAGACATGGTAGATTCCTCCATATATTAAATTTGGGATAAAACTTTTTTTTGTCGGACTCATTCATCAATAACCAGCATTCTATCTTGTGAAGGTCGAAACGACTCCACTTTAAAGGACAGAGCTTTAATCGACTTTGTGAATTTTGTTGCTGTAAAAATAGATTAACAAAAAATGGGTCGCTATTTCTTAAGCAACGTCTTTCCTGAAGACCTTTTTTACTGTTAACAATATCGGCTCGTGCCGTCAATGTAGACTTTCCTCTTAACGATACAAAGTTTACTTCGGGTAAATTTCTCTTTTTGTTGGCTTTTCGTTTGAGTTCAGAATTTACCTGATTTCTTTTGCCTTATTAGATTATTACAGAATATTTACACTGTTCGTCAAATATTTCTAGTCTCCCAGATCAAACACTCCCTAGTAAATAAGTAATCTTACTTAAGCTTTTGTTCAACATGAACAATTTTTGTAAAAAACTCTTGCTAAAAAGGATGTCATGTGCATTATTTGATTAAAACTGGGTACTATAGGAGGAACAAAAAATGATTCTTTAGATGGAGAACTCAAATCCGTCTAGAGCATAGTAGACACTTTGTCAAACCTTTGTTACATTACTTAGTAACGAAACAAAAAAGCAAAAATCATTAAATCTATTACATTTTCCACAGGAGAAAGATTATGTCTGAGTCCATGAAACTATCCCTAGAGCAACAATTCAATATCCGTTCTTTTGAAACTCAAGTACAACAAATGAGTCGTGAACAGGCTCAAGAGTTTCTCATGAAACTGTATGAACAGATGATTGTCAGGGAAAATCTATATAAATCCTTCATTAAACATCAATGGGGTATTGAACAAAGTCCCTGGTTTAAATAGAGAGATGAACGGTGTACCAGGCGACCTCCTTCTCTAGCTCGGTTCACGAGTGGAAAATAGCTGGGGAGACGGGGCGCGATTTTTTCCCTCCATCCAATTGTTGTTTTAATTTAATGGCAGAGTGTAAGACTAGCTTTTATAGTTGAAATGTATGATTCTTATCCTTAAAAAGCACATATGTTTCAGAGTTGTCTAATTTGCACAAACTTTTCGGATGGTCTACAGCGTTTAGTCGGTTATGTTCCAGAACTAGCCAATAGTGGTTTAAAGCAAATTATTTTCTTTCATAGTATTCCCGCATGGAAACAAGGGCGAATCCCAAGCCAAAACGATCATGAAGTTATTGAAGCAAGACAAAAACTGGAAAGCGCTTTAAAAAATGTTCCTGATGGCGTTGATGTTAAGATAGAGGTTAGAGCCGGAAGTCCCAACGCTGCAATAGTAGATCTTGTAAAAACCTATTCTATTGATGTTATTTTCACGATACCACCTAGCTTTAGTGGTGTTGAAGAGCAAATCTTTGGTATACCAACACTCGATTTAGCAAAAGTGACCACCGCTCCTTTAATGCTAATGCGTCCTCAATTGACTTCTGTGTACATGAATGAAGAATTGAGTTTTCGTTGTGGGCATCTTTGGCGATATTTACTTATACCTTACGATGGTGGCGGAGCAGCACAATATCTGATTGAAGAAATTAAAAAATATGCGGCGAATCGTCCATCGAACTCGGTACAAGAATGTTTATTACTTTGGGTATTAGAAAGCAAAGCTCGTGCCAATGATCTTTTAAAATACAAACAACAAGAAGCTCAAGAGAAGTTAGACAGCGTTAAACAAGAATTAGAAGCACTCTCTTTAAAAGTTAAAACTGAAATTCGCATTGGAGATCCGATCATCGAAATTACCAAAGTAGCTGTAGAAGAAGATATTAGCGCGATCGCCTTTGCCATGTTACATCGTAATCCTTTTCTTTCTTTAGCTGCTCCCAGTTTAGGTGAATCCATCCTACGTCAGATTTGGTTCCCTCAGATATTTTTCTCGCCCAAGCAATAAAAAACAATAACTACTAAGATAGATAATCTTTAACTAATTAATGTTTACTTGGTGTAATTTCGGGAGAATTAGCAAAACCTGCTTCTAACTTAATCAAGATTTTGGGTTTAAGCTTTTCCAATTCTCGCTTTAACATCCGTTTACTAATTTGGGGTTTCCCCATTGGTGCCATCTGTCCAGCATTCGCCCATTCTGTGAGCATTTTGCCTTGATTGGGCGGTATAGAAGCTGTAATCATATTAAGACATTGATCAGAACCCTCTAACGCGAAAAATAAAATCCAATAACGCCCAGATTCTCCTAAAATACGGGCTGTGCGTTGACCAACTGGTGTTTTTAAATCTAAATAACAAGGTAGCCACCGAGGACCGTGTTCTTTATGGTAGAGAACAGTGATCCAGAGTAACATTGGGTGAGGCGTGGGTAAATAGAGAAATTGATTGTAACGAAGACTCGCCATACGAGTAGCAATATCATCTTGATCTAACATCACCCACAGACTAGCAAAATATGCTTCACCCGCCTTTAAACAGCTAGGAAAAACAATCTTTTGTCGAGGTTTGTCTTTTGGCCAAAAAGATTGTAAACAGATTTCTTTGGCAATAGTAGGATTAATTGGGGCAAGGGGGGCATCTGTCGGAAGTGAGGTTAATTTACTTTTATGCTCTTTGGCGACTACTTTTTCTTTAACGGGTTGTTGCGCTTCTTTAACCAGTGGCTCAATTTGTTCTAAAGTTTGTAATATTTCGCCGATGGTTTGAGGACGGTCAGAGGGTGCTTTTGCTAAACAGCGTAACATTAATTCTTCTAAAGCGGCAGGAATTTTCAGTCCTGGGTTAACGGGGCGAGGTTCTGCATAGTGATGAACTTCGTACCAACCGCCAAAAGAGGAATTATCGGGAAATAGGGGCATTTCACCCGTTAACATTTCATAGACCATAATACCTAGACTATAAATGTCTGAACGGCTGTCGAGTTCTTTGCCTTCCATTTGTTCTGGGGAACAGTAAGCTAAAGTCCCCATAAAAGATTGTGTTTGAGACTCTCCTGATTGAATTAGTTTAGCAATTCCAAAATCAAGAATTTTAACTAATTCTCCTAAACCCGAATCTTGAGTGACTAAAATATTACTTGGTTTGATGTCTCGGTGAATAATTGGACAGAGTTCGCCCTGAAAAATAATTCCTTTGTGGGCGCATTCCATCCCAAAACAGATTTGACGGGTTAGATTAAAAAATCTAGACAGAGGTAGAGGATGATATTTTACAATCTCGCTAAGACTTTCACCTTGTAAAAATTCCATGACGTAGAAAGGGATCTCTTTTTCATCTACGCCATAATCTTTTACCCGAACAATGTGGATACTTCGTTCACCTAGAAGGGCAGAAATAGTCGCTTCTCGTTCAAAACGTTCTCGCATTCTTTTGTTTAGCAAAGCTTGGGAGAGAAATTTTACAGCAACGGTAACTCCTCCTAATAATTTATCTTCTGCTCGGTATACTTGTCCCATTGCACCGCTACCGATTAATTCTAGGAGTTGGTAACGGTTTGCGAGTAAGCGACGATGTCTAGATTCTGCCGACATAGCGAATGGCTACTGTAGTATGATAGTGGGTTAGATTGGGTTAGGGCTTTTAAAAGTCTTCTGTTAGTTATGCCTTAAGATCTCACTTGTTGTTTTAAGCTAGTGGATTTGAAAACGATTTAGAAGACTTACAGTCTAAAGATTCCCTTTTTTATCGGGTAAATAAACAATTCGTGAAGAAGATTTTAAAATTGATGATCTAATACTGACGTTCTAATACGGCTTCCATCGTGCTTATTAAATAATGACCCGATAAAATGCCACTGGATAAATGATAAGTATTGTTATTAGTCCGGTAGAATGTTTCAAAGCCACTACGACGCTGGCGATCGCTTAATACCCAATAACGTTGAATAATTGAATTAGCTCCCACCCATCCTTCACCTTCGATTTGTCCTAAGTCACTTTGTTGTAAAACATAAGTATATTGCCTTTCATCTCCATCAAGCCGGCCTCGATACTGAAAAGATATATCTTCTCGATCGGAACGCGAAAAAGATAATTTAGTCACCATCGTAAACCAATTATCATTTGTCCAGGCAATAATCGTTCGCCCTTTGCAAGGAAGAGGTGATTGATTTCTTTCTACCCAATTTCCTTCGATCGTCCAGCGTCCTGCTTCCAGTAAAAAAGTGTGACTCAAAGCATTACTCCTTCATCTTTCGCGCCATATCATAAAATTACATATAAGTCAACCTTTTATGAGATTAAACAGTTTATGGGTTTTTTTGAGCTTACTGTTTTACTTTTAGGCGACTTACTTCACTTTAATCTATTAGTTGCCTACTAACAAACCCACAAATCGTGACTGAATGTTGGTTTTGACGAAATAGCTTAATCGTGCTACAAATAAAAAGCCGCCGCATTGTATACAATCTAAATAAAACAATGAGTAAAGCTTATCCGCGTGACTTAGTAGGTTACGGAAAAAATCCACCTCATGCAAATTGGCCAAATCAAGCCCGTATCGCTTTACAGTTCGTGATTAACTACGAAGAAGGCGGAGAAAACTGTATTTTACATGGGGATACGGCTTCTGAAGCATTTTTATCAGAAATAGTTGGGGCGCAGCCATTCGCTGGTTTAAGACATATGAATATGGAATCGATATATGAGTATGGCAGTCGGGCGGGTTTTTGGCGACTTTACCGAATGTTTACTCAACGCGGAATTCCTGTAACAATTTATGGTATTGCGATGGCATTAGCGCGAAATCCGATCGCTGTAGCCGCCATGAAAGAAGCAGAATGGGAGATTGCAAGTCATGGCTATCGTTGGATTGATTATAAACATTTTAGTGAAGCCGCAGAACGAGAACATTTAGAAAAAGCGATCGCTATTCATACCGAAGTCACAGGAAGTCGTCCTCTTGGCTGGTACACTGGGCGTAATAGTCCCCATACGCGAAAAATCGTCGTAGAAGAAGGGGGATTTTTATACGATGCGGATAGTTATGCCGATGATTTGCCTTACTGGGACTATGATTACGGTAAGCCACATTTAGTCATTCCCTACACCCTCGATAATAATGATATGCGTTTTGCCTCACCTCAAGGCTTTAACTCAGGTGAGCAGTTTTTTGCTTATCTCAAAGATGCTTTTGATGTACTCTACGCTGAAGGTGAAACCGCACCAAAAATGATGAGTATTGGCTTACATTGTCGTTTAGTGGGTCGTCCAGGTCGAGCAGCTTCCTTAGCACGTTTTCTCGATTATGTCAAGAATCATGAGCAAGTTTGGTTATGTCGTCGTATTGATATTGCTCATCACTGGCATCAGTATCATTATCCTACGACTTGACCTTCAAACGTACACCACCTGCGGGGGCAAAGACAATACCACGACGGACGGGTAATACGGGACGCTGATCGACTAAAGTTAAGGAATAGTTAGTCAAGATGGTTGCTAAGACGATTTTCATCTCGAACAACGCAAAAGCTGCACCAATACAACGACGGTTTCCACCACCAAAAGGTAGATACTCATAAGGAGAGAATTGACGTTCTAAAAAGCGATCGGGTATAAATTTTTTAGGTTCTGGATAAAGTTCGGGTCGTTGATGAGTCATATAAATTGGGATCGCTAAACCCACACCTTGAGGAATTTGATAGCCCATTAATTCCATTGGTTTTTGTAGAACACGTGAAAAGGTAAAGAGTGCCACTGGATAAAGTCGGAGGGTTTCCGCTACAACGGCTGATAAATAAGGTAAACGGGCAATTTCGGAAGGATCAACCTCGGCGATATTGAGTGTAGACAGTTCTGTTAATAGCTTGTCCCGCACTTCAGGGAGATAATGTATCCAATATAAAGCCCAAGATAAAGCGAGTGCAGTTGTTTCGTGTCCAGCAAAAAGTAAAGCTAATAACTCATCTCGTAATTCCTCATCACTTATCCCTTGTCCTTCTTCATCTCTAGCCGAAAGTAGCAAACTCATGATATCCTCACCTGCAAAGTCTTGCTGTTCTCGTCTTTCTTGAATTTCTTCGTCTAGTAATTGATATAGGGTTTTTTGATGACGGAGAAAACGACCCCAAGGACTCCACGCCCCTAAATCTTTTTGTAATGATGGGAAAAATAGAAAAGTTGCATTTAGAGGCACATTAAAAAAGTCGAGATATTTAATTAAAGTTGAACGTATTTTCTCGTAGCGTTCTCCTTCTCTGAGTCCAAAAACGGCTTTAAGAATCACTCCTAGTGAGATTTCTTGCATGACTGGACGCGCTGTAAATCGTCCTTTTTTAATCGGTTCTGCCATCACTTGCAGCGTAATTTCTCGGATCATTTGTCCATAAGCTCGCATCCGTTCACCATGAAAGGGAGGCATCAATAACTTACGCTTTTTCGTATGACGATCGCCATCTTGAAATAAAATCGCCGTCGCACCTAAAAGGGGTTTTAAAATAGCATTAGCTGGCCCTGAGAGGAACAATTCGGGTGATAAGGTAAAGACTTTTTCGATCGCTTGTGGGTTGCTAATGATGAGGGTTGGTGGGAAGGCGGAAAAGACATCTAAGTAGAAATCACCATAGCGTTTGTGCATCGTTTCGAGGTAGTTAAAAGGTTTTACGATGACCCAAAGCATCCTTAATATACTAGCCTTGCTCGATGCGTTTGGTAGTTCTTTTGTTCTATTTGTCGCGGGTTCGTTGAGTTGTACCATTGCTCTTAAAGTGTCAAAGGAAAGTGGTAGCATCGTTTGATTCTGTTATTTATCTTACTCAAAACTCCATAATTATTCGAGTGAACGCTCGCTTTAGGCGCGAATATAATAACAATTAATAATTAGGATTTTGGATGTTAAGTCAACGCTCTTCACGTGACTACAAGCTTTTAAACAAAAGCAATATTGCGATCGTTTCTTCTAGAGTACCGAATTAGGGTTAGAATAAGATAAAGGAAATATGGTATCAAAGGAGGTGTCTTTTATGATCGCTTTAGATTTATCTAAACAAGACATCGCCATGCTAAGTGTGGATGACATTGCTAACTTGGCTGGTCGTTTGGAACAAGATGACTACAATAATCCTTTTGAAGCGTTACAAGATTGGCATTTATTACGTGCGATCGCTTTTCAGCGTCAAGAATTAATCGAACCTTATATCTATCTTCTCGATCTTGAAACATATGATGAATCTTAAGGGTTATACAACTATTCAGCGAGAATTTTTATGACAACGCAACTTACCCCCTCAATTTACGACTTTTCAGCAATTAGTCTTGAAGGTCAACCCGTCAGTTTAAGTAGTTTTAAAGACAAAGTTTTATTGATTGTCAATACCGCTTCTCAGTGCGGTTTTACGCCACAATACAAAGGTTTACAAGAATTATACGACAAATATGCGGCTCAAGGATTGGTCATCTTAGGTTTTCCTTGTAATCAATTTGGACAACAAGAACCAGGGAGCGAAGCTGAGATACAATCATTTTGTGAAACGCGTTTTGGTGTAAGTTTTCCGCTTTTTCAAAAAATTGATGTCAATGGCAAAAATGCACACCCTCTGTATCAGTACTTGACAAAAGTTGCACCAGGAATTTTAGGCACGGAAGGCATTAAATGGAACTTTACCAAATTTCTAGTTGATCGGAGTGGTAAAGTTGTTAAACGTTATGCTCCTCTAACTAAACCCGAAGATTTAGAAAAAGATCTTCAGTCATTATTATAGATGACGGCTAATGCTTGTTGATGTAAAACGGGATTAGATGCGGCTAGAATTTCTGTAGATTGTTCATTAAGTGGTTTTCCTGACCAATCTGTTATTATACCGCCTGTTCCCTCAATAATCGGTATTAACGCACAAAAATCATAATACTTGAGATCGGATTCTAAAATAACCATTGGCATTGCACTCCATCCCGACGCAAGAGAAACATAATTATAACAGTCTCCTCCGAATGCGGTTCGTTTGCAGACTTGTTGTAGTTTAGTGGCGATCGCTTTTTGTCGTTGTGTAATAAACATTAGCGGGGTTGTTGATGTCAAACAAGCATCTTTTAACTGACTTTTTGTTTCTTTGGCATAAATATTAACAAGAGGTTGGTTATTAAGTCGCGTTGTTTTTCCTCTTACTCCTAACCATCGTTCTTTGAGTATTGGTTGATTAACAATTCCTAAGATTGTTGTATTTTTGTTGAGATCAACTAAACCGATTAAAGTACCAAAAATGGGAAATCCTTTAGCAAAAGCCGCCGTACCATCAATAGGATCAAGTACCCAATAAAGACCACTTTCTGAGGAAATATTTTCACCTTCTTCTCGAATAATACCATCTTGGGGCGCTTCTAAAGAGAGCAAATCGACCATTGCTAATTCAGCTTTTTGATCGGCGAGCGTTACAATAGAAGATACTTCCTCTATTTTGGTTTCGGCTTGTAGCTTAGGCTGGCGAAAGGATTGACAGATTATATCTCCCGATACATCGGCTAATTTTTCGGCTAATTGAATCGTTTCTAATAGCATCATTTGATTACGGTTTTTTACTTAAGTGGATTTAGCATGATGATCTAAACTAAATTAAATTCAAAAAGGGAGAAAATCTGTTTTTAAATTTATCTATCTAAAGAAATAGTCACTTGGATATATAGTAACTAATGTTAGTTGTGATGAATACAGATCAGTGTTATCCTGAAAATTGAAAAATCCAAATTTAAACATTTTTACTAGGGAGCCTGATATTTACTGATTTGTTTTGTTGTCTTTTTTTAAAAAGTGTCTTTAATTATATTACAGACGCTTAATCAATAAAAAAATTAGCCAGACAAATTATTGAATATCTATTCAGCGCCAAAAACAAGGCGAATTTCTTTTCGAGGTATCTATAATGAAAACGACAAATTTAAAAAAAGCTGGGGTATTAGCCATATTATCAGCAGCGACTTTAGCAGTTGCGTCACCCATTCAAGCACAAGGAACAGTTGCACCCGATGTAGCGAATGCAGCTAAAACCGCTTGTATTGATAAAGCAAAAGCAGATGGCTACACTTTAAAAGATATTTTAACCGTTGAGCCGTATGATGCGACAGGCGATCGCGTTAAAGTCGTTCTTAACTTAGTCAAAGGTGACACCGAAGCTAGACTGACTTGTGGTTATACTCAAGGAGATCAAAGCGTCGCTTTTGATAATAATCAAACAACCGAAAACACTCAAAATAATGATCGAGGGGTTAGTCCTTGGCTGTGGTTACTGTTACCATTAATTGGTATTCCTTTACTGATCGCATTAACCAGAGGAAAACAGCGTACTACGGATTACAACAATTATGCTACTCAGACAACGGGTACAGAACGTGCCGAAGGGTTTGTCAGAACCAATGGTGAAGCATTAGATGTTTATTCTGGTCCTGGTACGACTTACAGAGTCACTGGAACACTGCAAAATGGCGATCGAGTGAATTTGACTGGACGCAAAGAAAATAACTGGCTAGAATTAGAAAATGGCGGTTGGATTCCTGCCCAATTTGTTGAGACTTCTTATCGTACCATTTAGAAATTAATCCAAAATTTATTTAAAGCGACAGGAGAGAATGTTCTTTCCTGTCCTTTAATTTAAGCCTGATTACTTCCAGAGCGTGTTAGAGTAGTTAATCGGACTATTAAAAATATTATTATCTTTACAATCTTTATCAATTCTTATGTTAAGAGCAGGTATCGTCGGACTACCTAACGTTGGCAAATCTACATTATTTAACGCTTTAGTCGCTAATGCCAAAGCAGAAGCCGCAAATTATCCCTTTTGTACCATTGAACCTAATGTGGGTGTTGTTTCTGTGCCAGATGAACGCTTAGAGGTTTTAGCCAAGATTTCTAGCTCAGAAAAGATTGTACCGACTCGGATTGAATTTGTCGATATTGCGGGTTTAGTCAAAGGTGCCAGCAAAGGAGAAGGACTAGGAAATCAATTTTTAGCGAATATACGAGAAGTAGACGCAATTGTACAAGTTGTGCGTTGTTTTGATGATCCTGATATTATTCATGTATCGGGTTCAGTAGAGCCGATTCGAGATATAGAAATTATTAATTTAGAATTAGTTTTAGCCGATTTTGATCAAGTTGAAAAACGAATTGACCGAGTTCGCAAACAAGCTAAAAATAGTAAAGAAGCACAAGCAGAATTAACAGTTTTAGAATCTTTGATGGCGGTTTTAAGTGAAGGAAAATCAGCCAGACAAGTTAGTTTATCAGAAGAGGAAGAAAGTTTAATTAAATCATTAGGACTTTTGACCCGAAAACCGATTATTTATGCGGCTAATGTCGCTGAAGATGATTTAGCAACGGGGAATGAATGGGTGGAACAAGTCCGCAAATTTGCCGAAACTGAACAAGCCAAAGTTGTGATTATTTCGGCTCAAGTTGAAGCAGAATTAGTCGATTTATCCGAGGAAGAGCGACAAGAATTTTTAGCATCTTTGGATGTAGAAGAAGGGGGATTAAAATCGTTAATTAAAGCGACTTATGAGTTATTGGGTTTACGAACTTATTTAACCACAGGACCTCAAGAAACCCGCGCTTGGACAATTACAGCAGGAATGAAAGCACCTCAAGCAGCAGGGGTAATTCATACTGATTTTGAGAGAGGTTTTATTCGCGCTGAAACCGTTGCTTATCAAGATTTAGTTACTTTGGGAAGTATGAATGCAGCCAAGGAAAAAGGATTAGTCAGAAGCGAAGGAAAAGAATATATTGTGCAAGAAGGCGATATTTTATTATTCCGTTTTAATGTGTAATTATCTGACTATTTTTAAGTAAAAGAAAAAATCAAAAATATAAATATCAATTAAGATATTATTGTTTTTCATCGTTTTCTTGTGGTTTTGGATATGCTCTAGGGCGAACAGAAATTAATTTAATTTCTCCTTTTCGTTTAATTTCTATCTCTAGAGTTTGGCCAATTTCGCTCTGTTCGACTTGTTCTTGAACATCATTTGCCGTTTTTACGGTTTTTTCGCCAACTGCTAATATGAGATCTCCGGCTTGTAAACCTGCTTGCTTGGCTGGAGAATTGGGAACAACACGAATAATAATTACGCCTTCTTTGTCATCAATTTTGAAGCCAAAATCTTTATTCTGATTAATTTGTTTTTGTAATTCTTCAGATAAAGTGACCATATGAATTCCTAAATAAGGATGCTCGACTTTTCCTTTAGAGAACAGTTGTTCAGCCACTCTAGTAGCGGTTTCAACGGGAATAGCAAAACCTAAACCTTGAGCATCAGCGCGAATTGCTGTATTGATTCCAATAACTTCGCCTTTAGCATTGAGTAAAGGTCCCCCAGAATTACCAGGGTTAATAGCTGCGTCGGTTTGAATAAATTTAACTCGTTTTTCAGGTACGCCAACTTCACTACTACTACGACCTAATGCACTAATAATACCCACTGTTACGGTATTATCTAAACCTAATGGATTTCCAATAGCGATCGCCCATTCTCCTGGTTGTAAATTTTCTGCACGTCCTAAAGCAACAACGGGTAATTGGGCGGCCTGAATTTTCACAACTGCAACATCAGTCATCGGATCAATTCCGATCACTTTTCCTGTATAAATTTGCCCATTTTTTAAAGTAACTTTAACTTGACTTGCACCTTCAACGACGTGTGCATTAGTTAAGAGTTTGCCGTCAGAAGATAGAATAAAACCTGAACCCGTTCCCCGTTCTAAATGTTCTTTGGGTGTGGGGATTTCTTCACCAAAGAAACGACGAAAGAACGGTTGTTCTAGTGCGTCTGGCAAAGCCTCTTTAATTTCACGCTCTGCATCTATTCTAACCACCGCCGGGCCAACTTTCTGAACAGCTTTCGCAATAAAATTTAGATTATCTCCAGATGAAGAATAGGAGGGTAAGGCAAAAGGTTTAATCGTTGCTGGAACAATTTGAGGATTTTCATCGATCTGTGTAGTAAGTTCTTGTTCGTTGAGATATCGACTTCCAATGAGTCCCGCTCCGCCACCAAGAGCTAATAAACCGAAATAAATGGCTAATTGTTTTGATGATAACCCCATAAATGTCTAGCCCTAAAAATATGACGATTGTTGAAAAGTTGTCAATTTGGCAAAGCGATCGCTCTGAGAAAGTCATGAATGAGTTGAGTAGGGTCTTTTCTCTACATTCTATTGTCTAACAGCCTATTTTGAACAGATAGCCATGAAACCGTATCAGAAAATCAGAATTCTAGAGTGTGGGGAACCGCTTGTACCTATTCCTTTAGACTATTTCTCGGTTTTATCTCCTCATCCCTATGAAAAATTAGGGGCTAACTATAGGGGAAAGTCTCCGTATTATCTTCGTCGGGGTGTTGTTGAAGCGTTATTAAAAGCACAAACTAATTTAGAGAAACGGTATCCTAGATGGCGTATCTTAATTTTTGATGCTTATCGTCCTGTGAATGTGCAACAATTTATGGTCGATTATACATTTTCGAGTGTATTAAACGAACAAGGATTGACGGCCGAAAATCTTTCCCCCGAACTTGAACAAGAAATCTGGTCACAAGTGTACAAAATTTGGGCAGTACCTAGCTATGATTTGGCAACTCCTCCCCCTCATAGTACCGGTGCCGCAGTTGATTTGACTTTAGTGGACGGGGAAGGGAATTTAGTCGATATGGGGGGCGAAATTGATGAGTTATCGGAGCGATCGTATCCTGATTATTATGCTCAAGCCAAAACTAAACAAGAACAAATGTATTGCCAAAATCGAGAATTATTAAATCAAGTCATGAGAAAAGCGGGTTTTCAGCGTCATCAGGGTGAATGGTGGCATTTTTCCCTAGGCGATCAAATGTGGGTTTTTTTGGAGATGGATTCATCTTTAGTAGCGCGTTATGGTCGAGTCATTGATGATGTAAATTAGGTATTGTTAAACAAGTAGTATTTTTACCAAATCCATAAATAACAACATATTACCCCATAATTATAATTAATACCCTTGAGTTCGTATCCTGAAGAGTAATATAAAAACTTTCACTATTTTGGAGTAGATTAAAAATGACAGAAGACAGGCTCTCACGAATCGAAGAAATCTTACAAGCAACAGCTATTTTAACTCAACAGAACCGACAAGATCTTGTAACATTGACGAATGCTGTTAACACCAATACAGCCCACATCAGACGGTTAGAGGAAAGGCTAAATCAATTTTTAACTCAAGCTGAAGCAGATCGAGAGGTTATTCGGAACGAAATGACAGGTATTCGCACCGAAGTTATCCGAATTTTAGAACATCTTTTCGGACAACAAAACGGAAATTAATTATAAGAAATCTGTATCAGCGTAGGGGTTTGGAAACCAAACCCAGTTTTTATAAGGATTTGGATTCCCTATCCCTACATTATTTTAAGGATGTAATTTATGGCGGATTTAGTATTACTCATTAATCCAATATTTATCGCCATTAAAATGAATCATATGAGTTGGATGATCGGCTAACCAAGCATGAGTTTCCCAAGTAATAGTATTTAAGAGTTTTGGCAAGCATTTTCTTAGGAAGTCCTAAATCATTAATAATTTGTTTGGCTTCCGCGATTAATATTTCTTTTTTTTCATCATTCATAAACTAATTATTATATTTTTTTGAAATAAATTTAAAATAAGCTTAATTGTTGAGAGGATTGTTGATTAGTAATAGAAATATTTTTGGCAATGATTTCATTTTTGTCATAAAAAAAATTTAATTCAAAATAATCTTTACAACTTTTAGCCAAATAATAAGCTAACATTGGTGGAACAGCGTTTCCGATTTGATTAAACACTGATTGCTCACTACCATTAAATTTAAACCAGTCTGGAAAACTCTGTAATCGTGCAGCTTCAAGTGGAATTAGACGACGACGACGACCATCTGGAAGTTTTATACGCTGCATATCACCCGTTGCACCTGCAAGATTACGACAAGTAACTGTACGAGCAGGTTGATCTAGATGAAGATCTCTAGGACGCGAGCAATGTGAGGCTTTCTCGTATTTTATTATATAAGAATCCATACTTGGGGTCAAAAAATTTGATTCAGGTGGTATAAAAACAGCTAAATCACCTAAAGCTTCTCCTGCGGAAATTTTTATATTTATTTTTTGAGGAAACTTAAACTTTCCCCGATGACCTACAATAAAAACTCTTTCTCTATTTTGTGGAGTATCATACCAAACTGAATTTAATAAATCTACTTCAATTAAATAATCAAGTTGACGCAACTGAGTTATTATTTTTTCTAAATATGGTTTATTGCGATAAAAAAGACCTCGAACATTTTCAATTAAAAATAGTTTGGGTTGATATCTTTTCACTGCCGAGATAAAAATTGGAAACCCATCTCTAGTATCGTTCAATCCTTTTTGTTTACCACTCACACTAAAAGGTTGACAAGGAACACCACCTATAATAATTTGAGGATTGGGTAATTCTGTATATTCGGTTAATTTAATATTCAAGCAATCTCCTTGAAGGTTTTGTGAATATGAAAGACACGCATCTCGATTGATTTCATAGCCAACTGTTAAAAATCCTTGTGCCTCAAATCCTAAACTTAATCCGCCACATCCAGCAAATAAATCCATAACTAATGGTAAATTATGGTTAATTTTAGGTTTTAATAAACTATTAATTTTATTGGTGTATGGAGAGGTATTAAGTTTATTATTTGAATAATTTTCATTCATGTTTTTCAAGAATTAGTTTCTATAATAAATTTAGGGTTATAGCTAATCATAAAGCAATATAGCTATCTATATAATACTTACTTAGGCAGTAACATCATCGCTTTTTCTAATGCTTCTAAAGTAAATTTAATTTGTTCTTCGGTATGAGAAGAAGTAATAAAAAAGCGTAAACGAGCAGCATTATAAGGAACAGAAGGATAAACCATTGGTTGTACATTAATACCTTGTTTAAATAGTTCTTTGCATAATTCGACAGAGGCATCAGGTTCACCGATAATAATTGGTATGATTGGTGTATTATTACTAATTCCTGTATTGAATCCGAATTTTTGAGCAAGAGAAAGGAAAAGTTTAGAACGATCGCATAATAATTTCACTCGTTTTGGTTCAGTTTTAAGAAGTTGTAAAGCAGCTAAAGCAGATGCAGTATTAGCGGGAGTCATTCCCACACTAAAAACAAAACCAGGCGCACTATATTTAAGATATTCAATGATTGCTTTAGAAGCAGCAATATAACCCCCACAACTTGCAAATGATTTACTCAGGGTTCCCATCCATAAATCAACATCTTTTGCAGGTATATTAAAATATTCACCTATTCCTCTTCCTGTTGCACCAAGTACCCCGATAGAATGGGCTTCATCTACCATTAAAAATGTTTTATAATGTTTTTTCAATTCCACTATTTCAGGCAAAGGAGCAATATCACCATCAGTACTATAAATTCCTTCAATAACAATCAAAACTTTTTCATACAAATGACGATGCTGAATCAAAAGTTGTTCTAGAATTTGCCAGTCGTTATGGGGAAATTCTATTAATGTCGCACCCGACATTTGACACCCTTGACGTATACTATTATGACTCAGGGCATCATATAAAATTAGATCATTTCTTCTAAATAAATGACCAATTGTAGTAACATTTGTCGTATGACCACCAATATAAACAATACAGTCTTCAGTTCCTAAAAAATCAGCAATTTCTTTTTCTAATGCTTGGTGTAAAGCAATTTCACCAGATAAAATACGACTCGCCGAAACAGAAGTCCCATAACGATCTATTGCCTCTTTTGCTGCTTGAGAAACTCTTGGATCACCAGACATTCCGATATAATTATAACTAGAATAATGAATGTATTCTTGTTGATTAATTATCATGGTATCTTTAGCAATTCCATCACGAACGATAAAAAATGGGTTGCCAAGTTGATTAGCTTTATTGATATCATTTTTTAAGCTAATATATTCACTAGATTCCTCAAATTTATAAAATTGTTGGGGTATATTCTGTATTTCGCTTTTGATTTGTGGTGTAACAATTGATGGTTTATGACCATTGGTATGTAAATTATTGGTTACTGGTATTTGGACAATATCTACTATTTCATTTTGTCCAATTTCTGTTACGGACACTCTGGTATTTTCGACTTGTCGAAAATACGTGTCCTCGAGTAAATAGTTAGTCAATAACTCGACAGAAGGATAATCAACGGATAGATTATTAGAAAGGGTAATATCTAGACTTACTTGTAGATTATTTTTGAATTCTACTGCCATTAAAGAATCCATCCCTAAATCAGAAAAATTCTGTGATAGGTCAATTTGGTCCGCTTGACTAAAACCTAATACTCTAGCTAATTGATGTCGTATATGTTCCGATAAAAATTGTTTTTGTTCACTTTTAGGAGTTGCTTCAAATTGTTGGATAAATTCTGAACTTTGTTTAGTTGTTTTTTCAGGAATTGGAGTAACAATAGGTTTGAGTTTTTCAAAGAAAGGATATTCTTTATTAGGTGGTAATTGAGTTAAGAATTTTGACCAATCTACTAAAAAGACACCCGACTGAGTAAGATTTTGCTCTAATAGAGATTCTAGAACTTGTAAACCAAATTTTGGGGTAATACTGGTAATTCCTTTAGTTGCCAAGAGATTTTGTTCTAAATTAACGGCCATTCCTGCATCACTCCAAGGGCCCCAATTAATACTTAGTCCATGCAGACCCAAACTACGGCGATAATGGGCTAGAGTATCCATAAAAACATTAGCTGAAACATAGCTAGATTGACCTAGAGAGCCTATCAAAGAAACTATTGAGGAAAAACAAACAAAAAAGTCTAATGGTAGCTCTTGAGTGGCAATATGAAGATTCCACGCACCTTGTACCTTTGCATCCATCACCTTTTTAAATCGTTCCCAAGTCAGGTTAGACAGCATTCCATCATCTAAAACCCCTGCTGCATGAATAATTCCTGCAAGTGGGGGTTGTTTTTTTCCTCTTCTTTTTTGCCCGATAATACGATTAACGTCTTGTATTTTGGAAATATCGCCTTTAGTAATAGTAATTTCTACACCGTCTTGTTTTAGCTGTTGAAGGGTTTCTTGTGCGGTTATAGATGGGTTGCTACGACTAACGAGAATTAAATGTTTTGCACCTTTTTGTACTAACCATTGAGCGACTTGTAATCCTAATGCACCTAAACCACCAGTAATTAAATAAGTGCTATCGGTCTTAATATTTAGTGTAGATGAGGATTGCTCGTTTAAAGAAATAATCACTTTACCGATATGTTTTGCACCAGCAATATAGCGAAATGCGTTTACAGATTCTTTGATGTCAAAAACTTTATGCGGTAAGGGTTTTAGGCTACCATTTTGGAAAAGAAGCATTAATTCTCTAAGTAATTTAGCAATTAAATTAGGATTATCTCGCGCAATTTCTAGTAAATCAAAGTGATAATAAGTTATATCATTGCGAAACTGTTTAACTTGTTCTTCATTCCAAACGCCAATCTTACCAATTTCAACAAATTTACCCTCTTTTTTGAGAACTTGTAAACTATGGGGAATATAATCACCATTAAGACTATTTAAAACCAGATCAACGCCTTCATTATTGGTTAATGTCATGATTTCTTGAGAAAAATCGAGATTACGAGAATTCATGATGTGTTGAATTCCCATTTCTCGCAAAAAATCCCATTTTGGTAAACTTGCGGTGGCAAAAACTTTCGCCCCGACTCGTTGGGCTATTTGTACTGCTGCAAGTCCTACTCCTCCTGCTGCTGAATGGATTAGAATACGATCGTCTGCTTTAATTTTGGCTAAATAATGTAACCCGTAATATGCGGTTAAAAATGTACTGGGAATGGTTGCTGCTTCACTAAAAGTCATCTGGTTGGGTTTGGAGACGACAAACTGTGATTTAACGGTGACAAAACTCGCTACACTACTTAAAGCGAATACTGCGATAACTTCATCACCTATTTGTAACCCTTTAACCGCTTCTCCTATTGCTACGATTTTTCCTGCACATTCGCCCCCAAATGGAATATCAGACGCATTTTTAAACCCCATTTGTTCTAAATAAGGTTGTAGCATTCCGAGTGCATTTAAAACATCACGAAAGTTTACACCCGTAGCATTTACAGCAATTTCGATTTCATCGGGTGCAGGTTTTCGACGTATTAAAGGTGTAAGTGTTAAATTATCTAATGAGCCTGTTTGTGTTATTTTTAATTGAATAGATTCGTTTTTTTGCTCATCTAATATTTGTGGAACTAAACGCGGTACATAACGTATTCCATCACGATAGGCGATTTGTTCTTCATTGTCAGGATTTAGTAATTCATTTTCTAAGATTTGTAGATTTTGTTCGAGTGAATCTAAATCGATAGTGCGACAAAATAAATCAGGATATTCTAACCGAATAACACGCGCAATTCCCCATAATGTCGATTGTTGTATTTGTAATTGGGTTTCGTTTTTTACTACCTGAGTATTTTTTGTGATTAAGTTTAGATGAGTTACTTTGGTTTGATTTAAAGCTTGCATTAAATGTAAGACACTTCCACAACCTCTAATTTGTGATTCAGCTAAATTCGTTGATTCATCTAAACCCCACAGGTGAACAATTTTTAAATCAGAACGTTTTTGATTGAATAAACGTTTAAAATCTTCACTTTTTGAAGGATTAATTTGATAGTGTTGCTTATCAATGCAAATATAAGTGTCTCCAATACTTACTAAAATACAATGATTTCCTTGTTTTTGGATTACATCGGCTAATTTATTTCCTATTCCTTGAGCGTCTGCAAAAATCAGCCAATTTCCTACTAATTTTTGAGTTTGTTTGGATTTCGGTTTTGCTTGCCAAGAAATTTGATAATATAAATTATTTTCTAATTGTTGTGTAACTTCTTTTTTCGGTTTATCTTGAAAAATTTGCTCTAACGATTGACGTTTAACTGCTTTTAAGGTAAATCCTTTTAGATCAGCTAAAATACTTCCAGATTCAGTTAATAATTGTATATCGGCTTTGATTTCTGTAGTATTTTGTTGTTTAATTTCTACAAAACTCCAAAACAAATTAGTTAATGGACGATAAAAATAAATACTTTCTAAGCCAACTGGAAGATAGACTATATCATCTTTTTTTTCTAAATTTGCCCCAATAATCTGAAAACTGGCATCTAATACAGTGGGATGAAGCTGATAGTTTTTCGCTTCTTGTTGTAGACTATCTGGCAGTTTAATTAGTCCTAAAACTTGATTATTACTGTAGTATATGTCTTGAATCCCCTGGAAGTAAGAACCGTAATTTAAGCCTTGTTTTTGACAATTTTGATAGTGTTCAGCAATAGATAAAACTTGATGACATTCATTTTTTATTTTTTGAAGATTAACTGACTTCTGTTGATACTTTTCGGGAATTACAATATCACCCTGAGCATGAAGAGTACTAACTTGAGCTTCATTAATGGTAAAAACTTTAAATTGTGACTCTACAGGATCTAAAATTAATTGAATTGTTTTACTAACACCTTCACTTAAAGTTAATGGTTGTTCAATTCTAACATTTTTCAGTTGAATATTATTCTCAGGATAAAGACTATAACTGGCTGCTATTGCCATTTCTATATAAGCAGCAGCAGGAAAAATCGGCGTATTTTCTAAACAATGGTCTTGTAGGTAAATCGGTTTATTTTGACTAATTTTTGTTTGAAATAGAATTGAGTAACTATTGGCAATTGATACGGCTTGTCCTAAAAGAGGGTGAATGGTGGGGCTATTTTTTTCGACTTGAGATGAAAAAGAAGTAATAAACTGTTCGGCATTTTCAGCCCAATAACGTTGACGTTGAAAGGGATAAGTAGGTAATGTAACTAAACGACGAGAATAATCTTGATCGAAACTAACCCAATTTATTTTATATCCTTTTAAATAAAGTTCGCTCAAACTGTTTAATAATTGTTGCCAGTCGGAACAGCCTGAACGTAAACTGGGTAGTAAAGACATTTCATGGCTTGTAGTCCATACAGTGCGAATCATTCCCAGTAAAGTCGGTTGTGCGCCAATTTCAATAAATATTTTATAGTGATTTTGGAGAGTCGTAATACTTTGAGCAAACTTAACCGCTTGTCTAATATGCAGACACCAATATTCAGGTGTAGCAATATCATCGGTGATAAAGTCTCCCGTCAGATTAGAAATTAAACTTAAACAGGGTTGATGATAGGTTATTTCACGAGCAACTTGAGCAAAATCATTTAAAATTGGTTCCATCAAGGGAGAATGGAAGGCGTGAGACACTGTTAGTGGCTTTGTTTTGATGCTTAGTGCTGTAAAATAGGCTTGAATCGATTTTATGGCATCAATTCGCCCTGAAATGACAAAATTTTCTGTACCGTTAAACGCCGCAATAGAGACATCTTCCGCATAAGATTGTATTGCCTCTCGTACTGTCGTTTCATTTGCTAAAACGGCTAACATCATGCCATCATTAGGTAAGGACTGCATCAAACGACCACGCGCTGCAATCAGTTTTAACCCATCTTCTAAGCTAAAAACTCCCGCTAGACAAGCTGCGACATATTCCCCAACACTATGCCCTAAAACGACGGATGGCACAACACCCCACGACATCCATAGAGTCGCTAACGCATATTCAAAGGCAAATAAAGCGGGTTGGGTATAAATGGTTTGATCGATCAATTCTGAAGAGATAACATCGAGTAAAGGTATATTTATATATGCTTTTAAGATTTCTGCACAACGATCGAGTGTTTGTCTAAATAGGGGTTGGGTGTCGTACAGTTGTCGCCCCATATTGATATATTGTGAACCTTGTCCTGTAAAAAGAAAAACAATCGGCTCAAGTTTTGTATCATTTACTTGACAAAACTGAATTGATGGTGTATGTAAATTTTGGCTAAAAGCCGTTAAATTTTCTTGTAATTGTTCTCTAGATTCTGCTATTACAGACAAACGATAATTAAACTGTGAGCGTCGGGTATTGGCTGTATAACAAATATCCGCGATCGATGTTACAGGATTTTGTTCTAAATATAGTCGATAATGATCAGCAAGTTCTCGTAATGCGGGTTCTGTTTTTGCCGAAAGCGTCAGTAGATGGAATGGACGTTCTAAGATTTTAGAGCTATAAGATTGACTAATTGGGGCTTCTTCTAGTACAACATGAGCATTAGTACCACCAAAACCAAAAGAATTAACACCAGCAATGAGGGGAGTTTTGGTATTATTCCAAGGCGTTAAGGTTTCCTGTACACGTAGCGGGAGATTAGACCAATCTACGGCAGGATTAGGCTTATTAAAGTGTAAATTGGCTGGTATTTGACGTTTTTTTAAAGCTAGTGCGACTTTAATGAGTCCTGCTATTCCTGCTGCGGTTTCGGTGTGTCCGATATTGCTTTTGACTGAACCAATGGCACAAATATTATCTATATTACGGTTTGGGGCGAGAACTGTGTTAAGGGCTTCTAATTCGATGCGATCGCCGATTTTGGTTCCGGTGCCATGTGCTTCGATGTACTGTACCTTGTCTGGAGAAATCCCCGCGTTGTGATACGCTTCTTTTAGAACATCAATCTGTGATTGTAGGTTAGGTGCAGCGAGTCCAGAAGTACGCCCATCTTGATTTGTAGCTGTCCCACGAATGATAGCATAAATCCGATCTCCATCCGCGATCGCATTCTTGAGGGGTTTCAGAATAACGGCACCTGCTCCCTCACTCCGTACATAACCATTAGCATCAGCATCAAAACTTTTACAGCGTCCCTCACTCGACAGAAAACCGCCTTTGGTAAAACCCACCACACCGCCTGGCAGCATAATAATATTCACACCACCCGCTATGGCTAGAGTTGATTCCCCTGTATATAAACTATGACACGCTAGATGTACAGCGACTAAAGAAGACGAACAAGCTGTATCTACTGCTAAACTTGGCCCTTTGAAATCAAATACATATGAAATTCGATTCGCTGCTAGACAGTTGGCGGTTCCAGTGGTACTGTAGGGGTCATTTAAGGGTTTGTGCCAAAGCATCGTCGAATATTCATGACTGCCAATCCCAATAAATACACCTGTTCTAGTTCCTGCGATTTGTTCGGGGATAATTCCCCCATCTTCTAAAGCTTCGTAGGCAACTTCGAGCATGAGGCGTTGTTGGGGGTCCATTGAAAGGACTTCTCGCGGTGCAATGCCAAAAAATAGCGGGTCAAAATGGTCAATTTGATCGAGAAAACCTCCCCATCGTGTATTTGTTTTGTTGGGTTCTTTTGCGTCGGGATGGTAATAAGTATCTACATTCCAGCGAGAGGAGGGAACTTCAGTAATAGCATCTTTGCCATCTCGCATTAATTGCCAGAAAGCAACTGGGTTTGGTGCACAAGGGAAACGACACCCTATACCAATGATAGCGATCGGTTCATTTGACATAATTGATTAATAATTGAGGTTATCGAGCATCTCATTTAGTAATATTTCTGCTTCCGAGTCCGAAAGGTCTTCTAAAATTGTGTCTAGATCAGGCAATGACGCGCTAACTATTTGTTTTGGTGCGTTTTTGTTAGTATATAGGGTTTTCATTAGATAATTGACTAAATCTGTGACAGTGGGATAATCGAAGGCGAGGGTAGAAGGTAAGGTACAGTTTAAAGTCATTGAAAGTCGATTTCTGAATTCAACTGAGGTTAGGGAGTCGAGACCAAGTTCAATAAAACCTTGTTGTGGATCAATGGCTTCAATAGATTTTAAACCAAGTACGGTCGCAAGTTGTAATAAAACGTGTGTCATTAAATCGTTTTTTTGTACGTCTTGATACAAGCTTACTATATTATTATTGGTTTCGGTGATAATTTCGCTCAAAAAGGGTGATTTTGGAATTTTTGACCAATCGAGATTTATTACGCCAATTTGTGCTATAGATTCGGTAAGGAGTTGTTCTAGGATGTTTAGACCGTGTTCAGGCGCGATCGCATCCATACCCGGTATACTTGAACTCGCCGTATGATTTCTCGCAGCTAGACCAATTTCTGACCACGCACCCCAATTTATACTCATTGCAGGAAGACCCATTTTATGACGAGCCGATGCTAGACTATCAAGAAAGCTATTTGCACCGACATAGTTCGCTTGACCTCCACTCCCTAGCAAAGATGCCGCCGAGGAAAATAAAATAAAGAAGTCTAAGGGCAGATTTTGACTCAATTTATGTAAGTTCCATGCTCCTTGAATTTTGGGTAAATAGACTTGATTCATACGTTCCCAAGTCTGATTTTCAAGTATTCCATCATCTAAAACCCCTGCTGCATGAATGATACCCCGTAGCGGTGGCAATGTTTTCGCTTTTTGAAAAATCTCAGAAATGTCATGGTAATTAGATACATCAGCTTGACAAACGAGAACTTTTGTGGTATGGCGGGTTAGTTGTGTAATGGTTTCTTGGGCTTGTGTTGAGGGTTTATTTCTGCCGACTAAAATTAGTGTTGAGGCTCCTTTTTCGATCAGCCATTGAGCGACTTTGAGCCCAATATCTCCTAGTCCTCCAGTAATTAAATAAGTGCCGTTACTGCGAATTACGCTAGTTTTGGGCGATTTAATTAGAATTTTTCCGATATGTTTAGCGTGGCTCATTTTTCGGAAAGCATCAATCACTCTCTTTGATGAAAAAATCGAAAAAGGAAGGGGTTTAAGTTGCTCTTCAAATAAGATGAGTAGTTGAGAAAGCAAATCTTTAATAAGCTGCGGGTTTTGTTGGGCTAGTTTTAAAAGATCACAGCTTGTATATAATACATCTGATCTTATTTGCGCGACTTGTTCGGGTTGCCAAATTCCCTGTTTACCAATTTCGAGAAAACGTCCCCCAGAATTTAAAACGGATAGGCTTTTCGGGATAAATTCCCCATTAAGACTATTAAGAACGACATCTACACCTTTTCCTTGTGTTATTCTCATGATTTCATCAGAAAATTCAAGGTTTCTGGAATTCATGACATATTTTACGCCCTTAGATTTAAGATAGTCCCATTTACTTTCGGATGCGGTGGCGAATATTTCTGCACCTTTATATTGTGCAATTTCGACGGCGGCTAAACCGACTCCAGTGGCGGCCCCGTGAATGAGAATTCGTTCACCTGGTTTGAGTTGGGCTAGATGAATGAGGGTATAATAGGCAGTCAGGAAAGCACCTGGAATAGTTGCTGCTTCGGGATAACTGAGGTTTTTCGGTTTTTTGGCGACTAGATTCCCATTAACGGTAACATATTGACTAAAGCTATTCGGTGCGATCGCTATTACTGTATCACCTATTTTTAAGTCTGTAACGCTTTCACCTATTGCGGTAATTTCGCCTACACACTCTAAACCGAGTTCTTCGACTGGATATAATCCTAATACGTTCAAAAGATCCCGAAAATTTAATCCTGTCGCCCAAACTTGTATTTCTACTTCTTGAGATGCGGGTTTATTTCGTTTTTGGGGTTGCCAAGTTAAATTATCGATGGTTCCTCGGTTTTTAATGGCTAACTGTAATGGTTCTTCGCTAGAAGATGATTTTTGAGGTAAAGTACCACGAACTAATCTAGGAACATAACGTAAACCCTCTCTAAAGGCGATTTGATCTTCAATACCACCTAATGACGCGTCATGGTGTGTATTTATATGTTGCGTCATGATTTCCGAGTATATATCTTGAATTACGTCATTTTTTGGGTTTGAATCGAGATCAATTCTGATACAGTTTAATTCGGGATGTTCTAGAGCAATGACTTTACCCATTCCCCACAGTGGCGAGGCCGCGATATGATTTAGATTAGGATTGTGGTTAGCTACGGTTTGTGTGCCGCGTGTAATCAGATAAAGATGTGTTGGCTCACTTTGTTTGATTAATGCTTGAACTAAATACAAGGTACTTTGACAACTTTTTTCTAAACCTTGTTCTAAAGTGTCTGCGATATCTAAACTCCATAAATGAATGACACCTGTTATGGTTGAAAATGAGTTGAGTAATTGCTGATCGTATTCGCTTTGTTTTAAGTTAAGATCACTGGGGAAAATCAGTGTACAAGTTTGGTGTTGTGATTCTAATAAGTTGGCTAACTGTTGACCTATGCCTGTCGAGTCTGCAAAAATAAGCCAATGACCATAATTCTGTTTAGATTGATAGACTGGAATTTGGGGCTGTGGTTGCCATTCAATTTGATAAAACCAATCATGATTAATTGTATTGGTTTTTCCGAGTAAGGTTTCTGGTTTGGCGCGTTTTGATGTAAGTCCTTGAATGTCTGCAATTAATCCAGTTTCATCGAATATTTGTAAGTCTGCAATGATTTGATTTTGCTCTGTTATGGGGCGTATTTGTACATAACTCCAAATATTTGAACTCAGAAGACGATAAAAACACAAACTTTCTATGCGATAGGGTAAATAGGTTTCTGTTGTGGCAAAAGTAGGAAACGCCGCTAAAACAACTTGAAAACAAGCATCGAGTAAACTAGGATGAGATAAATAATGATGAGTATCTAGCAGTAATTGTATTTTTCCTAATGCTTGTCCGTCTTTCCGCCAAAGTTGTTTAATCCCTCGAAATGTTTCACCATATTCTAAACCTTGAGTTTGGCATTGTTGATAAAAGCTTTCAGTTGATATTAATTCTAGTTTTTGTAATATTTCAAAATTAGGTATATTATTATTTATTGTATAGTTTGTGTGCGTAATATTCCCAAAGCTATGTAGTTTCCATTCATCCTCGTTAATCAAACTATAAATTTCAAAGCTTGATTGTTCCGAATTTTTATTTAAAATTACTTGAATTGTTGTGGAATTGTTGTCAGCAAAAATTAACGGTTGTTGAATGGTAATATTTTCTAAAACGAGATTTGTCGATTTAAAAACGTTTTGCCCGGCGGCTAAAGCGATTTCTATATATGCGGTTGCGGGTAAAATAGGAACTTGATAAACTTGATGGTCTTTAATCCATTCTAGGGTATTTAGATTGAGACAGGATTGAAAGATAATTTCTTTGAGGGCTGATGGTAAACGTTTTCCTAATAATGGATGAATGTTTAACTCTTGGCGAGGCGAAACATTTATACTAGAAGGTGGCTCGATCCAATAACGTTTTCTTTGAAACGGATAAGTGGGTAAACTAAGCTTATAACGAGATAATGGTTTTTCAAAACTAATCCAATCGATCGCTACACCTCTAAGATAGAGTTGGGCAACACTATTTAGTATTATTGGTAAAGACGCATCATGACCAGTTTGTAAAGAAGATTTTGGAGACAAACTAGGGTTATAGAGATAGTCATGAGCAGTATTGGGGTTGATTTCTTGTGCGATCGCTTGTCCCATTCCGAGTAAGATAGGTTTACTACCACATTCAATAAAAATGTTGTAGCCTTCTTGTAACAAAACCTTAAAACCATCCGCAAATCTTACAGGTTCTTGAATTTGACGACACCAATAAGCGGGTGTAGCAATTTCATCTCGAATAATAGTTCCTGTTACATTAGAAATCAGAGCGATTTGGGGTAAATTATAGCTAATTTCTTGCGCTATGCGACCAAACTCGGCGATCATGGGTTTCATTAAAGGAGAATGGAACCCATGAGAAGTATTTAAGGTTTGAGTTTTAATTCCTTGTCCTTCCAACAGTTTAACGATTTTTTGAATGGCTGTTCGTGTCCCTGAAATGACGGTATTCTGAGAATTATTGAAAGCAGCGAAGGCTATTTCTTTTTCGTATTTTTTAATGACTTCTTTGACTGTAAACTCATCAGCTATTACCGCAACCATTTCGCCATTTTGGGGTAAAGCTTGCATCAATTTACTACGTGTGCTTACTAATTTTAGTCCATCTTCTAAACTAAAAACACCGGCTACAGTTGCTGCAACATATTCACCAATGCTATGTCCCATAACAGCAGTTGGTTCAATTCCCCATGATTGCCATAATTTAAACAGGGCGTATTCTAAGGCGAATAATACTGGCTGAGTATAGGCTGTATTATTGATGAGTAATGTGTGTCCATTTTGGGGTGTTATATCTTGTGGATACAATACATCAAGTAAATATTTATCTAAAAAAGGACGTAATATATCCGCACAGTGATTAAGTGTTTCTCTAAAGACGGGTTGAGTTTCGTAGAGTTGTCGCCCCATATTAATATACTGTGAACCCTGCCCCGTAAAAAGAAAGGCGATTTTTTTAGGCGATGTCGTGTTTGGGATGACTGTGAGTTTTTTACTCAATTGTTCTTGTAATTGTGCGACGGATTCGGCAATAATGGCTATACGATCGCTATAGTGGGCGCGTCCTGTATTAGCGGTAAAACAAAGATCCGCTAAGGAAATATTGGGATTTTTGGCTAAAAATTGTTGATATTGCTTAACTAAATCGTTTAAGGCTGTATTCGTTTTCGCAGAAAGTGTGAAAAGATGGAAGGGACGATCGCTATTTTCTAAGGGTTTATCTTCTATTGTGGGGGTTTCTTCTAAAATAACATGAACATTTGTCCCACCAATGCCCAGAGAATTTACACCAGCGCGACGGGGACTTTCTGTCGATGTCCAATCTTGTAACATTGTATTAACATAAAAAGGACTATGCTCAAAGTCAATTTGAGGATTGGGTTTTTTAAAGTGCAGTGAAGCAGGGATTTTTTGATGATATAAAGAAAGTACGGTTTTAATAAATCCTGCAATTCCAGAAGCAATTTGTAAGTGTCCGATATTCGTTTTTACGGAACCAATGGCACAAAAACCCTTTTTTTGAGTATAATTCCGAAATGCTTGGGATAGTCCAGCGATTTCGATGGGATCTCCTAGCAGAGTTCCTGTTCCGTGTGCTTCAATATAACTGATGGTTTCTGCTGTAATTCCTGCGTTATTTAAGGCACTTTCTAGGTTGCGGGCTTGTCCATCTCCATTAGGGGCAAAATATCCGACTTTCGTACCGCCATCATTACTCAATGCTGAACCTTTTATAACAGCATAAATGCGATCGTGATCTTTGAGTGCAGTTTCTAGAGGTTTGAGGAGAACAAAACCGCAGCCACTTCCGAAAATAGTACCACTAGCTGACTCATCAAAAGCGCGACAATGACCATCAGCAGAAAGGATCATCCCTTCTTGATAAAGATAACCGATTTTTTGGGGAACTTGTACGGATACACCACCCGCTAACGCCATGTCACATTCACCCTGTCTTAAACTCATAACAGCGAGATGAATGGCTGCAAGTCCCGATGAACAAGCGGTTTGTACATTTATACTAGGGCCCGTAAGATTAAGTTTATAAGAAATTCGTGTCGTTAAATAATCTTTGTCGTTAGCAACCATCATTTGAAAACCACCCATTGAGTCGAGTGTTGCGACATCAAGAGAATCATTTGGGTCAAGTCGATGACGGTTAGGATATATATTATTCAGTAGATAGGTATTCATGGCAGCACCTGCATAGATGCCAATGTCACCTGTATACGTGAATGGGTTACAGGCTGCATCTTCGAGGGCTTCGTAAGCGCATTCTAATAATAGTCGTTGTTGGGGGTCTATAAGTTCTATTTCAGCCGCAGAAAAGCCGAAAAATTCTGCGTCAAAGGTTTCGATGTCATCTAAAATTGGACTGGCTTTGATATAGTTGGGATGATTGACTAATTCGGGTGATATGCCAGAAGCTAGGATCTCTTCGGTGTGGAAAAGGCTGATTGATTCGACGTTATTGGTCAGATTTTGCCAAAATTCATCAATTGTCTTCGCCCCAGGAAAACGACACGATAACCCAATAACGGCAATATCGCCTTTAATGACTTCTTTTTTGGTTTTGGGTTGATGTTGGTTTTTACCTTGACATAAATGACGTTTTAGTGTATATATGGTCGGGTGGCGAAAGAGTTCGGTAATGGATAGAGGTTGTCCTGTATATTCTTGTAATTGTTGTTGAACTTGTACCAGTAGAAATGAGGTTCCCCCCAGTTCAAAAAAGTTATCATGAAGACCGATGTCTGATTTTTGTAAGGGGCTGTCTTGTACGCTCCGTAAAACGTCTTGCCAAATGCGTTGGAGTTGTTGTTCAATTTGATTGGGGTCAAAAGACAAGGTTAATGAGTGAAGGATGTCATTATATAAACCCGCTTTGAACTGTTGCGCGAGTTTGCTACGTTGGATTTTACCAATGGCGGTTTTAGGAATTTCGGTTTGAGAAAGGGGTATGAGATAATCGGGATTAATCCCCATTTTTGCTATGAGCGATCGCCTAATTTCCTGACATACAACTTGACAATTTTGTAGATTTGTGCTAAAGAATATAGCGAGTCGTTCGGTTTCATCGTTATCTTTTTTGACGGCACAAGCGGCGGTATATGAGACGGTAACCCCTTCTATTTGTTCAACGATCGCTTCAATTTCATGACTATAGTAGTTTGTCCCATTAATAATAATAATCTCACTACTACGACCTGTAAGCATCAAGTGACCTTTTTTCAAAAAGCCTAAATCTCCTGTTTTTAACCAGCCATCTTCTGTAAATGCCGCTTCGTTTGCTTCTGGGTTATTATAATAGCTTTGGGTAACTGCTTCGCCTCTAACTTGTAGATAACCGATCTCGTCTTCTAATACAATAGTATTATTATCATCGACAACGCGCAGTGTAATTCCAGGTATTGGCGTTCCTAAATCAGCAAATGTTCCTTGTTCATCAATGGGATAAAATTTAAAGGGTTCTGTTTTGTGAATATAATAAGTAATTCCTGAACCGACTTCCGCCATTCCAAAAGCAGGTTTAATCGTAGTTTGCGCTAAACCATAGGATGAGAGTTGTCTAAGGGTTTCTTGAATAACATTTTGGGTAATATTTTCGCCAGCAGTTAGGAGACAATGAACAGAGGAAAGATCCCACCGATGTTGTCTCGGTTCGTTTTTCAGTTGATCATTGAGTAAAGCATAGAAAAAATTAGGCGACCAACTGTGAGTAACTTTGTACTTATCTATTAAGTCTAGCCAATTTAGGGGGCGTTTGAGGATATATTCTTTTTGGACATAAATAGAAGTGCATCCCAGTATACAAGGGCGTAGATGCCAATCGGAAATACTACCGATATGATCAAAAGGTAGCCAGTTTAGAATAATGTCATCGCTTTGATGATGATTGTGGATGTTTGCTCCAATAGCGCGAGATAATATATTTTTATGGGTTAGTTGAATACATTTGGGTATTCCCGTACTGCCAGAAGTGAGGTTGAAAAAAGCAACATCATCGGGTTTGGGTTGATGATAGTCAGTTGTAGCGAGATAATTTAGATCTAGACTAAAAATTCGAGGATGAGAAAGATATTGCTGAATTTGGGCGTTATTTTTGGCAATAATTAGGGGTTTATCTAAAAAATTCCACAGATGGCGCAGTTTTTCTAGGGTAGGAGTTGCCGTAGCAATTTCGAGAATAACGGGAATAAAACCACCAAGAATACAGCCCCAAAAAGCAGTCAGTAGATCGCTAGTTTCTTCTAATTGTAGGATAACTTGATCTTTGGGTTTTAAACCAGCTTCTCGTAAACCCGTCAAAATTTTTGAGGCGTTTTGGAGTAATTCGGCGTAAGATTGGGCGTTTGCGAACCCTTGTCGATCTAGATAAATGAGACGAGTTCCTGTTGTAATCCTAGCAGCTAATAAAAGAATTTCGGGTAAAGTTGTCGGTGTATTCGGTTCATAAAAAAGAAAACCACCATCACTCAAAGCGAAGGGTTTAGCGTTAGACTGATCAGAATGAGTCTGAGATGTTCCAGGGTGACTGCGCTTAGATAGTTTGTCTTTCCTAAAAGAATATTGTGTCGGATCAACCATTGATTTTTATACTTTACCGATACCTTGATGAATCGCTATTCTCGTTTTTCATCTTATATACTTTAAATGAGGATGAACGAACTCACAATAGATCTTAAGCAATATCGTGACAGTTTCTCGTTAATGTTGACCTCAATTCAATAACTGTCAAACAATTCTCATTAATATATTCAGGATGATATCTAACTCAAACCCCATAGAGACGAATGATGATCATACGTCTTCAAGCACAAAACGGGTGTATCTAGCACTTAAACAACTTCAAGCTAAAATTGAACGTCTCGAAAATGCTCAACATGAACCCATTGCTATTGTTGGGATGGGTTGCCGTTTTCCCAAAGAAGCTAATAACCCTGAGACGTTTTGGCATCTTTTAGCATCGGGTGAGGATGCGATCGCAGATATTCCCTTAGATCGTTGGGACACCCAAATGTATTATGACGCAAATCTAGCTAGTCCTGGTAAAATGTATGTCCATCAGGGCGGTTTCTTATCTAATTTACAAGATTTTGATGCTCAATTTTTCCGCATTGCCCCCCGTGAAGCGATGAGTCTTGATCCTCAGCAACGTCTACTCTTAGAGGTGAGTTGGGAAGCCTTAGAAATGGCGGGAATTGCCCCAGATCAACTGAATGGTAGCAAAACTGGGGTTTTTATTGGTATTTGTGGGAATGATCATTGGCATCGCTTATTAATGCGAGATGTGACGGATATCGATGCTTATCTGGCGACGGGAAATACTCACAGTATCGCGGCAGGTCGTTTATCTTATAGTTTAGGACTAACTGGCCCCAGTATGGCGATCGATACGGCTTGTTCGTCTTCGTTGGTGGCGGTTCATTTGGCTATTTCTAGTTTACGCAATGGTGAATGTGATCTCGCTTTAGTGGGTGGTGTGAATACTATTCTTTTGCCCGAAGTAAGTATTAATTTTTCTAAAGCGCGGATGCTATCTCCTGAAAGTCGTTGTAAAACCTTTGATGCGTCGGCTAATGGTTTTGTTCGTTCCGAGGGATGTGGTGTTATTGTTTTAAGACGTTTAAGTGATGCCAGCGCACTCCATGACAATATTTTAGCAGTGATTCGCGGTTCTGCGATCAATCAAGATGGGCGAAGCAGTGGTTTAACCGTACCCAATGGCCCTGCACAACAAGCCGTGATCCGACAAGCCTTGGAGAATGCTAAGGTAGAATCTGAAGAGGTTAGCTATATTGAAACACATGGCACTGGAACCGCTTTAGGTGATCCCATTGAAGTTGGGGCGTTAGGGGCTGTTTTTGGACAAAATCTATCGGTACTGTTAGGGGCAGTTAAAGCCAATATTGGGCATTCGGAAGCCGCAGCAGGTATAGCAAGTCTTATTAAGGTTGTTCTCGCCCTACAACACGAAAAAATCCCCCCTCAGATTCATTTTAAAACCCCCAACCCGAATATTGAATGGAAAGATTTACCGTTTACAATTCCCACTCAGCTTACACCCTTCAAACGCGGAAATATGCCACGTATTGCGGGTGTGAGTTCTTTGGGTTTTAGTGGTACAAATGCTCATGTTGTTGTTGAAGAAGCACCACTAAAGGAAATTAAAACAAAGGAACTTTCAATCAATCTTTTTACCCTTTCGGCAAAAAGTGAAAAAGCTTTACAGGAATTAGTACAAAAATATTACCATTTTTTTAAAACTCATCGAGATCTGTCACTCACGGATATTTGTTTTACAGTAAATACAGGGCGTGCGCATTTTAATCATCGTTTATGTATTATTGCTTCTTCAACTGAAGAATTACAAGGTAAACTAAATTTATTTATTAATGGGCAAATTACTGATCCGATTTTTTACAGCAAAGCGTCTCAAGGGTTTGGAGATAATAAAGGGTTTGGAAACCAAACTCCTACAGTTAATGCAGAAAATCAGTTAGAAAGTTTACAAAAAATTGCTCAACTTTATATCCAAGGAGACACGATTAACTGGTCAGAATTATATAAAAATGAGTCTTGTAATAAAGTTATCTTACCTACCTATCCATTTCAACGCCAACGTTTTTGGATTGAAACAAAAGTCTAAAGCTGCCGAATATCTGTAGGGTTTGGTCGACAAATCATAATAATACCAAATTCGTATAAATCGTACAGACGCGATATATCACGTCTCTACAAATTAATTGTATGGTTTTGGTCGATAAACCCTGAAAAAAATTATAATGTGAAAAAATATGAAATTATTAAATAAATCATCCAAATTTTGGTTAATTGCTAGTCTCATTGCTCCTTTATATTTTGGCTTAATTTCTCTTTATTATTCTTTTAGCCAGCCTTATATTGTACAAGATGATGCACGTCAACATATTGTTTGGCTACAACAATTGATTGATCCTGAACTATTTAAAAATGATTTAATTTCTAATTATTTTCATTCCGTCGCCCCAATTGGCTATAAATTTTCTTATTGGCTAGGAGCAAAATCAGGAATTTCACCCTTAATTCTTGCTAAAATTATTCCGATTTTTCTGGCAATTATTACAACGCTTTATTTGTTTAGATTCTTTCTTGAAATTTTACCTATTTCCTTTGGTGCATTTTTAGCAACTCTTATATTAAATATAAATATTTGGCTAAAAGATGATTTAGTTTCGGGAACACCAAGAGCATTTGTATATCCGATTTTTGCAGCATTTTTATATTATCTGGTAAAGCGATCGCTCATTCCTTGTTTAATAACTATTGCCTTACAAGGTTTATTTTTTCCTCAGTTAGTTTTTGTGGAAAATGTTTTACTAACTATTCGATTATTTGATTGGCAAAATAATAAAATTAGATTCACTCAAGATCAAATAAATTATATTTTTTGGTTTTTCGGTTTAGTAACTTCTTTAATTGTGCTTCTTCCTTTTGCTTTACACGTTTCTGAATTTGGTTCAGTAATTACAATAAATAAAATGAAAATAATGCCAGAATATCAACTTAATGGAAGAATAGAATATTTTGGTTTTAATCCATTTTTTTTACCTTTTAAAAGTAGTTCTGGTTTAGGTGCGCCAATATTTCCTCCTTTTATTTTGCTTGGTTTATTTTTACCTTTGGCTTTAAAAAAATCACGAATATTTATAAATATAACAATTTTATTGCAACTTTTTATCGCTTCTTTAATGATGTTTATCATCGCTTCTTTTGTCCCGCTAATTCTATATTTCCCTGGACGTTATACTTATCATATTCTTCGATTTATCTTGGCTATTTTTACAGCTATTTTGATTTGTATTTTAATCGAATATTTAGAGAATCAATTAAATAAAAAAAAGAAAATTATCCTAACTTTCGGCATCATTTTACTTTTAATTCCTAGTTTTATTCCACCATTATTTTTAAGACTACAAGAATGGAGAATTGGAGAAAATCCAGAAATATATCATTTTTACGCATCAAAACCCAAAGATATTTTAGTAGCATCTTTAGCCTCTGATACCAGTAATATACCAGCTTTTGCCAAACGTTCAGTCTTATTTAGTACAGAATTTGCTTTACCCATTCATCCAGTTTACTATAATCAAATGAAACAAAGAGCAATTGATTTAATTAAAGCGCAATATAGTACAAATTTAGGCGATACACAAAAGTTAATTAATAAATATGGAATAGATTATATAATGCTCGAACCAACAACCTTTTCATTAGATTATCTGTTGCAACAAAAATGGCTTGTTAATAGTTCTTTTAATAATGTTATTTTAAAAACTTCCCAACAGTTAAAACAAGGAGAAATACCTGCTCTTACTGAAGTTGTGGAGCAATGTTCAATAAAAAAAAGTAAAAATTTAACGGTTTTGGATGCTGAATGTATTACAAAAATTAATTAAAATTATTGCTTTTTAGAATAAATTCGTTTTAAGTACAAGATAAATGAGGAGACAGGAACTTATTCTATCCCCTCACTATATTAATTCGTTTTTGCTTCTAGTTTAGCGAGACGACTTTTAAGATCTTGGTTTTCTTGTTTGAGTTGTTCGACTTCTTCTCGTATTCCTTTTAATGCTTTGTCTGATCCTAGGTTTTTTTGCACTCGTTGCATGGCTTCAGAGGTCATGCGTTTGACTCGTCCATCTGGGGTACTATTAGAAAGAGATTGGAGAATTGCGATCGATTTGGGTGTCTCCATTTGTCCTAATGCAATACTAACCGAGACTTGAGTCAAGAAAAAGCTTTCTTGGGTAATATTTAAAAGTTTTAGTTAATTTCTTTTTCTACTTTAGCAACTACAAAAGGAGAATTAACATCAATTAACCAATTTTCATCAATATATTGAAATTGATGATCTAAAATTAAAATCATTTCACCAATTATATTATTAATATTTGTGTTGACTTCTTCAGCTTGAATTTTAAATTTAAGTTTAATCCAAAAATTCTTAGACGAATTAATAAAATGCTTCTCAATTGAATAACTGGATAACTTGACAAAACAGTTTTTTTTTAAGGTGATCTCTTCATAATATTGCTTAGTTTCATCCCAATAGCCAATAATTTTATAGTTAGAATATTCTAAGTGTTCTTGTCCAATAGCTTCTAATGCTTTAGGTGATAATTTTTCTAAAGTAGTTAAAGTTTTATAAAGTTCTGATTGCATATAAATTTACCATTTTAATGAGCGGTCATGAAACCTGAAAAATATAAAATCATATATAATTGTTCATTTATTTCTTGTTCATCTTCATCTATTTTAATTGAGCGAGCGATATATTTTGCATGAAAGCGGTAATCTCCTCCTTTACCTAACACTTTTGATTTGAGATAGTATCCTTCTTGTTCCGAAGGGACTAAACCCATATTTCCTCTAGGTGATACTTCTCCTTTTTCTATAGCTTTAAGGTGTTTGTTATTTGGATCGTACTTTTTGCCGAGTTCAATTTGAGTTTTAGCAAAAGCAACAAATTTACCTTTATTGGTTTGATAGACAATATCAGGTTGAATATCTTTCCAATCATTGGGTAAATGGTTCATCGATGATAAGTTTATGATAATTCATGGGAAAAATCGGAGCAACAAAGGAGAAGGAGACAGGAACTTATTCTATCCCCTCACTATATTAATTCGTTTTTGCTTCTAGTTTAGCGAGACGACTTTTAAGATCTTGGTTTTCTTGTTTGAGTTGTTCGACTTCTTCTCGTATTCCTTTTAATGCTTTGTCTGATCCTAGGTTTTTTTGCACTCGTTGCATGGCTTCAGAGGTCATGCGTTTGACTCGTCCATCTGGGGTACTATTAGAAAGAGATTGGAGAATTGCGATCGATTTGGGTGTCTCCATTTGTCCTAATGCAATACTAACCGAGACTTGAGTCAAGAAAAAGCTTTCTTGGGTAATATTTTTTAATTCTTCTAGGATAGCTTGGAGTTTATCGGGTGTTTGTCCAACCGATACCGCACCTAATGCACGAATGGACGCTAAACGCAAGGGTTGAGGTACACCCAATTTTGTATATTCTAAGATAATATCAACGGCTACAGGTGAGGTTTTTAACTGACTTAATCCTCCAATTGCTCCAGATCTTATCACTTCATTCCATCCAGAACGAGTTTCTAAGACGTTTTTGAGTAATGCAATAACTTCGGGTTCTTTTTCTTTAAGATTTCCGTAAACCATTCCCCCTAATACTCTTGCTGCTGCTGCTTCGGTGTAATAGCTAGGATCTCCTTGTTCTAAAAATGTTTTCAGGATGTTATAACTAACAAGGGTTTTACTTTGACTTAAACCATCAATTACAGCGCGTCTGACATTTGGATGTGTATCCTGTAACCCTTGAATGACTGCGGTTACTGCTTGATCGAGGTTAATGCTGGTTAGTTGTTTTGCTACTTCTAAACGCACTCCCCAAAACGGATCTTGAGTTAATGCTGCTGATAATGCTTCTATTGCTTCTAACCCACCTTTTTTACCTATTGCTTGTGCTGCATAAATGCGAGAAATGGGATCTGGATCATGCTTTAATTGTGCTTTTAGTTCGGGTAAAGGATATTCTAAGGTAACGGTTTTGAGGAAATTATTACCAACATCAAAGCTAATAAAGTCGGGTTTTGTCTCTAAAGGAAAATAAAAACTTTGTTCTTTTTCATGAATTCGTAGTGTATATATCTTGACATTTTGTATATTGTATGTATATCCGAAGCCGATCGGGATTTTGAGATCAAATAATTCTTTTTCGCTTTGGGTTTGGGTTACAGTCAGTTTAGCTAAGTTACTTTCTCCATCCCATGAGTAAGAAATTTTATAATCAGGATGTCCACCTCGGAACACATATTGATCGAACAGGAACATTAAATTATATCCTGTTGCTTGGTCGATCGCTCTCAATAAATCGATGGTTTCTACGGTCTTGTGTGCGTTATCTTTAACGAAGGTATGGATCGCTTTGGTAAATAGTTCGTCACCTAAGATGGTACGAATCATATGATACACACAGGCACCTTTCTCGTATAAATGGCGATCGTATAATTCTATCGCTTCTCGATAAACATGGGTGACAATGGGACGACGATAGCGGTTTGCATCTTCATCTAGATAACTTCTCGCTTCACCTAATAAATAATATGCCCCATCATCTTTACCGTATTCTTGTTCTACCCATAATACCTCAGAATAAGAAGCCATGCCCTCTTTAATCCAAGCATGGGACCAATGTTTAATCACTACTAAGTCACCGAACCATTGATGAGCGAGTTCATGAGCGACTAAACTTTCGGTACGGAGTGAGTCTATACTAGCACGTTCGTCGAGTAAACAGCGATCGGTTAAAATCGTGGTAGAGGTATTTTCCATCCCCCCAAAAATAAAATCATCGACGCAGACTTGAGCATATTTGGGAAAAGGATAAAGATAACCGAATTTATTGGAGAAAAATTCCACCATACGGGGAGTTTTCCCCATACTCAGAATAGCTTCGGTTTCTTTTCCTTTCTCGACATAGTAGTTGACGGGGATATTATTCCAACTGTCTTTTATTTCTGCAAAGTCTCCCACCGCTAATGTCATCAGATAGGTTGGATGAATTTGTTTTTGTGACCAATGATAGATTATATTTTCGCCTATTTCTTCGGTGGATATTAATTCTCCGTTAGAAATAGCATAATAGGGTAATGGTACTTTTACTCGTATTTCCGATGTAGCTAGTTGTCCTGGATAATCAAAACAAGGAAACCAGAAACGAGAGTCTTCATCTTCTCCCTGTGTCCAAACTTGTACGGGTTTATTTGGGTAATGTTCTTCTGGTGCGATAAAATAGAGTCCTCGCTGTGGGTGTTCGACTTTGTATGTTATTGCGATCTTGATGGGTTGAGTGGTGGTTGGTGTGAGGAGATGAATGAGCAGTGAGGAGCGATCGTATGTAAAGGGTTGACTGATATTATCGATTAAAACGGACTGAATTTGTAAATCAACTGCATCTAAAACAAGCTGTGTAACACCTGTGCGAATGGGAGTTAGAGTAATGGTACAAGTTCCTTGAAAGCTTTTATTTGGAATATCTAGACTTAGATCGAGGAATATATGATTTACTTGTCCTGGGCGATCTGGGTTATAGTGAGGTTTAGCACCTGGTAATTCAAAGGATTTACGATTGTCTTCAGTATCGAAATATTTGTATGACATGAGGGATGATGAGTTGGATATTTTTATTTCTTTTATTATTGTGCATTGTAATCATCAAATAAAGCCTCTAAATCCTGACGACCATTGACTACTCGTAAAATTTCGATTACTCCATTGCTCACTCTATAAAATATGATGTATCCATTCATTAAAGACAAACCTCGTAGTGAAGGTTTAATATGGTTGTAGCTTCGTCCTAAAAGGGGAAATTGAGTCAGTTTTTGACACTTTTGATTAAACTCCTGAAATAATTTTTCTCCTGTCTCTACATTTCTAGTCAGAAAATAATCGGCAATGGTGTTTAAATCACGGGTAGCTGATGGCGAAATAATGTAACGATTCATTCTGTTTCTTGACGTGCTTGTTTAAATCGTTCTAAAATTTCTTTAACTACTGTCTCGCCGTCGTGTCCTTCGCCTCTGTCTAATTCAGCGATCGCTAAATCAACTTTTTGACGAGTCTCTTCTACCCATTGTAAATAATCATCATTAAGTTTTTCCAGCAGATGAAAAGCTGTTTGAATGACTTCCATCGCATCTGTAAAACGGCCACTTTCTAGTTGAGTTTGAATAAATTTTTCTTGTTCGGAGTTAAGTGTAATGCTCATAATTGTTTTGTTTTTAAGCTTTTTTAGATAAAAATTTTGAACAGATTGGGAAAAATCATATTCTTCTTGCATCATAAAAAGTCCCCTATTAAAGAAAACAGATTTAGCTTTTTGGTTATCCCACTCAAATTCTATCCCACTCATGTTTTTATTGTAGTTACAATGTATCTGATCGATCAAGTATGGAAAAAAGCTTCTATGAAACGCATCCTTGGTAAAATCATAAAGACTTTAATGATTCTGTCTGTCGTATTATATATTTTTATAACCCCTGCTCTAGCATTTGGCAAAAAAGCAGATACTTACTACTGGATACATATTCCCACAGGTGGCGCACCGGTGTTTATTGGGGAGACGGAAGGCGCTTTTGTACAAGATGAATATCCTCTTTCTCATGAAGCGATGGCAAAAATTTTAAAAGTCGGTGGCGCAGATTTGACGGGTTTACAAAACCAACTAAAACAGTATAATTTTCCACAGGATGTTATTGATCAGTTTGTTGGCAAATCTCAAACTTTTCAATCATTGGGTATTAGTGGCGGTTTTACTATTGTATTTCATGCGGTTCCTTCTTCAAGTGCTGCTAAAACCGTTGAAACTGAATATATGTGTCTACTGGGAGGAAAACAACCTCAAGTAGTCTTTGCGGCGAATGTTTTGGGGCATTTAGGCGCGGAGGAATATAATGAGGGTGCGTCTGGTTTTACGAAAGATCCTTTAGTGGTATTAGGTCAAGAGTACTATCCTGCTTCCCCCGAAGGAATGGTAACAGAGTTTTGGGTGTATGCGAATACGACTTGTTTTAATGTAGATCTAAAGTAGAGACGAGATATATCGCGTCTTCTCCATAAAAATATATCGCGTCTTCTCGATAAAAATATGTCGCGTCTTCTAGAAACACAGATTTTTATAGTAGTTCCGAGACTGCTAAATTAATATACTGTGCTAAAGTAATGCCATCTACCCCTAACTCTGTTTTATCTTTTGCTGCTTTAATACCTGCTTGGGAATGTAACCATGCAGCGATCGCTACTGTCTTATCTACGGGTTGCTTAGACTGTGCGAGTAACCCACCTAGTAAACCAGTTAATATATCCCCACTTCCTCCCCTCGCTAAAGCGGGTGTACTCTGGGGAATGAGCCATATTTTACCGTCTGGATGTGCGATCGCTGTTCTTGCTCCTTTAAATAGTACTATTGCACCACTTTGTCGAGCAGCTTCGGATACAGCACTAATGCGATCGAGATTTTCTATACTAGGGAATAATCGTTTAAACTCGCCTAAATGGGGTGTTAAAATCGTCGGATTTTGTCTTGTAGAGATTTTACTTATTCCCAGTTTAGCCAAGATATTTAAGCCATCTGCATCGAGTACTAAAGGTTGCTCACTCTGTAAAACCTGTTCGATAATAGTCTCTGCATCCTGCGTTAAACCAGGTCCACAAGCAATAATATCATACTGACTTAAAGACGGTAACTGGGCGATCGCTCCCGTTTCGGTTTCGGGACAATCGATGATCAAGGCTTCGGGTAAATGGCTCACCAGAAGGGGTTTTAAGGACGTAGGAACGGCGATAGAAAGCATTCCGACACCGCTTCCCCTTGCGCCTAAACCCGCGAGAATTGCCCCTCCTGCATAACGAGAGGAACCACAAATGAGGAGTAAATGTCCTTGTTTGTATTTGTGGGTGACGAGAGGACGAGGTAAAGGGAGAAAAGAACGAGCTAGAGTGGGTGTAATCTGTTGTATTAGGGGATTTTGTCCTAAAATAGCCCATACATCTGAATGAGGGATACCAAAGTCTAGTCTTTCGGCTTTTCCAATGTATTCTAAGGCTGTATCTTGAAAAATCGCCCGTTTCCATAAACCCAGACAAAGAGTATGTGTTGCTTTAACTGCTGCTCCTAAAACCGCTCCTGTGTCAGTATGAATACCAGAGGGAATATCAATACTAATAACGGGTTTTTGCCATTGGTTAAGAAGGTTGACTGCATCCGCGAGATCCGAGGTAAGCGATCGTTCTAGACCAAAGCCAAACAAACCATCTATAATCAATTCACACTCTTGTAAGGCTTGAATCGTTTGATGATGAGGTATGCCTAAACTATTGGTATATCGGGCGTGCTGTAAAGTTAGTTCTTTAAGTTTGCTGAAAGGTTGATAAATCGAAATGGAGTAACCTTGTAAGTGTAATTCTCTGGCTACAACTAAAGCATCGCCTCCATTATGACCCGGCCCGACTAAAACGCCAATTGAAACTTTTTGAAAAGGATAAAGTTGTTGAATACGAGTAGCGACTATTCCTGCGGCTTTTTCCATTAAAGCTGCAACGGGCATTCCAGCTTCAAAAATGCGCCCCTCAATTTGTGACATTTGGTTCGCAGAAACAACTATAGATTCTAGGGATTCTCTAAAATGAGACATAATGTTATTTTTTGCCATCAGAAAGACCACGTTGGTTAAAAATTTTTTTGGCAAATCATGATATGTTTATTACATCTCGCTGTTAATTCTCGTTCTTTAACCTTTGATTGTTTTTTCTAATGATTTGATATGCTTAAAGAATTCTTTTTAGTTAAAAGATTTCAGTTTTTTTGCTTGTTTTTTTCTATTTTAGCACTCTTTCTAATTTTAGGACATGGAAAAGTTGTTCAAGCCAATGGAAATTTTACGAATGCAAGCTTACAAGGAAACTATGCGGTTGTTACTTTAAATATAGGGGGACAATATCCGCAAGCGGGTATTAGTGTAATTAATTATGATGGAAAAGGAAAACTTTCTGGTACAACGATTCAAAATTTACCAGGGGCTTCAATTTCCGAAAGAATGTTAACAAAATTGCTCTTAAGTGGAACTTATACAATTAATCCTGATGGTACGGGACAAAGTATCATCAAAACCTCTTTACCTGATGGTACAGTAAAAGAAGTTAATTTAGCACTTGTGATTACTCAAGCTCAAGAAGATAATGCTAAACAAGCGCAAAAGTTATATTTAATTCAAGAACAGTTAGACGAAAAAACTGGAGGTTTATTAAAGTTAGAAGCGACTAAACTACCTAATGATGGAAAATTTACAAATGCTAGTCTTAAGGGAAAATATGCTTATACTTTGACGGGACATGGGGGAAGAGTTTCTCAGTTAGGATTAGGCATTATGAATTATGATGGTGAGGGTAGTTTTTCAGGAAATGCGATCGTTAATCTTCCAGGAGAAACCAACGGAAAAAGAGTTTTTGTTACAGCACCATTTGTACGCCCTTATAATATTAATGCAGATGGTACAGGAATTGCTACTCCACCTGGTGAAAGTGATGTTTTATTTATTATTACTAAAGCTCAAGTCGATGATGGAATTAAAGTCGCCCAAGAAGCATTTTTTATTGTAAATCAAATTAATCCTATTACGGGAAATCTTTTGACGGGTGAAATGACCAAATTACCGAATTAATTATTTAGTTGCTAATTGACTAATAACTTTTTTCATTAATTCTTGATTTTGAGCAAAAGTAGTATCAAAACACTGGCTATCTAAGGCTAAAACTTTAGTTTCAGAAACCATCGCAATTAAATTAGACATTTGCGGAATTTGTGCTAATAGTTCCACTTGATTAAGGGTTTGTACAGGGGTAATAATAAATGTCTTAAACTGTCCATTTTCTCTTTCTTCTTTAACTTCTCCTTCGACTAAAATCAATAATTCATGATTTAGCTCACCCATATTTAAGATCATTTCTAATGAATGATAAGTTTTGAAATTCGCTTGGTAAGCTAGATCTAATAATTGTTCTGATTTTAAATTATCAAATAATTCACAACTTGATAAATATAGTAATTTTAAAAGTGTGTTTTGAGAAGTTAAATGATTATTTAAAACCGTTTGGGCTGTTTCTTTGACTAAAGGATTAAGAATTAAGTAAGATTCTAACAGTTGAATAGCTTTTTGTTGACCTCGCAGAATATCTAAATATGCCATTAAATATAGACTAACTGCTTTAGTTAAAGAATCTGACTCATCGACTAATACTTCTAAATAAGGAATAAGCGAGGGTTCCGAAAAAGGATAAATAATGGTTTTAGCATATTTAATTTGTTTTCTAATTCGCGCCAATAAAAAAGAATTTAAGCGTTTTTCCCAGTCATTTTCTTGAGTGGAAAGTAATTCTAATAAACTCTGAGGTGCTAAACTTGCTAAAGCAATAGCGATGTGAGTTGCATCAGGAGAATTTTCTAGGTTTTCTAATAATTCTAAAATTCCTTTAGCAAATAGTTTTTGTTTACGTTGAATAGTTTTTTGTAGGATATTAATTCCTGAAACCAGATAAGGTTTAGGTTTAAAAGCTAATTTCTTATTCTCTAAAGCTTGATAAGAATCAGCTAATTGTTGCAATTGATCGAGAAGAATATTACTACGATGAATAAATTGTGATTCGGGTTCTAATTCTGCTAATATTGAGACTTCTTCTTCGGGAGTAATATTATATTCTTGTGAGTTATTGCGCCAACTATTATGATCTTTTTTTAATACCTCATGAACTGATTTTTCTTTCTTAATCACTTTCAATAATTCACGACCTAACCCTGTTGCACCTCTACGTCTTTTATGGGTTACTAATTCTTTAATTCGTTGTTTAAACCAAAATAAACGTAATTGATTTTCACGAGTTCGTTGTATATTTGGATCTAATAATTCAATATTTTCTATTCCTAATTCTGTAATAGCTTGTAAATGTTCATCTTCGCTAATTCCTAATTCTTGACGCATTTGTCGTAACACTTCTAAACTGCTTGCAGAGTTAACATATCCTTCTTCTAAAGCTTCTTTTAAAACACCTTTATAAGCTCGTAATTTTTTTTCTCCTGTAAATCCTGGTAGAATTTTGGCTAAAATATAAACTTCATCAACATTTAAACGCTCTAAAGAACGACCTTCTAAAAATCGTGATACATCTAACTGTAATTGATTCAGTTGTTTTCGTAAACGACTTGCTAAACCTTCTTTAGCATAAAGATCTCGACTTCTTCCCCAAGTTCGATATAGCCAAATTGTACTTAAAATAACTAAAGAAATATTATAAATATATTGTAGCTGTATCGGTAATATATTTATATAAGTGCGAGCAGCAAAAATAAAGAATAAATTAAAAGTGAAAAAAGTACACAGTGTAAATATTTGATGTTGAACTTGTTGGGAATTTAAAAATGTATCGCGTTGTAGTTGATAAGATTTATAGGCTTTTTCTAGCTTTTTGCCGATGAGATAACTTAAAAAAGTGCTAAGTCCAATTGTTAAAGGAACTGCCACTAATTTTGGAATAGCTATCGCTGTTTCATCTAAATAAAATCCTGCTGAAAATAGGCTTTTAAGTTGTGTTTCATCATGTGACCAAGCTCCATTAAACCAATAACGCCAATCACCTGAATAAAGATAATAATAAAAGAAAAAACCAATAACTAAACCGACATAACCATAAGAAATAAATTTATAGTCAGAGCGATTAAATCTTTCCCAATATGATCTTTCTGCATCAATATCTAAGCAAGGAGATGTACAAGCTACACAGGCACTTTCTATTTTATTTTCAGGATTAATATGACGACACATCGATTGAGTGATTGGATTTTTATCGCTATTATGAGCAATACTTGTTAATAGTCCTCTCGGTTCACCATAAAATATTTGTACTGTTCCCATCGGACAGAAATAATGACACCATGTTTTACCCGCATAAAAATAACCAATTGTTATTGCAAAAACAATCGTCGCTAACAAAAAAATACCTAATAAAAGACGATGGGAATCTAAAAATAATATTCGACTACAGACACCCAAATATAAAAAACCAAATTGAAAATAAAGATGATTTCGTCCTAACCAAGAATCGGGTTTAATTTTAATAAGTTCATGGCGTTTTTGTCCTGTTTTGGGGTCAATTTTACTAATGCGTCGTTGTTTTCCCAAAGCGCGAGGAATTTGTGATAAAAAACTGAGTGGACAAATGCGTCGCCAAAATTCATGACCAAAAACAAATAAAATAAAAATACTAATAGGAATGATTAAACCCCAAAAGATTGAATTTCCTAATGGATAAGGTTTTTGAGATAGACAAATTCCTTGAACTTTAATACAAGTTGCTGAATTATTTAAAGTGCTAAAAGTAAATAAATTGGCAGAAATCGGATCATAGAATAGAGAAAAAATTAGTAACAACCATCCGCTAGTAATAATCCATCGGACAGTGTGCATAGATTTTTCGGAAATTTTGGATAACATATATGATTATTTTTCTCATTCTAAAGATAAGAAACAACGTGACGCAATTCTTGAGAGAAAGAATGTTCAGGATATTTTAGACAAAATAATCCTTGACTTCCTAAACGCAACATTTCTGTAGATAAGGGAAAAATTCCCCCTACAGGTAGCTGATAAGTTTCATGGACTTTTTCTTTAAGAATTGTAAAATCAAAATCAGGTAATGCTTTATTGACAACTAATAGCATTTTGGGGACTTCTAATTCTTTAGCAATTTCGACAATAACGGCTGTTCCGAGATAATCTTGTTGGTCAGGTCGTAAAATAATAACAAGGGTATTGGATAAACCGATCGATAATAAAGTCTCTTCATTTAAACCAGGGTGAGTATCGATAAAAAGATAATCGAGTGTTAAATAATCGCTTAATTCATAAAATCCTTTCTGCAATAGTTCTACATCATAGCCTTCACTAAGAATTGTGGCGATATCTTCACTTTTCATACTCGATGGAACTAAAAAGATTTGTCCGTTTCCCTCATAATTTTTGAGTACATAACTGACATCATAAGCAATTTGTTTAACATGACATTGATGATCCCACAAATAATCATTAAGGGTTTTATGAATTTTGGTTTCATCTAAATCAAAGAGAATATGAACACCTGGGGATTGAATATCTGTATCGATGATCCCTACTCGCTTTCCCCCCATAGCCATCGTTGTAGCGAGGTTAGCGGTGAGGTTTGATTTACCCGTTCCCCCCCGGTAGGAATGAATAGATACGATGTGCGTCATAAGTACTGCTCCGTCACAGCTTTTTTTGACTATAAAAGAGGTAGGAAATGGCTACGCTATGTTTTCGCGCAGCCAAATGACCGCTCAATCTCAGAGACTACATTCCTAAAGTTCCCGAAAAATTGCTCAAAATCATCACACGAAAAAATAAACTTAAAATTTAATTATGATTCAATGCAAAATTCTAAAATCTGACCCGATAGACTGCCGAACCGAAGCTGTACCCCAGATTCTAAAGGGATTTCTTGGTGATGGATTTTTTGCCATTCGCCATTCGTTGAAATAAAGGTACCAAAACGAGAGTAATCTTTAAAGAAATACTGATAACCAGAATTCGCTAAAACTTCACGACAGAAGATCTCACCGTGTTTATGACTAACCCATTTTTCTTCTATGACTAGATCATTTTCACTCTGTCGGCCGAGTCGCATGAGTCCCCCATTAATTGGCCAGACTTTGTGAGGGTTTTTCAGTGGACGTAAACAGGCAACGGGAAATAAAGGTTGTTCGATATTTAGCGGTAAATCTGGCAATTCTGTAATTCCTGCGTTATTTGGTTCGAGTAACACACCATCAAATTCAGGGTGCATATAAAGAATAGGTAATGTCCAAGCAGGTTGATGATATTTGTAAATGGTTAACAGTTGTTGTCTACCGACTCGAACCGCATGATCGATAGGAAGTCGCCCTGTTAATGCTTTGGTAAAGGCTTGGATAAAACATAACGCTTCTGGATCAGAAATTGTGTCACGCATCCCCAAAACGGCAGGAACGCCATGATTGAGCAGAACTTCTGCAAGGCTACTTTGTTCTAAGATCTGTTGCTCACAGGTGGCACTCTGCGCCCCCCAACAGGCGTTAAAAAGGGCGAGGGTAATATGATTACGGACGAGGGTTTGAGCGAGTTCTGTGCCATTAATCACGGCTTCTGGATGCAATAATAAGTAGCCTCCATTGGGACCAGTCATGCCGTGTCCCCCATAAAAGAAAATATTATAATCTCCGTTATCTAATGCTTCTGTTAGTTCTGCGGGCGTGGGTTGAGTGAGTGTTGTTAGCTTTACGGGGACATTCGATGGGACTAATTTAGAAATTTGGGTGAGTACGGTGGCATCTGTAGCAAGGTTAGAGGGTTCTTTTTGTCCTAAAACGAGTAAGATGTTTAATGTTTTGCGATATGGGACAAAGGCTAGGGGATCAACATTACTGGTTGTACGACTAAATAAGATTTGCGGATGTAGTGAGATCGATTGTTTGCTCGGAGATGGTTTGATGATTTCCCAGGGTAAGGTTATTAGGTAGGGTTCGCGGATTTCTAGGCGAATGCGTAGCGATCGATTTTGTCCTAATGCCATTCCCCAACTTTGAGCTAAACTTTGATTAATTGCGCCACTAAATAACCAGTTCCATAAGTTGATTCCTAATTCTTGCATTACTTGAGTGCTATAGCTTTCCCCTGCTTCGGGATGGAATAAAAGGGGGAGTGAGTCGGGGGTGGCAAACGGAAAAGCCACTTTTTGTAGTGAATAAAATTCTTGCCAAGCTAACCAGAGTTGAGTTAATTTTTCGGGCCATGTACAATCATGATGAACATACCCACCTGGGATCGCAGAACGTGTTACCCAGATTGCAAAGTGATTGGAGTTTATTTGAGATAAACGGGCGATCGACAGACTCAATGAGGAGTCACTCTCAGTATACATCTACATCAGCTCTAATTATTATGAGTTTGGCTTTTCATTAAGTTATCTTGAGCGAAGAAATTTGCCCAATTAATTATTGTTCCATGAATGTTCTAACGGTTCCATCTGGACTTAAAACCAGTCGTATTTGAGGATTTCCAGCAACTTCTAGAGGAGATACAAAAGTTTCTCCGATTAATGGCATCCCAGTCCGATCTAAATAAATTTTAGACGCTTGACCTAATGGAGTAATTCGACTAATCGAACCATCTTGACTTAGGACTAAACGGTATTCTAAGGTTTGTTGTAAGCTTTCTGGCGGTTTCCAACGTTCCTTAAAATATTGTCTAGCTTCACCGACTTGAGGAATGGTATCTAATAAAGTTGCTTGACTTTTATCACTTTGTGTGCTGATTGTTTTAGCTGTTTCGGTCTCTTGTGATGATGCTAGAGGGGGTAACTCTGGTAAGTTTGGCGCGGGTGGATTTGGATTAAACGTCTGTGGTGAAAGGTTTTGCGTCGATCTGGGCGCAACTGGAGGGGGTAAAGTGGGTAGGGTTCTAGAGGGTTGAACTGTTGATGGGTTGCTGGTTTGAGGTGTAATAATAATCGCTGGATTGTTGGCGCTTGGAACTACTGGAGGCGGTGGTAAGACTGCTCTAGGAGGAATGACGACGGGTATCGAGGGATTGCGCGGTGGTGGGGGTAAGGCGACGACTGTCGATGGTGTGGGTAGGGGTTGACGTTGCGCTAAGGTTGGCGGAATACTAGGAGATGGAACTGGTGTACCAGTTGGCGGTGTGGGAACGGGGGGTAAAACATCTTTGACGATCGATTCGGCGGGTTTAGAATTTGCTTCGGGAAGACTTGCGGTTTGTTGGAGATTTTCTCGAATTTTTAGACTTGCTGTACCGACACCTAATGCGATCAAAAATGCTGCTACTGCGGTTCCTAACCATGTTGTGGCGACTTGCTGCAATTTGGGTTTGGCGATCGCTGGTAAAATTGATATATCAGTCTTATATTCTTCTAAGGCGTTGGCTAAATCATAGAGTTGAGAAGCGGTTAGGGAAACGGAAGATTGAGGGGGTTCGACGATTAAAGAACCGAAAGATAATTCATGTCTGAGAAGCCCTAGGGGGTGTAGGGAAGGGATCGAGGGCAGGGTAATAGTAGGTTGTAAGAGGGTAGCCGTCGAACTGGCTGTTAGAGGAAGATGAGAGGATGAGGTTTTAAGAAAGTTTTGGATATAGTGATTGACGACATCACTAAAAATTTGTAATTGGGTGCGATCGCCTTTTACGATAATTTGGTCTTCGGTGGGATTTCTCGGATCATCAAACCGTAGTATAAAGCCTATATCTTTTACACGATTTTGTCCCGTCCATAAATACAATCTAGAACGATTACCCGATAATTCTAGGGTACAGGTAGGAGGTGTATAACGACGAATCAGGACTTCTTGAGAAAACATAAGATTTAAGGAATTGAATAATCTAGAAGGGCTAACCAAAGACGACGATGACCATTATGACTACTGTAAAACAATAAATCGACTAATAGTTTAAAGGCTAATTGGGTGAGTGATTGGGTTGTCACTTTTTCGCCTTCTTCTAGCCTATCTTGATAGATTTGGCTAAAGTTGTCGAGGTAATCCCCTAGAAGGGAAGCTTGATGAGGTTCTTGATTTTGTGCGATCATTTGTTCTAGTAAACCGACAGCCCGACGAAGTAATTCTCTGTGTTCTTGAGCGAGATAACCGATAATAATAACCAGCGATCGCGCTTCTTCAACATCCATTTTTTTTCGTCCGCCCGAACTTTTTCGTTTAGGATTAGACTGACGTAATCGCCACAAGGCTACTCGATCTGCGATCACCTCTTCTAAGTTTAGCGCGTGGACTGCCTGTAAAATGCCATCTGAGCTAATTTCAGTCAAGGCCTCTAAAGCCATTAAAATCAAGTCTAGATGGGCTTTCATGTTATCTAAGTGTTGACCATCAGGCGGCGTATTTAGAGGTAAATCCTCCCAATTTCGGGCAGATGTAGGCATTTTCACTTCAGGGGGCATAAGTCAAAAAAAGGGCTTTTAACAAAAAACCTGAGTTGCTCAGAAGTTTAATAGAGAGATTCTAACCTGTATTTGAGCTATTTTTCTGGTGATCAACAGTAATACAATAGTTTAGACGGACTCACAGCCAGATATTCTATCCATTTACCGCCGTTTTTACATCCCCTTTATGAGTTTAGAATCAGTAGCCGATGCAGCCATTAAGGAAAATTTAGAAAAATTTTTAATTGTTCTTTCCGTTTCTTTGAGTGTCGCCACCATTTCCAAGATTTTTACTTGGTTTCGCCAAATTCCCTATACTCTCCTTTTGGTGATTGTTGGTTTGGGATTAGCGTTTTTAGATATTCGTTTAGTTAATCTTTCTCCAGAGTTAATTCTAGAAATTTTTCTGCCTCCTCTATTGTTTGAAGCCGCTTGGAATACCCGATGGCGAGAATTAAAAGAAAATTGGCTACCTGTAAGTCTTTTTGCGATCGTTGGTGTCATCATTTCAATGATTGGGGTGGGATTTGCCTTAGATGAATTTACGTCTTTATCTTTAGTAACGGCTTTATTAGTGGGTGCAAGTTTGGCTTCAACCGATCCAGTTGCAGTTGTCGCATTATTCAAAGAATTGGGCGCAAGTAATCGTTTACTAACGCTAATGGAAGGCGAAAGTTTATTTAATGATGGGGTGGCAGTTGTGGCGTTTCTTCTCTTAGCGGAAATGCCGGTCGGTGTTCACGATTTTTCACTGTCTGAAACTCTCAATCGTTTTTTAACTTATGTTGGTTTGGGCGTGGTCATCGGGGGTTTAATTGGTTTTGGAATTTCTTATCTAACTCAAAGAATTGATGTTCCATCAGTTGAGCAATCTTTAACTTTAGTGTCGGCTTATGGAACTTATTTATTAACGGAAGAATTAGGAGGATCTGGGGTAATTGGTGTTGTTATTGTCGGGATTATTTTAGGGAATTTTGGTTCTCGGATTGGCATGAATCCCCGAACTCGTCAATTAGTAACTGAGTTTTGGGAGTTCTTCGCTTTTTTTGTGAATTCAATTGTTTTTCTTTTAATTGGTGATCAGGTTAAATTTTCGAGTTTAACTGATAATTTTAAAGTCATTGGTATTGCGATTTTAGCCGTAGTAATAACTCGTTTTATTAGTATTTTTGGTTTAGGTAATTTTAGTAATTTTATCGCCGAAAGTAAGATTAATTGGCGAGAACAGACTGTATTATGGTGGAGTGGTTTAAGAGGTTCTGTTTCAGTTGCACTCGCTTTGAGTTTACCGATTATTGTTCCAGCGCGTCAAGAAATTATTGAAACTGTTTTTGGCGTAGTATTATTTACATTATTAGTTCAAGGTTTATCAATTCAGTGGTTATTAAATAAACTCAATTTAATCGGTGATCAGCCTCTTCGATTAGAATATTCAGAATTATTAGCTCAAAAGGTCGCTCTTAATCGTATTCTAAATTATATGGAATCTCTAGATAAATCGGCTGATTTTAATGCACAAGTTTATCAAGCAGAACAGGAATTAATTGAAAAACAACTTAAGAATATTGAAGAAAAAATTAAAGAATTGACAACCGCAAATCCACAATTAAAGTTTTTACCAGTCGAACAATTGCGAGAAACTCTTTTAAATATAGAAGCGGATACCTATGCTGAGTTTATTCGTTCAGGAAGAATTAATGATAATCCTCGATCTCTCCTTAAAGAAATGCTGGCTAAAAATAGAGAAATAGAATTTAAACAAGAAGCAATTCAAGAAGCAATTCAAGAAGTTATTAAATTAGAAGCGATTAAAGAAGGAGAATTATCAGAAGAACTGAAAAACGAACTCAATTCATTAACTGAATTACCTCAATCTCCAGTAGAAACTTAGATTAATCTTAGGTTACTAAATTCGTTATAAATACCCTATAAAAATGTCCTGTTATACGGATTCGCTAAAGTTAAATTTAATAAAATATCTGGTTTTCTAAGTTGTTCTTTACTTATCTAATAACCCATTTTTAATGTTGTGCAGGTCTATCATGTCAGAAATTATAATCCGTCTTTTACAAGAACAAGAATTAGCCAAAGCTGACCAGATTTTTCGCTTGGCTTTTGGTACTTTTATTGGTTTACCCGACCCGATGCAATTTGAGAGTGGTGCGGCTCATTTTCCCCATCGTTGGAAAACCGAACCTAGTGGGGCTTTTGCTGCTCAAATGAATCAACAATTAGTCGGCTCAATTTTAGGGGTTCATTGGGGTAGTTTTGCTTTTTTTGGACCTTTAAGTGTTCATCCTGATTTTTGGGCGAAAGGTATTGCTAAATCATTGGTAGCGGCAGAAATGGAACGATTTGAAGCATGGGGAATACAACAAGCAGGACTTTTTACTTTTCCTAATAGCTCAAAACATCACGGACTGTATCAAAAATTCGGCTTTTATCCTCAGTTTCTCACTCCAGTGATGGCGAAATCGATACAACCGCTTAAGTTAAATTTGTCTCAAAGTTGTTATTCTCAATTTAATGAAAGCGAAAAAGCGATCGCTCTCTTTGAGTGTCAAAGTCTGACTGATGCTATCTATGATGGATTAGATTTATCTAAAGAAATTCAAGCAGTTGATACTCTAAAACTTGGTGATACGGTGATGTTGTGGGATAATGACCGTTTGCTGGGTTTTGCGGTTTGTCACTGTGGCCAAGGAACTGAAGCGGGTCATCAGACTTGTTTTGTTAAATTTGGTGCAATTCGACCTACAGATAAAGCAGGTGAACACTTTGAGCGATTACTGGAATTGTGTGAGGCGTTTAGTTTTACTCAAGGTTTGACGAAGTTACGAGCAGGGGTGAATACCAGTCGTCATGAAGCTTATTGTACAATGCTAAATCTTGGGTTCCGCACAGAAATTACGGGGGTAGCTATGCAGAAACCCAATAAAGTAGGTTTTAATCGTCCTGATGTTTTCGTTCTCGATGATTGGCGGTAATTAGGCTAAATTATGCTTGTTTGAGTGCTTTAACTGCTGCTAGATATCGTTCTTTGATATCTTCGCGGTCTAACTCCTCTGAAATTCCCTCGTAGCTACCGCGCTCAATCATCTTAGCATGACGCAATAGTGAGGCACTGTCTGCTTTATGATAGGTAAAAGGAGCAATAACAGCGATCGCTTCTAGTAATCGTATCGTAACCGCTACACTCGTTTTTCCATACTGTCGAATTTGGTTAAAAGCAGCATCTGTCACATCCGCGAATGAAATCGGTTCAGCAATAATACGAAGCTTGTTATTATTATCGTAGCGATAGGGAGAAGGTATCTCTCTTTGAGCTAGATCACACAGGGCTGCACTCAGTTGATCAATACACCGAATGGCAGTAAATGGATCGTTAATTCCAGGCGAAAGAGCGCGTACAGCAATCTCAACAAGCTGGTTGACGGAGAATTCTACGTCTTGTTGCTCTGTGCGTTGTAATCCCAAAACGAAAGTATCGTTAATCTGCTTTGTAAGCTTTTTGTTAACCCGTTCCTCACTGAAAACCAGTACAAGCTCACTACCTTTAACAACGAAATTTCCTGGGCGGTTCTGAACTCTCAACAGCAGGTTATTTTCTGTCGCAATCTTCATAAGCTGATGATGATCAATGGCTTGAATATAGCCGCTATTGATGGCTTTAATTGAGTAAGCATCACGCTCAAAATTAGTTGGAATGTCCGTTATCGGTTCTTGGCTTAACTTTGATGCACCCCTTCCTATTTTGTCGGGAAAAAGCCGATCAATTGCATCCTCTAATTCAATACCAACTTTAGTAATGACTTGATCGACTTGGATCGAAGAGGCCGAATGATGGATAAAGTAAATGAGTACACAAATACTAGCGATTGCTAATCCGATACCACACGTCACGGCAAGATGGGGTACAAATTCGTTTTCTTCAACGCCATTGATCGTTCGCAGTACCAGCAAGCTATAAACAAAGGTCGAGATAAATGTTCCGAGTACAATCTGATTGCCCGTATCTTGCATAAAGTTACGCAACAATCGAGGGCCAAATTGTCAAGATGCAAGCTGAAGCGCAACAATTGTAATAGAAAAGGCAGTTGTAGCAACAGTAGCCATTGAGCCAGCGATCGCAGAAAGTATGGCGCGTGAACCACTAGGGCCAAGAGAATAAGCCCAGCCAAGCTGTCCAATAATATCCGTTTTTAGCGTTTGATCAAGTTGAATTGTGATGAATGAAAGTGCGCTCGCTAAAATAACCATTAGGGTTGGGACAAACCAGAAACTAGAATGTAGTGAATCCCAAAGTTGGCTAAATTTAGTCTGTTTCATCGGTTATCCTGTTCGGCGTTCCCATTTCGCTGATTTTTGATTTGAGCAAGTTTGGAGACTGCATCGCTAATACTACGGGGCTGTGGATCTTGGCCTTTTTTGGATGGCCAACCTTCCCGTTGACGAGTGCGATCGCCATCTGTTGCTTCAGTCTGATCATGAAACAAAATTTGCTGTGTTGGGAAGGGTAAATCAATCCCATTGCTCATTAACTTATTTTTGATATTTGTTAATACTTGATCTTGAACTTTTAGGACATCGGCACGACGCGGCGGTTGTACCCACCAACGAGCGCGGATGTTGACTGTACTACAAGCAAGCGCGACGACAATTGCATCAGGGGCAGGATCTTGTAGAACTCCATCAGTTTCGTGAATTGCTTCTAAGATTAATTGTCTTGCTGTGTTGATGTCATCCCCATAACCGATCCCAATGTCATACTCGAAACGGCGGTGAGAAAATGCGGTATTTACAATAATAGAATTGGTAAATAACTCTGAATTTGGAATGACGATACGCCTACCATCGTAGGTTCTAATCATTGTGGCGCGTGTTTGAATTTGTTCTACTGTTCCCTCAAAATCTTTGAAGATAATTTGATCATCAATTTGAAAGGGTTCAGTTAGAAGGATCAATATACCCGCAAGGAAATTTTGTAAGATATCCCGGAAAGCAAATCCGATCGCAACTCCACTAATTCCCAATAGTTGAATTAGATCCCCTGCTTTTAGTGACGGAATTACGATCGACAATGCGATAAATAATCCGAGTAGAACTGTTGTTCCTTGTGCCAATCGCCCTAGCACTAAACCTAGATTTCGCGCTTGGCGATGGTTGCGTGTCAGGTTTCTCACGACTCGCTTAATAGTCCTAGCTGTAAAGAAGAAGATAGCAAAGACAATTAATGCTAAGATCAGGTTGGGCAGCAGAGATAGGAAATCATTGACCATTTTCTGCATTTTGTCCCAAATAATCGATATTTCTGCGTTCATTCCATCGTTGATTAATAAATGATTGCAGAATTTTAAACAAATTAAGTAAAATTATCTTCTATCTGAGGTTGATAAATTCTTATGATGCTAATGGGTTAAATTCCGATTCAGTTTGCGATCAGCTTGATACAGCTTTTAGAACAAGAACTGGTGCCATAAAAAATAAAAGCACCAATAACAACAATTTCTCGCAAAGGTCGGTTAATTCACTGAACCATCCACCAACCGAACGCAGGACCAATAAACCAGATGGTAAACCAAATGGCTGCTAAAACACCAATACCAACCCAAGCTCCTTTAGTGGTTATTTTATAAGCTTCTTCGGCTTGTTTGTTGGTAAAAGGAAGCCAAGAGACGATTTTTTCTTCTTGTCCGTATTTTTCGCCGAGCGCTGCTTTACGACGTTTTGATTCACCCATAGTCTTAAAGATAGTAGCGTTTATGAATGATCATAGCTTGTTCCAAGAACTGTCAACCATGAGATTAATTTTTTTCCATAATATAAAGAGATAAATCTTTATTTGTAGATACTTAACGCCCTTATGATGGACATTACTCAAGCAGAATATCGTCAACGTAGAGAACGGTTGATGGAAAAAGTAGGCAATGGTACAGCGATTTTTCGCAGTGCGCCTCATGCCGTGATGCACTCCGATGTAGAGTATGTTTATCGTCAGGATAGCGATTTTTTTTATTTGACGGGGTTTAATGAACCCGAAGCGGTTGCAGTATTAGCGCCTCATCATGCGGAACATCGCTTTATTCTTTTTGTACAGCCGAAAGACCCAGAAAAAGAAACTTGGACGGGTTATCGTTGGGGAGTAGAGGGGGTTAAACAGGATTTTGGAGCGGATGAAGCTTATTCAATTCACGAATTAGACGAAAAGTTACCCCAGTATATCGAAAAAGCCGATCGCATATACTATCATTTAGGACGCGATCATAAGTTTAATGATACTATTCTTTCTCACTGGCAACGTCTCATAGCTGGCTACCCGAAACGAGGAACCGCCCCCGTAGCAATAGAAGATACTAATTTTATTCTTCATCCAATGCGTTTGGTGAAAAGTCCTGCTGAATTAGAAATGATTCGTCAAGCGACTGCTATCTCTGCTATGGCACACAATAGGGCGAGAGAATTTGCTAAAGTCGGAAAATATGAATATCAAATTCAAGCCGAAATTGAACATACTTTCCGTATTGAAGGGGGAATTGGGCCTGCTTATCCGTCAATTGTTGCATCGGGTAAAAATGCTTGTATTCTGCATTATATCGAGAATAACTGTCAGCTACAAGATAATGATTTACTGCTCATTGATGCGGGTTGTTCCTATGGGTATTACAACGGCGATATTACCCGCACTTTTCCCGTAAATGGAAAATTTACACCCGAACAAAAAATCATTTATGAACTTGTTTTAACGGCACAATTAAAAGCAATTGAAGCTGTACAACCTGGTCAACCTTATAATTGTTTTCATGATACAGCCGTTAGGGTTCTAGTTGAAGGTTTAATGGATTTAGGTTTATTAGTTGGGGATATTGAAGAAATTATTAAAGAGGAAAAATACAAGCCTTTTTATATGCACAGGACGGGACATTGGTTAGGTTTGGATGTTCATGATGCGGGAGGTTATAAATGTAATGAGGAAACGTGGCAAATTCTACAATCTGGTCATGTTTTAACGGTTGAACCTGGAATTTATATATCACCCGATTTTAAACCTTTTGAAGGACAACCCGAAGTACCTGAAAGATGGCGAGGTATTGGGATACGCATTGAAGATGATGTATTAGTAACAGAAACAGGACATGATGTTTTAACCTGTTCTACACCTAAATTAATTGAAGAAATAGAACATTAATCATGTAGGATTCTTTTACCATTTTCCCCCTCGCTTTTTATGAGAGGGGGTTAGGGTGTGAGGTTTGTCAAACACTGTATTAAACACAATGCTAAATCAGCAACAAAAGGAGGACGAACGATTGTGTAATGAGTTCCTGAAAGCAAATAATTATTAATTTCATTAGTTGTTAATTCACTCCATTTTTCTAGATTATTTTGGATTTCTTGAGCTAAAGTATTTTCGGTTGCTTGAAATAAAGTAATTTGTCCTGTATAAGATTGCGGTTTATAAGCATTTAAAGCCATAACATTTTTTTGATAAACTTGCCAGAGATATTGTGCTTGTTCTAAATCAAAATCATCGGGAATTAAATTTGTTTTTTGGGCAATTTCAAAAGCATAAATAAGTTGTTCTTCTTGGCTTAGATTTACATATTCTGGCTCAATTTCTGGACGTTCAATATTAAATAAATCTGCTAATAAATTCAGAGGATGCTCTAAATTTAAAGGCTCGTCATCAGGAATGTGGGTATCAATTAAGCCTAAAAAAGAAACCGTTTCACCCTGTTTTTGAAGTTGTTGCGCTATTTCATAAGCTACTAAACCACCGAAAGACCAACCCCCAATTAAATAAGGACTTTGAGGTTGTACAGTTTGAATTGCTTCTAAATAGTATTGCGCCATTTCTTCAACACTATTCATCTTATCTAAATTTCCTGCTTGTAATCCATAAAAAGGTTGTTCTGTTCCTAATTGTTGGGCTAAATCAAAATAACATAAAACCATTCCACCGACAGGATGAACAAAGAATAATGGTGGTTTAGTTCCTTTGGGTTGAATAGAAACTAAAGGAGAATGTAAGCTTAAATTAGCTTCTTGGCGTAACAAACTCGCTAATTGTTCAATGGTTGGATACTGAAAAAGAGTTGCTAAAGGTAAATTTTGTCCAAACTGTTGTTTAATCAAAGACATTAATTGAACAGCTAACAGGGAATGTCCGCCTATTTCAAAAAAATTATCTCGAATTCCAATCGAATTAAGCTCTAAAACCTCTGACCACATTATCGAGAGTTGTTGTTCTAAAAGGTCTCTTGGTGCAATAAAATTTGATGAATTTCGATTGAGATTATCGGGTGTTGGTAATGCTTTACGGTCGAGTTTACCATTAAAAGACAGGGGAAATGATTCTAAAAAGACAAAATTTTGAGGAATAATGTAAGGGGGAAGTTTTTCCTGTAAGAAAGCACGGATATTATTTATAGGTTGTTCAGGAGCAACTAAATAAGCTACTAATTGTTTGTCTCCTGATGCTGTTTCTCTCATTATTACTACAGCGTTTTGAATCTCAGGATGTTGTATCAAAATGCTTTCTATTTCTCCTAATTCTATACGAAATCCTCGTAATTTTATTTGATTATCGATGCGTCCGACATATTCAATATTTCCATCACTTAAATAACGCGCCAAGTCACCCGTTTTATATAATTTAACCAATGGGTCATTACTAAAAGGGTTGGGAATGAATTTCTCTTGTGTGAGTTGAGGACGGTTTAGATAGCCCCTCGCTAGTTGTCTTCCTCCGATGTGCAATTCTCCTAGTACTCCAACAGGTACGGGTTGTAAGTATTGGTCTAAGATATAGGTTTGAACGTTGTTTAATGGTTTTCCAATTAGTACTGTATTGATGTCAATAGATGAAGTTATTTCGTATTGTGTGGCGACGACGGTTGTTTCTGTGGGACCATAAGTATTAAATAGACGCG
>NZ_PXOH01000038.1 GCF_003007785.1 Aphanothece hegewaldii CCALA 016 | reverse complement strand
AAAATAGGGATGTCTTTGCTTCTTACAAAGCAAGTTTAGGGTTTATTTGGGCTTGATTTGTGTTTAAGTCCCACTAAGAAAATAGGTATTTCAAGACTTTATTCAAAGCTATAAGGTACACACTTGACTTAAACTATTCTCTTGAGCCTTATTTCCCTCTTCTCGACCAATATGCAAGAGTATTCACGAATCATTCATCTCAGCGAAATCTCTGCTACTGATTTTCCTGCTGCTAACCACTACAAGTATAAATGTCGCGTCAAAATTCTGTCTAATGAGGGACAGAATTTATTAGAAAAAGACTTATTCGCTCGGATGCAGCCAAGTTGGTTGGTAGAGTTGAAGAATAAAGGTGATTGTACGATCGCTATTACCTTTTGCTATCGAGAAGGAGATATTAGCCATCCTTGGGAAGATGCGGGAGAAATTACCTTTAAAACCCAAGAATACCTTAATGGGAACAGCAACACAGACCTAGAATTTCCGATCACTACTTGGAATCAAGCACCACAATTAAAACTAAAAGCGCGTTTGACCCAGAGTACGAATGAGATCAATAATAACACCATTTCACTCTTAAATAACCAAAACGGTTACAAAAGACACAGACTGCAAACCAACAATCAAGTACCAGTTGAACTCCCAGAAGCCGTGACTTTATCCCCTTCAGAAGAAGTCATTATTAAAGATGTGTGGAACAAGCTTCGTGCTTGGAAAGAACTGCAAATGGAGAAATTTTTAAAACGGCTGTTGTTAGAAGAACCTGAGTTAGAATACTTATTTGGTGAAGCACTCGGCAGTATGAGTGATTTTTTTTATGAATTGTTTGATTGTGCCGTACATCAGCTTCAACCCGAAACGCAAATAATAATAGGCGAACCATTGATGGGAGTTCCGCCCGAAAAAGGAGACGGATTCGATACAGTAGAAGAATATGGGGCGTTGTTTGCCGATCTGGGAATGCGATCGCAACACTGGCTTAAAGCGCGTCAAGTCTGGATGTGGATGCTTCCGTCGACTCCTTATTTAGAAGAATACGATCTAGAAAACTTGAGTCTAGGGTCAAATTCTGCCCTTTATCGCTTTTTTAATACTTACATTATCTTACCAATGGCAGCAGCCGTTCGTCGGTACGAAGAAGCTTTACCCCCCGAAATGCTACAACAAATGATAGCCTCTTGGTCGGTATTTAGCCAAAATAAGCAGGAAATGGGGATGGAGTTTTATCAAATTCTGTTCGAGAAATATCCATTTGTGCTGCCGATTTTTGGACGAGCAGACATGGATTATCTCTCGCTACACTTATTCCAAGCTTTAGAATTTTTGATGCGTTGTCTGCAAAGTGGTAGTAGCGAAGAAATGCTGCAAGAACTCAGATTTTTAGGGCAAGTCCATAGCTTTGCTGATGTTCCAACCTGTGCTTATCCTGCCATTGGTGATACAATGTTCACCTTGTTTGAAAAGTATGTGCCAGACTTTTCGCCAGAGTTACGGCAAGCATGGCAAACAATTTTAGAGCGAGTGATTAATGTAATTAAACTGCCAAAACTCAATGAAGAACGACTATTGAAAAAGGCAAAACAGTTTCTTGATCTGATCGCAGGTGAACAAGCGTGGGAAAGCGAAGATCGTTCACGACGTTGGCAGGAAATACAAGAAGAAGTCAAAGCAACAGGTACTTATACTCATACCTACGAAGAATTAGCCTATGGCGCACAAGTCGCCTGGCGTAATGCTTCTAAATGTGTGGGACGAATTGCCTGGAATAACATGGTAGTACGCGATCGCCGTAACGTTACTGATCCCGATGAAATCTTCCAAGAACTCAAAGAACACGTAAAAATTGCGACAAACGGCGGTAATTTACAAATTACGATGACCGCTTTTCGTCCACGTCAACCGAAAGAACGCTGGGGCATTCGGGTCTGGAATTCGCAACTGTATCGTTATGCGGCCTATAAACAAGCCGATGGTAGCGTCATGGGTGATCCCGCAAACCTAGCTTTAACCGATGCGATCGTCAAATTTGGTTGGCAACCCCCCGAACCGCGAACCGCATACGATATCTTGCCTGTAGTCATTGAAGTACCAGGACAAGAACCCAAGATGTATCATTGGGAAAAAGATGAAGTACTAGAAGTGCATATAGAACATCCGACTATTCCAGAGTTTAAAGATCTCGGAATGCGTTGGTATGCGATCCCTGCAATTAGTAATTTTTCGGTACATATTGGCGGCATTAATTACGGTTGTATCCCCTTCAACGGCTGGTACATGGATACTGAGATTATGCGCGATTTCCTCGATGAATACCGTTACAACAAAATGGAGGAAATAGCTAAAGTCCTGAAACTCGATACTAGCTCAGAACAGACTTTATGGCGCGATCGTGTAGCCCTTGAACTGAATATTGCGATCCTGCACTCGTTCCAAAAAGCTAAGGTAACAATGGTCGATCATCAGACAGCCTCCCGTCAATTCCTCACCCATGACTTACGGGAAAAGAAAGCAGGTCGTGAGTGTCCTGGTGACTTTGGTTGGGTCGTACCTGCCGCCGGTGGTAGTGCTTGTCCCGTGTGGCACCATCAAATGCGTGATTTTTACCTAGAACCAGCTTATCACCATGCGGCCGATCGCTGGGATGTCGAAGACGGCATCGATCTAGAAAAGCTTACGGTTGTCGCTGATGAGGATGGAAACAAGCAAGACCGTATTCTGATTTTGTATGCGTCTGAAACTGGTACAGCCGAAGGTTTTTCCCGCAAAGCAGCACGGCAATTACAGAAATTTAACTCGAAAGTCATGGCACTCGATGAGTGTAAAATGGAAACCCTCGCCTCAGAAAAACTGCTCTTGATCGTTACTTCCACCTTTGGTAACGGCGAAATGCCCAGTAACGGTAAACGATTTTTGCAATGGTTAAAACAACAGCCCAAGGGTTCTCTAGATGGCTTAAACTTTTCTGTACTGGGTATTGGTAGTACAGTATACGAACACTTTTGCGCGGCTGGAATTTCTGTAGATAAAGCTTTGGTCAAAGCGGGAGCTAATTGTATTGTACCCCTCCATAAAGGAGACGAAATCAAAGGACAAGCCGACACCTTTAAACAGTGGTTAAACTTAATTTCTCGCGTTTTAGGAGCAGATGATACATCAGGAGATACAACAACTTCTACAGGGCCAAAACTGACTGTATCTTATTTAAGTGATGCAGAAATTGCATCGAGTCCGCCTGTAGCCGTCAGCAGTGATTCTGTACCCATTATCGCTAATGATGAATTGCTCCTAGAAGTCATCCCCGGTAGCCGTTCCACTCGCTATATTGTTTTTGACATTTCTGATACAGATTTGCAGTACGAGACAGGTGATCACGTTGCGGTATATCCTTGTAATCCTCCAGAATTAGTCGATCGCTTATGTAAACGCATCGGAATTACTCCAAATAGCTACTTTACGGCTCAATACGTCGCATCAGATGATACTACAACCGAAGATAAACCCCCTATTGCTGTTCCGTCTAGCGTTGGTCAAGTTTTAGGAGAAGAACTCGATCTCGCCTTACGGGAACCATTTAACGATATTCTGAGCTATTTATATTCAACCGCACAGCATCCGCAAGAGAAACAACGTCTAGAAACTTGGCTGGAAATTTTGCGGCAAGGGGAAGATCATCCCGATAGTCTTACCTTGAAGAAAACCATTACAGATCAATTCATGAGTGTTGCTGATTTATTTGACGAGTTTCCCTCAGCAACCATTACCTTAGAAGCGTTGCTAGAACTTTTACCGAAACAAAAGCCGCGTCTTTATTCTATTTCGTCGAGTCCCGTTTTATATCCTAACCAGATACAAATTACTGTCGGAGTGCTACAAATTACAACCGATGCAGGTAAAACTCGTCAAGGACTTTGCTCAAATTACTTAGCAGGTTTAAAAGTAGGCGATCGCGTTCGTATTTCTCCCCGTACCTCTGATTTTCGACCTCCTGCTAATCCTCTTGCACCGATGTTAATGGTTGGCCCTGGAACAGGTGTATCGCCTCTCATTGCTTTCCTTCAATACAGAGAAGCATTACAAAAGCAGGAAATATCACTCGGAGAAGCTTGTCTGTACTTTGGCTGTCGTAATCACAATGACATACTCTATGGGGAACAATTAGTCAAGTGGCAGCAACAAAACGTATTAACTGGTTTAGAAATTGCTTACTCTCGCTTAAACGATCGCAAAGTCTATGTACAAACTTTACTCCAAGAACAAGCAACAGAACTATGGCAATTACTCAGCCATCCTCAGTGTCACTATTATGTCTGTGGTGATGCGAAAATGGCCGATGATGTCTTTGAAGTGTTTATGACGATCGCCAAAACCGTTGGACAACTATCTCACATCGAAGCGGTAGAATTTTTCAATAACATGAAGCAAGAAAAACGTTTCTTTGCCGATGTTTGGGGCGTACAATTGAACTATAAACAAGCCATTAAACAAGTACAAAAAGATAACTACTCAAAAGCTGAAAAATGGCTTAATCGCGTTCAGCAGTCCCAAGAAGTCTTAGTAAATGTTTAGATTCTTGTAAATAACACCTAACTTTCACATAAATCCTTAGACAAGTGATGCTCTTCTAGTTCACTTGTTTCTTTTTCATCAAAGTTGTTCAACCAATCGCCGTCAACATCATCAACATACAAGCGAACACGGTTAGCACCATAAGTTTGTCTATCTAGCTGATATTTTTTAACTGCTTTGATAGAACATAAAGCATCGGCTAACTTTTGAGATTTGGTTGATTGAGTCATGGCGAGAACTCCTAGACGCTACGTTTAATATAGCAAATGGCTGGAAGTGTGTCACTGTCATTAAGGATGATTTTTGCCAAGCTTTTGTAACATAAGCCTTTAGGGTAATAACTAACTAATAAAGCTCTCTTAATATTCCAATAAGCTTGTATGTTTTGCCAGTTCTCTTTCTTTTTAGTTAATCCCTCTCCAGCTAAAGTCGTAAGTTGTATACAAATTGGTAATTTTTGATTACCTACTACAACTAAATCTGTTGCCATCGATAAATCAAGGATATAACGCCACAACGAATCTCCTCCCAATTCTTTGAGATCTTGTTGCAAGTAATTAATTAAAAATACATCATTTTGATTAAATTCTCCTGCCATTATTTTTTGTTTCCAAATAGGAGAGTGAGGATCATTTTCTCTAAACCAAGAAGGAAACAACACATCAATCCAAAATTTTTCGGCTGAGGATAATTCTTCATCTAACACTTGTTGTCGCTCATCAATCGAGAGTTGTATTAAGTTAAGCCATAGTTCACTATCTAAAATAATCTCTGTTAACAGATCTAAAACCTGTACTTTTGACATTAAAAGACCGTCTTTTTTTGTGGCGATCCATTTTTTTAAATCTCTGAGCCTTTTTGCTAGAAGTGGTTCAGTAAGAATAGCTTGTTGTATTACTGTATCTAGAGATTGTTTGATTTTTAGAGGAGATAAGCGTTGCGACACTTTATAATTTTATAAAATTTCAATAAGTACAATTATATCTTTACAGTCCCGTTTCTTTCAAATGTTTAATTAGGGTTTCTTGAGGTAATGGGCCTCGTAAATGTTGCCAGGGTAAAATCTGATCTAGGTTCCAGTTTTGATGAACATAATAATCTAGATCAGGTAATGTACCCCGTAATTCTTTGAAAGCGCGTTTATAACTACCTTTTGTATCGCCATAAGAGCGAGTAAGTTCGAGTAAAGGAGTTAAACGTCGATCGCTCCTAGAAATTAATGCTTGAATTACTGACCAATTATAGCTTTCTGGTCTAAATTCGATGCCTTGCGTTCTAAGTTTTTTCTCTAAATATTTGATTCTTTTTTCGGCATTTTTATTGACTCCAAACCATTGAAACGGGGTATGTGATTTCGGCACAAAGCTACTACAACCAAAAGTTAATCTAAGTCCTGGTGCAGCTTCTTTAATATCAACTAACATCTTGACAGTTTGCTCAATATCTGCATCATCTTCGCCTGGAATTCCCGCCATTCCATACAATTTTAAACTCTTTAAACCACCTGCTTTAGCGTTAATCGCTGCTTGAATTATTTCTTCGTTTTTCAGTTTTTTATTAATAATTTGTCTAACTTTTTCCGAACCACTTTCTACAGCAATAGTTAAAGAACGGGTATCCCTTTTCGCTAACGTTTGGGCTAATTTTTCGGTTACAGTATTAGTCCGCACTGAAGCAAGAGAAAGTCTAACATGATCATATTCTGGTTTAGAAAGATGATCTAAAAGAGATTCAAATTCAGGATGTTGGGTAACAGATGCACCAAGTAACCCAATTCTATCGGTTACGGTTAGTCCTTTTTCAATAGCAGGAATTAAAGACTCTAAACTAGCTGTACGAAAAGGTAAAGTTAAATAACTTGCTAAACAAAAACGACACATTTCAGGACAACTTCTGACGACTTCAACCATATAGATATTCTCCCAAGCTGCTTTAGGAGTGACTACCGTTGAAGCTGATAAAGTATTACCTCGATAAGTTTGTTTTTGGACAAAAGCAGGGACATCAGAACTAACAGGATTAATGCTAGAAATTGCACCATCTGGAGTAGAATAAGTAACGGTATATAAACTGGGAATATAAACCCCCGAAACTTGTGCTAAATGGTGTAATTGAGTTTGGCGATCGGCTGTTCTAACTTCCTTATAAGCATTAATAAAATTATCTAATAAATCTTCGCCGTCTCCTAATAAAATAACATCGAAAAAAGCCGCAAACGGTTCAGGGTTTGCCGTTAAAACTGGCCCACCACCAAACACCAAAGGATAATTATCTTTACGTTGCTCACCATGAAGCGGAATATCTAAAGATTCTAATAAAGAAAGAATATTAACATAATCCAATTCCCAAGAAAACGAAAAACCTAATAATTCAGGATCTCTGGGTAAACTTTCCGAAATATCCGTAAATAAACGACTCACATCAACATCAGAGCGCATCGCTAAAGTAGACCAAATAATCTGATATCCTAAGCTAGTAATTCCAACCGTATATTCATTGGGAAAAGCATAAATAATTGGAATAGCATCAAGATCAGGAGAAACAGGCGAAAAGAGCAAACGTTCTTGAGTAAAAACAGACATATTTAAGTCTTTAACTTACGGCATATTCCGTAAACTGTCTATAGGATGGAGAATGAAACGCTAAAACAATATCTTGTTTAAGAACACCTAAAGCAACCAATTCTTCAGCAAAATCTACCTCTGTTCCATTATACTGAATCCAAATCTTATTATTAATAATATCCATGTGAATGAAACAACCATAAATCCGATGATAATCTCTCCAACCGACACGAATAAGCTGATAATGATCATTAACTGTATCAAAAACAAATTCCGTTTTTATGTCGCCAATAGGTTGTCCCATTTGTCCATATTCTAAAATAACTTTCTGAATATACTGGCGATAATTTTCTATTTTATCCATTTTGTAATAACCTTTTAATAGTTATTAAAATCATAAAATATCAATAGTGCCAGGGATTAAAATCCCTGTCTCAAAGCGCAAGTCGGTTATAAACCGACTCATGTTAAGAATTTTAGTCCGTTTTAACGTACTTTGATTATTAGCCGTGAAATCAATTTCACGCTGGTTTAGAGAATTAACATAATAACTAAATTAATTGTTTACCCATTCTAACTTAATAGTATCAAAATACTACCAAAGAGAGAAAAATCAGCAAAACTCGCCAATAAAGCAGAAATAAGCTACTGTATAAGGGAACTTTTCTGTAAAATTAACTTCTTATTTAGCAAAATAGACCCGACAAGGGTCATCAGGTGGTGAGGTACAAATGGCAAATAGTGTAGAAAGATTTTCCAAAAAATTGAATAAGAAAACAATCAATGACGATACATATGAGGAAAATTTCACGCTTCCACTATTTCGCAAATCAAAAAACTTTTCCTCTTTCTATCGGGGACTCGCTTGGGGAATGGGTTTAGCCGCAACCGCCGCTATCTCTGCTACACTTGGGGCAACACTCGCCCTCATGAGTCCTTTATCTGTTAAGTCTAACCCAATTTTACAAAAAGCCCAATTTCCCGAAAGTGAAAAAATCATCCAATCATCAGAAGACAACTGGAGTTCTTTTTTAAATTACCAAATTTCGCGCCCCGTAAATATTTTAGTGATGGGAATTGATCGGGTAATGGAAAAAAATCCTGATCCTAATGCTCAGTTTAACAGTCGTAGTGACACGATGTTACTGATCCGCATCGATCCTCAAGATCAATCTGTGAAAATGCTTTCTATTCCTAGAGATAGCCGCGTTAAAATTTCTGGTGTGGGCTACACTAAAATTAATGATGCTAACGTCGAAGGTGGGCCAGCTTTAGCCGCAGAAGTTGTTAGTGATACCCTAGATGGTGTAAATGTCGATCGCTATGTTCGCATTACCACAGAAGCTTTTAAACAATTAGTTGATCTTGTCGGTGGTGTTGAGGTTAATGTTCCTTTTCCTATGTCTTATAAAGATGTTACCCAAAAGTTAGATATTCATCTAGAACCAGGTGTACAAACTCTTAGCGGGGATCAAGCAGAACAATTCGCCCGCTATCGTAATACAAAATATGGTGATATAGGTCGCGTTCAACGTCAACAAGTTTTATTAAAAGCTTTACAAAAACGTCTATTTAGTCCCGCTATTTTACCGAAATTACCCCAAGCGATCGCTATTCTACAACAGCATATAGATACAAATTTGTCAATAGATGAAATGTTAGCTTTAGCAAATTATGGTCGAACATTAGAGCAAGATCAGCTAAAAATGGTCTTATTACCTGGAAGATTTGGCGGATTAGATGAGTTTGATGGGAAAAGCTACTGGGTGATCAATCAAGAAGAAAGTGCTCGCATTATGCAAAAATATTTCGATACATCTAACACTGTAGATGATAGCTCTAATTCGATCCAAGGTTTACGCATTGCTGTCCAAAACCTTACCGATGAACCGGGTTTAGCCCGTCGGATGGTAAATTATTTAGCAAAAGAAGGTTACTCTAACGCTTATATTTTGCGCGAAGAATCCACCGAAAGGCTAACAACGACCGAAATAGTAGCCCAAAAAGGCGATACAGAAAGCGCGGCAAATTTAAAAGAATTTCTCGGACTTGGGAAAGTAGACTCATCCTCGACTGGTGATTTAGAATCAGATCTAACGCTCCGTTTAGGATCAGATGCCTCTAACCTTCTCAAATAAAATGTTTAAATCTTTTCTGTCTCGTATTTTCAGTTTATTACTGATCATTATTCTGGCGATCGCATGGGTTTTACTCGACGCATTACCCGTAAGCGCCCAAGAGAGTACCGTTAACCACACCTACAGTGATTTAGCTAATCAAGATTTTTCCCATCAAAATTTAAGAAGAGGGGTTTTTGCGGCAGCGAATCTAAGAGGGGCAACGTTTGAAGGAGCGGATTTATCCTATTCGATTTTAACCGAAGGCGTTTTATTAAATGCTAATTTAACTGGAGCCAATTTAACTGGGGCATTAGTAGACCGAGTTACTTTAGATTTGGCTAATCTCACAAATGCGATTTTTGTCAATGCGATCGCCACTCGGACTCGTTTTTATGACACGATTATTACAGGGGCTGATTTTTCCGATGCGGTCATTGATAGCTATCAAATTGCTTTGATGTGTAAATATGCTGATGGAGTCAACCCCGTTACTGGTGTTGCAACGAGAGATAGTTTAGGTTGTCGTTAAACTTGAGATCACAAAAGCGATCGCAAAAAGAACACCACTCACGAAATGAAAGTTAACCGCTAAAAACTTACAGTTACTCACTTTTTCGGGTTGATCATGAAATGTTCTGACATGATTAATTAATTTCAGCGCAAACGGCAAACTCGCAAAAATCAGCAGAGTAGCGACTGGATAAATTTTCAGTAAAACAAATAAGACGGTGAAAAGATATACACTATAAGTAGACCAGGTTAACACTTGTGAGCCTAATGCCGTTCCTAAACGAACAATTGGCGATCGTTTTCCTGCTGCTAAGTCATCTTCTGCTTGATGAAAATGAGAACAAAAAAGAATAATTGAAGTCGTAATCCCAATAATAATCGAAGCTGCTAAACTAGATTGAGAAAAGGTTTGTGTCTGGGAATAATAAGCCGCCGCAACCGCCAAAGGACCGAAAGCAAAAAAACAAAGAATTTCACCTAATCCTTGATATCCTAGTCGAAAAGGTGGCCCTTGATAAATATAACCTAACAGACAACACAGAAGAATAATCCCTAATACGGTTGGATCTTGTTGCCATTGAGTAATCGCTAAAATACCCAGTATTCCTGAACCTAAACACAAATTACCTAGCCAAAAAACAAAAGATTTATTGCCCGTTAAATTCACCACAGAATGAGCTTTATTTTGATCAATTCCTGTTTCTGAATCAAAAACATCATTGCTTAAATTTTCCCAAGCTAAAATCAAAATTGCTGAGATTAAAAAGAGTAAAAAAATGCTGATATTAAATTGATTGGTTTCACTAAAAGCTATCACGGAACCCGTTAAAATTGGCATAATTGCCACGCTATACATCGGGGGTTTAATAGCAGCTAACCATAACTTTTTATTTGGCGAATTAGTCAAACGAGTAGTAACCATCTTCCTAAAATTAGAAATTACGCTAAAATCCACATCTATTGATTGTATCAGTCTCTTTCTTTGGAGAGCGAAGCCCGCAAATGTTCTTAAACTAGCTGACGATCTTGCCCATCTTCGATACCATAGTTTAAGAAGGGTTAAACAGGAAAGCCTTTTTTAGGCTAACCGACAGCCAATAATCGTTTAAACAAATATCTTCAAAAATTCCATATCATTAATTGGGGTTTTTGTAGAAAAAATTATAAATAACTTTACGATCACTTTACGATGTCTATTGCTGTACCAGTCATCCCTTATCCTGTTAATCTCCTACAAGATGAGAAAAAACTGTATCAATTTCTCTGCGCTTGTCAAGAGACATCAACAGGTAATGGAAATTCGCCAATTATCAGTGTTACTCAAAAAATTAAACCTCTTGATCCTTTAAGAGTTTTAAAAGCGATCGCGGCTTCTTATCCGTTTCATTTTTATTGGGAAAGTCGGCGAAAAGATGAAGCTATTTTAAGTTATGGTGTGGCAACTTCTCTAACACTAAACGCAACCGATCGCTTTACCAAAGCACAACAATTCATCGAACGAGTTAAGCGAAGAATTACAAAAGTCGGGGAATCTCTGAATGCTACACCTTTATTATTGTGCTATTTCACCTTTTTTGATTCAACAGATAGCTATTCTAAAGTTTTTCCTTCTGCTAATGTCGTTCTCCCGCAATTCCAAATTATTAAAAAGCAAAATGAATATTTTTTAAATATCAATATTTTAATTCAACCTGAGCAAAATCTTTTTCCTATTTTAGAAACCATTGTTCAGCATCAAGATTTTTTACAAATGCTTGACAAAAGCCATAATTTAGAGTATGAAAAATCTAATATTGTTAATCCAGTTAACTATAAAATTTATCCATCTGCTAACTTTAAAGATTCCGTTACATCAGCCTTAAAATCCATTGAACTGAATCAGTTTAGTAAAATCGTTCTTGCTCATGCTTTAGATGTCATTTCAAGAGAGTCATTTCAAGTTGTAGATTGTTTAAAAAATTTACGTCAACGTCATCCAGACTGTTATATTTTTTCAGTCAGTAATAATTATGGATGCTCTTTCATTGGAGCAAGTCCAGAACGATTAATTAGTATTGAAAATAATCAATTAGAAACTGATGCTTTAGCGGGTTCTGCTCCCAGAGGAAAAACACCCGCAGAAGATACAATTTTAGCCCAAAAACTCTTAAGAAGTGAGAAAGAACGCCGCGAACATCAAGCAGTAAGTGAATTTATTACCCAACAATTATTAAATCTTGGTCTCTTTCCTCACCAATCACCTTTAAAACTCTTAAAACTCTCAAATATTCAACATCTGTGGACACCGATTTATGCTCAATTGAATTCCTCAATTCATCCTTTAGAAATTATATCTAAACTTCACCCAACACCTGCTGTAGCGGGCGTTCCAACTCATGTAGCTTGCGAACAAATCCGACAATATGAATCGTTTAATCGTTTATTATATGCGGCTCCGATTGGTTGGGTAGACTTTCAAGGAAATAGTGAATTTATAGTGGGAATTCGTTCGGCTTTAATACAAAATAATCACGCTCGACTTTATGCGGGTGCGGGAATTGTTGCGGGTTCAGATCCCGAAAAAGAATTAGCAGAAATACAACTCAAATTTCAAGCCCTTCTTAAAGCTTTATTATAAGGGTTTAAAGCTAGGTTGATAGAGTAAATATTCAGCTATTCCGAGATAACGAATTCCTTGAGGAGCCACTTCAAATCGACAAGGCAATACTTGAACACCTTTTGTTATTGCTTCTCGAAAAAGTTGGCTATAAAATGAATCAGTTAAATCACCTGGTGCAAATTGTCTACAATCACTACGATTAATAAAATACAGCATAATCGGTTGAGCATTGGGGACTAAATCCATCAATTCTTGTAAATGTTTTTGCCCTCTAGTAGTTACTGTATCTGGAAATACAGCTACTTTGCCATCAGTCAAAGTTGTATTTTTAATCTCTATATAAATCGGTTTTACAAGAGGATTATCGGAAGTTAATAAAAAATCAATACGACTTTTTTTCTCTTTTCCATAAGCGACTTCAGAATAAATATAATCATACTCACCAAGACAATTTGATAATAGTCTTTTTTCTAACATTATTTTAATGATTTTATTGGGCAGTGCTGTATTAATACCTACCCAAGTTTGATTTACTTGTATCGTTTCCCACGTATATTTAAGCTTACGTTTAGGATTATTTTGTTGTGAAACTTGTACCAAACTAAAAAGCGTCGAAACTCCCGTCATCGGGCCAGTATTAGGGCAATGTGCCGTAATTATTTCACCCGTTTCTAACTCAATATCAGCAAAAAAGCGTTTATAACGTTTAATTAATCTTCCTGTAATCAGTGGAGGAAACGGATAAATAAAATCAGTAATCATTGTTTAAATTGCTTCAGAAAATTCCTTAAAATATTCTCGAAAATATTGTGCATAAAGCTGACAACTTTGTAAAACTTTCGTATTGTGTAGGCGAACTAATCCTAAACTCTGTAGTTTAAAAGCTTGAATAATATCTAATTCAATCGGTTGAGCAGCCAAAATTACTTTAGCATAAGTTTTGAGTAAATCGGGGCTAGTTCGTTTTAGACTACACAATTGGCGTTGTAAATGCTCTTTGTAGATAAAATGATCCGAATGAAAAGGAATAGTAAAAAGTTCCTCTAAATTCGTTTGCTCACAATAAATATGATAGATAGCTAGATGAATTAAATAAGGATTTCCGCCCACTAATTGCATTAATTTTTCGCATTCATAATTTGACCAAAATAATTGATATCGATTTGCTAAATCTTGCACTTGTGCTAAGGTAAACTCTGGCAAAGCAATCGGTAAACCAACATTAAACGGTGACTGATTTAGATTAAGAGGTAAATAAACCTCAGTTGAATGAACTAAAACTAATCGTAGTTTTTGCCAGATTACTTTGTTTTTTGCTTCTTCATGCCAAACTCTTAGCAAAGCAAAAAAATTATCGGCTAACTCAGGATACAAAAATAAGCAATCTATCTCATCTAAACCAATAACGATCGGTTGTTCAGTATTCGCTAATAAATATTGTTCAAAATAAAGCTTACAGCTAATATTACTACCACATAAATCATCCCAATATTCATTAAGTCGTATTGATAATTGCATTTCAGCACTAATATACGCACAAAACCATTGTAAAAATGTATCTAAATTTTGTAGTACAGATTTTTCGGCTAACTGTAAATTTAATGAAACAGTACGATAGCCTTTTTGAGCCGAATCATTTAAAATTCTCATCATTAAAGACGATTTGCCCATCCGTTTTGGTGCTTTGATTCGGATTAAACTACCGGGTTGAGCGATCGCCTTATAACAATCAGCCTCAATGGTTGATCGTTCGATGTAAAATGGAGAGTCTAGAGAAATCTGCCCCTCTGGGAATTCGGGTTCTGGTTGTTGAGCATAGCCAACCGAAAACATCTGCTTGTATTCGAGGGGTTGTTCGGGAAAAAAATAATCTTTTGAGTCTAAAATTAGTTTAAACGCTCTAAAACAGGTTTTTAAGGTCTGTTTATCAACTTTTTCTTCACAAGCCAATACTTTCATTAGTGTATCAACAGCTAACCCCGTTTTTTCACTCAAAGCTTCTAAGGTGTATCGACTCCCTAAATTGTCTTCAATTTCTGATTGTGTCTTAGCTTGCAGCAGTTTTTCTAGCCCTTGAATGGTTAAAATTACTCCTCGTTTGCGTCGCTGCTTATCTTGCTGTCTTTGCATCATTGCTTTTATGTTTCATGCTTTGATGCTTTGATCAACACATTTTTTCTTTTAAATTTCGTAAAATTTTCAAAAATTTATTTTTATTATTTTTTAGGATAAAATATGAATCAAAATTAAACCAATTCTAAAAAATTTGACTACAGAGCCTGATTAGTGATCCCCCCAACCGCAGGCGGGGGGTCAAAACCTGTAGCATTGGAAAAGTGAATTGGTATTAAATAGTTAAAAACTATTCTAGTAACAAATTACTGAAATTATTAAAGTGATCGTACAGGTAAAGTCTAATTTTTCCCCTAATACGATCACAATGTTTTTTGAAGAAACTTACTCGGTTTCTCCTTCTTCTGAGTCTAATTCAGAGGGTGGAACGAGGGCAACGGCAGCGATCGCATCATCCCCATCCAAGCGTTGTAATCTTACCCCTGTTGCAGTACGAGATTGCAGCGAAATAGCTTGTAAGGCTTGCCGAATCACAATTCCTCGGTTAGTGACTAACATTAATTCGTCTTCTGAATCTACGACTCGTAAGGCGATTAACTGGTCACCAGAGATGCGGAATTTGATCGCCCGTACCCCCATACCTGCTCGATTTTGTAGACGGAATTGAGTCACAGGAATGCGTTTTCCGTAGCCATTAGCCGTGACAGCAAGTAACCAAGGCCCTTGAATTGTTTCTTCTACTAAAAGGTCTTCGGTTTCGTCTTGAATATCTTCTTCAAGATCAAGATTCTCGATGACTTGAGTCGGTAAAATATCCGTCTGAGTATCTTCTTCTTCAATCTCGATGTCTGGAGCAGCAGCAAGATTAGCGATGACTTGGGCTGGTAAAATATCCATGCTGATCAGTTTGTCATTTTTCCTCAGCTTCATGGATTTTACCCCTTTTGTCGCTCGTCCAAGAGGTCGTAATTGTTGGGAATCGGCTTTAAAATGAATAGCCATGCCCTGATGAGAACCGATAATAATACTATCTTGAGATTTAGCGAGTCTCACCCAACGAAGTAGATCACCTTCTTCTAGAGAGATGGCAATTAAACCGTTAGAACGAATATGACTAAACGCAGATAGGGCGGTTTTTTTGATGAAACCCTTTTGCGTCAACATGATTAGATAGTCGTCGGCGGTAAATTCTGATACCGATACCATTGAGGTAATTTTTTCCTCTTTAGATATGGGTAACATTTGAACGATGGGAATACCTCTAGCGGTTCGTGAACTAGCGGGAATTTGATAGGCATTGACGGTATATACCACACCGCGATCGCTAAAGAACAAAATATTATCGTGATCTTTGCAACTGATGAATTGTTCTACAACATCATCTTCTTTAATTTTTGCCCCGGCTTTTCCTCTGGTTGCCCGACTTTGTGCGCCAAAAGTATTCGCAGGCATCCGCTTGATATAGCCTTGTTCGGTGAGTAAAATAATGGCTTGTTCGTTGGCAATTAAATCAGCTTCTTCTATTTCCTCTTCAGAGAGAACAATTTCTGTCAGACGAGGTTTAGCATGAAGGGTTTTAATTTGTTGAACTTCATCGATAATAATTGCGTCGATGCGTTCCCGCTTGTCTAAAATATCTTGTAGATCTGCGATTTTTGCTTGTAATTCTTCGTGTTCGGCCTGTATTTTTTCGGCTTCTAATGCGGTTAAACGTCGTAGCTGCATTTGTAAAATCGCATCAGACTGAACTTCAGTTAAACCAAATTGAGTGACTAATTCAGCTTTGGCTGTAGCTGTATCAGCCGCTCCGCGAATTAGGTGTATGATGGCATCTAGGTTATCTAATGCAACTAATAAACCTTGTAAAATATGATCTCGTTCGGAGGCTTTGCGGAGTTCATATTGAGTTCTGCGGATGATGACTTCTACGCGAAAATCTCGGAAAACCTCTAAGAATTGTTTGAGGGTTAATAGTTGAGGTTCACCATTAACGATCGCTAACATATTCGCCCCAAAGTTAGATTGTATGGGGGTTTGTTTGTAGAGATTATTTAAAACAACTCTCGGATAAGCATCTCGTTTGAGTTCAATAACGAGTCGCATTCCATCACGATCGCTTTCATCTCTAATATCGGAAATTCCCTCAATTTTCTTATCGTTAACCAGTTCGGCAATTTTTTCAACTAAAGCCGCTTTATTGGTTTGATAGGGAAGTTGGGTTACAATAATGGCTTCTCTGTCGGGTCTACCTCGATGCTGGATCGTTTCGATACTGGCGACACCTCGCATGGTAATAGAACCGCGTCCCCCCGTATAAGCTTCTTTAATGCCAGATGTTCCTAGAATTTGTCCACCTGTGGGAAAATCGGGGCCAGGAATGATTTTAATGAGTTCTGCGTTAGAAATTTCGGGATTTTGAATTAATGCGATCGCACCATCGACCAATTCACCTAGGTTATGGGGAGGAATATTTGTCGCCATTCCGACGGCAATACCCGAAGAACCATTGAGTAGGAGTTGCGGAATTTTCGCGGGTAAAACGACGGGTTCTTGTTGCGATCCGTCAAAGTTATCGATAAAGTCTACGGTTTCTGCTTCAATATCTTGTAGTAGGGCATGACTCGACAACGCTTGTAGACGACATTCCGTATAACGCATTGCTGCTGGTGGATCGTTGTCAATTGAGCCAAAGTTCCCATGTCCTGCAATTAAAGGACTCCGCATCGAAAAATCTTGCGCCATCCGAACTAGGGCATCATAAACGGCTGTATCACCGTGAGGATGATATTTCCCTAATACTTCCCCGACAACACGGGCGCATTTACGGAAAGGTCGATCAGATGACAAACCTAACTCATACATTGCGAAGAGGATGCGACGATGCACAGGTTTCAAACCATCCCTTGCATCCGGTAAAGCCCTACCTACAATTACGCTCATGGCGTATTCTAGATATGAGCGAGACATTTCATTACTCAGATCTGTTGGGACAATCCGATCTTGGGCGAAAGTCATAGAGAAAAACTCCGTCGAGGAATTAAATGTTAAAAAATTAAATAGAATCTATTGCCTTTTAGACAAAAATCTGCTGCTTTTTGCTCTGCTGGATCACAAATTTTACAATAGTTATTAATATTTTAACACAATTGCTACCATCAATGACTGATGACCATTCACTCACTGTTTACTGATGACTGTTTACTGATGACTGATTATGTTTCTTCATCAGGAAAACGGATAATATCATCATCACCGAGATATTCTCCATTTTGAACTTCAATCATCACTAAAGGAATAACGCCGGGGTTTTCGATGCGATGGGCGGTATTCATCGGTACATAGGTTGATTCTTTTTGTTTGAGTAATGTTGCGACTCCGTTACAAATCACTCTGGCTGTTCCTGCAACAACAACCCAATGCTCACTGCGATGATAGTGCATTTGGGTACTCATATGATTACCTGGCTTAATCACAATTCGATTAATTCGATAACGGGGGCCTTCTTCTAAAACTGTTACTGCGCCCCAAGGTGGAGTTCTCGTCATTTCGAGTTCTTGAGGAGACAGAGGCATTTCTGGGTTTAGATTGTCGGCTTGCTCACTCATGGTTGAAAGAAGGATCAGATTACTTTAATTTTTAGTTTATCCTATTTTCAAAAAGTAGCGATACTTGATTTTTACATCTCCATTGCTTGATAGGTGTAAAAATTTTGTAGAATGGCGATCGTATCAAATTGATAGCTCGGAACAGGGGAAGGCAGTTCCAATTCTGTTTGATAAATACTAAACAAGACAAAGTTTTGGCGTTTTGTCGCCAATGTTATCACTTGTTCTAGTTGAGGTCGTCCTGTATCAACTAAGTTTTTGCACTGAGTCCGTAAAACGCCCTTCAATTCCCCATTTTCTTTGATTTGTAGACAAAGATCCTCTTTTAGATACGTTGTTAACCGTCCTGCTGCATATTGCTCATAAGCAACTTGTCCAGGGTTCGTCATAACCATCACTACCCCAAAACTTGTTAAAGTGATTCCTGTACAAGTACTGAGTAGGTGAGAAAATTTCATCACACTTTTATTTAATTTGGTTGCATTAACTCCCATACTCTATGTTATGATCATTTGAGTAATGGCGAGTGTAGCCAAGTGGTTAAGGCAGTGGTTTGTGGTACCACCATTCGAGGGTTCAAGTCCCTTCATTCGCCCTGAATCTAAGATAAGAAAATTTTTTTAGATCTAAGATTGATCTAAAATATTTTTTTATCTTTACATAAAGCAACAATGAAAAAACGTTTGCGATCGCTTCTGTTTATTTTCCTCATTGGTGTTATTCTTCCCTTTGGTTGTATGGCAAACAACCCTAACTCAACTCAACAACCAGATCAAACCACCTCAGCTAATGTGTTGAGCGTTTACAATTATTCAACTTATATTGAGCCTGCGGTAATTACTGAATTTGAACAAAAATATAAAACTAAAGTTCAGTATGACACCTTTGAGTCTCCTGATGATCTATATGCCAAAATGAAAGCGGGAAACCCTGGTTATGATCTGATTTTTCCCACTGATTATTTAGTGACGATTATGGGAAAAGAAGGAATTTTAGAACCCCTCAATCATGACAAAATTCCTAATCTAAAAAATATTGATCAAAAATTTCTTAATCCTCCTTTCGATCCAGACAACAAATATAGCTTACCCTATCAATGGGGAACGTTGGGTCTAGGTTATAACCTCAAAAAAACAGGAAAAGAGTTAGAAAGTTGGCAAGAGATCTTTAATCCTAAATATAAAGGGAAAGTGGCTTTTACGGAAGAAATGCGAATGATGATGGGTGGAATTCTCATTTATTTAGGCTACGATCCTAATACAACAAATCCCGAAGAAATTAATAAAGCTAAAGATTTTATTATTAAAAATAAAGATAATATTGCCGCTTTCGCACCAGATACAGGACAAGTTTTACTCGATCAAGGACAAGTTGATATTGCTGTAGAATGGAGCGGTGATATTTTTCAAGTCATGGAAGAAAACCCCGATTTACGTTATGTGATCCCAAAAGAAGGTACAATTATCTGGGTAGATAACTTTGCTATTCCTAAAGGTGCGCCTCATCCCGACTTAGCCGAACAATTTATCAACTTTTTGTTAGCTCCAGAAATTAGTGCAAAAACCTCCAACTATATTAAATATGGGACACCGAATAAAGTTTCAATTGAAAAAGGATTAATTAACAAAAGCGAACTCAATAACCCTGCGATTTATCCCCCGCCAGAAGTCTACAAAAAATTAATCTTTATTAATGATGTCGGTGAAGCAACACGTCTTTATGATGAAGCGTGGACAGAAGCAAAACTGGGTGTAGGGAAATAAGATTAGGACAATAAAGAAATGTATGCTGTTGAACTCGTTAATATTTCTAAATCTTTTAAAAGTTCTCAAAATAAGGATTTTGTCGCTGTAAAAAACCTCAATCTTAGTATAACTGAAGGCGAGTTTTTTTCGCTTTTGGGTCCCTCTGGTTGCGGCAAAACAACAACATTAAGAATGATTGCAGGGTTTGAATTACCAACATCTGGTGAGGTTTATATTCAAGGTGAACCGATGAAACAACGTCCCCCTTTTCATCGCCCTGTTAATACCGTTTTTCAAAGTTACGCTTTATTTCCTCATCTTAACGTTGCTGATAATATTGCTTTTGGTTTGGAAATGGAAAAGATTTCTCGTTCGGAAATTCGGACACGGGTCAGTAATGCTCTTTTGATGGTACAACTAGAGGGTTTAGAAAATCGCTATCCTCGTCAACTTTCTGGGGGACAACAGCAGCGTGTCGCCCTCGCACGTGCTTTAGTGAAAAAACCTAAAGTTTTACTATTAGATGAACCTCTAGGAGCATTAGACCTAAAACTACGCAAAGAAATGCAGCTAGAATTAAAGCATATGCAGCAAAAATTGGGCATTACTTTTATCTATGTTACCCACGATCAAGAAGAAGCTCTTACCATGTCCGATCGCATTGGGGTAATGTATCAAGGAAAACTCTTACAAGTGGGAACCTCTAGAGAAATATATGAAGAACCGCAAAGTCGTTTTGTTGCTGATTTTATTGGAGAAAGTAACTTATTAATGGGGCGAGTTATTGAACAAATAGGCGATCGAGGCATTGTTTTAGTCGATGAAATGTTACTATTTAATATTATTAGCAAAAATCCTTTACCTGTTGGTGAGTTTGTTACTCTTGTCATTCGTCCCGAAAAAGCGGTTTTATACCTCGCTACGTCCGATATACAGGGCTATTCTGGAGTAATAGAAGAAGCGGTTTATTTGGGAACAGATACGCGATATTTAGTGCGTCTAAGTGAACAAAATTTGATTACAATACGTCAACAGAATTTATCTAATCACAATGAGAATAATTACAAACCCAAACAATCGGTTAAAGTAAAAATTATTCCTGAAAGTATCCGCATCATCCAAGATTAATACACATTACCTAACTAACCTTTTACATTTGTTCTAAATAGGTTTTATATCCCATTGCTTCTAATTTATCCTGTTTATCTAAAACCATTTGATTTAAACTTTGTTGATACTCAATCACCTTTTCTAACAATAGGGGATCATTTGCCGCTAAAATCCGTATTGCTAATAATCCTGCATTTTTCGCATTCCCGATCGCTACTGTTGCTACAGGTATTCCCCCCGGCATTTGTACAATAGAATAAAGCGAATCTACGCCGCTTAATTGTTTGGTTGTTACAGGTACTCCAATCACTGGTAATGGGGTTAATGATGCCACCATACCAGGTAAATGCGCCGCCCCTCCTGCACCTGCAATAATCACTTTTAATCCTCTTTTATGAGCGTTTCTCGCATACTCAAACATTCTTTCTGGGGTGCGATGGGCTGAAACAATTCCTACTTCTGATACTATGCCAAATTCCTCGCAAACGGCGATCGCTTCTTTCATTGTGGGTAAATCTGAATCACTACCCATAATTATTCCAATTTTTGGCTCTTGCTTCATTTTGTTATTTTTTTATTAAGAAAAAAAAATTTATTAGTATATTAGGGTTTTTCGTGGTATTCTTATTTTATAAGAAAAAATTTTTCATAATGGAAATCTTTGCCTATATTTATAAGTATTAATATTTCCATTATGAAAATATTTTTGCAAAAAAAACAGGTTTTGTCAAGCCCTTATCGAAAAAAAGTGCGTCGCGTTTCTGCATTAAAATAAAAAAATCATGAATTAAATTACGGCTACTGTTGTATTTATGATAACACTAATAAACGCTCGAATTCCTGGTTTTAAAAACCTCAAACAAATTTATATAAATCCACATGGAATCATCGAAAAAATTAAAGAAACATCTTTTGAGCATATTGGGGAAATCATCGATGTTGAAGGGGACTGGATTTCTTTAGGGGGAGTCGATTTACAGATCAATGGAGCATTAGGGAAAGCGTTTCCCGAACTCACAGAAGCGGATAACTTTGTCTTAGAAGATATTTGTAAATTCTTATGGACGCAAGGAATAGATGGATTTTTACCGACATTGGTAACAACATCAGTTGAAAATATACAGCGATCGCTAAAAATAATCGATGAATATATTAAAAAACATCCGCAAACATCAACACAGAAAGCCCAAATATTAGGAGTTCATTTAGAGGGGCCATTTTTAAACGTAGAAAAGCGGGGCGCACACGCCGCAGAATATTTACTCCGCCCCAGTTTAGAAGCCGTAGAAGACATTCTAGAAAAATATACACATCTCGTCAAAATTGTCACTTTAGCACCTGAATTAGACCTAGAAGGAGAAGTTATTCAGTATCTTGATTCCCACTCAATTACCATTAGTTTAGGTCATTCTGATGCCAGTGCCGAACAAGCAAGAAAAGCCTTTGAAAAAGGGGCATCAATGGTGACTCATGCCTTTAATGCCATGCCACCGCTACACCATCGCAAACCTGGTTTACTAGCCGAGGCGATCGTCAATGAAAAAGTATACTGTGGATTGATTGCCGATGGTCGTCATGTTGCGCCAACGATGATCGATCTTCTTTTGCGGGCGAGTCATTATGAAAAAGGAATTTTCTTAGTGAGTGATGCTTTAGCCCCAATGGGTTTAGAAGATGGGTTTTATCCTTGGGATAGTCGTCAAATAGAAGTAAAAGAGGGTACAGCTAGATTAATCAATGGAACTCTAGCCGGAACTACTTTACCCTTATTCAAAGGTGTAGAAAATTTAGTCAAATGGGGGATCTGTGATTTAGGAGTAGCGATCGCAATGGCTACCGAATCTCCGAGAAAAGCGATCAACTTAAAAGGAATTGAAATCGGACAGACGGCCAATTTGTTACGATGGCACAAGAACGAAGCAAGTAAACAATTAAATTGGGAACGAATCAACCTAAATACGTTGTAACAGACTTTTTCCGTGTGTATCTGTGCCGCAGGTGTTATATAACTGATGAATTTGGCTAATTTCTAAAGCTATTTCCGTTTCTTTGACACTGGGTATCCAAGGTTTAGGATTTCCATAAGCATAATAAGCCTCTACCCCATCAATGCCCAATTTTGCGGCATCTGGGATTAACTTTTCGGCTGCTCGTTGATAGCGAGAGGGATGAGCTAAAACCGCCAAACCACCTGCTTGATGGAAAGCTCGAATCACATTTACGGCTAATGCGTCACTAGAAGAAGGGCGATCGCCTTGCAGATAGGGAGACATCGCGGGATGTTCGGGTAAAAAACCATAACCCAATAGATGAACCTCTGTACCCAGTAAATCTGACGTAACTTCGACACCAGTCCAAAGATGAGGTAAAGTTTGTTCTGGCTTATATGAGCGTTTTTCGTCTAACCAAGCTTGAGCAATTTGATAACCTTTAACCGAATGATGATCGGTTATTGCCAGCCCCTTGAGTCCAATTTGTGCTGCTTGTTCCATAACGGTAACAGGGGATAGCTGACCATCGGAACAATTTGTGTGCATATGGAAGTTGTAATGATAAGGACAACTATCTTTTTTTAGATTTGCCCAAACTTCTTTAAGAACTTGAACATCAAAAGCGGATGGCTTTACAATAGATAAAACCATGTTAAAACCTAGCTAATCGCTGAATAAATATTTCAGTTTGTTACAATCCACAATAACAAATATTAAGCAATATTGGTGAAAAAATGTGTAGCAGCTATCACATTAATTTGCTCTCATAAACTTAGTAAGTATTTATACTCGATTAAGTATCGGCTTGCTCAGAAAAACTTGACCACAAAATTTTGAGTGCTAACAAAGCAAAACCAAAAGCAGCAAAGGCTTTTAATAATTTAGTGGGTAAAAATTGAGCCACGCCACCGCCGGCAATGACTCCGAGAAAACTGGCTAAAATTAATGCGGTAATTGAACCCAAAAAAACAGCACGAGGAGATTTAGAACTTCCTCCTAATGCGATCGCGGCTAATTGACTTTTATCACCTAATTCAGCCAAAAAAACCGTCATAAAAGTCAAACTAAATAATTGCCAATCCATAGGTAAAAAAATTAGGAATAAATAATATCACCGACTAATAAAGCGGTAATGAATAAAAGCAAAAGAGCAACGCCTAAATCGAGTGTTTTAGGGGATAAACGCCCGCGAATCCAATAACCAATCAAAACACCTAACAAACTCGTTGAAATTAATGCCAGCGCTGATCCCGCAAACACAACCCAAGGAGATTTTGATTGAGCGCTCATTAACAGAGTTGCTAACTGAGTTTTATCTCCCATTTCCGCGAAAAAGATCGTTAGAAAAGTCGAACTAAAAATCGCCCAAAAATTGTTAGAAGTTTGATTAACTGGCGTAATGGTGCTTGAGTTCGTTTCTTGAGTTTGAGTCATGTTTTGCGTCAATTAATTTTTATACTTTTTTCCTAACGCCATTTATTTTACGACATTAAGATTGAATTGCTTGGTTGTAGCGTTCCATTTCTGGGCTTTTTTCCCCATAAACGCCTTCTATTTGCTGCCGACAACAGTCAATAGCAAACTCATTAAAATCACTGGGGCTAACTTGGTACATCTGCTCGAATGTATCGGGTTTGACACGACAAAAACGAGGGCGTGAGTCATAAATCTGACATTGACGAGTTTCTTTTGTAAAATTAATACACCAGCCATCCTCACCCACCATCGCTAAATATTGTTGTAGTTCGTCGGGAGTCAGATAATCTTCTAAGTCAGGGCGATCGCTTGGATCAAGATGACAACAAGCCCCACATTGTTTCACACATTGCCAAGTTTCCATAATTTTTTAGTTTTGTAATAAAACTTCATAGATTTTTATGTCATTACTGAAAAAGCAGTGAAGCTTCTTCGGTATGATAGACATTGGTTTTTTAATATATAACCCATGATCGGGATAGCGTCAGGAGACAATATGGAGTTACTCGCAGCCTTAAATTTAGAACCCATTTTTCAATTAACTTTTGTTGCTCTTATCATGTTAGCTGGGCCTGCCGTCGTCTTTTTGCTTTTTTTACGGGGTGGCGATCTGTAACAGTAAACAGTAATCAGTAATCAGTGAACAGTGAACAGTAAGGAAAAAACAAGTTAATAGTTCTCAGTCGGGACTAGAGACAATTAACTGGTTCAACACTGATGACTGATGACTGATTACTGATTTAGCCAACGCCATAGGGGATGACGAGGGCCAATTGCTTGAATTTTTTCAACCCGTTTTTCAAGTTGTTGTTTTTCGTGTCTGGGCAAACCTTGTAAAATATTGCGGCTTTGCCAGACTAAAACTGCGGCAGTAATGCCAACACAAAAAGATAAGCTCAAGGCTGAAAATAGATGATAAGCGAGTCCAAAACGAACCGCCGTCCATGTAAAGTGTTCTCTGATTAATTCTATCTCAGGGCGGAGGTTCCACAGACCAAAAGGGGCTAGAATCAGCCAACAAGCTAACACAAATAGCCAGCGACTCCAAACTGTCAGTTGATGAAGGCGTTGAACCTTTTGTTCAAAGTTAGGATCAGATTCAGTCATGAGTGATAATACACATACTTGGTATATTGTCAAGAAAGAAAATGGCTCTTGTCAAATTGTGGAATTAGGGACCGAACAGACACCAACTGAGGAAAAGTGGTGGGGGCCATTTCCCTCTCACGAGGACGCGATCGCCCGACGAGTTGGATTAATTCGCTCAGGCAAATGTCAGCCTCAGTAGTAAGGAGAGGTGATCCTCTCCTGAGTTGTCTTGTTTTATTTGGTCTTGTTTTATTTGGTAGTAGTGGCTTGATTTCCAGGACTTTTTTGATAATTAGCAATTTCGGGTTTAAGAACCTCAAACGCTTTAGCAAATTGGGGATCAGCAAAAGTCCCAATCTTATTGCGATCTTGTTGTAAGGCTTTGCGATCATCTTCGGTTAAAGTTACTTCGATATCAGGCGGAATACCTTCCTTATTGATATCGCGTCCATTGGGGGTCAAATATTTAGCGATCGTCACAGCTAAACCCGAACCATCACCAAGACTACGGACTGATTGTACCAGACCTTTACCAAAGGTTTTTGTTCCGACCAATTCAGCCCGATGATGATCCTGCAAAGCACCTGAGAGAATTTCACTGGCACTAGCTGAACCGCCATCGACCAAAACCACTAAAGGTTTATCTGTTAAAGCGCGATTATTAGCCCGTTGTCGCTCGACTACCCCTTTGCGATCGACCGTTGAGACAATTACGCCATCATCAATCCACATCCGAGCAATTTCCACACTAGAGTAGAGAAGTCCACCGGGGTTAGAACGAAGATCTAAAATATAACCTTGAACGCCTTGAGATTCTAACTTAGTAATGGTATCGCGCATTTCTTGTCCAGCTTGGGCGCTAAATTGATTGAGTCGAATATAGCCAACCTTGCCGACGGGAGACGTTTCGATGTGAGAGCGTACGGGATGAATTTCAATTTTGCTGCGAGTCAGCGTGTAGTCAGTGTTTTGAGATTTTCGTTGAATCGTCAGCGTGACCTTAGTACCCACTTTCCCGCGAATCATATTAACCGCGTCTTCTAGCTCCATTCCTTCAGTCGATTTACCATCAATTTTGACAATAATATCTTGAGCTAAAATTCCCGCTTTAAAAGCTGGTGTATCTTCAATGGGAGAAACGACAACCAGTTGCTTAGTTTTTTCATCTTTCGTAATTTGAATCCCCACCCCTGATAATTCGCCAGAGGTATCGATTTGCATATTTTTAAACTCCGAAGGGTCCATAAAACGAGTATATGGATCACCTAGCTTTTCTAACATTTCTCGAATCGCTTTGTAGGCTTCCTTTTCGTCGGCATAGGAGCGATCTAGATATTCACTACGAACTGAGCGCCAATCGTTTTTATTATAAGTTCCATCCAAATAGGTTCGGTCAATAATCTGCCAAACTTCATCTATCAACTCTTTGGGACTTTCTTGAAAAAAAGCTTGACTTTGAGAGAGTCGCATTCCTGCCCCAGTGACAGCCACAGTCGTTAATACAACTGCCGTTGCACCCAGAACCAAACCCCGTTTTGTCATGACCATAGGCTTAGAGAATGTTGATAAAAAACTGCTATATTTAACAACGTTAACACTACCGCACAACTATTGCAGCCCTTAAGGTTTTGGGTTGATAGGTTTTGAGTTGATAAACTTCGGGTCTAAATAAGCGCCTCTCGTGCCGGATGAAGCAGTTGAGAAAAAATCAATAATCGGTTAATACATTTATAACATCGAAATCAATCTAATTGAAACGAGATCGATAAACTCATGGCTCGATTTTTCAGAAAGGATGGAACATCTAGAGCAAAGATTGCATCAAGATTTTGAGGCTTGTTAGTTTAGTTCATGACGATTTCTGTATCTTCTGATTCTCTTAAAGATCAACGGTCTGCTCTAGTGGGTCAACGACGACTCAAAACAGGCCAAGCTATCTGGCGCTTTTTTTTTCTGATGTGTTTAGCTGGTGGTGTAGGTTGGATGATGACCCTATCGACTTGGAAGATTGAAAAAGATAGTCAAGTTGAAGTCAAAGGGCTACAACTCATGTCACAAAAGACGCTACGATCGCTTTTATTACTATCATATCCCCAGTCCCTTTGGCGACTTCCCACCCATCAATTAAGCCAACAACTGGAAAACAAACCGCCCGTTGCTAGAGCGCTTGTCACACGTCATCTATTTCCACCAAAAATCGTCATAGAAGTTAAAGAAAGACAACCCATTGCGGTTGCCTCTTCTAACCGAGCATGGGGCTATCTTGATGAGGAAGGAGTTTTCATACCGCAAAAATTTTATAATTTAAACCAAAAAGGCTTTAAAACACCTACTCTCAAAGTACTTGGTTATAATCCTAATTATCGTAATTACTGGCTCCAACTTTATCCATTAATTCACGATTTTCCCCTTCAAATCTTTGCTATTGATTGGCAAGATTACAGTAATCTTGTACTGGTTACTGAATTAGGAAACGTTCACCTTGGAGATTACACAACTCAACTAGCCAAAAAACTATCAATTTTAGGAAAAATGCGTCATTTGTCCGAACAAATTCCCAAGAGTCAAATTGTCTATATTGATGTAAGTAACCCCGACTCTCCAGTTGTTCAACTCAAACAACAACCCAAGAGTCAATCACTTAATTCTCTAGTTAAAAAAGAATAACCGCTTATTACTTTTAATTGGATAGTAAAGACATACCAAAATCCATCAATATCATCATCCAAACTGATGATCATTGAAAAATAAAATAATGGCATCAGTTTTAGACATAACATAATATTAGTGATAATGTAAATAAATTAACTTTAATGAACCATATAGTAATAGAATTGCAAAGAAACCCGTTCCACTTACAATGACACTAAATAATGAATCCAATCATAACCGACCTAGTTCAGATAGCTCAGATCTGAGCAAAATGTCTGCAAACGTTGATAATTATCTTACTTTAAACAATGCCGGGTTACAGATACCCAATATGAATGATGTCGTCAGACCACCTAGAGAAGAAACTAGGAGTAATAAAATCGTGCCGTCTAACGTAGCCAAAATCAAAGTCATTGGCGTAGGCGGTGGGGGATGTAATGCCGTCAACCGAATGATTGATAGTGGATTGACAGGAATTGAATTTTGGGCGATCAACACCGACGCTCAAGCCTTATCTAATTCAGCCGCCCCGCAACGTCTTCAAATCGGACAAAAGCTCACACGAGGACTAGGTGCAGGTGGAAACCCAGCCATTGGACAAAAAGCAGCCGAAGAATCACGGGATGAAATCGCTCACGCCCTAGAAAATACAGATTTAGTGTTCATTACGGCGGGAATGGGTGGTGGAACAGGAACGGGAGCCGCCCCCATCGTAGCAGAAGTTGCTAAAGAAATGGGCTGTCTAACCGTCGGAGTCGTCACTCGTCCTTTTACCTTTGAGGGTCGTCGTCGAACAAATCAAGCAGATGAAGGAGTCGGCAGTTTACAAAGTCGTGTCGATACCCTAATTATTATTCCCAACAATCAGCTATTAGCAGTCATTCCCCAAGAAACCCCATTACAAGAAGCTTTCCGCATCGCCGATGATGTACTCAGACAAGGGGTACAAGGGATATCGGATATTATTACCATCCCAGGACTGGTAAATGTCGATTTTGCCGATGTACGGGCAGTAATGGCCGATGCGGGATCAGCATTGATGGGAATTGGTATCAGTTCGGGCAAATCTAGAGCGAAAGAAGGCGCGACAGCCGCAATTTCTTCACCTTTATTAGAATCTTCGATCGCAGGTGCTAAAGGCGTAGTTTTAAACATCACGGGTGGCAACGATTTAACCTTACATGAAGTAAACGCGGCCGCTGAAACCATCTATGAAGTCGTTGATCCCAATGCTAATATCATTTTTGGTGCGGTCATTGATGAGCGGATGCAAGGGGAAATCAGAATTACAGTCATTGCAACGGGTTTTTCCTCAGAGTCAATGAATCGTGTAATTACCCCCAATATTAATCAAACCGTAACCCCGCCGACGACAACTCAAAATGCTCCCGCACCTCCAGAAAACGATCGCTCAATGACCAAGTTACCTCCTTTCCTTGAACAGCGACGGTTTCCCAGAGGAAGATAAATTAAGATGACTCCAAGGGTCACTTTTTCTTGATCAAACAATCCCAATAGCGACGGACATCGCAGCTTAGATTACACTAGAAAAGATAGAGTTATGGGGCATCTCTATTAAAATTTTAATAAAGTAGGCTAATGCGCCCCAGTCTAAAGCCATAAATTGACTTGTCGATTCTAACAAAAGGATAAGAAGCGTCATGGGATTATTTGATCGCCTAAACCGAGTTGTTCGAGCCAATCTTAATGACATGGTTAGTAAAGCCGAAGATCCAGAAAAGATCCTCGAACAAGCTGTACTAGATATGCAGGAAGATCTCGTACAGTTACGCCAAGCCGTCGCACGAGCGATCGCCGAGCAAAGACAAACGGAACAAAGATATACAAAAGAACAATCTGAATCGGTTAAATGGGAACAACGGGCTAAATTAGCTCTTTCTAAAGGTGACGAAAGCCTCGCCAGAGAAGCCCTCAAACGAAAGAAATCTTATGGTGAGACAGCAACCGTTCTCAAACAACAGCTTGATGGACAAACTGTTACCGTAGATACCCTCAGAAAAAACCTCATTGCTTTAGAAAGCAAAATTTCGGAAGCGAAAACCAAGAAAAATATGTTGGTGGCTCGTTCTAAAGCGGCAAAAGCTAACGAAGAACTCCAAAAAACCATTGGCGGGATCGATACAGGTAACGCGATGTCGGCTTTTGAGCGCATGGAAGAAAAAGTCTTACAACAAGAGGCTAAATCTCAAGCTCTCGGTGAATTAGGCGGTTTTGGCATTGAACAACAATTCGCTCAACTCGAATCAGGTAGCGATGTTGAGGATGAATTAGCTATGCTGAAAGCGTCACTGGGTGGTACACCTGAACCAAAAGCCGCTTTACCTTCTGCAACTACACCAACTAAAACACCAGTCTCTGACTCTGCTGTTGATGCGGAGTTAGAAGATTTACGGAAACAGCTTGATGGACTTTAAATGAGTCGCATTTTAGGGACAAAAGGGTATATTTTGTACTCGATGTCCCTTTAGTTATGATTAATGATGAGGAGCTAAAAATTGTGAGTAAGGTTTTAGAAATTACAGATAATGAATTTGAACAAGAAGTTTATCGCACAGAACAACCAGTTTTGGTCTATTTTTGGGCTTCTTGGTGTGGCCCCTGTAAGTTAGTATCGCCGTCTGTAAGTTGGATCGCGGATACTTATAGCGATCGCCTTAAGGTGGTTAAATTAGAAGTGGATCCTAACCCCGAATCTGTGGCTAAATGTAAGGTAGAGGGTGTACCGGCTCTCAGACTAATTAAAGATAAAGAAATTATTGAATCTAGAGAAGGAGCGATCGGCAAACAGCAACTACAAAGCTTAGTCGAAACCTTTTTAAAATAATGACTACTTTTCAACTGGCTAACCGCATTCAATCCCTGAGTAGTAACGTTTTTGCGGATATGGATCGCGCCAAAGCATTAGCTAAACAAACAGGAATTGAAACTATCGATCTTTCCTTGGGATCATCGGATCTAACTGCTTCACCCCATGTCATTGAAGCCATACAAAACGCCTTACACGATCCGACGACTCATGGCTATCTTTTACATCAAGGTACACAAGAATTTAGAACGGCTGCCGCCCAATGGTTTTATGCACGTTTTGGTATTTTTGTCAAGCCAGAAACGGAAATTTTATCCTTGATTGGTTCTCAAGAAGGAACCGCTCATCTTCCTTTGGCCATTTTAAATCCTGGAGACTTTGCTTTACTCCTCGATCCTGGTTATCCGTCCCATGCGGGGGGTGTCGTCTTGGCTGGAGGGCAAATTTATCCGATGCCCATACTAGCTGAAAATGGCTTTCTACCCATCTTAGAAGACATTCCCGCACCAGTACTCGCTCAAGCTAAAATGATGGTTTTGAGCTATCCTCATAATCCAACAACAGCGATCGCACCCTTAGCCTTTTTTGAAAAAGCCGTAAGTTTTTGTCGAGAACATCAGTTAGTTTTAGTTCACGACTTCCCTTATTTTGATGTCGTTTTCGATTCTAATTCCCCTGCACCTTCTATCCTACAGGCAGATCCCAATAAAGACGTATCCATTGAATTTTATACATTCTCGAAATCCTATAATATGGGAGGTTTTCGAGTTGGTTTTGCGGTGGGAAATGCTCAACTCATTAGCGCCTTACGACGTATTAAAGCTGTCGTCGATTTTAATCAGTATAGAGGGATTTTAAGCGGTGCGATCGCAGCATTACAGGGACCGCAAGACTCCGTACAACAAACCATAGCCATCTATCAAAAACGGCGTGATTTTTTTGTAAATGCCTTGCGTCGTATCGGTTGGGAAGTTCCGACACCATCAGCAACCCTATATATTTGGGCAAAATTGCCTTATCCTTGGGAAAAACGTTCCGTAGAATTTTGTACTCGACTCATCCAAAAAACAGGTGTCGCGCTTTCTCCTGGTGCAGGATTTGGGAAATCTGGCGAAGGATATGTTAGATTTGCCTTAGTTCATGAACCCGATGTACTAGAAAAAGCAATAGAAAGAATCGCAACATTTCTTAAACTGGAGCAGAATTGACAAAAGAACGCGCTTATTGGTTAGCATGGTCGAAAATTCCTGGTATTGGGCCAGTATTATTAAAACGAGTTTATCAACACTTCGATACACTCAGCGATGCTTGGACGGCTTCTGAGATAGCATTAAGAGCAATAGAAGGATTTGGACCGAAATTAATCGATACTGTTGTAGAAAATCGGAAGAAAATCAACCCGCAAGAAGTTTTTGAACAACATATCCAGAAAAACCCCACATTTTGGACACCAGCAGACCCCGACTATCCCCGTTTGTTACTCGAAATTCCTAGCCCTCCCCCTGTTTTATACTATCGAGGAACGGTAGATTTAAGAGAAAATCAGGGACTAACGCCGATGGTGGGTATTGTTGGAACAAGACACCCCACAGAACATGGTCGAAGATGGGCGAAAAGAATTAGTATCGCATTAGCTAAACAGGGTTTTACAGTCGTTTCAGGAATGGCCTCCGGAATAGACGGGGAAGCGCATCAAAGCTGTATCAATGCGGGTGGACGTACAATAGCTGTGTTAGGAACGGGTGTCGATATCGTCTATCCCCATCATCATCGTCAACTGTATGAGCAAATTCAGAAAAATGGCTTAGTCTTGAGTGAATATCCCGCACAAACGCACCCTGATAAAAATAATTTTCCGGCGCGTAATCGTATTATTGCAGGTTTAAGTCGAGCAATCTTGGTTTTAGAAGCCCCCGAAAAATCAGGATCACTTATTACAGCGCGTTATGCAAATGAATTTGGACGCGATATCTATACTTTACCCAATTCTCCTGATGTTGCTTCTGCTAGAGGTTGTCTGAGGCTTGTTCATCAAGGCGCAGAGGTTATCATTACAGAAGAGGAATTATTGGAGATGTTGGGGGCTATTCCTCAGATAACAACTGACAGCGTTCCTGTGACGACACCAGAGTTAGAACCTGAATACGAAAGAGTGTACCATGCGATCGCAACCACACCCACATCTTTTGATATGATCGTCCAACAAAGTCAATTAAATGCAGGAGAAGTATCAGGAATTCTGCTACAACTAGAATTATTAGGATTAGTCATTCAATTACCCGGAATGCGGTATCAAATCAATCGTTAATTGTTTTTATATCTATGTCTACTTTAAGAGTTGGAATTGCAGGCCCAGTTGGTTCAGGAAAAACAGCATTATTAGATTTATTGTGTAAATCTTTGCGGGCTAAATATCAAATTGCTGTGGTGACTAATGATATTTATACCCAAGAAGACGCACAATTTTTAGTCCGTTCCCAAGCATTAACACCAGACCGAATTTTAGGGGTAGAAACTGGGGGATGTCCTCATACAGCTATCCGTGAAGATGCGTCAATTAATTTAGCCGCAATTGACCAATTAGAACACAAATTTAATAATTTAGATTTAGTGTTCCTTGAAAGTGGGGGTGATAATTTAGCCGCTACTTTTAGTCCAGAATTAGTCGATTTAACTATTTATGTGATTGATGTTGCAGCAGGTGATAAAATTCCTCGTAAGGGTGGACCTGGAATTACTAAATCGGATTTATTAGTGATTAATAAAATAGATTTAGCCCCAATGGTGGGAGCAGATTTATCGGTGATGGAGCGAGATGCGAGAAAAATGCGCGGAGAAAAACCCTTTGTTTTTACTAATCTGAAAACTAAAGAAGGTTTAGAAACGGTGCAAGAGTTTATTCAAAGTTATCTTGTTTCAGTGCATAATTAGTAATTATAATATTAAAAATATCAAACAACCAGAGGAAAAGTTATGAAAGCCTTTGAAATGACGGGAATTGTTGACGAAAAAGGACAATTAGTCTTAGATAATTTATTAGAAATTCATACTTTTAGTCGGGTTAAAGTCATTATTTTAGTTCCTGAAGAAGAATCAGAAATAGCTCCCGATGATACTCCTATTGAAGAAATTAAAGCAAGTTTGCGGAGAGCTTTACAAGAAGCTAAAGAAGGAAAAACCCGACCTTTATCTGAACTATGGGAGCGAATTGAAGATGAGTGAATCAAATTCTATTTCTATTAGATTTGCTGATGAGTTTGAAAACAATTTATATCGTTTATCAAAAAAATATCGTAATATTCGCTCTGATATTGAACCAATAATACAACAAATTCAAACTGGAAATTTTTTAGGCGATCATATTCCAAAATTAGGGACAGACTATCTTGTTTATAAAGTAAGAGTTAATAATAGTAATATTCAAAAAGGTAAACGAGCAGGTTATCGTCTAATTTATCAGGTTGAATCCGAAACAAGTGTTTTATTACTAACAATTTACAGCAAATCAGAAAAAGAAGATATTAATGTTTCTGAGATTCTGAACATTTTAAACAATTTTTACAATAGTGAAGATAATAATAGTCTATGATTACTAATTAGTCTTTATAATTCTCTAATATCTACTATTTCAATAATTTTTAGTCTATGGGAAACATTATAGACAATAATTAGATTACTAATATAAAATGATTTAAGCTTATTAGGTTCACCTGTAAAAAAATCCTCTTCTGTAAAATTTTATTAAAGACTTCTGGATTAGTTTCTTCTAAAATCTGAAGCTTTTGTTGAACATTTAAAGCTCTCCATATTTCATAGGGCATCTTTTTTTAAATCTCCCACCGACTAACCTCTCCTTTAGCAATAGATTCTAAACCTTTACGGATTCCTTCTTGATTTTCTAATGGTAAATCACCAAATCTGATGTTTTCATTAGGTTTTGTAATTTCTTCAGGAAAACTTAAGATGATTAGAGTGTCTGGATTAATTGATTTTAAATCTTTTTTTGCTTGTTCCATGAGTATTTGACGGATTTCTTCATCAGTATATTGTCTCTTGTTTTCTTGCTGTGAATTGGTTTGCATAAAAGTTTACCTAAAAACAGAAGTCATATCTATATTATCTAATCTTTTAGTACATTGAGAAGGGTTTAGAGACTAAACCCCTACCGTTTAATATCCTACAACAACTTGCCAAATCATAAGAGTAATTATAATAATAGTTAGATGCTGAGGAATTAATAATTTAAAAGATTGTTTGGCTATTTTATGGGTCAAAATAATAGAAGTAATTGCACCTAAAATTAGGACTGAACCTTGTAAGAAAGAAATCACCGCAGGATGAGCGACTAAAACAGGTAAGTTTTCACCGTGTAAACCAAAAGTAGCAAATGTGACAGGTAAAATTTTTCCTGCTTCACCTAACCATAATTTTAAATAATGTGCGAGGTTTGCCATTAATACTAAAGGTAAATAACCGTAAGCGAGTTCAAGGAAAGAAAGAGATTTACAAGTTTTTTTAGTTTGAGCAAATAGTTTAATAATTCTTTGAGAAAACCAAGGTAAGAGGATAGGAATCAATAAAATAAAGACTGATATTATTGCATGAATCCAAAATATCTCTAAATCTAATTTTAGCTGAAGTTGAAACAAAATTTTAGGTAAATGATGTAAAAAAACTGCTCCTAATAATAAAAACAGTAGTGCAACTTCATAACTTCTAGCTACATGAGTTGTCCACAATTCAATCCCCGGAAAACGTAAATTAAATTCTACTGAACGATGAGGACAAGCTTTGAGACAAGTCATACATAAAACACAATCTCGGTTATTTTCTAATTGTGCTGGATGGGAATACAAAGGACAGCCATCTGTCTCCATTCCTTCCCCTTTTTGGGGACCACCTTTATAACATTGATAGGTCGTACATTCAGCCGAACAAGTTCCCTGTTGCGCTCTTAATTCGGTCATAGAAAGTTTAGCAAACATCCCATTCATCCCACCAATTGGACATAAATAGCGACACCAAAAACGTCTTTCAAAAATAGTAGAAAAAATCATCGCACCAGCCGTAATTAGTAATAATAAACAAGAAGATAAATAAGCAGTATTTTCTAAATTCCAGAGTTCTTCCCAAAGTAAAATTAAAGCAAATAAGCCATATAAAAACCATCCTCCCCATTTTTCCGCACTTTGTCTAGGCCATTTTTTTAGTTGTCTAGGAAAGAGAATTAAAGAAAGTTTTTGTGTAATTTCCCCATAAATCATAAAGGGACAAACCGAACACCAAACACGCCCTAAAAAAGGAAATCCTATTAATATTAATGGCCACCACCACGCCCAAAATAAGTTTAAAGCGAAGTTTTGATCTCTTGTTTGTGGACCAATAAATAGAAGAATAACAACAATAGCAAAAACAAAAGACGTAAAGCGATAATTAATATAATCCGTCCACCAAGGACTACGCAAAAATTGACGCAATCTTGGATAAGTATTTAATAAATTAATTCGATATTGTTTTTTCTTATTCTGAGATGGCCAGATAATTTCTTCTGTAATTATTTTATTATCGCCTAATTGAATTAGAGAACGTTCGACTAAACTTTCTAATTCTCTTAAGTTATTGGGAAAATCATAAGCTTGTAATTTGCGAATTGCTTCGGGTGTAACTTTTGGTCTTTTTACTCCTTTTCTTTGGCAAAGTATATTAATATAATATTTTACTTGGTCTTCTAAATCCGCTTTTCTAACTCGCAGTGGAGGAACTTTAATTAAATGCTTTACAAGGGAATCTATTTCTGGTAAAGTCTTTTCAGAAATCATAATTATTCTAGCAAGACTTGTTTTTTCTAAAGAGGATTGATTGAAACGACTAACGGGTGTATAAATATTATTTTTAAGTAATTCAACAAGAGAGAGAATTAATTCTTGAGGAAGTTCTTGAATATTATTTAAAATTAAAGTTCCTTCCCCTAACGCTTCGAGTAAACCTATTTTCCCTCCTTCTTGACCAAATAATTCTATACCATTTGTTTTGAGAGTTGAACAATTAACTTTAATAATTGGCTGTTGACGAAAAGAAGATCCATAATGAATTAAAGCAGCCATATTATCTTTTTCGAGTCCAGGTTCACCAAAAATTAAAACACTTTGATGACTTCGAGACGCTTGTTTAATATCAGATCTCAATCTTTCTGCATAACGACTTTTGCCGACAATACCGCGTTTAGCTCGTGGAACAACATAAGATCTTAATAAGTTTTGTCGTTCTTGTTCAAAACTGAGTTTTTGTGAAATTTCTTCGAGTTCTTTAGCGAGTTGTATAGAAAATAGTTGAGGAATTTCTGAGTATTGTTTTACGAGTTCTTGTAATTTTTGTGAACTGAGAAACCACACTTCACACTGACTTAAACTGGTAATCGTTTCTGATGAGGGTTGATTGAGTAATACCGATTTTATATTAATCACCGAACTTGGAATTAAACCCAAAGCACGAAACTGTTTACTATTAGTTTCTAGACATCCCGAACGAAGAATATAAATTCCATCTGAAACGATATTTTCTACCGCCAAATCTTGGTAAATAGGAATCGTTTTATCTTCAAGTTGAATAGCGATCGCATTTAGCACATCATCACTTAATACATTTAAGTTAGTGCGTTCTTTTAACCAAGTTACAATATCTTGAGGAGACATATTTTTAAAATAATCCTTTTATGATTAAATTATCTAATCTTTGGGTACCTTTAGCTTTACTGGGTTTAATTATTTTAGCGGCGATTTTTTTTAGTCAAGTCAAGTAGTTATTAAACCTGACACCAGCCTTTGAGGAATGATAGGATACAATCATAAGTTATATTTCACCTCACTTATCTACGGAATGACCATTCAGTCAAAGGATCAGATTAAAATTGCAGTAGTTGGAGATATCCACGAGCAATGGGAAGAACAAGATAATCTTACCCTCAAACACTTAGGAGTCGATTTAGTTTTATTTGTTGGTGATTTTGGCAATGAATCTATGGGTGTAGTCCGTCGAATCGCGTCTAGTGACCTGCCTAAAGCGGCTATAATGGGCAATCATGACGCATGGTATAGCGCTACATCATGGGGACGTAAACAATCGCCCTACGACCATGATAAAGAAGACTGGGTACAAGAACAATTAAATTTACTGGGTGAGGCTCATGTCGGGTACGGTAAGTTAGATTTTCCTGAGTTTCAATTATCGATTGTAGGAAGTCGTCCCTTTAGTTGGGGGGGTTCAGATTGGAAAAATAAAACATTTTTACAGACTCGTTATGGGGTAAATAATTTTACTGAGTCTACCGCTAAAATCATGGAACAAGTGGAAAAAACCGCGTTTGATACACTGATTTTTTTAGGACATAATGGCCCCTTTGGACTCGGTGAACTTGCAGAAGATATTTGTGGCAAAGATTGGCAACCCATCGGAGGGGATCACGGTGATCCTGATTTTACTGAGGCGATCGCACTTTCAAGACAAATGGGTAAAACCATTCCCCTAGTTACCTTTGGACATATGCACCATCGTCTAAGACATACCCAAACCCGACTAAGAACCCAGATCGAAATTAGTCCAGAAAACACAATTTACTTGAATGCTGCATTAGTTCCGCGTATCATAGAACAAAATGGGCAAAAACTGCGTAATTTTTCTCTTGTGACTCTTGAACAAAAGAAAGTAACGCAAGCGAGTCTAGTCTGGATCGATCCAGAGTACCAGATCGTAAGTGAAAATTTAATCTACTCCACAAAAGAAAATCTTATTGAAGCAGTTTAGCCCAATTTTTGCTATGATAAGGATCTTTGGAGAGGTGGCAGAGTGGTCTAATGCGCTCGACTTGAAATCGAGTGAAGGGAAACCTTCCGAGAGTTCGAATCTCTCCCTCTCCGTTGTAGTAAAAGATTTAAGGTTTGTGTATGGACAATGTTTGATTGCCTTTGAAGCGGTGACAGATCACATCATCAGCAGTCGCAGGTACTCTAGTTTCAGTCAGGCTACAAACCCGTTAACGCCCTAAATTCCCCGAAAACCGATCGCCATTTCCATCGCATTTATTAAACTTGATCTACTTGACAAATTTTTATTTTTAGTGTATGTAAAATTCCCGATTAAACTCAAGAAAATTCCAGCTAAAATGATACTTCCTCCCAAATATTGAGCAGGACTCGGCATTTCTCCTAAGATGAGATAAGCCATGAAGATCGCAGCAATTGGATTAAATGAACTCGCTAAAGTTGTATCTTTTGAAGTAGCATTTCTGAGTCCCGCAAACCAGCAGAGTTGCCCAACAACGACGATCACAGTAGCATAAAGGAACATCCACGCCCAAAGATAAGGAGAGAAAGCATCAGAAAAATGATGTGAACCGTAGAGCGCGTTAGCTAGAATGAAAAAGATCACTGTACCGATAACTGTCCGATAAATACTAAAAATTCCAATTGGAATCGACTTTAAACGCGACTTACTGATGACAGTTGCAACCGATAAAATGATTGCAGCAAGTGCGATCTCTAGCTCACCTTTTCCTAAGTGTAAACCGCCCATTGTTGCGATCGCTTGTCCAGAACTTCCTAAAAAAGCCGTTGTTAGCACACCAACTAGAGTCATCAAGGAACTGACAACCGTCCAAAAATTAACCCGCACTCCCAATAGCCAAACGCTCAAAGCTAGTGTTAGAGGCGGTTCCAAGCGACCAATTAAGACTACATTAGTAACATTCGTTTGATCAAGAGCGGTAAAAATGAGAGCAGGAGCGATCGCACCCGATAAGCTCCCAATAATTGTTAAACTGATCCAATCACCACGAGTCAGATTTTTGAGTTTGCGAGGTTTCCATTCTGAATAAAAGATCGAGATCATCACCAGAAAAGCGCAAATATTCCCGACAAACAACACATTACACAACGATATCGGATTTCTGCCATTAACAAGATGATGTTCCCCAAGTTCGATAATCTTGCGCGTCACTGAATTAGAAGCAGCAAAAATCAGAACAGCAACCCACAGATAAACTAAACTAGGAATATGACTTAAAAATTGAGAAATTTTGGTTAGCATTGTTTAACGTTTAGCTTCTAACACTGTTATTGTGGCTTGAATCTAAGATGCAGGAATGATAACCCTCTAAGTTCTCGCTGAAATGTTTTATGGTATTTTCAAAGATATTTTTTAGAAAATTCTCAGTTAAAATTCAGATGCTAACAGAAAACCCCCCAAAAACAAAAAGCACCCCATTTACTGGAGTGCCTTCTGTTGGAATCTCAAAGATTAACCATTGATTGCGGGAGCGGACATAGGTTCAGCCGAAGCTAAATCTAAGGGGAAGTTGTGAGCATTGCGCTCGTGCATTACTTCCATACCGATACCTGCGCGGTTTAATAC
>NZ_PXOH01000002.1 GCF_003007785.1 Aphanothece hegewaldii CCALA 016 | reverse complement strand
AGCGGCTACGATACTTTGGGGGTTGCCCCACGGGACAATAGCTCGATGCCAGGATTAATCTTCAAACACCATTACCCCTTTCTATTTTTAGATTGGGGTTTTGTGTTTTTCGGATATAATACCTGTGTATTATTTAATTCCAAATCAATGTCAGATTTAAGAGAAGCTTTAGATAGAATACTAAATTGGACATATCAGCAGTATCAATTATATTCACATAAATATGGGTATGGTCAATTATCTCCACAAAAAGAAGATCTTAAATTATTGGGTAATGATAGACATGAAGTATTACTTAAGCTTAATCCAGGTTTATCAAATCAAGAAATTGATGTAATTACTAAAGATTTACCTTTTAAAATTCCTTGTGAACTTTATGAGCTTTATCAATGGAAAAATGGAACTTCATCTCAAGAAGCCATAGATGGATTAGATTGGATATTTGATGTAGGGCAAGGTTGGAATTATCATTCGGGTTTTTATTTAGTTCCATTACAAGAAGTTGTTGAAGAATATCTTGAAAGACAAGAACTTTATATAAATAGTTTATATTTTGATCATAATACTATCAATAATATAGGTTTACGACTCTTTAAGAGTAGTGATTGTAATGAAGGCTATATTATAATTGACGAAAATCAGATTATTAAAGTTCGTTTTCATAGTTTTAAAGGTGGAGGGGATTATACTATTGCGATTTTCCCTGACTTAACTGCTATGATGCAAACTGTAGCTGATTGTTATGAGCAAGCTTATTATAGACAATCTGATGGATATTTGAATTACGATGGAAAAATAGCTAGAGAAATTTGGCAGAAATATAACTCTCAACAAATAGTAGAAAGAACCTTGTATGAATTTCAGGCAGTTGAAGCCTTACTTTCTCAAATGCCTCTTAATTCGGAAATCTATTATTTTATAAAATTTGAATATGATTTTAAAATTGTTGGAGATGCTTTAAAATTTACTGAAGATACGAGATTGTTAGACACTCTCATCCGTTTTTTTTGTAGACCTCCATTTAATGACAAGAGAGATGAAGGTTTAAATCATTTACGAACAATGGCAACTCTATTTATTCCATCAAATAGTATAGATGCAGTAGAAGCTTTTATATTCGCTCTTAAAAATGAATATTGGTATACTCGATACTGGGCAGCACATGAATTAGGTTATTCTAAAAATGCTAAAGCGATCGCACCACTAATCGAGCTTTTAGAAGATTGTGATCAACAAGTAAGAAGAATGGTCAGAGACTCGATTCAGCAATTAGTTAAAAAACTTCCCGAATTAGAAGATCAGATACCTTTTTAAGTTCCCCCCTTAAGACAAGAGGGGAATAAGAATTTAAGCAAATAAACTACTAACAGCACGTCCCATATTTTCTGGTTTAAGTGCCTCTACAGCCGCAGTCGGTTCGTAGCCGCAGTGTACCATACAATCCGCACATTGAGGATTACCACTTTGACGACCGTAATTATCCCAGTTCGTCGCTTCCATCAATTCCTTAAACGTTTTGTAATGTCCTTCATTTAGCAAATAACAAGGTTTTTGCCAGCCCAAAACACTATAACTTGGACTTCCCCAAGGAGTACATTCATAATCCTTTTCACCCATCAGAAAATCCAAAAACAGTGGATTATGATTAAAATTCCAAGGTTTTTTTCCCGATTTCCAAGGTTCTAAAATTTGATGAAATAAAGCCTTAGTTTGTTCTCGTTTTAAGAAATGATCTTGATCAGGAGCCCATTCATAACTATAACCTGGCGAAATCATCATCCCATCTAGTCCAAGAGTAACTAAATAATCGAAAAATTCTTGCATTTCTTGAGGATTACTTCCTTCAAAAATTGTTGTATTAGTTGTTACCCGAAAACCTTTTGCTTTAGCCGCTTTAATCGCAGAAATCGCCTTATCAAATACACCTTGACGATCAACACACTTGTCATGATGTTCCCGCAAACCATCCAAATGAACACTAAACGTTAAATAGGGAGAAGGTTCAAATTTATCTAGACTTTTTTCTAATAAAATAGCATTCGTACACAGATAAATAAACTTTTTCCGTTGAACTAAACCTCTAACAATTTCATCGATTTGAGGATGGAGTAACGGTTCACCACCTGGAATCGAAACCACAGGTACACCGCATTCTTCAACAGCAGCAAAACATTCTTCAGGAGTCAGATTACGGACTAAAATTTCTGGCGGATGCTGAATTTTTCCACAGCCAGAACAAGCTAAATTACAGCGAAACAGAGGTTCTAGCATCAATACCAAAGGAAACCGCTTACGTCCAATTAATCTTTGTTTAATAATATACGAGCCAACGACTAAAGCTTGTTTTAATTGAACAGCCATAAATAATACACTCACACCATGTTTATTCAGATATTATAAACTGATTGACAAAAAATAAGCGGTAAATAGTCCGATTGGAACATTCTATCAATTTCCACTTCTTGAGAGATGAATTAGAATTGAATGCTTTCTAAATCTTGTACAAAAACATTGAGTAAAGAAAGAATCGTAATAATTAGTGTCGTTCCTTACAATATATTATTTCAGAAAATTATATTTTTTGGGCATCTTGATCACATGATACTTGCTTAGTTATCCTCGTCTGTGTTGGAGTTTTCGATAAACATCTCTAATATCTACTTGATGATAAGCCAAAGCAACCAAAGTGTGATATAATAAGTCTGCAACTTCAGAGGCGATCGCCTCCTTGTCATCATCTTTACAAGCCATGACAACTTCTGCCGATTCTTCCCCGATTTTTTTCAGAATTTTGTTATCTCCTCCTTCAAACAGTTTGCAAGTATAAGACTCAGGTTTGGGGTGAACCAAACGATCGGCTACAACGCGATAGACTTGGGATAATGTATCAGCAGGTGGCGCGATTTTTGTTCCTTCAATTTGATGGAAACAGCTTCTTTCTCCCGTATGACAGGCAATATCGCCAATTTGTTCAATCGTCATCAATAAAGCATCACTATCACAGTCGTAACGAATAGAATGTACTTTTTGCAGATGTCCCGATGTTGCTCCTTTGTGCCATAATTCTTGACGAGAACGACTCCAGTACCAAGCTTCTCCAGTTTGTAAAGTTTTTTGAAGAGATTCTACATTCATCCAAGCCATCATTAAAACAGTACCATCTAAATAGTCTTGAGCGATCGCAGGAACTAAACCCTGTTCATTGTAGCGAATTTGCAGAGTCGGAATAGCATTAATTAGAGCAGACATAATTCAGTTTAAAATAAAAATTGCATCACAAACTTTCATTATAAATTGACGAACTCAAAAAAGCGCGACGCTGATCTAACCACTGTTGTAAAATAATCGTTGCCGCTTGTTTATCTATCGCACCCTTATCTTTAGTAGAAAAACGTTTTTGACTTTTTAGCTGTTCTTCGGCTTCAACTGAGGTTAATCGTTCATCAATATACTCTAACGGTAATTCTAATGCCTTAGCCAAACGTTGGGCATATTTTTGGACTTGTTTAGCTTGAGTTTCAATCATACCATTCATCGAATAGGGTAAACCAACGACCAAAATTGCCGCTTCTCTTTGGGCAACTAATTTTTTAAACTGTTCTACATCACTTGCAAAAGACGTTCTTACAATAGTTGTTAAACCCGTTGCAATTAAACCAATACCATCACATCCAGCAACCCCAACTCGTTTGCTTCCGATATCTAATCCCAAGGCTGATATTTTTTTCATTTTAAAAAGATTCGCTTACCGTTCCTCCTAAAGTTTCATCTAATTTGTCCATCATACAAAAAAATCATCCCTTCAATAAATAATTAAGGAACATCCGATCATTAATAATGTTATTACTTTAATCATTACCTGCAAAAAACTGAATTTTTGCACCAGTTATATAATCATAATAGTATCTATAAAAGCTAGACTCGCCTAGATTTTTCTGCAATTTTATTTAGGTCGCTTACTATGATTCCGTTGCCGCTAACTGCTAATTCTGTTTGTCAGCAAGCTTTCTATCGACGTTGGCATCGTCATCAGGCCTTATGTCAGATTTTACGAGCGCAACTCGGATTTAATTATATTGAACCGAATCGTCCCACCGTTTGCTCTGGCTGTATACATTATCACGGTAAAGCATACGGACAAAACCAAGATACACGAACTTCTCTTATTTGTGGCTTTCATCCCTATGGATGGACAGACGACGAAAATTGTCCAGACCATACTCCGGACAAAACCAATTAAAATAGCCTGCGTTAACAGGCTTGTTGTTCATAATCCCATTTTCTTTCTTCAATTTTCCGCTTTCTTCAACGACTTGGAATTATTAATCAGTGGGTAGATTTTGGCTGGCGTAAGAATCTACCACAAAAGCTGGTACGCGGTTGCTAAAGTCGGTTTCTTGTCCAGTCACAGATTGCGCAATTTGTTCAAAAGAATTAGAACGCCAGTTTCTTTCATGAATGGGTTTAGTTTGCTCACCTAGAAAATAAGCTTGTGTTCCGATAACTGCTGCTGCAACCCAACCTACTAAAAGTACTGAAAGTAAAATTAACATTTTTGTGATCCTCTTTGTAAACTTTTTATTCTTTATGTAAATTATTGTAAAGAATAATTGCCTAAAAAGTCAACACGTGTATAAAGTACGGAAAACCGAACCAAACATCAACAGGCTTTACCAAAGAAATGGGTCTTTTACCCCGTCCTAAGGCGACGGCTTTAATTCTAATGAACGAATAAACTCTCTCAAAATCTCATTCATGCTTCGTTCTTGCTGTGCTGCTATTGTCTGAAGCTTTTTATATTCTTCATCTGAACATCTCAAAGTTATGGTTTTCATGCTGTCATTCTGCTATCTATGTGCTATCATGATAGCATGAAAACACTTAAGTTCAAACTATACCAACACAAGCGGAATAGGTACCTGAAGCAGTCGATTAACGCTGCTGGAGTTATCTACAATCACTGTATTGCTTTACACAGGCGATACTACGCGATGTTTGGCCAGCATTTGAACTGTGCAAAACTTCAGAAACACATGGCTAAACTTAGAAATAAAAATAAGTTTTGGCAATTAGTCGGTTCTCAGGCAGTACAGGATATCTGTCAACGTATTGATAAAGTGTACCAACTATTCTTTAAACACAACAAGAAAGGAGTTAGACCACCAGGATTTAAGAAAGTTAAAAAGTATAAATCTTTTACTTTAAAGCAAGCTAGATATAAGTTTTTAAGTAGCAACAGGGTAAAAATTGGGACTAGAGTTTATCAATTTTGGAAGTCTAGAAATCTAGAAGGTAAAATCAAAACTTTAACCATAAAACGTACACCGTTGGGGGAATTGTTTATGGTTGTAGTTGTTGATCATGTCGATGAATCAGAAATTAAATCCACGACTGGTAAAATAGCGGGGTTTGATTTCGGCTTGAAAACATTCTTAACTTGTTCAGATGGGACAAAAATTGAGTCTCCCCAATTTTTCAAACAATCTTTAAAAGCAATTAAAAAAGCCAGTTCGCAACACTCCAAAAAGTTAAAAAGCTCATCGAACAGAGAACGAGCTAGAAAAAATCTAGTACGCAAGCATGAAGATATTTCTCACTGTAGACGTGACTGGTTCTGGAAATTAGCCCATGAGCTAACTGATAAATTCGATGTGCTGTGTTTTGAAACACTAAACCTTAAGGGAATGCAACGTCTTTGGGGGAGGAAGATATCAGATTTAGCTTTTGGTGAATTTCTACAAATCCTAGAATGGGTTGCCAAAAAGAAAAACAAACTGGTTATTTTCATTGACCAGTGGTATCCCAGCAGTAAGACTTGTCACAGATGTGGACACGTTCTAGAAACCCTTGAATTGTCTGCTTCTAGAGTGGCGTTGTCCATCCTGTCAATTGGTCAATGGTAGAGACGATAACGCCGCACGTAATATTCAAATGGTTGGGGCATCAACCATTGGGTTAGGTGATGTAAGTCGGACTTTGTCTGCAATCACTGTTTGACCCCAGAATCCTAGCCGAATGGGGGCCCGGAGTATGTCAAGGTAAATACTTTTGAACTACAATCCAACCCGTAACCGTAACAAAACAAAAGCCAAAAAACAGAATCAGGTTAGTTCTGACATGAATCGTACGCCAAATAGGATATTGACGAGAAATCATTAAGCCACTGGTTGCCGAGACCAAAACAAGCAACACAACCATGAGTCCAGCAATCATATGAGGAGAATGGCCTAAACTTCCGTAATGACCCAATGTGCCAACAATGCCAACAACGAGTAATAATAAAACCAGAAAAACCAAAATACCGCCAATTGTGTAGTGCAAAGGTCTTAACCAAGTTGGACGAGGACGCTTAGAAATGCGACGATTAAAGATCGTTAACCCACTGATGGCCAATAAACTGTAGGCAAAAAGAGATAAACCCATTGACCAAGCGGCAATTTTCCACAGCCAAAGAAAAGAGGGTAAATTCAAGGGAAATCATCCTTTACTAAATAAATGCTAATTATCATTGTTGATCAATTCCTAGTTTTGAAGCCTTTATTGTTAACTTATTTTGCTATCAACAATTTGCTAAAAAAATTTGTCTAAAATAGTACGAATGTCCTAAAATAAAAACAAGTTCAGTTAAATTAAATTTTAACTGAATTAATTATTAAACGATCTAACAGAGGAAATTCAATGGAATCCCTCACTCAAGCTCAACAAGAGTTATATGACTGGTTGATCGAATACATTCGGTCAACTCAACACGCGCCATCAATTCGTCAGATGATGCGGGCGATGAATCTCAAATCTCCTGCGCCGATCCAAAGTCGTCTTGAACGATTACGATCCAAGGGTTATATCGATTGGACGGAAGGAAAAGCCCGTACCATTCGTATTTTACGCCCCCCCGCGCAGGGAATACCCGTTCTAGGTGCGATCGCGGCTGGCGGCTTGGTAGAAACTTTTACCGATGTTGAAGAAAAGCTGGATTTATCCAATATGTTTGGGCAACGTAATTGTTTCGCATTGCGAGTCAATGGGGATAGCATGATCGAGGATCTCATTGCTGATGGCGATCTCGTGATTATGCGTTCTCTTAATGCCGATGAATCTCTTGGTAATGGAGAAATTGTCGCCGCTAGAGTTGCTGGACATGGAACAACCCTTAAGCGTTTCTATCAACAAGGTGAAACGATTACCCTAAAACCTTCTAACATTAAATATCAGCCCATTGATATTATGGCTGATCAAGTAGAAGTACAAGGGATATTAGTCGGAGTTTGGCGCGGCTACGCTTAAAACAAATATCAGTTATCAGTGAGCAGGAAGCCTATTAATATGTTTACTATTCACTGTAAACTGTTGACTGTAAACTGTTTACTGATAACTGACAATGCCCAATCCTTCTACCGTAGCCCCTAGTCAATCGACACAAGTCATCCAAAAACCTTATCCTAACTATAAAGTCATTGTGTTAAACGATGACTTTAATACCTTTGAACACGTTGCTAACTGCTTAATGAAATATATACCCGGAATGACCAGTGATTTAGCGTGGAGTTTAACAAATCAAGTTCATTTTGAAGGAATGGCGATCGTTTGGACAGGGCCTCAAGAACAAGCAGAACTCTATCATCAACAATTACGTCGTGAAGGTTTAACACTTGCCCCAATTGAGGCCGCCTAAAAAATTAATAACTTAATTTAAGCGCATTGACTGGCACTTCATCCCAAGATTCAACCGTTCTTAGTCTTGCAATCCATCCCTGTTGTTTTTGTTCTTCGGTCAGATTCTTTGACCACGTTTGATGACAATCTTGGGCTGCTTGTTCATCACGACAGGCAAGACAGGAGTAAACAAGCCCACAAGGATCAATTTGTTCATTTACCCAAATCGTCATCTTTTTTTCTCCTGAATCGTCCTTCTACTGACCAGAATAACACTTTGCTGAAACTACGAAAACGAGATAGCTTTTACTCAGTACTTTTTGTGTGTGTGTGTATTAATCTGCCACTTTTTTTAGTGATTCCACTTTAAGGAAAAGTACGCTGATAAATCGCATACAAAGTCGTGTATTCTGACGTAGAATTGTCACGACGTAACTGGCGTAAACGACTCTCCATTAACAGACGAGCATCGGAACGACTAATCGAGTCAAAAGAGACTGTTTGAGCCATTGTCTTCACCAAAAAGAAAAGACGTTGAGCATAAAGAGTTGTAAATATTTCTTGAGCTTCATCGAGAACGCATACTCTGTATAATAAACCAAAAGTTGGGTGGTTAAGATAAATTTCGTTACTCATCAAAGGTTACACACTAAACGACATCACTGCGATCGCTTTCTGGTAGAAAAAGGATCAAATTCAAATTAAGCAAAGATCAAGCAAATGTCAGGAATTGATGAAATAATTAAGCTAATTTTGAACTAATTTTATTTGAGTTAAGCCTATGATGAAGCCTACACAAACACTTAATTATCTACACGACTTATATAGATTATCTTATTTCGGCTCACTTTTGCTTTTTAATTAAGATCAGAAAAATTGAGCAGAATATAAATTAATTTTAAGCTAAACGGACGAAAAAATAGAACTATGATCACGCTTAAAGAGTCAATCTAAGAGCGGCTAATTGTGCTTCAGCTTTATTAAGTGACTCATACCATTCTAGCGATGGATCGCTATCAGCCACAATTCCCGCACCAACTTGTCCCCAAACCTGATAAATCTCATTAAGGGGCGTAAGTAACAACGTCCGAATCAAAATATTTAAGTCTAAATTGCCTCGTATATCTAGATAGCCACAAGAACCATAAAATAAACTACGTCCTAATGGTTCTAACTCTTCAATAATTTCCATACAACGCACTTTGGGACATCCTGTAATAGTTCCCCCCGGAAACAACGAGCGAATTATATCAATACTATTGTACTTGTCATGCAAGATCCCACTAATATTACTAACTAAGTGCATGACATGACTATAACGCTCGATCGTCAGTAATTCATCGACATAAACCGACCCCCATTGACAGAATCGCCCTAAATCATTGCGTTCTAAGTCTACTAACATAATATGTTCAGCTTGTTCTTTCACATTCGCTTTTAATTCAAAAGCCAACTTTTGATCCGCTTCTGTTGTCATCCCACGAGGGCGAGTTCCCGCAATAGGGCGAGTTTGGACTTTTTTATTTTCCAGTTTTACTAATCTTTCGGGAGAACAACTCACCACCACACCCCAAGGAGTTCGCCAATAACTCGCAAACGGAGAAGGGTTAATCTGTTGTAGATTACGATAAATCTGCCAACTATCGGCAGTTGTTTTCGTCTGAAACCTTAAAGAAAGATTGGTCTGAAAAATATCACCCGCTTTAATATATTTTAGGGCGGATCTTACAGATGCTTCATAGTCAGCTTGCTCCGTACAAAACGCGATCGGTGGCGATGCAATGGTATTTTTAATATAAGGTGCGGTATCTTTTTCTAATAGAGATTCTAAACGATCTAAATCTGTCTGATTGGTCGCTGCTAACCAGAGTATTTGTTCAATATGATCCAAAACGGCAAAGGTTTCGGGTTCATACCAGTAAGCTACAGGAAATGGTAAAGGATCTGAGTTTTGTTTGGGTAACTTTTCAATTTCCCAAGCTAAATCATAACCTAACCAACCTAACCAACCACCGATAAAAGGCAAATGGTCAGGTAATGAGGATAAACTAGGGGAAGAAGCTAATAAACCATTGAGAAAAGGCAAAATTTCCCCGATTTTGGGAGTCCACATTTGTCGCGGCGAACCAGCACAAATGGAATAACGACAAAGATCAGGATAATCTTTTGGAGTTGGGTAAGGACTTTCTAAAAGAGTTGCAATGGTCTCTTTTTGATAGAGTCGTTCAAAGATCTCTGAACCTGTGCGATGATGAAGAGGAAGCGATCGCCAATACCAATGAGAAATCATAAAAAGTTAATTATTAATCCCAAATCTTGCTTAAATCTAAGACAAATCCCGACAAAATTGGTTCACCACTAAGGGTTTTAGGATTATTTAAACAAACCACTTCAGCGTCAGGACGATAAATATAAACTTTTTTTTGGATTGGGTCAATTAACCAGCACAAAAGCGCACCATTGTCAAGATATTCTTGCATCTTTTTTTGTAAGACTTTCAAACTATCGGTTTGAGATCTCAACTCCACAACAAAATCGGGACAAATCGGCGCAAACTTTTGACGCTGTTCATGAGGAATGGCTTCCCAACGTTTCTTTTTAATCCAAGATACATCAGGCGATCGCATCGCTTTATTAGGTAAAATAAATCCTGTATTAGAATCAAATCCTTTTCCCGTCCCGTCACGTTCTACCCATACCGCTAATTGTCCAGTTAAACTAAAGTTTCTTCCGCCTGTTTCTGAGCCTGTTGGTGGCATAATAACTATCGCTCCTTCTGCTGTGCGTTCGATCCGTAAATCGCGGTTAATCTGACAAAACTCGCATAATTCATCATCCGTCATTTCAATCACTGGACGAAACTGCACAACTAACGGCAAAATCTCTGTATCAATATCTTGAGTTAAAACCATTACTATTACTCCTAAAAACCTTTTTCTGAAAAGAGTGAATTATTAATCCCAAATTTCGCTTAAATCTAAGACAAATCCCGACAAAATTGGCTCACCACTAAGAGTTTTAGGATTATTTAAACAAACCATTTCAGCATCTGGACGATAAATATAAACTTTTTTTTGGATTGGGTCAATTAACCAGCACAAAAGCGCACCATTGTCAAGATATTCTTGCATCTTTTTTTGTAAGACTTTCAAACTATCGGTTTGAGATCTCAACTCCACAACAAAATCGGGACAAATCGAGGCAAACTTTTGACGTTGTTCATTATTAATTGCTTCCCAACGTTCTTTTTTAATCCATGAAGCATCAGGCGATCGTACTGCACCATTGGGTAAAGTAAAACCCGCACTAGAATCGAATCCTTTGCCCGTACCATCACGTTTTACCCAGACAGCTAATTGTCCAGTTAAATTAAAATTTTTTTCCCCTGATTCTGAATAAACGGGTGGCATAATAATCACTTCTCCTTCTGCTGTGCGTTCGATCCGCAAATCGCGGTTAATCTGACAAAACTCACCGAATTGATCATCCGTCATTTCAATCACTGGACGAAACTGCACAACTAACGGCAAAATCTCTGTATCAATATCTTGAGTTAAAACCATTGCTATTACTCCTAAAAACCTTTTTCTAACTCATGCCACCCCAAATAAATCGAGCGCACCAAAACGGAATTAAAACACCTATTGCCAGCCAGTCGCGTTGTTTTAAGCGTAACTGATTCCATTGTACTTGGTGTTCATTAGGACTTGTAAAACCTCGAATATCCATCGCTGTCGCAATTTGTTCAGCCCGTAATAATAAATTTTCCAAAAGAGTTTCAACCACCATTAACCAGATTTGTAAACTTCTTTTTAATCCTAACTTTTGCCAATTAATCGCACGAGTCCGAATCGAGCGAATTAAATTTTGCACTTCTTCTAAAACCAGAGGAATAAACCGCAAAGACAGAGTTAAAGTTAAGACAATTTCTGTGATGGGAAGTTTAAAACGACGTAAAGGAGACATCAAACGATCTAATGCTGTGGTGATTTCTTCGGGTGCAGTGGTTAATAGATAAAGATTAGTACTATGGATCAGTGTAAAAATCAGTGTACTGACTCTAACCCCTAATTCTAATGAGCGTCGTGTGACTAAAAATTTTGTGATGTTCAACAAATCGCCTTTAAACAAAACATATTGATAATCACTCGCCGGGGGTAAGGATAATTCAGAATTTGGTAATCTAGGTTGAGAATTTACCGCTAACCCATCGGGAGTCAAAGACGTTAAGATGAAAACTAAAACCGCGAGGATAAATAACCAGCCCATCTGTTGTCGCCAAACACGCCAAGGAATAGCCGATACACCGCTTAATAAGATCAATAAACCCACTATTCCTAAACGCCACCAAGGATTACCTAACAAAGGTGCAGCTAAAAACGTCATTAACCAAATGAGTTTAACTCTTGGATCGAGTTGATGTAGCCAGGTGATGGGTTTTTCTAAATAAAGTCCGATGGGGAGAGATCGCAGTAAATCCATTGTTCTAGCCTATTGATATAGGAGAGTTTTGCCCTCAAGTTTTCATCTTACTCCACTTTAATTAGAATTAATGTTAGAGGAAAATCATGACAGTTGAATACGATTTAGTAGTTATTGGTGGGGGATCTGCTGGGTTAGTTGTTGCGAGTGCTGCGTCTCAAACAGGGGCGAAAGTTGCTTTAGTGGAAAAACACCGACTGGGTGGCGACTGTCTTTGGTTTGGTTGTGTACCGAGTAAATCTCTAATCCAAGCTTCTCGAATTGCTTACTCGGTAAAACATAGCGATCGCTTTGGGATTTATACTCAACCGCCAGACATTGATTTTACTAAGACTATTCATTATGTGCAAGATGTGATCCGAGCCATTGAACCCAATGACTCACCTGAGCGATTTCGCGGTTTAGGGGTAAATGTTATCTTTGGTGATGGTCAATTTATTGACTCAAAAACTTTTTTAGTTGATGGGCAAAAACTAACAGCTAGAGCCTTTGTTATTGCTACTGGGTCTCGTCCGACCATTCCAGACATTGAAGGTTTAAAAGAAGCTGGATATCTAACTAATGAACAAGTTTTTACCCTAAACCATCAGCCCAAATCTTTAGCTATTATTGGTGCTGGTCCCATTGGATGTGAATTAGGACAAGCTTTTCATCGATTAGGTACAGAAGTTATTTTAATTTCGAGTCAAAACGGTTTATTAAGTAAAGAAGATCCCGAAGTCGCTCAAGTTGTCGAACAACAATTTATTAAAGAAGGTATTTCAATCATCAACAATTCAAAAGTTGTAAAAATTGAAATAAATCACAATCAAAAAGTCCTTGATCTCGGAAATACAAAAATTAGTGTTGACGAAATTTTAGTATCTGCTGGAAGAACGCCAAATCTTGAATCATTAAATTTAGAAGCTGCTGGAGTTGAGTTTAATAACAAAGGAGTCCAAGTCAATTCAAAATTACAAACCACTAATCCAAAAATTTATGCTTGTGGTGATGTAATTGGTGGTTATCAGTTTACTCATGTTGCGGGATATGAAGCAAGTATTGTTATTCAAAACGCGCTGTTTTTTCCATTGAAAAAAACCAATTATCGAGTTATTCCTTGGACAACTTTTACTGAGCCAGAAGTCGCCAGAGTTGGACTAACTGAAAAACAAGCAAAAGAACAATATAAAGATGTTATTGTTTTAAAACAAGACTTTTATCATGTTGATCGCGCTCAAGCTGAAAATGCAACCGAGGGTTTTGCGAAGATTATTACTCGTAGTAATGGCGAAATTTTGGGCGGTCATATTGTGGGGGTATCAGCCGGGGAAATTATCCATGAAATTGTTTTAGCTATGACACATAAATTACCCGTTTCGGCATTAAGTGGAATTCACGTTTACCCGACTTTATCTGAAGTCAATAGTAAAGCAGCACTTTTGTTTACTAAGCAAAAATATGCTAAAAATGTAAGATTACAAAATATACTAAAGAAATTCTTTAGCTTGCTACGTGGATGGAGTAGGTAAAAAACTTATTCCCAGTAAATTTACTGAGTAAATGTGCTTAATCAAAACCCAAGATCAGTAAATTTACGGTTATATCTATCTTTTGGTAGATAAAAAAAAATCATTGTTAGCAAATAATGAGCAAAACTCGTGTTCATGTTTTGCTAGTATCCATTACAAAATAAACAGGAGTGGTGAGCGAAAAATGTCTATATCAGTTATTATCCCCGTCCACAAAGGGGGCGAAGCTTTTCAACACTGTTTATCGAGTTTAAAGCAATTTGCGAGCGCAGAAACCGAAATTATTGTCGTAGCTGATGGTGATGAAGAATCAGGTGATTTAGCGGAATCTTTTGGAGCAAAGGTAATTAGAAATTCTTCAGCATCAGGGCCAGCCAAAGCCAGAAATAAGGGAGCAAAAATTGCTACAGGAGATGTATTATTTTTCATCGATGCTGATGTGACAGTGAATGCGAATACCATTCCTCAAGTCAATTTACTTTTTTTAAAAGAACCTGAACTGGCCGCCGCAATTGGTTCATATGACGACGAACCTGGGGCGAGTAATTTTTTATCTCAATATAAAAACTTATTTCATCACTATACTCATCAGACAGGAAGTGAAGAAGCTTCCACTTTTTGGGGTGCTTGTGGTGCGATTAGACGTGATATATTCCTAAAAATAGGTGGTTTTGATGAAAGTTACCGTCTTCCCTGTGTTGAAGATATTGAGTTGGGTTATCGCCTCAAAATAGCTGGATATTCCATTAAACTTTGCAAAACTATACAAGTTAAACACCTAAAACGTTGGGATGTAATTTCACTGCTTAGAGCCGATTTTTTTTATCGCGCCCTTCCTTGGACTAATCTAATTTTGCGCCATCGTCAGTTAAAAAATGATCTTAATTTACAGTGGTCTAGTCGAATTAGCGTTATTCTAGTTTATAGTCTTTTAGTATCATTTTTGGCGGCTTTGTGGTGGTCATATTTATGGTTACTTGTTTTAGGAATTATGGTCACACTATTTATAATTAATTTTTCGGTTTACCGTTTTTTTTACCACCAAAGAGGGATAATTTTTACTATTCGGATGATACCTTGGCACTGGCTGTACTTCTTTTATAGTGGTTTAGCATTTGCCATTGGGATGATTCGTTATTATGGGTCTTACCCCATAATTAAAACAAATTTGGCGGATTAGTCCAGTCATTATATTGGTTACTTTATATGGAACATTATCCTGTCGTGATTATTGGAGCCGGTCCTGCTGGATTAACAGCAGCTTACGAATTAGTTAAGCAGGGTTTTAAACCACTTGTTCTCGAAGCATCGGACAAAGTGGGAGGAATTGCGCGGACAGAAGTCTACAAGGATTATCGGTTCGATATTGGGGGTCATCGGTTTTTTACTAAGGTTGGAGAAGTCAACCAAATTTGGCAAGAAATTTTAAAAGACGATTTTATTAAAGTGCCACGTCTGTCGAGAATTTATTATCAAGATAAGTTTTTTGATTATCCACTTTCGTTTAAAAATACTTTAGCGAATCTGGGATTAATAAATAGTGCTTTAATTCTTTGGAGTTATCTTAAATCAAAAATAAGTGCGATGATCGCTCGTCCAGAGCCGCAAACTTTTGAAGAATGGGTAACACATTGTTTTGGCGAACGTCTTTATAAAACTTTTTTTAAAACTTATACGGAAAAAGTTTGGGGAATTCCTTGTAATAAAATACAAGCAGAATGGGCAAAGCAACGAATTAAAGGAATGTCTCTCAAAGCAGCAGTGATTAATCTTTTGTTTGGTAAAAGTAATGCAAAAAGTTTAATTAAAGAATTTGATTACCCCATTTTGGGACCAGGCATGATGTGGGAACGCTGTCAAGAAATAGTAGACAGTAAAGGGGGTGAAGTTCGTCTTCACTCTAAAGTAATTCGCATCTTTCGAGAAGGTCAACGAATCAAAAAAATTATTGCTCGTTGTGATGGGGAATTAACTGAAATTACAGGTGAGCATTTTATTTCGAGTATGCCCATTACATTACTGTTAGAACGTCTAGATCCAGCCCCTCCAGAAGCCGTTTTACAAGCAGCGCGATCGCTATCATATCGAGATTTTCTCATCGTTTCATTAATCGTTGATGCCCCTGATCTTTTTCCTGATAATTGGATTTATATTCATAGTCCTGAAGTACAGGTTGGACGGATTCAAAATTTTAAGAATTGGAGTCCGAAAATGGTTCCTGACGCGAGTAAATCCTGTCTAGGGATGGAATATTTTTGTAGTGAAGGAGATAAGTTATGGAATTTATCTGATACAGAATTGCTCGATTTAGCTAATAGTGAACTCGTTCAATTAGGATTAGTGAAGGCGAGTGCGATCGAAGATGGAACCGTAATTCGTCAAAAGAAAGCTTATCCTGTTTATGATCGAGACTACCATCAACATCTAGATGTTATTCAAGGATATCTCAAAACTTTTGAAAACTTACAAACCGTTGGTCGAAACGGAATGCACCGTTATAACAACCAAGATCACTCGATGCTAACAGCAATTCTAGCAGCTAAAAATATTATGGGGGAAAAACACGATTTATGGGATGTTAATACGGAACGTTCCTATCATGAAGAATTTACTCAAGAAGAGTGGAAAAAGCGCAAGGAAGAACAATCATTAGGAGTCTAATATATTTTTAGATTATTAATTCTGTTTAATGGAAGGAGATTCAATTCTAATGACTGATATTCAAGTAACCATTGTTGTTTCCCCTCGTGAGCGTTTTAGCTACGTTAGGGAATCTTTAGAGAGTATTTATCAATATACCGATATTCCTTTCAAGCTAATTTATGTGGATGGAAATTCACCGATTCAGATTAAAGAATATTTGGAAAATAAAGCACAAAAAAAAGGATTTAAAATCATTCGGACAGATTATTATCTTACGCCAAATCGGGCGAGAAATATTGGTTTAGCCGAAGTTGATACAAAATATGTTGTATTTGCCGACAATGATATTGTTGTCTCTCCAGGTTGGTTAAGTGCATTAGTTGAATGTGCCGAAGAGACGGGCGCAGCAATTGTTGGGCCACTCATGTGTCAAGAACAGCCCATCCATGAAAAAGTCCACTTTGCAGGAGGAGAAGCCCACATTTTTACCGATATTAAAGGAAGAACACGCTTAAGGGAAAAAATGTACAAACAAGGGCATCAAGTTCAGAAAATCAAAACAAAATTAACCAGAACAATAACAGAATTATGTGAATTTCACTGTATGTTAGTTCGGACAGAAATCTTTAAACAAACGGGTTTCTTTGATGAAAAATTCATGAATACTAAAGAGCATCTTGACTTCTGTATGACGGTTAGACAGCTTGGAGAAACTGTCTATTTTGAAGCGGATAGTATTGTTACCTATGTTTCAGGCCCTCCTTTAGATTGGACGGACTGGCATTATTATATGCTCAGATGGAGTGATGATTGGGAATTAAAAAGCCTAAATCATCTACGGCAAAAATGGAATTTAGATGAAGATATTTATTTCCAACATAAGTATAAGGCTCTAGGTTGGAGACGGAGAAAAACAATTTTGCAGCCTTTAGTTGAACGTGTAACATTTGGCAGCAAAAACCGTTTATTCAACAAAATAGTTATGTATGGACTGTTTGCCCCAGTTGAAAAATTACTGAATCGTTACTTAACCACACAGTATGAACACCGCTATTTATCTAAGCCTAAAAATGACGTTTCTGTTTTATCTGAAGGAGTTTTAGAGACTTCCTCTGTTCATTAAGAGCCTTGTTTTATGAAGATTCTTTTACTGAATGATTTCGGGACAGCAACAGGAGGGGCAGAACTACAAATTTTGTCTTTACGCCAAGGACTTCGTGAGCGAGGTCATGAAGTTCGCCTGCTTTCTAGCTCAATTAGTCCGATTGCTAATACAGAAGTTTTATCAGATTACTGTTGTTTCGGTACAAATACTAAATTGCAAGTTCTTTCACAAACGGTCAATCCGTCTGCATATCTATATTTGCGTCAAATTCTCCATGATTTTAAACCCGATGTTGTCCACGTCCGAATCTTTATGGGACAACTTTCACCGTTGATTTTACCTCTACTCAAAGATGTCCCCTGTCTGTACCAAACGGCGATGTATCGAGCAATTTGTCCAACTGGCAAAAAAATCTTACCCGATGGCTCGCCCTGTCAGGATAAACCTGGTTTAGCTTGTTTGCGTCAGGGCTGTTTAACACCGCCATCATGGTTTATTTTGATGATACAACGTCAACTATGGCAAAAATGGCGAAAAGCATTTGATTTAGTCGTCGCCCTTAGTTATGGCATGAAAAATAAACTTGAAGCCGAAGGAATTAAACCAGTACAAGTGGTCTATAATGGTGTCCCTGAGCGTCCTAAACGTCCCCCTTTAAGTGACCCTCCTCTCGTTGCTTTTGCGGGGCGTTTGTCTTTAGAAAAAGGCGTTAAGGTTTTGTTAGAAGCTTTTGCTCAAGTTGTCGCCAAATTACCCCAAGCGCGTTTATTAATTGCTGGACAAGGTAACGAAAAAACAGAACTTGTCAATTTAGCGGAAAAATTAGGGATTTCTCAACACATTATCTGGTTAGGACACCTTTCAAGAACTGAGTTAGAAAACCATTTTGATTCAGCCTGGGTACAGGTGGTTCCGTCTCTGTGGGATGAACCGTTCGGAAATGTGACTACTGAAGCGATGATGCGCGGAACGGCCGTCATTGCTAGTGCAGTTGGGGCGCAGCCTGAAATTGTTAAGGAAGGTGTTACGGGTTTTCTCGTTCCTCCTAATGATGTTGAAAGACTGGCTAATGCTTTAGTTGAGTTATTGTTTAATCCTCAAAAAGCTGAAAAAATGGGACAAGCGGGCCGTGAACGCGCTCTAACTCACTTTAGCGAAAATCGACGGACTGAACATTTTTTAGAACTCTATCAGCAAATTTATCAGCAGTATTACGCTTAGGATGACTATGTATCGCTATGCACAAACCAATTTACAACTTTATCATCAGCTTCGTTTAAGTGATTATACTGACGATGATCTTAAACTGATTGCCGCATCCTATCAGCTAATATTAAACTTGTTTACGGGTCAGTTTCGTGCTTCTGGTAAGACATTTATTGCTCATTTAGTAGGAACGGCTAGTATCTTAGCGAGTTTTCAGGTTTCGGTTAAAGTGGTTGCCGCAGGTCTTTTACATGCTGTCTATTCTCAAGGTGATTTCGGGGGTTTTGGTCAACAAGGTATTAATTATAGGAAACGGGAACGGGTTAGACAGGCTGTCGGTCGAGATGTTGAAGAGTATGTAACTCTTTATACGGCTTTGTCTTGGAATACTCAGCAAATTTCCGAGATTTATCGTCGTTTTGATGAATTGGATGCGATTGCACAAGATGTTTTATTAATTCGGCTCGCCAATGAATTAGAAGAATATTTAGATTTTGGGTTACTCTATTGTGGTGAATCAAAACATCAACTTTACCAGGAGCATGATTCTTATTTACTGGTAGAAATGGCCGAAAAATTAGGTTATCCAGCTTTAGGAACTGAAATTGCTCATGTTTTACAAGAAACACTTTTAGCTACTATTCCACAAGAATTATGTAACCCAACGGGTCAAAAATTTTCGAGTTTGGTTCTTCCGAAATCGTGTCAAAGACAATTACCAGCTTGGTTTTATTATTTGATAAACCGCCTAATTACTAATCTTAAATTGTTAGCTCGTTCTTTTTTTAAGAGGAAAAATACCAAAATATGAGCTTTAAACAGAAGGTTATTAATAGTGTATTCTGGTCGGCGGCTCAAGGTTTAGGAAATCAAATTCTGTCTCTGATTATTTTTGCTGTTCTGGCTCGTTTATTAACACCCAAAGATTTTGGTTTAGTGGCGATGGCTAATGTTTTTTTAGCTGTTTTACAAATTTTTTTAGAACAAGGTTTTACTCAATCTCTTATCCAAAGACAAGAATTAGATCAAGATTATTTAGATACTGCTTTTTGGACAACTTTGGTTATTGGTGTTTTGATGACTCTTTTTGGAGTGATGACAGCCCCTTTATTTGCTGATTTTTTCCATCAACCCCAACTTACTTTAGTGGTTCAATGGCTCTCATTGCTATGTTTTATTTTTTCCTTATCCCAAGTTCAACAAGCACTCTTAGAACGAAAATTTGCTTTTAAAGTGATTGCTACTCGTTTGCTTTTTGGGACTATAATCGGGGGTTTTATTGGGGTTGTAATGGCTTTGAGAGGCTATGGTGTTTGGAGTTTGGTAACACAGCAAATTGTACAAGCTACGGTGGGAACAATTGTCTTATGGAAGGTGAGTGACTGGCGACCTAGATGGTATTTTTCTAGAGAGTGTTATCAAGATTTATCTAATTTTGGTATTCATATTTTTGGGTTTAAAATTGTTAGTTTTTTTAATGATAAAGCTAATGATTTTTTAATTGGATATATTCTGGGCGCGGTTGCTTTGGGTTATTATAGCCTCGCCTCACGGATTTTTTCTATTGTTACTCAAGTTGTTGTTAAAACGAGTCAAGATATCGCTTTACCAGCATTTTCTCGGCTGCAAAATGAGCCTGAAAGACTGTGTAGAGCTTTCTCTCAAGCGACGCAATTTACAAGCTTAATTGCTTTTCCCACTTTTTCAGGAATTGCTGTATTTGCTCCTGAGATAATTATTGTTTTTTTTGGTCAACAATGGTTATCAGCTATTCCTTTAATTTCCATTCTATCTTTGATGGGACTTTTGCGCTCAGTTACTTATTTTACAGCTTCGGTTTTTGTGGCTATGAATAAACCTTCTTGGTGGTTTCAGTTAGGACTTTTGAAAATGTTTTTTAATTTAATTGGTTTTTTAATTGCTTATCCATTTGGTATTGTAGCAGTAACTTGGGCTTATGTCATTCGTCTTTATCTCGCTTTTCCTGTTGGACAATGGGCAATTAGTAAATTATTAAAGATTACTTGGGGTGAGTATTTACGTCAGTTTATTCCTTCTTTTGTCGGTTCTGTTATTATGATTTTAGTCATTTATTCTCTAAAAATTTTATTCAACTATTGGTTATTTTCTCCAGTGTTTATTCTTATATTTGGTTCTTTATTTGGTGCGGTTGTTTATGGGTTAGCCATTTATTTAATTGCACCAGACATCATACAAAAAATCATTGAAATTGTTAAAATAGCCACTTCACGTAAAAAAATTGAGACTTAATTATGAATGAAAAAAACTTATTATTTTCTATTATTATTCCTACTTATAATCGTCCTGAACGATTAAAAACTTGTCTTGAATCTTTGACTTTTTTAGATTTTTCATACAAACAGTTTGAAGTGATTATTGTCGATGATGGAAGTGTTGAACCACTCGATCCGATCGTTAATAATTTTAAAGAAAAGTTACAAATTAAACTAATTAGACAAAATAATGCTGGCCCGGCATCGGCACGAAATAAAGGAGCGAGTCAAGCACAAGGAGAATTTTTAGTTTTTACAGATGATGATTGTCAAGTCGATAGTAACTGGTTAAAAATATTTTCCCAAGGTTTTGAAAAAAATTCTACGGCTTTATTAGGGGGTCATACAATTAACTATCTTTCAAAAAATTTATATTCAGAAGCCAGTCAACTTTTAGTCGATTATCTTTATGATTATTATAATACAGATTCTCAGCAAGCTTGTTTTTTTACATCGAATAACTTTGCTTTATCTAAAGAACTTTTTCAAACAGTTGGGGGGTTTGATACTAATTTTCCTCTAGCAGCAGGAGAAGATCGAGAATTTTGCGATCGCTGGTTATTTCATAACTATCCAATGCAATATTTACCCAAAGCAATTATTAATCATTCTCATCATTTAACTTTGTCAAAATTTTGGCGACAACATTTTAATTATGGTTGTGGTGCATTTTACTTTCATCAAGTCCGTTCGCAGCGCAATCAACAAAAGGTTAAAGTTGAACCATTTAGCTTTTATCTCGATTTATTACTCTATCCCTTTAAGATTTCTGCCCCTCTTCCTAAAATTCCTCTTGCTTTTCTCCTTTTTCTTTCACAAGTTGCTAATATTTCTGGTTTTTTTTGGACAAATTTTCAACACAAAAAAAAGTCACAGATAATCAGTAGAAATTGGTTAACCAAATCCTGAAAAAATTAGCTTGCTTACTCCAAGGAAAAAGAAATGGAACTAAAATCAAACAAACGAGGGCATTGACACAGAACTGAGGGAAAATGACGAATGATTGCAGAAATTTAATTATTTCGACGCATCCGGAGCAGAAGAGATTTCATAATTTCTTTTCTCGCTTCAGGATCGATAATATCTAAATTAAAATTTTGATAATGTTTCACCGTCAACTCAACCTCTGCATTATTAGGTAAATGACACGTTTTTTGAGGAATAAAAGTACCATCTCGATAAATGGCTTTTAATTTTTGAGTCATAACATACCTTCAACGATTAGAATAGAAAGAAGAAGGAAATAACTGCTCTCACATTCCGCTCAAGACTAGACCCCTTGAAAGAGGTTACAAGACTTACGAGATTGATAGAAGATGTTTGACTTGCACTGCACTAACACTCTTACAAAGCGTTTTGTTGGAGCGCTGCATTGGGACAAACTCTATCTTACTGATGAGAGCAATCTATCTGGGAGAGAAGAAACTCATAGATACTGAGTTTATAGTATTTAGTGTTCTCTATCCTTGTCTGATTAGCAATAGTAGTTATCACAGATCAGTTGTGATCTTGATCACAGTAATTTATGTCAGTTCGACCTATTTATCTTGACTGTCATGCCACGACCCCAATGGATCAACGGGTGTTAGAGGCAATGATGCCCTACTTTACAGAATATTTCGGGAATTCTTCTAGTATTACTCATCTGTATGGGTGGGAAGCTGAAGCCGCAGTTAAGAAAGCTAGAGAAATTTTAGCGACAGCAATTCACTGTAGTCCAGAAGAAATTATCTTTACCAGTGGTGCGACAGAAGCAAATAATTTAGCGATCAAAGGTATTGCGGAAGCTTATTTTACTAAGGGCAGACATATAATTACCGTTCAAACTGAACACCGAGCCGTTTTAGATCCTTGTCAGTATCTTCAAAGTCTTGGTTTTGAAATTACATATTTGCCTGTACAAGCCGATGGTTTGCTCGATCTTGAACAACTCGAAAAGACAATTCGACCTGATACAATTTTAGTCTCTGTAATGGCGGCTAATAACGAAATTGGCGTGATTCAACCACTAGAAAAGATTGGGGCAATTTGTCGCCAACATGAAGTTTTGTTTCACACTGACGCAGCACAGGCGATCGGGAAAATTCCCCTTGATGTAGAACAAATGAACTTAGATCTTGTTTCTTTAACGGCACATAAAGTTTATGGTCCGAAGGGAATTGGTGCGCTTTATGTGCGTCGTCGTAACAAGAGAGTGCGTTTAGCGGCTCAGATCCAAGGGGGAGGACAAGAAAAAGGACTGCGATCGGGAACACTGGTAACCCCTAGTATTGTCGGTTTTGCTAAAGCGATTGAAATTGGACTAGCACAAATGCTTGATGAAACAAAACATCTGCGTCTACTTCAAGAGACACTGTGGAACAAATTAAGTCAGCTAGAAGGTATATACTTGAATGGACATCGAGAAAAGCGAATACAGGGTAATCTTAATGTGAGTGTGGCTGGTGTCAACGGTTCAGCATTATTATTAGGATTACAATCAGTGGTCGCAGTATCTTCGGGTTCCGCGTGTTCATCCACTTCTAACACCCCTTCTCATGTCTTAACCGCTTTGGGTCATCCAGAAGCCTTAGCTTATGCTTCTTTAAGATTTGGGATCGGTCGCTTTAATACGCTCTCGGAAATTGAGCAGGTCGCGTCAAGTGCGATCGCTACAATTCAATCTCTTAGAGGAGCAACATTATAAGTATTGATAGATCTTGAGGGATTTTCTCTTGTCAATTGTGGCTCTTTCAGGTTATATTCTAGTTAAAATCTTTTTAGAAAATAGCACCATCCTTGTGTTACGGTGGCTCCAGAGGCAAGATTAGCCAACACTCTTAAAGAGCGCTATTTAAACGTTCTCAAGCCATAGAAGATTCTTCCTTATAGAAGCAAGATCAGTCAAAGGACAATTGAATGCAATCTGAAATTTTGTTTATTTTGTATTTTTTGACTTTTTTTAGATTTAAGCAATCATTTCAAAACTTGCATTCAGTCAGTTTTATCAAGGAGAGATCACGACGAACGAAAGCGAAGGATGATGATTTTCTCGCATTGGACATTCCGAGTTCAAAAAGAAAGCAGAATCCTGGTTTTAAATCGGAGAAAAAAACTGTTTTTATTAAACAGTCCTGTTGCTCAGAACTACAAAAAAGATGGGTAGAATTTAGTTTACTGCTCATCAGGTGTACTAATCACTTTATTTAAGTGATTCAAATCATATTAGTGGAATGAACAGCCGATGTGGGCTGTCCCTATTTGCTATAAAAAGAATCGAGGAAATTAAATGCCAAAACAAATTATTATTGCCGAACAGCATCATCTTGCAGCAGTTTTCTGGGAAGATCAAATACAAGAATTAGTTGTGGCCACAGGTAATCAACAGGTTGGTGATTCTTATTTAGGATTAGTAGAAAACGTTATCCCTGGAATTGATGCTGCTTTTGTCAACATTGGGGATGCAGAAAGAAACGGTTTTATTCATGTAACTGATTTAGGTCCATTACGTCTGAAAAAGACATCCGGTGCCATTACAGAACTTTTAGCCCCACAACAAAAAGTTCTTGTACAAGTCATGAAAGAACCGACAGGCAATAAAGGCCCGCGTCTAACTGGAAATATTACTTTACCTGGACGTTATTTAGTTTTGATGCCCTATGGACGTGGTGTAAACTTGTCTAGACGCATCAAAAGTGATGATGAACGAAATCGGTTAAGGGCTTTGGCGATTTTAGTCAAACCGGCGGGTATGGGCTTATTAGTACGGACAGAAGCAGAAGGCAAAGCCGAAGAAGCCATCATGGAGGATTTAGAATCTCTCCTCAAACAATGGGAAACCATTCAACAGCAAGCTGTGAGTAGCCGTCCCCCTGCTTTACTCAATCGAGATGACGACTTTATTCAGCGCGTCTTAAGGGATATGTATACCTCAGAGGTGAATCGAATTGTCGTCGATACGCCTGCTGCCGTGAAACGTGTTAAACAACAACTGATTAACTGGGGCGGTGGACGCGCACCCGAAGGGGTTTACATTGATCATCATCGGGAAACACAGTCCATTTTAGATTACTTCCGAGTAAATGCAGCGATTCGAGAAGCCCTAAAACCTAGAGTCGATTTACCATCGGGTGGTTATATTATCATCGAACCGACAGAAGCATTAACTGTCATCGATGTCAACTCTGGTTCTTTTACTCGTTCGGCGACCGCTCGTGAAACTGTTCTTTGGACCAATAGTGAAGCGGCTACCGAAATTGCGCGACAGCTACGTTTGCGGAATATTGGCGGGGTTATAGTGGTTGATTTCATTGATATGGACGCAAGACGAGATCAACTCAAACTACTCGAACACTTTAACCGCGAACTCAAAGCCGATAAAGCTAGACCCCAAATTGCTCAACTTTCAGAACTCGGATTAGTTGAACTCACTCGTAAACGCCAAGGAAAAAATATTTATGAACTTTTTGGTCAAATTTGCCCTCATTGTGGCGGATTAGGGCATTTAGCTCATCTTCCTGGAGAAACTGAACTCATCGCCTTAGAGATTCCTGCGGTTGCCCCGCCATCAGTCGCATCTACTAGAGTCATCGACAGACCTTCATCAGATCCAGAACCCGCATACTTTGATAATTTCTCAGAATTTGAAACCGAAGAGACTAGCCCTCAATTAGAGCTACTCTATCACCCGACGTATCAAGACCAAGGAAATAATAATAACCGTCGTCGTCGTCGTCGTCGTGCTGACTTATTATTTAAAGATGAAGTCGGAAATAAACCCTATGTTAATCCGACGAACTCAGAGCCAGTACCCGAATATGAGCCGCCGAGAATTGAAGAACGAGATAGAGAGCGAAATGAGCGAGGCGAGAGAGATAGAAGAGATCGCACCATTAGACAAACGCGCCGCGAAGAAGTTCCAGTCGAAAGAGTTTCAGTCGAAATGACTCCTTTAGAACAGGATGTTTATTCTCGGATGGGAATTTCGCCTCTTGTTTTAGTAAATCGGGAATTTAAAGAGCCTAAGTCTGTGGTTGTTTCTGTTAAACTTCCTGGTGAAAGTAGCGATAAGGAAGTAGTAACAGTTGAACCACCGCCACCAAGTATAGTAGAAACTCCGCCTATTGTTGAAAATAAAGATCTTAATCAGGATAAACCCGAACCTTTAGAATTGCTTGGTGAGGAAAATGAAGACAATATCGATTCTGAAGAATCGGGGCCAGTAATTCGTCGTCGTCGTCGTCGTTCTTCGGCTAAAGAAGCGTAAGCTTAAATTTTTGAATGTCGGCTACACATTGTAGGGGTGGGGAATGCACCGCCTTTCAAGAGGCGATCGCGCGCTTCGGCGGTTGAGAATCCTTACCCCTACAAATTATTATTTTATTAGAGTAAGCTTTCCAAAACTGCGCCAACGACTCGATGATCTTCATCTTGTCTAAGATAGTTTAATGCGTCGAGTGCTTCAGGAACAGAGAATTTAGCTAATGCTTTGGCGGTACGAAAACGAATGCGCCATGATGGATTTGTTACCATTGATAGAAGTAGTTTTAGGGCTTCGTTTTGTTTCGCTGTATTGGCTAATAATCCTAAAACATCAATAGATGAAGTTTGTACGGTTTCGTCATCGGCAGTTAAACCATAAGCACAAGTCTCATAAATTTCCTCTGGTGAGTTTAATTCGGTCATTGCTGCGAGAATACTACGACGGACTAACCAGTGATCATCTTGGACGAACAGCGATCGCAAATGAGGGGCAGATACATCACCAAACAGAGATAATGAGTTAGATGCTTCAGCGCGAACATTAGGATCTCGATCAAACTTCATCATTTCTAATAAAGCGGCGAAAGATTCTGCGGTACGTTTTCGCCCTAAACCCATTGCGACAAAGGAACGGACTAAAAATTCTTGATCTTGTATTTTTGTCAAAAGTAGGGGTACAGCGACATCGGGTTCATAATTTCTCAATTCGACAATGGCTTTAAGACGCTGTTGTGAGTCAGTATCAGATAAATATGCTTCGATTTGATTGATGTCCATAAGGGGAGTATTGGCTTATACACTCTTTAATCTTTACTTTACTTACACTAACGTGTTTTGGGAAGATAAAAGAGGGGTTATAACCGTATTTTATTTCAGTGCTTCGGGTCTTATTAACTGATATTGGTAGCTAAATCTGAGAAAATACAAGAAGAGATTACCGAATGATTCTTTATGAGTCGAATCAATCTAAATACTCAATTCATTTAATTAAACCAATCTCAGAAAATTTATGCAATTAAGCGAAAGAGCAAAAGAATTAATCGTTAAGTCTAGAATTGTTAGTTTTTCTCACTGGAAAGACTCTTATTCTGATGAAGTTATTTCAATCTTTCAAAAAGCCGATGATCAAGGAATTTATTTAAGTGATTCTGATAGCGAACACATTAAAATGCTTTCTCCTGAAACGGCAACGGGTTTAGCCAAAGCTCAATTATTACGGGATAAAGCCCCTGAAATTATTGCTAAAGCACGACAAAAAGTCTTAGAAACATTTCCCAATATTACTGAACCTGGGGGCGATTTATATCCTCCTGCTAGGGCTGAGGCTTGTTGGCGAGATTACTGGCATTTCTTGAGATGTATAACTTATGGAATTGCTGCCAGTAAAATAGAATATACCAGTCAGGAAGGGTTAAATAATATGCAATTACTTTATGAAGAATTGCGTGTCCCTCTTGAGGCAATGGTTTTAGGTTTGTCAAATTTAAAAGTGTTCGGTTTGCAGGAATTTACTGAAGATGAGCAAGTTAATTTAAGTCCTTATTTTGAGCATTTAATTTCAGCAATGAAACAGTTTACTACTGTATAAGTTGTGTAGGAGTAGGGAGTCCAAACCCAACTTTAATTAATTTCTCACTAATAGATGAGCAAGCTAATTTAAGTCCTTATTTTGAGCATTTAATTTCAGCATAAGTTGTGTAGGGGTTTGGTTGCCAAACCCAACTTTAATTAATTTCTCACTAATAACTGACCATAACAGGTTAATATTCCTTCAGTCATACTCATTTTTTCTAAGGCGACATCGGTTCCTAGCTCAATTTTAAAGGCTTGGAAAGTTAATGCTGAGAATTCGGGCATGAGTTGAATAGTTTTCGGAAAAATCCATAATGTGTTAGGCGGTTCTAGTTTGATTCCTGCACTAATTTTTAGGGGTGATTTATTTCCTTTTTGATCAATACTAAAGCCATCGAGTGTAAATAAATTATCGCCGATAGTAACTTTTTGCCATTCTAGTTGATAGGTCGATAAAATTGCTCTCGCGTCGGAAATACCTTGAAATTTTAAAAGAAATACTAATAAATCTTTGAATGCACTTGATAATAAAGGTGAAGACATAGAATTATTAATATCTTTTTCCGAGAGTCTAATGTCTCCAGTGACTTGTATGGGTTCTAATAATTGTAGGGGTTTTCCTTTAATAATTTGTCCGATATTTATTCGGATATTGTCCCCTTGTAAATTGAGTTTTCTTAAATGTAATCCTTGATAAATTGCTTGGTGAGAAGAAAGGGAAACACTGGGGATATATCCTTTAATAATTTGACGATCTTGCCCAGTGATACGGATATCTAATTCTTCGATTTGTTCGACTTGCGATCGCAACCAAATTTTAACAGCAGGCGATAAGACATTACTAATAATGCTACTTTTTGAACTAATTTGCATCTAACTCACACACTCACACACGTTTAACCATTAAATATAGCATTCTTGTTAATGTTGTTGTCTCGCTTGCTGACGGGCATATTTTTCGGGTGTTAGGCGATCGTAGCAATATGGACAAGATATGCCATCTTGGTAGTGTGGCGACGCTTGATCGGTATCATTGATGGGATGTCCACAACCTAGACACATCTGGTGACTTCCTTGGGCTAAACCGTGTGTTACTGCAACTCTTTCATCAAAGACAAAACATTCCCCTTCCCATAAGCTTTCGTCTGGGTTTATTTCTTCTAAATATTTCAATATTCCGCCTTTGAGGTGATAAACTTCGGTAAATCCTTGTTTTAGCAGAAAAGATGAGGCTTTTTCACAGCGTATCCCTCCAGTACAAAACATGGCTACTTTTTTGTATTGGTTGGGGTTTAGGTTATGGTTTACATAGTCGGGAAATTCTCGGAATGAGTGGGTGTTTGGGTTTACTGCGTTTTTAAAGGTTCCGATATCCACTTCGTAGCTGTTGCGGGTGTCGATGACTAATACGTCTGGATCTTCAATCAAATTATTCCACTCTTGCGGTGTAACATAGGTTCCTACCTGTTCATTTGGGTTGACTTCGCTGACTCCGAGGGTAACGATTTCTTTTTTGAGTTTAACTTTCATCCGTTCAAAGGGAGGATCTTTCGCTAAAGATTCCCGATGGGTGAGATCGGCTAAACGTAGATCGGTTTTTAAGTACAATAATACTTGATCGATGCTATGACGCGAGCCGGCGATCGTTCCGTTGATTCCTTCAGAAGCGAGTAAAATAGTACCTTTGATCTGATGTGTTTGGCAACATTCTAAAAGAGATGCTTGTTTTTCCTTGTAGTCGGGGAGATTGACAAATTTATAAAAGGTGGCGACAACTTGAGTCATGAAAGTTGAAAAAAAGGATTGATCTTTTTTAGGGTATGTGTGTATAATAGCAAAGGCGGTAAAAAAAAGCCTCACGGGGGTTTAGCTCAGTTGGTAGAGCGCCTGCTTTGCAAGCAGGATGTCAGCGGTTCGAGTCCGCTAACCTCCATAAGTTAGTTAAAGAATGTTTGTAACACTTTGATTTTTTTTAAGAAAAATTAAACATTATTCTATGATGTCTTGTACAGACAATTATTCATAGACAGACAATGAGCAATTTCAAGCCGTTAAACTTCCTAATGGCAAAAGTAGATTAACTAATTATTAATTTTTGCTTAAATCTCATCACTATTTAACTTAATTTGTTAAGCAATTAATTTATAAAAAATAGCAAGAATGCTCAAGAAAGTTTAGAAATAGACAGTAATTTTGTAGTATTAAATAATTTTAATATTATACTGATAAGTATCAACACCACAAAGAGTATAATAATTTTATTTGGATTCACTTAAAAAAATTATGACATCTGAAAATCCAGTAATGAACTCTGAAACTTTAGAAGAAATCACGGATAACTTTGTTGCCGATAATAGCACTCACAAAGAAGTTATCGAAACGGTGATTTCAAGTCTGGCACAAAACAATAGTGCAATGGTTAGTCAGACAGAGAGTGGTAATCTTTGGAAATTTGAATATGGTTCTGTAGAAGTCTTTGTACAACTATCGGGAGAAACTGACGAAGATTTATTCACGGTTTGGGCATCGGTTTTAAAATTTCCCGTTAAAAATGAATTGGAATTAATGCGTAAGCTGTTAGAAATGAATTGGTCTCAAACTTATGAATCACGCTTTGGTATAATGAATGAACAGGTGGTGGTTCTCTCTCAAAGAACGGTAGCAGACTTGTCGGCTGAAGAAATTTCTCGCGCTATTACTTTGGTTGCGACAATTGCCGATGATAATGATGAGATGCTAAAAGAGACCTTTGGAGGAAATTAAATAATATTGAACCGAGAAACGACTTGGCGGTTTATTCCTTTACTAGAAGCATCTGGACAAGTGCAAATGGCTGTAGATAAATGGCTATTCCATCAACATCGCCAAGGTTTACATCCTCCTACACTCCGTTTTTACACTTGGTCGCCAGTCGCTATTTCTCTGGGCTATCATCAAAAACGTTATCCTAGCCATTGGTCTAATTTAACATGGCACTCAAAATCAATTGATCTGGTGCGTCGTCCTACTGGAGGTCGTGCGGTCTTGCATCAGGGCGATTTAACTTATATGGTGGTGTGTTCTGGCTTTTTTGGTCATTTTAACCATGTTTATCAGCAAATCTGCGAATTTTTAATCCAAGGATGGCGATCGCTCGGTGTTGAGTTACACTATGGTCAGGCAGAACGTGGATATATTCATCATCCCAATTGTTTTGCCACAGCGACGAATGCAGATTTAGTCGATCAACACAATAATAAATTTATTGGTAGCGCACAACTTCGCCAAGGAAACAATATTCTACAACATGGCTCAATGGTATTAAATCCTGATAATAATCTATTTGAGCAAGTTTTTAATTGTTCTCCTCCTAAAGTCAATTTACCTTTTTCTCACTTCAATTTTGAAACAATTTCTGTGATTATTGATACTTTAATAAAATCGGCTTGTCAGTGTTTTAATATTGACTTAATTTATCAGCCACTTTCCGACTCCGAGTGGCAACAAATTAAAATTTTTTATGATTTTTTGGGAATAGAAGCCTTAATTTTATAAGTATAATCCTGACCAGCTAATTTAATCATTAATACAGCGATCGGTGTTCCTTTCATCGCTTCTTTAGTCGAATCAAAACCATAAATATCATAAATTAACCAAAATTTTTGATCTCTCGATAATTTGCATTCAAATTTCCCTAAAGAATAAGCTATTGCTTTACTTCCATTATATCCATTCACATGATGACTTCGGTTAGCAGTTTGACACAAATTATTTAATTCTTGAGCTAAAGATGTCGGAATAGTATTAACATCACCACCGCGTACTAACCATCTAAAAAATAATTGCCAATGCCAAGGTAAAGCAAATTGAAAACCTAGATAAATCAATCCAGTTAATAAACCTAAAATAATTGTCCATTTTAAAGGTTTAAAAACTTGTTGTTTTTGCTTTTTTTGCAAAATATCAGATAAATCTAATGTATGTTTATTCACACTTTTTACGAAACTGATTTAAAATTTACTGTCTTTCGCTTTTCAATCAGTTATATAATTTTAGTATTAATTTCTCGATTTAGCCATGACAGCAACAACCCGAAAACAGCTATTTACTTTTGAGGAATACTGTACCTATGATGATGGCACAGAAAATCGTTATGAATTAGTTAATGGTAGCCTTGAACAGATGAACCCTCCTACATTTAGACATTTATTGATTGCTAAACTTCTTGAACGGACATTTGATGCAGAAATTAAACAGATGAATTTGCCATTAATCTGTCTTAGAGAAGCAGGAGTAAGAACAGGATGGCGTAAATCTCGTCTAATGGATGTCTCAGTTCATGACTCAGAACAAGTTACAGAATGCTTAGATCAATCAGCTATTGATCAAATTCCTCCCATTTTAGCAGTAGAAATAGTAAGTCCCGATTCAATTAAACGGGATTATCGCTTTAAACGATCAGAATATGCAGCTTTAGAAATTCCTGAGTATTGGATTGTAGATCCTCTAAAAAATCAAGTTTCTATCCTCATTTTAAATGAAGGATTATATGAAGAAACGATTTATACTGGTGAGCAAAAAATTGTTTCTTCAGTTTTTCCCAATTTATCTTTAAGTGTTCGAGAAATTTTATCCGTTTAGTCTTTTAATTTTTCAGATGTTTTTCTAAAAATACGGTTGTTTTGTGCCAAGCATCCTCGGCAGCTTCAGCGTTATAATTCATGCCCGAAGGATTAGCAAAAGCATGATTTACATTAGGATAAATGTAAATTTCGGCAGGTTTCCCTAATGTTTTAAGAGTCGTGTCAAATTGTTTGACAGTGGTTACAGGTGGATTTTTATCTAATTGAGCAAAAATTCCTAAAATGGGCATTTGTAGCGTTTTCAGCTTATCTGGGCTGGTTTCCATGTTTGCACCGTAGTAAATAACGGCTGCATCGAGATCTTTAGGAAATAATAAGGCTGTATCTAATGATAACCGTCCACCGAAACACCAGCCAATACTCGCAATTTTCGGGGCTTTTTGTTCTTGTTGAAGATATGTGTAAGCTTGACTAAGATTATCTTTAATAATTTCGGGTGATTTTAGGGCCTCTGTGACTAATTTCATCGCCATATCTGGATTATCCGCTACTTTTCCTCCGTATACATCAACAGCTAAAGCGGTGTATCCTTGCCCGGCTAAATTCTGGGTCATTTTTTTGATATTATCGTTGAGTCCCCACCATTCATGAATGACGATAATTGCGGGTAAAGCGGTTGTTTTTTGACTTGGTGTGGCAAGATATCCCGTTATTGGTTTTCCGTTAATTGTGCCATAGGTGACGGCTTTTCCTGTGACTGGAACTTCGGGATTGTGTGCAATAATCGGTGTAGGAATCGGACGATCGCTCTGATGGGCTGACCAAAGTTGTCGGGCTGTTTCTTGTGCTACAGTTGGGGAAAATAGTCCAGTACTTAGCAATATGACTAGAAAACCCATTAAAGCTAGTCCGAGATACTTACGCATTAGTTAACCTCATTAAGTTTGTTTAAAGCTGTATTTTGCCAGTTTTCTGTCTTTAAGGAAACTATCCAAGAGACAGATTACCGAATTCAGATAAAATGTAAAGTTATGTTTAGTAAATTAAAGCGATGAGTAACAGTATCTCCGATATCACCGTAAAAACCATTAATGGAAAAGATCAGCCATTAAGCGATTATTTGGGTAAAGTTCTCCTAATTGTTAATGTTGCCTCTTATTGTGGCTATACGTCTCAGTATCGGGGTTTGGAGCAATTGAACAAAAAATATCAAGATCAAGGGTTAGCGGTTTTAGGGTTTCCTTGCAATGATTTTGGGGCGCAAGAACCTGGGAGTAATGAACAAATTGCTAAGTTTTGTGAAACGAGTTATGGCGTAAGCTTTGATCTTTTTGATAAGGTTCATGCGATCGGATCACAGCAGCATCCTTTATATTATCGTTTAACCCATTCAGTTGAACCAAAAGGCGATGTTTCTTGGAACTTTGAGAAATTTTTAATCAATAAAAACGGTGAAGTTGTTGCCCGCTATAAAAGTGGTGTCACACCTGATTCTTCTGATTTAGTACAAGCAATTGAAAAAGAATTAAATCGTTAAAAAAACTGGGTTTGGCGACTAAAACCCGAAAATTATCAGATTTTTCGTCTAATTTGTCGGGAATTGGCAACCAAACCACATTAACTAATTTATTCGGTATAAGCTTTAATACATTTTTCGACTAAAGCGGCAACTTCATCAACATCTTTCCATCCGAGAATTTCAGTGACTTTCTTTTCTAGGTTTTTATAAGTTCTAAAAAATTCGGCAACCTCTTCTAAGCGATGCGGGGCAATATCTTTGAGTGATTTTACTTCGGCATAGCGGGGATCTTTTGCTGGTACACAAAGAATTTTTTCATCTCGATCGCCACCATCAACCATTTCTAACATACCAATGGGACGGGCGGCAATCACACAACCCGGAAATGTAGGTTGATCCATAATCACCATACCATCAAGTGGATCGCCATCATCGGCTAGAGTATTCGGTATAAAGCCATAATCAAAAGGATACTGTACCGACGCATACAGTACACGATCCAAAGCAAAAGCGTTTAAATCTTTATCAAATTCATATTTATTTTTGCTTCCGGCAGGAATTTCGATTAAAACATTGATTAAACCAGATTTAGGTTGAGCAGGAATACGAGATAAATCCACAATTCTCTCCGAAGGCTATACAGTTTAGTATCAAAGCAAGTTAGATGACTTGCTCATAAAAAAGCATTTTACCCACAAGAGGGATAATCTGAATAGATGGTAAATAGTTATTCCTTAAGAGGATTGGATTGAAGCAGTAGAGATGAACTATTTTGCAATGGTAAATCGCTATTGGGTGAAGAGTAGTAACTAATGGCTAACAAAGGGATCGTCAAGGTTAAGATTGCAATAGTCGTTCCTATGAAGCTTGCCCACCTATTACTGTGAGGTTCAGAAGCTTTGACTGAAGAACTACTAGATTCCATAAAAATTTTTTTGTGAATTCGACATAGAGAGTTTTTTGTGAAAGATTTTTTCACTCTTCAACTCTCTCTAACTATATTGTACCCATTTCTATTAAAAAATTTCATTTCTTTAATAAAAAAACATCATTATTCATCATGCACATCTAAAGAAATAAGTGTAATTACGCTTTGTCGATTTAATCGTTAAAATTTTTTAACATAAATAATAAGAATAGCTAGGATGTTTACACAGTAAAGACCTCAGCTATTCTTTTTTTTTGCAATCGGAGGGTGATATTGACTTTATGTCTTTATATGAATGAGATTACGATAAAATTTAGGGTTTTGATGTAGCCAATTTAACCGAACCATCATTAAATTGCTTTTATTTGTTTGAATATGATGCTAAAGGTTCTTTGATTAATCGGATGTAAAGATGTTTAAATGTCGAACGAAGCACACGAGGTAAGCCAAAATCAATCGGTACTAATGCTTCTGGTAATTTCCAATCCTCAACCCTTAATTGTGAGGGATTTAAAAGGGGAAAATCTATCTCAGAAAGTTCTTTACAATGCCCTAAACGAATTTGCGCGGCAATAGTAGGCACTAGATGAGGTTCTACACCTAATAACTCAATCATCGCACGATCTAAGGCAAATACATCCGTAGAAGCCCCTAAAATGCCCAAAAATTTCGGTTCACCGCCACTGGGGCCATTGCCTTCATGCCCGATAATTCCATCTATAATGGTTAAATCTGGGTTAATTGCTTTTGCGGTTTCTACTAGCATCTCTCCAAAGCGGTTTGCATCTTTGCCCGCTTCCATGTGCCACCATGCTTTCATTTTTCCAGGTACGCAACCAAAAAGATTTTTTACGCCCAACGTTAAAGTAAGTTGCACGTGAGATTTAACTTTTGGTAAATTAATGACTATATCTGCATCGATCGCTTCTTTAGATAGACGCAAATGACTAAACTCATTACTAACAGTTTCGTAGCGTTTACCGTGAAATTCAACAATCGGAATATCTAACTCTTCCATCAAGGAAAGATAACCATTTGCTTTGGCGACTCCCATCGCACTACCAAACGCTGGGCTATCTCCTAAAAACGGTTTGCCCCCTGCTTCAGTTACTAACTTCGCTACACAGTATACCAGTTCGGGACGAGTAATACATTCTTTTCCTGGGCGACTCCCTGTCAATAAATTAGGTTTCAGTAATACTCTGTCTCCTGGTTTAACAAACGCGGTTATTCCTCCCAAGGGTTCTAATAAACTTAAGAGAGAAGAATATAACGTTGGAATATCATAGGAATTTGCACGATTTAAACTGACTGTGTACATATTAAGAATTAATCACAATTTGTGTTAGATGTTTGAGTACTCTAAGCACATCATACAATTCATTCCCAGGATTAAGAGTATTAAATATACGTGATCTACAATACTGAGGAATCGTTCCTTGTACCAGTTTAATAAACATAAAACTACCACCATTGGTAATCATGCCATAATTTGGTTTTTCGGGTTGAGGATTGGCTAACATATAAGCTAAAATTTGCGCTAGTCCTGCTTCTACAGAATAAGATGATCTTTTTGCTTCAATCACCATCACCCAAAGCCGCTCTTTCAAAATTAATGTATCCATCTTCCCTTTGATTACTATTCCTTCGTCTTCTGTAACAATTTCTACAGGTTCTTCAGAGCGAAGATAAAAAGGCTTTAGATAAAAATCTCCAATAAACAAAATCGGATCTAAAATCGTCATTCTCACTATATCTTCTAAAACAGGAGGATAATCAAGTAAATTCCAATACCCAGCTTTAACCTTATCTAATTGCTGTTTTTCAAAATCAGAGATATCAGGTAAGCTTTCTTGCCATTCATAAAAAAAATCTTGCTCATCTACTCGTTGAAGATTAAAGTTTCTAATTAAGTCATCTAAACCGACTGATTGAGCAAATAGGGTTGGTGTCATAATACGCTAAAATAAAATAAACTCTTGAATTATCTTAGTTTTAATTGTAATAAAAAAATAGTACAAGCGGTTTAATATTAACTTTTTTTTAACAATGCTACTCAAAATTATCAGTCTCAATATTCGTTATGATAAACCAGATCCATATGAGAAAAATTGGAGAGTTAGAAGAAAAGCGCTCGCCTCTTTAATTACTCATTATGCACCTGATTTAATTGGCACACAAGAAGGTAAAGCTCATCAATTATTAGACTTACATCGAATGTTACCAAATTATCAAAGTATTGGACGCGACAGAACGGGAAATGATACGGGGGAAAGGTGTACAATTTTTTATAATACTGAGCGTTTAAAATGTATAGAAACGGGGGATTTTTTCCTCAGTGAAACGCCAGAAATTCTAGGAAGTGTAACACAACATTGGAAAAATAGTTACCCGCGTATGGTGACTTGGGGAAGATTCCAAACATTAGACGAAAACATTAATATTATTCATTACAACACCCATTTAGATCACAATAGCGAAATCGCCAGAAAGCTTAGTTCTAAATTAATTATAGAGCGTTTGAGTGATTTAGATTTAAGCAATAGTTATTTATTTTTGACTGGTGATTTTAATTCAACACCCGATACAATAGAAAGAAAAACCTTTTTACAAACTTTATCGAATGAAATTTACTTAAAAGATAGTTTATTTAATATTGAAATATCTAAGCAACTCAGTTTTCATGATTTTACAGACGAACCATTTTTAGCCATTGATACCATTTATTATGATTGTCGAGTTGAGTTAAAAAGTATTAAAGTTGATCAAGGCAAATGGGAAGAGATTTACGCGTCTGATCATTGTCCAGTCATTGGAGAATTTTTATTTTAAACTTAAAGGTAGCTATGGATATTATACAAATTTTGCGAGAAGATTATCAGCGATTTCCTATTGATCAACACTATGATCTGTATGCTGATGAAGTTTATTTCAAAGATCCTTTAAATGAATTTCGCGGAATCAATAAATATAAAGCAATGATTCAATTTATGGGAACTTTTTTCCAAAATATTAAAATGGATCTCCATGAAATTTACCCTGAACAAAATATAATTTACATGAAATGGACGCTCAATTGGACAACACCTTTACCTTGGCAACCTCGGATCGCAATTCCTGGACGAACTGAGTTAACCTTAGACGAGCATCAAAAAATTATTTCTCATGTCGATTATTGGAATTGTTCACGATGGGATGTAGTTAAACAGCATATATTCCCTAAACGCTGATTTTATCGTCATAATAAAAATAAGTATTGTAAATTTTTCTCATAAAGGGACTCATGCGTGTAATTCTGATGACAGGTAAAGGGGGTGTCGGTAAAACCTCCGTCGCGGCGGCTACAGGGCTTCGATGTGCAGAACTAGGTTACAAAACCCTTGTTTTAAGTACCGATCCAGCGCATTCTTTAGCCGATAGTTTTGATTTAGAATTAGGACATGAGCCGAAACAGGTTAGCCCGAACTTATGGGGGGCTGAACTCGATGCACTGATGGAGTTAGAACAAAACTGGGGGGCTGTAAAACGTTATATTACCCAAGTTTTGCAAGCAAGAGGTTTAGAAGGAGTCCAAGCAGAAGAACTAGCCATTTTACCTGGAATGGATGAAATTTTCGGCTTAGTACGGATGAAACGTCATTACGATGAGGGAACCTATGATGTTCTAATTATCGATTCTGCGCCCACTGGAACCGCCCTACGCCTGTTGAGTTTACCCGAAGTGAGTGGCTGGTATATGAGAAGATTTTACAAACCTTTACAAGGAATGTCAGCCGCATTAAGACCTATTGTAGAACCAATTTTCCGACCGATCGCAGGTTTTTCACTTCCCGATAAAGAGGTGATGGATGCACCCTATGAATTTTACGAGCAAATCGAAGCATTAGAAAAAGTTTTAACCGATAATACTCAAACATCGGTACGTTTGGTGACAAATCCCGAAAAAATGGTAATTAAAGAGTCTTTACGCGCTCATGCTTATCTTAGCTTATACAACGTCGCAACAGATCTCATTGTCGCTAACCGCATCATTCCTAATGAAGTGACTGATCCTTTTTTCCAAAAATGGAAAGAAAATCAGCAATTTTATAAACAAGAGATTTACGATAATTTCCATCCTTTACCCGTCAAGGAAGTTCCCCTATACTCCGAGGAGATGTGCGGTTTAAAAGCCTTAGAACGCTTAAAAAATACCCTTTTCTCTCAAGACGAAGATCCAACACAAGTGTATTACAAAGAAAATACAATTCGTGTCGTTCAAGACAAAAATAACTACAGCCTAGAATTGTATTTACCTGGAATTCCCAAAGAACAAGTTCAACTCAATAAAACTGGAGACGAACTAAATATCCGTATCGGTAATCATCGCCGAAATTTAGTCCTACCGCAAGCTTTAGCCGCGTTAAAGCCAGATGGTGCAAAAATGGAAGATGATTATCTAAAAATTCGCTTTACGGGTGCTGTCGCCATTTAAAAGACTAATCTTTGGTTTGGAAATCATTTCCCTACAACATCAACCATAATCATATTGTAGGGTTAAGGTATCCAAACCGTTACCCCATATTTATCGATTAAACTATTAGATGTTTTTATCAGATCATAAATTCATCTATGAATGAGCTTCCACCTCGTCAAACGCCAAATATTCAAGCAGAACTCGCCAAAGAACGAAACCGCGCTGCTGCTGAACGAACTTTGATGGCTTGGATACGAACTTGTCTTTCTTTGATTAGTTTTGGCTTTGGAATTGATAGTATTGTTGGTGCTATTTTGAGTTTTCACAAAGTCTCAGAAAACTTAAATCATGTTCGATTTTCTCGTGTTTTGGGTCTATCTTTTATCGCTTTAGGAATTTATGCGATGATTAGTGCAGCGATTGAACATAAAAGAGAATTGCGTCATATTCAACGTAGTGTAGATTATCTTTATACGCCCCGTCGTTCTTTGGGTTTAACAGTTGCGATCGCATTAATTTGTATTGGTATTTATGCGTTTATTAGTATTCTAATTAAGGCTTATTTGACTAATCATCACTCTTTATTATGAATCAAAAGCCCATCGGTACAACGAATGAATTAGCGAAAGAGCGTAACCGTGAAGCAGCCGAACGAACTTTAACAACTTGGATACAACATTGTTTATCTTTAATTAGTTTTGGGATTGCTTTTGATGAAATTTTTTTGGCAATTAATCGCTCTTTTCCTAATAATAACTTACTGCTTAATACACGATTTACTCAAATTATTGGTTTAAATGCCATTGCCATCGGTATATTTTTATTATTTACTGCGGTTCTTGCCTATTTATCAGAAATAGATTCAATTCAAAAAGAGAATTATCAGCCACCTCGTCTTTTTTATACAACTCTTGTCGGTTCTGTTATTCTTTTTGGCTTAGTCACTTTTATCATTAGTATTATCTTACATTCTTAGCTATTTTTAGCATTTCTAATTCTTTCAATTTCTGCCTGTAAATCAGCAATTTTTTGCTTTAAATCTTCAGATTCTTGATTTTTTGGAGTCGCATCAACATTAATTGAGCCTTCTTTTCCAGCTTTTGGATAATTCCCTTGTTTAATTTGACGATATTGTGCTGAATTTGACCACTCTTGTAAATATCTAACTCTTTCCACCGTAAAAGGATGAGTTAAAAAAGTATCATTTGCTCCGTTATAAATCATAATTTTATAAAATTGATTTAAACTATCTTCATCCATTCGATGATAATCATCAGACTGTTTAATAAACTCTTGCAAACTACATTCATGAGCATATTTCTGACTCCCTCCTGCTAATTTCATCATCGTTTTAAAAATAAGATTAACATCATCTATCACTAACATTGAGGCTCGATCTGCTGATAATTCTGCTTTTCTACGCCATTCATAAAAAGCATAAATCAAACCCGTTGTCATAATTTTACCAATTCCTAGAGTAATATCACCAATAAAAGAAGCCGTATTTCTTACCCATAAAAACATCTGAATTAGAATACTATGATCACACTTAATATGTCCTAATTCGTGAGCCATTACGGTTCTGATTTCGTCTTCATTGAGTAAATCGAGTAAACCTGTATTTACTACAATATAAGGGTGTTCGCGTCCTAGGGAATAAGAATTTACTAAAGGATTTTGGCTAACATATAACGATGGTTCAGGATAAATATCTAAATCTTGAATACAATCTCGATAAATTCCATAAAGCGTCGAGTATTGTCTTGGGTTGACTTTAAGATTATTTCCCATTAAATAAATCTGTTGCGGACGTTCATAAATATATTCAGAAAAACGACTCGCTAAAAGATCAAAACCTGGAACACTTCTTAAAGCTAATTCGGCTTGTTGATCTAATGGATGTTTAAACGCTTGACTCGAAATACCTGGATAACTTGCCATTGGTTTAATTATTAAAAATCAATGAATGGTTTTTATTAAATCCCATTTCCATTCGTCGAAATCTCAGTATGAATGGGATGAGCACTAGGATTTTGTATTAATTCAGCTTGAGCTAAATATTCAGGATATGTAGAAAATTCGGGTAAAATTTCTCTAACAAAAGCTTCAGCCGCTTTAGAACGATATCGATTCGGATTAAGAATAACCGATAAAGTGCGTCTGACTTCAACATCTTTGATCGGCGCAACGTGCAGTACATTCATTTGTAATTCTTTTTCAATTGCTGTGATTGAAACAAAAGCAGCACCTAAACCCGATTGAACGGCATTTTTTATCGCTTCAATCGAGTTAAGTTCCATTTCTACTTTTAAACGTTTGGTATCAATATCACAACGACTTAATACTTTATCAATGACTTTACGAATCGTTGATTGTGAGTCAAGAGTAATAAATTTTAAGCGATATAAATCTTCTTTTTGAATCATTTCGACTTTTGAAAGGGGATGAGAAACTGGCAAAATTAACGCCAATTCATCATCAGCATAGGGAATAATTTGTAAAGTTTCTTGTAGTTCGGCGGGAACTTCACCCCCAATAATAGCAAGATCCACTTGTCCGTTAGCAACACCCCAAGACGTGCGACGGGTAGAATGTACTTGGAGTTGTACCGTGACTTCTGGGTATTTGTGGCGAAAATGCCCAATCATTCGAGGTAGTAAATATGTACCCGTTGTTTGAGAAGCCCCGACAATGAGGGTTCCACCTTGTAAATTTTGTAAATCTTCGATCGCCCGACAAGTTTCTTGACACAGGGTGATAATTTTCTCACCATAACTGAGTAATAGATGTCCGGCTTCTGTCAATTGCGCCTTACGTCCACCCCGATCAAACAACGGTACATTTAATTGCTTTTCTAGGTTCTGTACTTGTAAACTAACAGCAGGTTGGGAAACATAAAGCGTATCGGCGGCTCGTTTAAAACTCCCTTCAGCAGCGATCGCCTTGAGAATTCTGAGTTGATCTAGAGTGAAAGGGATATCAGACATAGGCTTGGCTCATGGAATGTGTAAGGAGTAGGACGATCAGCAACAATCCAGCTTTCTTATAAGCAAAAAGGACGACAGCAGCAACACGACTGTTGCATTGATACACTGACATTGACAGTACCACAACACGGGGATCAAATGGCGAATCGGATCGAAGTTTTCAACGAAATGGCTCACAATTTTCCCATGTTACTTTTTTTCGGGCTGATTGCTGTATAACAATTATCCCTACTCACTTAAAGAATAAAAAATTAAATTTTTTTAAGAATAATGTGCCATCGTCGTTATTAAAAATTGCTCCTTAAACCGTCGAACCTATTCAATGATCCGTTTCTTTTAGATTACATTTTGACTATAGACAAAATATTAACTCAAAGCCAGTAATTTAGAACAGTTAAAAGAATATAATAAATAGTCTCGATGAAATGTTAGAGTAAAATTCTTCAATCTTTATCATACATAAAAATGTCAAAAAGTCAACCTAAAATTATTGTTCTTGATGATGATCCAACGGGTTCGCAAACCGTTCACAGTTGCTTACTTTTGATGCAGTGGGATGTCGATACACTTCGTTTAGGATTAACCGATGAGGTTCCGATCTTTTTTATTTTAACCAATACTCGCGCCTTAACTCCCGAAAAAGCAGCCGAAGTGACTCAAGAAGTTTGTCGTAACCTGAAAATCGCATTACAAGCCGAAAATATACAAGATTTCTTAGTAGTTAGTCGTTCTGATTCTACCCTTAGAGGACATTATCCCATTGAAACAGATGTCATTGCTGAAGAACTCGGAAAATTTGATGCACATTTTCTCATTCCTGCTTTTTTTGAAGGCGGAAGAGTAACCCGTGAGAGCATTCATTATCTATATATGAATGGTGTTGCGACTCCTGTTCATGAAACTGAATTCGCCCGCGATTCTGTCTTTGCCTATCATTATAGTTATCTACCCGATTATGTGGAAGAAAAAACCAAAGGACGAATTAAATCTAGTGAAGTTGAACGCTTTGTCCTCAATGATATTCATCAAGGAAGTTTAGAGCGATTAATAACTTTAGAAAATAATCAATGTGGTGTAGTTGATGGAGAAATTCAAGCAGATTTAGACAAATTCGCTACAGATATCTTACAAGCAACTGCATCAGGAAAACGATTTTTATTTCGCAGTGCAGCTAGTATTTTAACATCTTTGGCTCAACTCGGACCGCAACCAATTCCCGCAGAAGAAATGGCCAAATATAAACCAACAAATAAAGCGGGCGCAGTCATTGTCGGTTCTCATGTAAAAAAAACCACCGAACAATTAGAAAATCTTCTCAAAGAATCTGATACATTTGGTCTAGAAATAGATGTGACGCGTTTGCGAGATTATCCCGAACAACGCGACGAAATTTTACAAGAATCCTTAGAAAAAATCGAACAAATACATCAATCAAATCAAACCCCTGTTATCTATACCAGTCGTCAGGAATTAACTTTTGATACAGTACAACAACGTTTAGATTTTGGGGTTGCAGTTTCGGCATTATTGATGGATATTGTGCAAAATTTACCGAAAGATATTGGTTTTTTAATTAGTAAAGGTGGCATTACGTCTAATGATGTTTTAAGTACGGGTTTAAATTTAAGATCAGCGCGATTATTAGGACAAATTTTAGCTGGTTGTTCGATGGTTCGTACCGCCGAAAATCACCCCCATTTCCCAAATTTACCTGTAGTTTTATTTCCAGGGAATGTGGGAGATGCAGGGGGTTTAGCCACCGTTTATCGTCGGTTAAAATGATTTTTAAGCAGGTAAAGTATAGCGTTCTTCAATTAATTCTTTAATCCGATCGCGGCTTTCGGTTGCTGATAAATCAGAACTATTCTCAATTTGTGAGGTTTCTTCGGCTAAAGCTTCATCTTTAATTGCTTCTCGAAACCAACGAGAATAATCTTGTTGATGTAAATGATACAGCCAAGTATTCTCATCAAACCAATCTAACTCAGGAAATACTTTACCGAAGTTCGTTTAATTCTCGTCCTGTCACTAAGATTAGTTTTCGCCCAGATTCTCGTAAACGTTTTAGAGATCCTAAAGTTTCTTCTGATACTTGTCCATGAGTGGCGAGGGTTCCATCGTAATCCGAGGCTACTGCTAAATAAGGCATATAAAATATCGTAATTATTGATTTTATGGCTAAAATAACGCCAATATAGTTTAATTTAGATTTTCATGATTACTTCTAATAATAAATAACCTTTTTCAATAAAGACACGCACCCAAGGTGTGATCTAGCATTCACCCTTATGGATGATTTATATGAAGTTTTATAACTAAATTAAGGAAAAGTAAAGCTATAAATTGAGGTTTTTAGAAATAAGATTAATTTAGGGAGAACTTCAATGAATTTAAGATTACCTCTCTCTCAAGACTATTTAAACTCGGCTACTACATCTAATATTCCTCATAGTGCGATCGCCTTATCTAATAAGCTTCAAATGGCTGTCAGCGAAGCCTATATCAATGGTCTAGAAATACCCGATTTTTTGGTTTTAAACACTCTTAAACCGCTTATCTCACTGATTTATCAACATTTTTCTTTCCTACTCGTAATCGATGATTGGATCTTACAAGAAAGCGAAGTTTTAGCCGAAAACTCTAAGGAACTGATGCGAGTTCAATATAACTTACCTACAGAGCTTTTTCGACTTATGCTCACCGAAAATAAGCTTATTTATCCTAAATACACTGTAGCTTTATGGGAAAAAGAAGCAACGACCCTAATTGAAGCACAACAAGCGATGCTAGATGATGTCATCCAAAAAGCAGGAATAACCGACGGAGACGAAATTTTAGATCTTGGATGTGGTTGGGGATCAGCGTCTAATTATATTCTCTCTAAGTTCCCTAATGTACGAGTGACAGCACTAAATCTCAGTCAGACTCAATGTGATTATATGCGTCAAAAAATGCAAGAGCCAGATAGTTATCTAAGTTCTGGACGATTTACCTTAATTGAAGAAGATTTTAATACAGTGCAGTTGGCTAATCAATTTGATCGAATTATTGCGATCGGATTATTTGAGCATATCGGAAATTTAACTCAAGCTTGGCAAAAAATCGCAAAATTTCTCAAAAAAGAAGGAAAAGTATTTTATCATATCATTTCATTTAAACTACCTCATAATGGTACAAGTCCTTTCATCGATAAATATATTTTCCCCAGAATGCGGGTTTGGCGTTATGAGGAGCCATTTGCACCCAAGCGAGATCTCAAAGTTATTAATCACTGGTATTTGAACGGCTATAATTATGCGAAAACGCTGCGATTTTGGCTAAAGAATTTTGATGACCATCAAACACAATTACAAAACTTAGATTATGGCATGGAGTATCAAAAATTCCGTCGGATGTGGAGACTCTATTTACTTTGGTGTATTGCATATTTCGAGGCAAATGAGGGTAAAGTATTAGGAAACGCTCAATATTTAATGGAGCCTGTCTAATACTTTTGATGTGGTAAAGAGTGAAAAGTCGCCATTGGATCTACTTTACCCCAACCTCAGAAAAAGTAATTATTAGCGACAAGCAACGACAGAAGCTGTATAAGTTTCACCGATTGAAGCCACCCCATTAACGAAAAGATTGACGTGAAAGGGTTGTTCTTCGGGGCGCGGCGTTGCCTCAATGATTAAGGGTTTTCCCGCCGCCAATTCTAGACGACGGCTATTGAAGAATTCATCTTCGGTTTGATCGCTGTATTTGAGATACAGAATGATGTCAAAAGTACCGCCATCAGCAGATGTCATAGTAGCGACATAGCGATTAAAAAGAATACCCCCAGGAACCGCCCAATCTGTATTCCAATTATTGCGAGTAATCTTAATCCCAAAAGGACCAGGAATCGTCGGTTGAGCAACAGTCTTAGTTATTTCGCTGCCCCGCCCGCCCACTAAAGTAAGAGGGGTACAGGTTTCGGCGCGAACGGGTAAATTTAAGCCCAGAAGCGAAGCTAAAATCCCTAAAATAATGGTACGAGAAAACATAAAAACCTCATCAGTAAAGGACAAAAGTTTAAGGGATTAGAAGTAGATTAATCTAAGATTACAGGATGTGGTGTCATTAAAACCATTTAAAAATAAGAATAAAAGCTAAAAACAGTTGAAACAAGGATTTTTGACTAATAATTAGGTATAACATCACCTCCTAAAAAGACATTTACATTTTAGATGGGGTTAGGAAAAATAAACTCAGCTAAAGACTAAAGGCTGTTGGGAACAAGGATTACTGATTTATGTCTTAGAATTGTCAGCCCAAAAAGACAACCTTTACTTTAAGATCGAACATACTAAGCAATTTGATTAAACGATGGATTCTGCTCCTGCGACTTCTCTAAATGATTCTGAGTCACTCGAACCACTCGAACCACTCGAACCACTCGAACCCCCCGAAAACTCCTCCCTTACCTCTACCCCCATTATTGAACGCCCCATTATTGAACGCCCCATTATTGAACGCTATGTTCAAGTACATCTAAAAACTTGGAGCGATCGACTTGAGATCATTTTACCCAAACTCCAATCAACAGAAACGGGTAATGATTGGGCACAGCTTTGCTCTGGCTTAAAATATTCTCTTCTTAATCACGAAAAAACCTGGGCTAGTCAAACTCCTGTATATTTAGTACCACAAGATCGCTTACTTGACACAAGACAGTTACAAATCTTATCAGATATTTTACAAGAAGCCGATCTAGTCTTAAAATGTGTTCGGACTTCGCGCCGTCAAACGGCTGTAGCTGCTGTAACGGCAGGTTATTCAGTAGAACAAATTCAGATTTCACCGTCTCTAATTGAGGAACCAAAAATCACACAACCTCTTTTAGCAGATCCATTGTACCTAAAAACAACAGTGCGATCGGGTGTTGAAATTAGACACCCTGGAACAATCATAATTGTCGGTGATGTAAATCCAGGGGGAGATGTGATCGCAGATGGCGATATTATTATTTGGGGAACCTTACGCGGGGTAGCCCATGCAGGAGCAAACGGCAACACCGAAAGCCGTATTATGGCTTTACGCATGGAACCCACCCAGTTACGCATCGCGGATCGAGTAGCGCGATCGCCGGCTCAATCTCCCAATCAATATGACCCCGAAATTGCTTATATTAGTCCGGAAGGAATTCGCATCACACAAGCTTATAATTTGTCTAAAACGTTTTTAATGAAGCCAATTAAGGTAACGTCAGAAAAAGAACGTTAATTTTTATAAACTTAATTAATGAAAATATTATGAGTCGAGTCATTGTTATTACCTCTGGGAAAGGGGGCGTAGGAAAAACGACAACAACCGCTAACTTAGGATCAGCCCTCACTCAGCTAGGCTGTAAAGTTGCCCTAGTTGATGCAGATTTTGGATTAAGAAATTTAGATTTACTCTTGGGATTAGAACAGCGTATCGTATATACAGCGATCGATGTCATAGCGGGAGATTGTTCTTTAGAAAAAGCCTTAGTTAGAGATAAACGTCAACCGAATTTAGTACTATTACCTGCCGCCCAAAACCGCAACAAAGAGGCAATAACCCCAGAGCAGATGAAAATCATCGTCGATCAACTCTCCAAAAGCCATGATTATGTATTGATCGATAGCCCTGCTGGGATCGAAATGGGCTTTAGAAATGCGATCGCGGCAGCTTCTGAAGCTATCATTGTGACAACACCAGAAATGGCGGCGGTACGAGATGCGGATCGAGTGGTTGGGTTATTGGAAAATGAATCGATTAAAAGTATTAAATTGATCGTTAACCGACTACGACCCGAAATGATCCAGCTTAACCAAATGATTAGCGTTGAAGATATTTTAGATCTTTTAGTGATTCCCTTACTGGGGATTATCCCTGATGATCAGCGTATTATTGTTTCAACCAACAAAGGCGAACCTCTCGTATTAGAAGAAAAACTATCTTTACCGGGGTTAGCCTTTAAAAATATAGCCAAACGTTTAGAAGGCGATCTAGTTCCCTTTTTAGACTTAATGGCGGCTCATGATACCCTACTCACACGTCTTCGTCGTCGTTTCTTTGGTCCTTAAAATTGTTTATCAACCCTATCCTATGTGATCCACTCACCAACATGGTAATTAGTGAACTACTAGAACGACTGTTTTCATGGCGTAACCCGATCAAAAGCGGAGAAACCGCGAAAAAACGTCTTAAATTAGTGATTGCTCATGATCGATCTGGCATTAGTCCAGAAATGTTAGAATCAATGCGAAAAGATATTCTAGAAGTGGTAAACCGCTACGTTGAAATCGACCCTGGCGAAACCGAACTATCGCTAGAAAGTGATCAGCGAGTGACAGCCCTTATTGCTAACTTACCCATCCGGCGCATTAAACAAGACATCCCACCCGAAACCTAAAAAAAATGAAAAAATCGACAACGACATCTTTTTGGTTGAGTTTAGCCACCAGCCCTTTTTTATTGGCCTATTTAGGGTTACGATCGGTTTCAGAATGGTTGACTGAAGCAGGAAAAAACAGCGAAGAAGTCTTTCGAGGCGATCGCTTACCAGTCCTTAACTTTCCCAGCAAAGAAGACCAAACCTCATCAGAATCCTAAAAAGTTATTAAAGAATTGTGATCACAATGACTTTACAGAGATTCCCTTATCGATACTATGATTAAAATCGATAAGCGTCTTGAGGTTTCTATGAATGTTCTCGTCCCAGAGTGTGAAACTGCAATGAATTATTTTTCGACTTCGGATTTGTTTCTCCAACAACGGCTGAAATTAGTCGAAGACTTGTGGCAAGCAGTTTTACAGGTAGAATGCGGACAGGCTCTCGTTGATTTACTAAACCAACTGCGATCGATTTGTTCGGCTGATGGACACAAAGGAGAAAATTTAGCGTCTTCGATCAGCGCACTGATTGAAGAATTAGATCTAGATGATGCCGTTAAAGCATCTCGCGCTTTTGCTCTCTATTTTCAGTTGGTTAATATCGTTGAACAACACTACGAACAGCGAGATCAACAACTGTCGCGTCGTGCTACTTATCATGAAGAAAAAAAACAAAACAAAGAGAAAACAAAAGAACAAGCCGAAGATTCACTAATTGCCGAAACCGTTGGTAAAGACTGGCTCGAAAAAAACTGGTCAGACGATGATTCTTTCCAAAAAGCTGGCTTGTTTCACTGGCTTTTTCCCTATCTTAAACAACTTAATGTCCCACCTCAACAAATCCAGCGTTTACTCGATGAACTCGATGTTTGTTTAGTTTTTACAGCCCATCCGACTGAAATCGTCCGTCATACTATTCGTCGTAAACAAAGACGCATTGCTAATATTCTTCGCAAACTCGATCAGGCTGAAGAATCTTTTCGCGGTATGGGTTTAAGCAACTCCTGGGAATCGATCGCCGCTAAAGAACAATTGATGGAAGAAATTCGCCTTTGGTGGCGTACAGATGAACTACATCAATTTAAACCAACGGTTTTAGATGAAGTAGACTATGCTCTACATTATTTCGATGAAGTTCTGTTTGAGGCAATTCCCCAACTAGCTGGCCGTCTTAAAAAAAGTTTACAAAGTTCCTTTCCGTCTTTGCGTCCGCCAAAAAATAATTTCTGTCGATTTGGTTCTTGGGTAGGTGGCGATCGTGATGGTAACCCCTTCGTAACCCCAGAAGTCACATGGGATACAGCCTGTTACCAAAGAGGCAAAGTCCTCGATAAATATCTCCATTCGATGGGAGAATTATCGGCGGTTTTGAGTCCGTCTCGTCATTGGTGTAGCATCCTAACCGATTTGATTGATTCACTCGAACAAGATAAACAGGATATGCCAGAAATTTATGATAATCTAGCCCTGCGTTATCGCCAAGAACCCTATCGGCTCAAATTAGCCTACATTCAAACTCGTCTAGAAAATACCATCAAGCGAAATCAACGTTTAACAAATCCTGAAGAAAGACAACTTTTAAGCCGCCAAAAAGACCTCAATTACTACAAAACAGGAAATGACTTTCTAGAAGATCTTCGTTTAATTCAACGTAGTTTAGAAGCAACGGGGTTAACTTGTATTGAGTTAACTAATTTGATCACTCAAGTAGAAATTTTCGGCTTTAATCTCGCTCAACTCGATTTTAGACAAGAATCAACTCGTCACGCCGAAGCGATCGCAGAAATCGCCGAATATATCGAAATTCTGCCCAAACCCTATACCGAACTCTCGGAAACAGAACGTATTGCTTGGTTAGCCGCCGAACTCAAAAGTCGTCGCCCTTTGATCACTCAGGATATGCCGTTTAGCGAAAGAACCCGCGAAACGATCGATACCCTGAAAATGCTCAAACAATTACAAATTGAGTTTGGCTTAGAAATTTGCCAGACTTACATTATCAGCATGACCAATGAAGCAAGCGACGTTCTAGAAGTTCTTCTGCTTGCCCAGGAAGCGGGACTTTATGACCCAGCGACCAGTACTTCAACGGTTCGCATTGCCCCACTTTTTGAAACGGTTGATGACCTCAAAAACGCCCCTAAGATCATGCAAACGTTGTTTGAATTACCTTTGTATCGGGCGACTTTAGCCGGGGGTTACGACTACATCGAACAGCTAAAAGGAAATTGTGATCAAGAATTACCGCCGAGTGTCCTGCAACCCGCTAACCTACAAGAAATCATGGTCGGTTACTCAGACAGTAATAAAGATTCGGGTTTTTTAAGTAGTAACTGGGAAATTCACAAAGCCCAAAAAGCCTTACACAAAGTCGCCCAAGCTTATCGAGTTAACTTACGTTTGTTTCATGGACGCGGTGGCTCAGTCGGTCGAGGCGGTGGTCCATCCTATGCAGCGATTTTAGCGCAACCAAGAGCCACAGTAAATGGACGAATCAAGATTACTGAACAAGGGGAAGTTTTAGCCTCTAAGTATTCTTTGCCCGAATTGGCTTTGTATAACCTAGAAACGATGGTAACGGCGGTTATTCAGTCGAGTTTATTGGGGAGTGGTTTTGATGATATCGAACCTTGGAATAGAATTATGGAAGATTTATCCAGCACTTCTAGAAAAGTCTATCGTCAATTAATTTATGAAGATCCCGATTTTATCGACTTTTTCTTGTCCGTGACACCCATTCCCGAAATTAGCCAATTACAGATTAGTTCTCGTCCAGCTAGACGGAAAAGCGGAAAACAAGATTTAAGTACCCTAAGAGCTATTCCTTGGGTTTTTAGTTGGACACAAAGCCGCTTTTTATTACCTGCATGGTATGGCGTGGGAACGGCGTTAGAATTGTTTTTGGTGCAAGATCCCGAAGAAAATCTCAAACTGTTACGCTATTACTATTTTAAATGGCCGTTTTTTAAAGTAGTCATCTCCAAAGTCGAAATGACGCTATCAAAAGTTGATTTACAGATGGCGCGTCATTATGTGGAAGAGTTATCGAAACCCGAAGACAAGGAACGTTTTGAACGGCTATACGATCGTATTTCAGAAGAATATCATCTAACTCGGACTCTGATTCAAGCGATTACAGGTCATGGCCGTTTGCTCGATGGTGATCCCAATTTACAACGTTCTGTCGATTTACGAAATCGCTCAATTCTTCCTTTGGGCTTTTTACAAGTCTCTTTGATTAAACGTTTACGTCAGTTCCAAGCTCAGTCAGCAATTATTCATTATCGTTATAACAAAGAAGATCTCTTACGAGGTGCGATGTTAACTATTAATGGTATTGCGGCAGGAATGAGAAATACGGGCTGATTTCAGTTAACAGTCATCAGTCATCAGTAAAGTTTTGTAAATGATAATTGATGCACTTTTTGTTGATTGCGAACCATTGATATGATCAATTGATAGTAGGGTTTAGTGACTAAACCCCTACTATTGTAAAGAATTAATTTGTCGGGGTAAAGATTTCTTTCCCCAAAGTAATTTTATGAAGCTAAAAATCGTTGAAAACTACGATACAAGTTTTCATCTTGAACCTAATACTAAAGCGACATTGTTCAATTTGCTAACTGATGAGTCGTTTTTAAAACAGATTAGACAACAGGTTCAAGGCGCAAACATTGAATTTACCGAATTATTTTTTCAACCCGTTCCTTATAGTCTAAAAACCCCTAAAGGTATGCCTTGCGAGTTTGAACCCTATCATAATTCGGAGGAATATATAATTATTAATGTGCCGCCTCATTTTATGTTTAAAGCCAAAATTTTTCAACCAAGCCGGCTTTGTGCTATTTATCGTAAGGTTTTTTATTAATTTATGACGACTCAAACAGAAATTCTCTCTCTTAGCAGTCTTGATTATCTTCCTTTTTTGGATGAAAACGGTATAATCTCTGAAGAAATCCAAGGAAAAATTGGCGTTTATGCGATTTTTGATCAAGAAAAAGTCTTACAATTCGTTGGTTATTCTAGAGATATTTATCTGAGTTTAAAACAACATTTGGTCCGGCAACCAAATCATTGTTATTGGATAAAATTACAAACAATTAGTCGTCCTAGTCGAACGATTTTAGAAGAAATTCGTCAAGCTTGGCTGAGTGAAAATGGCTCAATTCAAATGGATGAAGCCAAATGGACACAACCAATCGATGCTAAATTAGTGATGAGTGAAACCGAAAAACAAGACTATCAAAAATTGGATGAAATGGGACAAATTAAACTTTTAAAGAAAGTGTCTCGCCGCGTCGAAGAAACTATCTTGCAACAGCTAAAAGAACGCGGTGTACAACTAGAAATACGATTTTCACCTAAACTTAAAGAAGAAGGATTATTAGACCTAAAACCATAAATTTATACTGTCTCGAATTTACCAAATGATCTGGGATGTCCCGCAGTTTGTTCACACAAGAAATAGCGGGCAGGTTCATAATGATTTTCTGCTGTATAAGGTTCTAGAAAATGCTCATTGACTAAATCATCACGAACAAAAAAAGCATTTACCCCTGTAAAACTACAGCCGACTAATTTATATCCTTTGTAAATTCCTAATTTTTCTAAAGCTAATAAACTTGCTCCCATATAATTACTATAATCCCAGCGATGATTCGGATTATATTCAATTGTCCAACTGACTTGAGGAGGATAAGCAGCATTGTATTCTATAATAACTACTCTCGGACGATATTGATTAATCGCTTTCCAAATCCAGTAATCATTCCCATCAATATCAATTGATAATAAGTCTAATTCTTCTGGTACATTGGCTTTTTTAAATAAAGATTCTATATTGTCAGCATCAACAAAATTATTTATTAGAGTTAATTGATTATTTTTGATAATATACTTAAACTTTTCTTTAATGTTTTTACAGTATTTCTCGCTTCCTTCGATCCAAAGTCCACGCCATCCTAATGTTAGTAACAAAGCGCTATTATTTTCGAGTCCAACACCAACACCAAATTCTACAAAATATTGATTTGTTGTACCAATTCGACGAAAAATCTCATTAATAATTCCATCTTCGCCACCTTGAGAATAAGCTTTAAACTCATATTTATTTAATTTTTTTGGTTCACTATATTTAGGATTATTAATTAAATGATTTTTTAGATAATCTTCAATCATTATATTTTTCAGTGATTCTTGTGTTTTTAAAAGAGCTTTATTAGTTGTGTTTAGTTGCTTTAGCTCATTTTGAATATTTTGCAATCTTTCCGAAAATTTTCTAAAAGGATTTAACATTTAAAATTCTTCCTGACAAAAATAATATAATTTGCTCTAAGGTTTGGCGGGTTTTTGAGAAAATAACTGTTGTCTTTGCCAACGTAACCAGCGACCTAATTTGATTAGTGTGTTTTTTCCCCAATGTTTAAGAACTTGTATCTTATGTCGTTGGGTAGGTAGACGCAAAATATAAATAAATCGTCGGCTAATATCAGCAATTCGGCCATCAATATTAATCCCAAAACTAGAAATAATTGCCGATCTTCTGCCTAAAGTTAGCATATCTCCTAAATGAAGATAAAAGAACGGTTTTAAGGGCTGTCCTAAAAGAATAGCTTTAAGATTTTTGGCCGCACAACTGGCTTGTTGAAAGGCGGCTTGTGCCGTAGCTGGAATATTTTGACGCGAGTGGGCAATTTGAGCAATATCACCCAGGGCAAACACTTCGGGATAATCTAGTAATTGTAGTGTGGGACGAATCAATAGTCTACCAAGCTCAGTTTGTTGACATTCTAGATGGCGTAACCATTCCCTAGACTGAGTTCCGGCTGTCCAAATCACTAAATCAAACGGGAGATTTTGGGTTTGTTGGTTTTGGGTAATCCCCACGGAATCGGCTGTAATCGCCTCAACTTCAGAATTATGATGTATTACAATCCGACGAGTCTTTAAAGCCTTGTATGATGCCTTAGCGATGGCACTGGAGAAGTTTTTAAGAAGGGATTCACCCCGCTCAATGAGGTGAACTTGTCCACGATTTCCCAAGCGATCGGCTAACTTACAGGATAATTCTACGCCATTGGGTCCACCGCCAATGACAGCTAAACGGAGATATTGACGTTCTGAATTTTCGAGGATGTGGAGTTGAGTTTGCAGACGTTCTAAATCAGCTAGAGTACGGAAGGATAAAGCATGGGTTTCTAAACCAGGGATATTTGCCCAACGATTTTGGGTTCCAACAGCCAAGACTAAATAATCATAGGTTAAAATTTCCCCATTTTCGAGGTCAACGGAACGCGCTTTTAAGTCAACTGTTTTAACCGTTTGCTGACGTAATTGAATATGAGTTCCTTGTAATAATTTTTGATAGGATGGGGCAATTTCCCAACGTTGTAACTCTCCTGTTAATAATTCATAAAGAAGAGGTGTAAATAAAAAGTGATCGTTTGGTTCAATTAATGTAACTTGACATTTTCGGTTTTTCACCCAGCTAAAATGACTGAAGTAAAGAGCCGTATACAGTCCGCCAAATCCACCACCCAAAACACAAATATTAATTGGTTGAGCGATATTCATTTATTTTTTAGTCTGTAACTCAGGTTGCTTGATATATTCAGCAAGATACGGTTTGAGTTGATCAATCAGTTCTTGCGATCGCACGATTCGAGCCGGAGGGAGTAGATGATAGTGAGTATCGGCAAAAATACTACTATCTGTTTGAATATTTAAGGTTTGATGATTATAGAGAGTTGGAACTACTTGAGAAAGCTTGTCTGCGCTTTTTTGAATGCTGTCTTTTGTGGTTTGATCAGTCGAACCATAAATCCAAGGCAAAGCAACGATTAAATGCGCTCCTTTCGCTTCAAGATCTTTACGAAACTGCTCAATTACTTTTATTGAATGAGGAGAAACGGAGTTATTTAATTTTAATTCCCACCATTTCCCTGTCCTTTCTTTTACTTTTGTTGGGTCACCATGTTCTGTAATGGGATCAGATAGATATCCAGTCATACGACCTTTTTCGATCACATCAATCGTCGATTTAGTTGCCGCCCGTAAAGTCGTTACACCTAATAACCAAGTGTCCTCGATGAGCTTCTTCGGAGGAATACCGCCTAAACCTGGTTGACCTACCGCCCAACCAAAAGGAGCCGAACCATATAACCCATCACCATCACCTAAACCATCTTTATCCATTAGCATTAAATATTCAGGAATTAGAACGATAATATCGCCTTTGCGAGCTTGTTCTAGGATCAAAGGTTTAATCACATTTAATCCCATATCCCCTTGTAATCCATAATTAAATACAGGAATACCGAGCTTTTTTTCCATCCATTCGGCATTTACACTGTAATGTACGCCTGAACCTGCCGTAATAATTAAACGATTAGGTGCTTCAATCTGTGCCGCATAAGCCGCTTTTTGCTCATACATACGCCTTAGCCAGCTTAGTTCACCACCATAATAAACGTTATAAATACAGCCGATTGTCCAAGCGACACCCGCCGAAATCAACCAGGGAAAAAGCTTAGATATATTAGTTTTATTCATTAGAATTCAAAATAAATAAAGTCAGAATTAGTATTTGCTGCTAATAGTATAGTTAATCCTAGTAAAACAGGTGAGAGCCAACGAGATAGGAGCAATTCGTATTCAAATTTCTTTTGCCAAACCGCCAGATGTTCTAAAAATAAAACGAACATAGCCAAAACTAAAGTAACCACTAAAGCTGTGCCTTGATTGAGGCTATAGGAACTCAAAAACGCTCCAATATTGGTTAATGAGTATTTCCAGGGAGTGATAATCGTTTGTAATTTGGTCATTAACCGAGACATATCAGATTCCATAAAGAAAAGACAGCCAAAAGTTACAGCCCCAAAAGTTAACGCCCAAGAAATAATCTGTGGTTGAGAGACATAGCGTCCGACAAATCCGTAAAAAGGTCTACCCAAATAGCGTAAGACTAACAACAACGCACCGTGATAAGCTCCCCAAATAATGAAGTTCCATGCCGCACCATGCCAAAATCCAGACAGAGTGAAGGTAATAAATAGATAAAATGGGGCCCATTTTTTATTTGATCCCATCAGAGGCAAAAAAACGTAATCTCTAAACCAAGTGCTTAGAGTAATGTGCCAGCGTCGCCAAAATTCATTGATACTTTGGGATGTATAAGGTGCAAGAAAGTTAATTGTGAGTCGCACGCCCAGAAAATAGGCGAGGCCAAGTGCGATAAAACTGTAACCCGCAAAGTCAAAATAAATTCTTAGTGTAAAGAACAACGTCATACACCAAATCATCCAAGGATTATCGATTTGTTTGTCTAGCTCAATATAAGGAGCCAAATTATCAGCGACGACAAACTTCATAAATAATCCCAAAGAAAGCCAGCGTAAACCAAGCTCAATATTTTCGATGGTGAATTTTAGGCGAAAATTTTCGATTTGAGGTAATAAATCACTTCTACGCTCAATGGGACCTGCGACTAACTGAGGATAAAAAGAAATAAAGTTAATGTAATCTAAAATACCAATCGGTTTCTTCTTTCGTGCTGTCAGGGAGTCTACGACAAAAGCAACCATCTGAAATGTATAAAATGAGACTCCTGGGGGAATGCGATTTTTAACGGTAATCGGTAAATAATTTTGCCAGTTTTCGGGAATGGTGACAAATAGTCCTATCACTCCTTCAACAAAAAAGATGAGATATTTAAAATAGGCTAGAACAGACAGATTAAATATAATCAAGACTGTTGCGATCGCTTTAGCTTTGTCTCCCGAACAGCGCAGCATCCACCGCACCATCAGATAATTAAAAATGAGTTCAAAAATAAAGATAATAAAGCTAGTTGGACTAGCATTGCGAAACATCGTTAACGATAGAAAGGCTAATCCGATCGCATCAAAAATATCTCGCCACAGATTAAACGACTTGGCTATATAGCGAACCGTTAAAAACGGTATGCCAAAGCCTAGGAGAATCCACCAAAAAGAAAAATCTGAGTAATTCAAGGCTTTCTCTTCAACAATAAGCTATATCAACTAATATATTCCATGACTAGAAGATCATTTAATCTTCTTATTTTCTCTGGAATTGATAACTTGGCATTTTAGTTATCAGTGAACTCTATTAAATTCTTGACAAGTCTACCAAATTTTGTCAAACTTGTCCATAACTTTATTCTGTCTATTTATAAATCTTGGGAGTTCCTGTAAATGCTTTCTCAAAAAATTACAAATATCTATAAAAAATATCAAGAATTTAGGAATTTTTCTCATCTTGGCGATCAATATTGGGCTGAACGTTTATCGCAAAATAACATTAGCCCTACAGCGATTGAATTAGATGCTAACACTCATCAATTGTTGCTCAAGCCTCTCAATATATTTTTAAGCAAAGGGCAGCATGATTTTATTTTAAAATCAGATATTTTTAATCGTGCTAAAATTCTCCAAAATGTTTTAAAAACTAAGTTTTATATTGATGAACATAATAATTTAATTGCCGAATTAAAAGGCGCAAAATTTATAATTGAAAGTGAGCAAGACATTTCTATTATCAATGAAATTTATTTTTTAGGCATTTATAATTTTGTCCATGAAAAGCCTGTTGTTGTTATCGATATCGGCATGAATGTAGGATTTGCGAGTCTTTATTTTGCTAGTCGTAGTAATGTCTTAGCTGTTTTTGGTTATGAGCCTTTTGAAATTACCTATAAACAAGCTTTAAATAATTTTGCTCTCAATCCAGAAATTGCTCAGAAAATTAAGCCTTATCAATATGGAATTGCTGAACAAGAACAAACCTTAACAATTGAATTTGACTATGATGTTAAAGGAAGTATTGGAATGTCAGGAATTGACAATAACTTTAAGCCTTCTCCCGATAAAAAAATAGCGACAGCAGAAATGAAACTCAAAGCAACTTATGAGGTTTTCCAATCCATCATAAAACAATATCCAGATGTTGATATTATTGCGAAAGTAGATTGTGAAGGGGCTGAGTATGAAATATTCAAAGTATTAAGCGAAACAGGACAAATTAATCGAATTAAAATGGTCATGATGGAATGGCATAAAAAAGGCCCCGAACCCCTATTAAATTATCTAAATCAAGCGGGTTTTGCTTCTTTTTCACGCCTACCAGCTAGTAACAATATTGGATTTTTGTACGCAATTAAAGCCTAAAAGATGTAGAGACGTGAGCGAATTGCGTCTCTACCCAATAGATTTAACGACCAAATAATCCCCAACCTTTTTTACTGTTAGCGGGTTCAGGGACTTTCTGCGCTTCAACTTCAGATTCAGAATTTGCTAAAGAAGTGCTGGGAATATCGCAGTTTTCTGTAATATATTGAGAGGATTTCTCGATGGTTGGATGATCCCAAAAAAGAGTAGAAGGTAACTCAACATCTAGCCAATCTTCTAAATCACCCACTAAGGTTACAGCATCAATAGAATCAAGTCCATAGCGGGTTAGAGGTTCTGTTACATTAATTGTTTTTGTGTCTAAAGATAAAAGTTGAGCTAACTGTTGAACTAACCAAGATTGAATTGCTTGATTAACATTTAATTCGTCGTTTTGCTCATTAAGTTTGAAGTTGGAGTTTTGAGTCTGCATAAATTTTATCCTCTTTTTGATTTAATTGGGCGTGTTGAAAAGGAACAATTGAAAAGTGTTTATCTTCTTGATAAAGCTTAAGTAGTTCTTGAGCGACGTTTTCTACATATTCATCAGAGATTGAGTAGGGTAATATTCGGACTGTACTTAATAACGGGCTGCGTAATAATCGATGTAAGCTTAGAACTAACCATTCGCCTTTTGCAAAAAAATCACTCCCGATTTCCCGATTATAAATCCACATATGTAAACAGGTAGCGGCAGTATGTAAAGTACAGTATTTTTTCGCAATTTCAAAGAGTTCCGGTGACTGATCATGACCATACTCAAATTTAGAATTGCTAATCTGTTCATCATGAGCATTTAATTCTTGTAACACTAAATCGCTCAAATATAACAGGTTTTCTAGAACATTTGCATCTACATCAGCCTGATTTTTTAAAGCTTCGAGTTGCTTAATGGCTATTTCTAAACCCTGTAAAGGATCATCAACCCCACGCCCAAATAATTCGAGTTTTTCGGGTTGAAATGGGGGTACATTTTGATTCAAAGAGAAAATAGCCTCTAAATGAGCTTGAATCTTCTCCATTGTTTCTGGTTTACGGCGAGAGCGATATTTTGTCAAGGGGCGCAATTGTAAGATTAACGCATGGAGATTCACTACCGTACTACCATCAAACATACTGATAATAGAGTTATCTCGTAACACTTTTTGAAAGATTCCCGCTTCGTGTTCTTCCCTCATATAAAAGCGAGATCCCAAAACCACATAAACATTATTAATCATGGTTTCGAGTTGAGTTGTGACGAAATATTTCACCACCGAAGCCCACACGCTAAACTGTTCGGGAATAATATGAAAACCTCTCGCCGCCCCAATGGTTTCACAGTCACAAATCAAAATATCTAAAAACGCATCAACTAGGGTTTTACGAGGTTGGGGAAGTTCCATCACCGTTTTTCCGTAAACAATGCGCTTAGTAGCAAATCCTAGCGTTGTTCTAAGGGCGGTATCGGCTGCACCATGAGAAAACGCCGCGCAGAGCATTCGAGTAATTTGGAAGCCTTTGAGGGCGAATTCTAAGCCATCTCCTTCGTCTTTTATGCGATGGGAGTCGGGAACAAAGCAATCTTTGAAACCAATGCCACTCATATCAGATCCCCTAATCCCATGCGTTAAGATTTTGGGTAAGTTGTAGTATTGATTTGGATCGAGTTCCCGTTTGTCTACCATGAACAATGTCAGACATTTTGGCCCGCCATTGGGATCGGTTTTAGCCAAAATATAAGTTACACCAGAAATCGTAGCGCGATTAATTGGCCATTTTTCGCCATTTAGAATATAACCGCCTGGAACTTTTCTCGCGGTGAGATCGCCTCCTACTAAATCACTTCCGTGAGCGCGTTCGGAATAACCCAAACACATCGCCCCGTGTTCGTTTTTGATATAGTGGGCTAGTTTTTGCTTTTGTTCGTCTGTTCCTGCCATCCAGGTAATAAATGACCAAAAAAGAGTCGTAAAGCTAATTCCAATGGTTTGATCTCGACGACAGAGAACCCGAACAAAAGCGACAAACTCTTCAAAAGAGGTAAACTCACCACTACAGTCAACAGGGACGTAATAATGTTGTAAATTCCAGTTGTAGAGCCAGTTAATTTCTTGTTCTGGAAATGCTTCTAGTTCATCGAGTTCCACAACCCGTTTGTATGACATGATACTGTCTGGGTTTAAAGGATCTCCTAAATCTTTTTCGAGCGCCTCAGCAACCCAATACGGTTTGAGCTTTTGCATAACCCTCTTATGTTAGATCAACTCTTTTTTTGTGACTATCTCCAACACAATCAGGTTTAGACTGTCGCGCTAGGGCTCGATAGTTTACAAAAATTAGCATTCATTCTAACTACATTTATTCAAAGGTGCAAGCGGATCTTTAGTGATTTTGCTTGATTATTCTTATGATTCCCGTTTTAGAAAATATTTCTTTTAAAATAAGCTTTGGCATTTCGGATCTTTATTTCAATTGCGAATAGACAAAATTCGTAAAACTGCCCTCATTGAGTTTGTGCCAAGCATAAATTCTTGTTCTAAACTGTTTCCATTCATCATACACGGCTTTAAAATCTGCATCTTTGGCGGCAAATTCATCATAAAGCGCGAAAGACGCTTGCTCGGCTGCTGCTAATATTTCTTGACTATAAGGGCGTACTTGGGTTCCACTGGTTAAAAGTCGTTGCAGGGCTTCATTATTACGAGAATCATAACGGGCTAACATGGTTGTATTTGATTCAAAAGCGGCTGTCGTAATGGCTTCTTGGTACTGAGGCGGTAGTTTTTTCCACTCGTTCAAGTTCACTTGTAGCTCTAATGTTGCTCCAGGTTCCCACCAACCCGGATAATAATAATATTTGGCTACTTTATTTAATCCTAGTTTCTCATCATCATAGGGGCCAACCCATTCGGCAGCATCGATCGCCCCTGTTTGCAATGCTTGAAAGATTTCGCCACCGGGTAAGCTTTGGACGGTTACGCCGAGTTTTGACATAACTTGTCCCCCTAACCCCGGTATCCGCATTTTTAAGCCTTTGAGATCATTAAGAAATGAAACTTCTTTGCGAAACCATCCTCCCATCTGAGTTCCCGTATTACCACAGGGAAACTCGATCACGTTAAATTTATTGGCGTATATTTCCTGTAATTTTTTTAATCCGCCTCCTTCATACAGCCACGCATTCTGTTGTTGTGCGGTTAAACCGAAGGGAACTGTTGTACCAAACGCCAGCACCGGACTTTTCCCAATATAGTAATAAGATGCGGTATGGCCACACTGTACCGCGCCCTGAGACACGACGCTGAGAACTTCTAAGGCGGGGGCTATTTCTCCAGCAGAACGAGGCGTAATCTTAAATTTACCGCCAGTGAGTGCGGCTACGCGATCGGCTAATACTTGTGCGCCACCAAAGATCGTTTCTAGTGATGGGGGCCAACTTGTCGCCATTTGCCATTCGATATTCGGTAGAGCGTTTGTATTAGTTTGTTGTCCAGTAGACTGATTTTGGGCGGCTTGACATCCCCCAACGATCGCCACTCCACCGGCTGCCATTGCCCCAGATGTAAAAGCCCTAACTACTGCTCGACGTTTCATAGACAAGTTACCGCACTCACGTTTCGATAATTTTTTTTCAGAATATCATGAGATGAGCCTTGAATTTCGGTAGAATGGGGTATTTGATTAGACGGTATGCGCGACTCAAGACGATTTCCTCAAATACGATCGCTCCTTAAATTATCGAGTGCGATCGACACTTTTACAGATAAGATAGGATGGTTCATCAATTGGCTCGTTTTATTAACGGTGGGTGTGGGTTTTTATAACGTCATAGCTCGCTATATTGGGCGTTTTATTGGTGTTACTCTCGCTTCTAATGTTTTTATTGAGCTTCAATGGTATTTATTTTCCTTGACATTTTTACTCGGTTTTGCTTATATCCTCAAACATGGCGAAAATGTGCGAGTCGATTTTTTATATGCTCATTTTACGGAAAAACAGCGATCGCTCATTGATTTTTTAGGTACAATTTTTTTTCTAATTCCGTTTTGCTTAATTGGTATTTGGGTTACTTTTAATCCCGTTTTACAATCTTGGGGTTACTTACCGAATGGAACATGGGGAACGTGGGAAATGTCGCCTGATGCAGATGGTTTACCTCGCGCACCGATTAAAAGCATGATTCCGTTATGTTTACTGTTACTTTTGATACAAAGTATCTCTCAAGCGATCAAATATTTAGCCGTTTTACTGGGATATCAGACAGTAGCAGAACGCATCCGTATCGAAACTTCAGAAAACATTAACATCGAATAGAGGGAAAAAATGGGCTTTGAATGGCTGGCGATTTTAATGTTTCTTGGCTTTTTTATTATCTTAATGAGTGGCTATCCGGTTGCGTTTTCTTTTGCGGGAACAGCGATCGTATTCGGACTAATTGGTTTAATTGTAGGTGCTTTTGACCTTCATCGCTTACTTTTGTTACCAAATATTTGGTTCGGCACGATGTCTAATTTTACCCTTCTTGCAATTCCCTATTTTGTTTTTTTAGGAGCAGTTTTAGAAAAATCAGGATTAGCCGAAGAATTATTAGAAACCCTTGGTTTTATTTTAGGCCGGTTACGGGGGGGACTTGCATTAGCTGTTGTTATTGTAGGTACTCTTTTAGCAGCTACTACAGGAGTCGTTGCAGCTACTGTCATTGTTATGGGTATGCTCTCACTACCCGTTATGTTGCGTTATGGCTATGATAAAAAGTTAGCGGCTGGTGTCATTATCGCTTCTGGTACTTTAGCGCAACTCATACCCCCAAGTTTAGTTTTAGTCATTCTGAGCGATCAAATTGGGGTTTCAGTGGGAGATTTATTTTTAGGGGCATTAATTCCGGGTTTGATGTTATCAGGCTCCTATATGCTCTACATCTTGGGTTTAGCCGTCTTTAAACCCGAAATGGTTCCCGCTTTACCAGAAGATCTCGAAATACCTAAAGGCAAAGATTTAACAAAACAGATTTTTAAAGCCGTTGTCCCGCCAATTATTTTAATATTTATCGTTTTAGGAAGTATTTTCTTTGGTTTAGCCACTCCAACTGAAGCAGGAGCCGTCGGAGCCGTCGGAGCTTGTTTACTCGCCTTTTTTAACAAACGTCTCACCCCGCAACTGCTTCGAGATGCCGCCCATTCAACGGCTATCATTACTGCTTTAGTTGTAATGATTTTATTCTGTTCTTCGTTGTTTGGTTTAGTTTTTGATGCTTTGGGAGGAAAAACTTTAATTACAAGCTTGCTGACTCGTTTACCCGGTGGTTATTTAGGTTTTGTCATTTTTAGTAATATTGCGATTTTTCTACTGGGTGTTTTCCTCGAATTTATCGAGATTTGTTTTATTGCGATGCCTTTATTTGTTCCCGCAGCACAAGCGATCGGTATAGATATGGTATGGTTTGGTGTAGTGATGGCGATTAATTTACAGACGGCTTTTATTTCGCCTCCTGTGGGCTTTTCTCTGTTTTATCTACAAAGTGTCGCCCCCAAAGAAATTAGTACCCTAGAAATTCATAAAAGCGCGATTCCGTTTATGGTACTACAGTTTATTGTCTTGGTGATTGTTATGCTATTTCCCCAGACGGTGCGTTGGTTGATCGATCTTTCGACGACAACTGGGGTTAGTTAGATATTAAACCAGTATTAGAATTTTATAAGGGTTTGGCAACCCCCGAAAATAGCATCGATAGCTTCGGTTAGTTCGGCATCATCCTCTAGACTTGTTATCCAAGCATGAAGATATCTTTTGCGGAACTGTTTAACCAGTCGGTCTTGTCGTGCTTTATTTATCATCTTTATTCATCAATATTTTTTCAATTTTTTCTAGTCTTTGTTCCAGTTGGCACTCATGCCATTTGTGAGCGTTGTCAAAAACGATTTTGATTGCTGCCAACCTGTCCTTATCAGTACCGTTGGTCAAGACATCGGTTTAAAGCGAATTGTATGTACTTATCCTGACCAGTTGAGTTCTTCACCTCTGCAACTGTCGATTTCACCCATTTCTCAGGGAACACTATCACTGTAACCTTGAGGGTATTAACTTATGGAAACTAAATTATGTAAAAACTGCGACAATAAAATGTCGTTTCTAAAATCGAGTAATCGATGGGTTTGTAGTAAGTGTGGAAAAAAAGAATTTATAGAGAATCAGTCGAGTAGTAATTTAATCTCCCCGTCAAGAAATTTACCATAAAAGGGTACACATCGCCTATCTTCACACCAAGAAATTAGACAAAATTACCAAATTATTGAAGTCAATGAAATCATAAAACCCGATAATTTGGAAACCCTAACAGTTTTGATAGGGGATATTCCAAAGGGGACTTATCAATTATTAACTGCGAACGGTTATGAAATGCTGTTAAAAACCAAAGAAAAAGTTTATAAGGGTTTGACAGGAAATTCTAATTATAAAATTTATGAACTGGCTTTAGATCTAAGAAATGAATTAAAAAGTGTTTTGTATCACACCTTAAAATCTGACTCCAATGAAGTTGTGGCAGGAGGACTTTTAGGAGGATTGGCAGGAGGTTTATTATTTGGAGAAACTGGAGCAATCATCGGGACAGTAGTTGGTGCATCGGCAGGAGCTTCAGTAGTTACAATTAATTTAGAACTGGAATTTTTTGATGGAAGACGTTGTTTAATTACCACGTCTCCTGCGGGGGGCTATATTTTACAAAAAATAGTGGAAAATTATTCTAATCCCGATAAGATTGAGGAAGGATTATTCATAGTGGAAGCTGAGTTAGAAATTTATGAACAACATCAACTCAATGCTCAAAAAAACTCTGATGTAGGTATGATGGGATGTGGATGTGGATGCGCTGTTATTATTTTGCTAATAATGGTTTTGTCAGCTTCAGCTACAGTTATCACTCATCAGCAGATATTTCCTGGTGAAAATATTGAAATAAACAATCGCTTCAAAGGAAATTAATTCGAGGTGCGATTTTAAACTATATTTCAACCAGTTTATAACCGCCGTGAACACTCATGACTGAAAGTCGCGGGTGTTAACTGCGGCTATAAATGATAAGTACCTGTGCTAAATTATTTACTAATAACTTTCCTTGTATAGCAAAAATTTCATTCCTGTTCGATAGGTAATTTATTTCGCTTAACTACTTATCTTATAATTTTGTTTGGTGGTGGAACAAAGAAAAGCCAACAATCTGATATTAAAGAAGCCAAAAAATTATATCAAGAGTATAAAACACGCAAAAAAGAGGTTAAAAAAGAGAAAAAATTCAAAAAAGAGCGATAATTACTATGAAACTAACTAGAGATTTTAAAGAAACAGTCAACGAGAGAGTTAAAAAAGACCCCGAATTCGCCAGAGCATTATTTAATGAAGCGATTAATCTTTTTTTAAACGGTGAGACAGAAACCGCAAAGCTTATATTAAAAGAGCTTGTTAATTCAACTGTGGGATTTGAAGAACTTGCAATGTCTACCTCTAAACCAAGCAAAAGTCTTCATAGAATGTTGTCGACAAAAGGCAACCCGACAATGAACAATTTAATTGCTATCCTTAATGTGTTTCGTAAAAGGTTAAATGTTGATATTACGGTTCAGGTTGCAGAAAAAAAAGAAAAAACTAACGATAAATAAATAGATGTGGGTTTTGACCACCAAACGGGTTTAACAACCAAACCCCTACAGAATAATATATGGGCGGAGTCGGACTCGAACCGACACGGGGGGCTGCCCCGCCGCATTTTGAGTGCGGTGCGTCTACCAATTCCGCCATTCGCCCTTGAATTGCGCTTCACTATTATAACCTGTTTTGCGCTTTTCTAGCAAGCTGGAGTAAGCTGGAGAACTAGCCCAGCGATCGATCTCTTTTGCTCTTAATACGGGGACGGGATGGGTTAACTGTTGAGTTTGAGCCGATTTGAGCATTTCTCCTATTTCGCTTGTCGAGAATGTCTCATAGGCTCTAGCTTGTTCGATAAAGGCATCTAAGTTAAGCTGGGGGGCAAGTGTGGGAGATCCGCCCGCGAGTTTCATTAACACTGACATGACGACTTTGGGATCTTGTACAGCGAGTAAAGCTGCGCGATCGCAACTGAATTCAGCACATCTAACCCATTCTAGCATCCTCATTTGTAGCGACTGAGCAATCATTGTACCCCAATTGGGAAAAAGTCCCGCCGCGAGAATCATGATATTTGCCATCGTCAGATAAACCCCATGTTCACATTTTAGATGACCTAATTCATGGGCGATCACGGCTTGAATTTCTTCGGGGGTGAGGAGATCAATGAGGGAAGTATGCAACACCATAAAGGGTTGTTTTCCCCGCATGGCGAATGTATAAGCATTGGGTACGGGGTTTTGTTGAACGTAGAGTTGTGGCGGTTCTAAGTCTAGAGTCGAACAAGCATCAATGAGTAATTTATGCAAGTGGGGGAGTTGTTTTTCTCCCACCAAAACACTAGAGGCGATATTGTTGAGATAGAAAAACTGTTCGGCTACGTTTCCTAGTAAGCTTCTAATGGCGACATCTAGTCCTGGTAACTGTTTTAGGGTATTAGTCGCTTGTAAGTCAAGAGGATGACGAAAATCATCTGCTCTTAGTCCAATGAGTAAGGATTTTTCGAGTCCCATAGAATTATTGTAGGTTAAGAATTCAACCAAGATTTAATACGTTTTAAGCTTTCCCAGTCGGGTTTTCTGCTGAGTCCATCTTCGATATTTTCTTCGATATCTTTACGGATCTCAGCATCTAGGGTCATAATTTGTTGGACAACTTGAATATGGGGACGCACGCCCTTTTCACCAGAATCTAAGATTGCTAAGGCTAAGTTAATTCTAGCTTGAGGTGAAGTTGCATCTAGTTTAACGCTTTTTTGGGCTGCTTTGAGGGCGGTTTTGGGTTTATCCATCAATAAGTATAACCATGCTACACAAGCCCATGCCGAGGCATTTTTTGGGGTGCGATCGCAAATATCTTGAAAAACTGGGAGTAATACTTCGGGTGCTTCTCCCTCTTGATACCGTTTTAATCCTTCTTCAAAGAGGGTTGTTGCTATTTCTGTCATTTATTTTCCTTTCATGTAAAGTCAAAGGTGGGTTATGCCCACCCAACTTATTATTAAACACCAAAAGACTTACCACACCCACAAGTCTGAGCCGCATTTGGGTTCGTAAATTGAAAGCCACCACCAATCATGGCGTTGCTGTAATCTAGTACTAGACCATAGAGATAGAGTAAACTTTTGCGATCGCAGATAATTTTAAAGCCATCATAGTCAAAAACTTCGTCATGTTCGCCAATATTCTTGGGATCATCAAAGTCCATCATATAAGACATTCCCGAACATCCTCCCTGACGAACTCCGACGCGCAAGTATAGATCTTTCCCTTGCTGATCTCGTAACATAGTGACGTGTCTCAGGGCGGTTTCTGTGAGTTGAATGCCTCTTTGGGCTTGGGTTTGAGTAGCTTGAGTCATCCGTTTTTCTCTTCTCTTTGTTTTTATTACAGTTGATCTAGTTCTATTCTTTATTCTAGCGAGTTCAAGAATTCTTTAGCTAAGGGTTAATCTGTTTATTTTGTTTTTTTAAGAGGAAAACACACAAAGATGTCGTTAATAATACACCTAATGGTGTTTGTTTTTCTGGAACTGATTGTAATTGAATTAATTCTCCTTCACCTGCAATATATCCTTTATTTGCAATATATATTTTTCCGTCGGGACTAATTGCTAAACCAGTAGGATTTATTAAATCTTGATTATAAACATTCTCTTTTGTTCCATCTGGCTTGACTTTCCAGAGATTACCCTGAGAATTTCCTCCTAAAGTATCGGTGGCATATTCAAGGACATAAAGACTATTATCTGGGGCGAAAGCAATATCGATAATATTCGTAAAACCACTGGCATAAATGTCTAAATTTCCTTGGTTATAGCGATAAATATTCGCGCCACCAGGAGGAAAAGGAAATCCGGTATACTCAGATAAATAGACTGCTTGATCTGGACCGATCGCTATTCCAGTTGGTACAGCTTGCATGGGGAAAGGATCTGGTAGCCCAGGAATTGGATTAGAAACATCGCGTTTTGGAACTACTGTAACTGTAGAAATGGTTCCATCATTATTAATGGTATAAAGAGCATTACCTCCGCCATCTGTTGCATAAATATTATTCCCTTGAACCGCAACCGAAAAAGGATTACTAACGACATCGCCCCCATCAGGATTATTATCTATTTCGTATTGGGCAATATCCGTTACTAATGACCATTGGGAGGGATTCGATAAGTCAATTTTAATCAAATGAGCGAAATCTTGTACCTCAATAACGGTATCACGATTCGATGGATTACTCGCAAATCCAATCACACCATATAAATTACCATTCGCATCAAAAGAAACATCTTGAAGTCCCGTAGCATCTCCTCCATCTGCTAAAGCAAGAGAAGGTAAACCCGTTGTAATGCGTTCAAGTGTATTACTTTGAAGATCCAGACGTGCAAGGGAGCTTGTAGCACCATAACATAGAGTTTGACCAGGTGCGCTAGGCGAAGGAACACAAGCCCCATTTCCGCCAGTGCCCGCTTCTGTAAGATATAGTTTACCATCGGGACCGAAAGTCATGCCTCTGGGACTTTGTAAACCTGTTTGGAGAACCGTAGGAACAAAATTACTAGCCAAAGCGGACTGACTAGAAATCGCTAAAGTCGCTAATGACAATCCTAAAATTGTTTTAAACATTTTTTAATCTATGAATCAATCGTTTAGAGATATGTTTCCCGATTTTACCCACAGACATAACAATTTTCTGCAATCTCTAACAGTTTGTAACGAACTACTATATTTAATTTAGGTTAATTAGATTTTTCCGTCAAAGAAAAAATTTCATCGGCGCTTAGGGTGACAATTTGACCATCTTTTAAGATACTGATAGATTCTCCTAGTTTACGATGTCTTTCGATCGCTTCTGCAATAGCCGCTTTGACACCCGCATCGATTTGACTGGATAATTGATCAGAAATTTTGTTCTTCATGAGTTACTTCTGTTATTTGTTGCCAGATTGAGGAATCATAAATAATAGGTTGTTTATTAAGTGGGCGTTCAGCCACTAATTGAGGCTCATTTCTAGAGTTATTATAAATAATCCAGCGATCGCATAAAGGTAAATACAATTGAGTTAAATTGCTACGCCCACGTTCATAACGACGACGAATCACTTCTTCTGCGATATCATGTCCTCCACTTTCTACTCGTCTACGAACTCTAAAAATAGCTAATTCTGGAGTTAAGAGCCAAAAATAAATTAAATTGACCGTATAGCCAAAAGCTTGACAACTTTGTAGGATACGAACAAAGTTACGAGCAGCTAGAGTAGTTTCAAAGGCAAAATCAACACCCGTATTTTTTAATGTTTCGATCCGTTCTAACATCAACTTTCCTGCTTGAATAGCTACTGAATTTGGCTTAAAAGGCGATAATCCTACTGCTATTTCATCAGCGTTAACATATTCAAAAACGTTAAGAAAGTTGGGTAATAATCTTTTTGCTACAGTCGTTTTTCCTGAGCCATTTGCACCGCCAATAATATAAACATTAGGCATAATTAAGAAACCAGTAACGCCACCGCATAAGCTGCAATACCTTCTTCTCGCCCAACTGGGCCTAACTGTTCATTAGTCGTTGCTTTAATACTAACTTGTTCGGGGGAAATCTTCAGAGTTTTGGCTATTTTTTCGCGCATTTGGGGTAAATGAGGCTTAAGTTTGGGTCTTTCTGCAACAATAACCGAGTCAATATTTTCGATTTGCCAGCCTCTTTCTTGGATAAGCTGATTGACAGAAGCCAATAATAACAGACTATTCGCCCCCGCCCATTGAGGATCTGATGGGGGGAAATAATGCCCAATATCTCCCAAACTTAATGCCCCAAGCATAGCATCCATAATCGCATGAGTCAGTACATCAGCGTCACTGTGTCCTAATAATCCTACAGTATGAGCTATTTTTAAACCCCCTAAAATCAAGGGTCTTCCTTCTACTAAGCGATGGATATCGTAACCGTTACCGATACGAATAGACATTTATATTTTTGCTGCGTTTTGAATATCTTTGTCTAGATGATTTTATCTCTATACGGTAGCCTGTAAATCATCAATTAACTGCATGAGATGGTCACTACTCGCATGATACACCTCGCCGCAAAAATGACAGGTTGCTTCTGCACCGTTATCTTTTTCGATCATATCCAATAACTCATCTTTACCCAGTAATTTTAGTGCGCCTAAAACCCGTTCAAAAGAACACTTACAGTCAAAGCGTATCATCTGAACTTCTGGTAAAATAACTAAACCTAAATCACCGAGTAATTGTTGAAAGATTTCTTGTAAGGTTTTGCCCGAACGTAACAAGGGCGTAAAACCCGTTAATTCACTAACTCGTGATTCTAGGATGGCGACTAAATCTTCATCTCTGGCCGCTTTGGGCATCACTTGTAATAAGATACCACCAGATGCGGTCACGCCTTCGGGTCCAACAAATACCCCAACTAATAAAGCTGATGGTGTTTGTTCTGAAGTGACGAGATAATTGGCTATATCTTCCCCAACTTCCCCAGAAACTAATTCAACAGTACTGGAATAGGGATAGCCATAACCCACATCTCTAACTACATATAAATATCCTTCGTGTCCAATTGCACCACCAACATCTAATTTACCTTTAGCATTAGGAGGTAATTCGACATCTGGGTTATCAACATAACCTCGTACTGTACCATCTAAACCCGCATCGACTAATAAACCTCCCATCGGGCCATTACCTTTGATGCGAATATTGACTCGTGAGCCTTCCCGTTTCATACTAGATGCTAGTAATAAGCCCGAAGTCATTGCCCGTCCTAACGCGGCTGTAGCGACATAAGAAAGTTTGTGGCGTTGGCGTGCTTCTTCTGTAAGACGTGTTGAAATCACTCCTACTGCTCTAATTCCACCATCTGCGGCTGTTGCGCGTATTAATTGATCTGCTGCCATCGTAAATGTAACCTATAAAATAAGAGTGTATGTCGACGTAAAAGAAAAACAAGAGCATGAAATTACCCGATCGTCTTTTTACTCGTTTCGCCTTGTTTCTTCACGCCTTTTTATGATTCCCTTCATATAAGTTAACAAAATTTCTCAGAGTAATAAAGTGGACTTTCTTCGCAAAAACTCGCTATTGACAAGATTACAATAATGTGTGTAGTAAATGAGAGAATTAGAAGAAAGCCATGTGACTTTCTTGGTAATGCTGTACCGCCACGTTTAGCAGAAGGTATCGGAAAAGCATTAATTTTTTTCTTAAATCAAATTCCCAAGTGTACTGAGGTAATGGTAATCTAGGTATTATGTACGACGACGATGAATTTAATTTATTAACCCTACAAGACGAAATCGATAGCCCTCTGGATCATCTAGATCCAATCGAAGAGAGTCCCTCCTCACTTCAAGATCCAGAACCGATGTTACTCTTGTTGAGAGCCCCTGATGCACCGCAAAGAATGCTTGCGGCGAGAGCTTTTTGTGAATTGCAAGAAGAACGGGCGATCCCTCATTTGATTCATTTACTCGCTGATAACTGTCCCTTGGTGCGAGTCAGCGCTGCTTATGCTTTGGGCAGAAATCCTAGTACAGACGCAGTAGAACCCTTGATCCATCGGCTGAGTGACGACTGGAATGGTTATGTGAGAAAAGGTGTCGTTTGGGCTTTGGGAAATTGTACCGATCGCCGCGCCCTCCAGCCCTTGATTCATGCTCTTAAAACCGATATTTCTGCGGTTAGACTGTGGGCGGCTAGTAGTTTAGCCCAAATCGCTAAAATTGAGTATGAAGACGTAATTACCGCCATTCCTCGTTTAATTGGCAGTCTCAGACGAGATGAAGTCGCCGCCGTTAGAAGTAATTGTGCATGGGCGGTTGGGCAATTGTGTAAAGAATTACCATTTAATGTAGTGTATGCTACGGCTATTGATGCTCTCATTGAAGCATTAGTTGAAGATGAAGATTTAGGGGTGAAAGAAGACGCAAAAGGAGCTTTACTAAAAGTAGGTGATCCTCGTGGTCTTCAAATGATAGAGGAATTGGAACTTGAAGGAATTATCTAACGAAAAACCGCTTATTGTGGGAATTAGTGGCGCATCAGGGTTAATTTATGCCGTTCGTACCCTAAAATTCCTTCTAGAAGCAGATTTTACCATCGATGTCGTTGCTTCTAAAGCGTCCTATATGGTTTGGCAAGCTGAAAATAATATTAGAATGCCTGCTGAACCTGATTTACAAGAACAATTCTGGCGTGAACAAGCAGAAGTATCAACACTCGGAAAATTACGCTGTCATCGTTGGGGTGATGTTGGGGCGACTATTGCTAGTGGTTCTTTTAGAACTCAAGGAATGTTGATTATTCCCTGTAGTATGAGTACTGTCGCTAAACTCGCAAACGGATTGAGTTCAGATTTACTCGAACGCGCTGCCGATGTTCAAATTAAAGAAGGTCGTCCTTTAGTGATTGTTCCACGAGAAACACCGTTTAGTTTAATCCATCTAAGAAATTTAACCACTTTAGCCGAAACTGGGGTTAGAATTGTGCCAGCGATTCCCGCTTGGTATCATAAACCCCAAACGATTGAAGATTTAGTTGATTTTGTCATTGCTCGTAGTTTGGATCAGTTAAATATAGATTGTGTTCCCTTAACTCGTTGGGAAGGTCATTAATCTTTTAAGCGACAATAGATGATGGGCTAATTTTCGGTAAAAAATTCATCATGAGTGCAGAACTGATTTGCGTTGGGACAGAATTACTTTTAGGGGATATTTTAAATAGTAATGCTCAGTATTTAGCGCAGGAGTTCGCTATACTCGGCATTCCCCACTACTATCAAAGTGTTGTAGGCGATAATATTGGTCGTGTTCATCAAGTGATTGATCAAGCTTGCCAGAGATCCTCTATTCTAGTTTTTACTGGTGGTTTGGGCCCAACTCCCGATGATCTGACAACAGAAGCGATCGCCTCTTATTTTAACGCGCCATTAATCGAAGATCCAGACGTTTTACAAGATATCAAAGATAAATTTAACGCAATGGGACGGGTCATGTCCCCCAGTAACTGCAAACAAGCCTTAATTCCTCAAGGTGCAAGTGTACTACCTAATCCATCGGGAACAGCGCCGGGGATGATTTGGCAACCGCGTTCTAATCTTACCATTCTGACTTTTCCCGGTGTCCCTTCAGAAATGAAACGAATGTGGCAAGAAACCGCCGTTACATTTCTTAAACAACTTGGATGGGGCCAAGAAATCATTTATAGTCGTTTGATGAAATTTCGCGGTATTGGTGAATCAGCTTTAGCGGAAAAAGTCGGAGATTTACTCAATTTATCTAATCCTACTGTAGCCCCTTACGCCTCATTAGGAGAAGTAAAACTGAGAGTATCAGCAAAAGCCCCTGATGAAACCGCAGCATTAGCCTTAATTGAACCCATAGCGCTTAAAATACAAGAAATTGCCGGATTAGATTATTTTGGTTCAGACAAAGATACCCTTGCTTCGGTGGTAGGGCAACTTTTACGAGAGGCAAAACAAACCCTTAGTGTCGCTGAATCTTGTACCGGTGGGGGTTTAGGCGAAATGATAACAACGATTTCGGGTAGTTCCGATTACTTTTATGGTGGGGTGATTTCCTACGATAATCGCGTCAAAGTAGCTTTATTAGACGTAAATCAGCAGGATTTAGAACAATTTGGGGCTGTTAGTCATACCGTCGCTCAACAAATGGCACTAGGAGTGAAAAACAAGCTTAAAACCGATTGGGGAATTAGTATAACAGGAATAGCCGGACCTGGTGGCGGAAGTGAGGAAAAACCCGTCGGATTAGTTTATATTGGTTGGGCGACTCCTGAAAGTACAACATTTGCTTCAGAATATCGTTTAGGGCAAAATAGAGAACGTGAAACTATTCGCTATATTAGTGCTTGTCTTGCTCTTGATGGGTTACGCCGTTTACTAATTGAGAAATTAGAAAAAAATGTGATTAATTCTACCCTTCTACTATAAACCTATGTTAATCTTTATGTAGAAGTAACACTCAAAATAACCTAGCCTGTCGCCTTGAGAGGTTGAACACTTATCGTTGATTTTAACTAATCTAATTTAATCTAACTATTTGTGTTGACTTTAGACAAGCTAAAAAAAATCACTCTTAACTCTAGTAGAGGAGCATTCTGACCGATGGACTACATAGACCAACTGTTAGAAAAAATTAGAGAATGGGCCCGTAGAATCGTTGAAACTCTCTTTGGACCTGAAGGAGAACCCGAACCCGAATTAATTCCAATTCCTGTGAGAGATCCCCAACGTCCCCAAACCCAGCGTCCCCGTTAAAATTCCCAAACATAGATAAAATAAAATAATAACGATAAAAAATCTTGCAACAGTATAGTATATTGGTTCTGCACGGACCTAACCTAAATTTGTTGGGAAAGCGAGAGCCGAATTTATACGGTAATCTAACGCTGGATGAAATTAACCTTCTCTTGATTGAGGAGGCTAGTTCTTTAGGAGTAACCCTAGCAACGCTACAATCAAATCATGAAGGGGTGTTAGTCGATGCCATTCATAAAGCTTGGGGAATCCATCAAGGAATTATTATTAATGCAGGAGCCTATACTCATACCAGTGTAGCGATTCGAGATGCTTTATTAGGGGTCAAAATTCCCACCGTAGAAGTCCATTTAAGTAATATTTATCAGCGCGAAAGTTTTCGACATCATTCTTATATTGCACCAGTTGTGATTGGACAAATTAGCGGTTTTGGTGCAGATAGTTATAAATTGGGATTAATGGCGATCATAAATTATTTACACAAATTATCATAGCTTTTTGTAATTATTGCCGATCTTGAATATTAATAAAAATGGTCAATATTTTAGGTTAAACTCGTGGATGAAAACGAGGATGTAGTTTTTCTTTGACGGGTTTTCCTTCTTTTAGATGTTGTTCAACAATTTTAGTCACATCTTCGGGTGTCACTCGATAATACCAAGTTGTATCAGGTGTCACAATTACAGTGGGACTTGAGCTACATTGTCCTTGACATTCACATGGTAAAATTGTTGTATTGTTGGGTAGATCGGCTTTTTTAAATTCTTGTAAGATGATCGCTGATCCTTGTCTTAAACAAGATGAATGTTGACAAACGTAGACACATCGTTGATTCGTTTCTAAGTCCATAAAGTTTTAGGTAGAAGTTCGTAACTCTTGTGCGACTAGATATAATTCCGTCCATTCTTTGATGACTTGACTGCGTTTCCAATTCATGTGTTGTGCGATCGCCGCTATAGTTTCTCCTTCTTTTAAATGATTAAAAATTTGCTGTTGAGAGGGGGTTAATTTTTCCCAGTAGCTTTCCCATTGTGTAGGTGTTAATCCTAAATTATGTTGGGGGGAAATTTCTAACCATTCAAAGACGAGTTTAGATTCTTCTTTAAGGGCAAAAACACGAATCGCATGATAAGTAATTTTTTCTCGAAGACGATAGATTTGTTTAATGGGTAGATTCAAAGATTGTGCGATCGCTTCTTGAGATTGTCCTGCTAAATATAATCTTAGCCATTCTACGGCTTCATTGCCCAGATTTTCTGCTAAATAAGCTTCAAAGCTTTTTTGTACCTTACTCCTGTGTGTTTCAATTTCTTCCCAGTATTGCTGATCTTCATAATCACTCACTGCTTGATGATCTAATAGACTGATGGAATTTTCTAGCTCGTCTAAGATCACTTGTTCTGATAGTATACGGATGTTTTCATTTTGCGGTAGTTTAGTTAAACCACTGCAAGAGTGACGACGTAAATAGTTAACAAAACGATACACGAGTAAAGGTTGATTGCGAATTGATCGCAAACAATATTCTTCTATACTGGCAAATAGAAGATAATTCCGCATTTTTTCATCGGTGGTACATTTCGCTATCCAGTTCATTTGACCTTGTAAATAGCGATCGCTGTTCAACATTTCTTGAATCACTTCTTGCACAACATCAACGACAGCGCGTTGTCGATCTCGACTCAAAGACACCCAAGTTTTGATTTTTTGGCGTAGGGATACAATTGAACTTAAGCGATTGAGTAAATTACGATAAGCTTGAGTCGGTGTAATATTCAAATATCGCTCTTTTAAGATTTGATAGCGGTAATTTAATCCTTGAATCGCCATTTTTCGTTGTTCTTGAGGAAGTGTAGACCAATATTCTTTATCTTCTCCAAGTAACCATTGGATAATAGTCGTCTGTGCTTTCTGCTCTAATTTATCTTCTTCTAAACGAGAAAGCAATGCTGTTTCGATTTCCTCAGCAACCTTATTCATTAATTTGTCTTCCGCTTTCAATTGGACGAACGATCGCATAGGGTTATAATCAGAAATACCTTAATTATTAAGGATAATCCTGAAATGGTTTGATGAGAAATAATAAATTACTATCGATACAAAATCGTTACGTTTTTTTTAGAATCTTGTTTCGTATCTAACAGAAAATTCATTAAAGTTATAGTCGTAGGAAAACCGTACAAAAGATTCATCACCTACGCGATAGACTGCTTGTAAGTAGGGTAGGATATTAAAGTCTGTTGCTTTAATGCGGTTACTCACAGCATTTTCAATATCATAGACATAACCTTGCAAGAGTAGCGGAATCACTAACTGAACCACACCAGTTTCGATTAGTTGTTCGGTATTTTTTCCTTGTAGGGATTCAACTAAACCGAGAAGTTGATCCCCCAAAAGTCGAACAATTTCCCCTTCACTACGAGGAGGACTACTGGTTAATCTTACTAAAGGATTACCCAGTAATTGGGTGTTTTGTCCCGAAGAAAAAGCTAATACTTGAATACAAGTGACTAATTTTTGTAATTTCTCTTCTGAATAGTTGATTTGTTCGGGTATTGGGGGATTTGCTGAACGAATTTGACAAACTTGGTTGATATCTCGACCAAAATCTGGAAAAAGTTGACTTAATCGACCATTGAGACTGAGGGTAACGTCAATCCGTTGTACTCTGTTTAAGCTATTATCTGGAATTTCGTTGCTGTTTTCATTTCGTCGCAGTTTAGCAAAACCGCTTCTTGCTTCGGCAAATTCTGTGAGAATGGTTCTCATTTGGATATCTAATTCTGGGTTAAGAAGTCCTTGAGTGGGAGTAAAAACAATGCGGTTAGGGTGACGACGATTTAATAAAAAGCGGGTATCAAAGAAGTTAAAGCGACCTCTATCTAATAATATTTCTCCATTTGCACGAAGATTTTTTAAATCATTGACAGGGCCATTTAAAGTCAATCCTCCACCAAAATTAAATTGGTACAATAGATCTTGTTCGACCATTAAGTTAACAAAGGAAACCTGTAAATTCTTAAATCGCGCTGGAAATCGATTAGCTTGTCGATTAGTGGTTTGTATCCATTGGTTAGCAACGGGACGCGATCGATTTTCTTCTCGGTTTCTCTGTTGTGGGACATAAATTTCACCATTATTTAGTTGAACTTGTCCTCCAATAATGGGGTTAAATGCGGTTCCTGTTACGGTAACTCGACCATCTACACCCCCCTCATAAAGGTTCTCTAGCTTAATTCTTCCTTGTTCGATTAAAAGAGTTAGGGGGTTATTTCCGGCGGCTGTAGGTTCAAAAAATGGTAAGATTCCAGCAACAATGATCTCACTTTCAGCAAAAGTACCTGATAACTGTCTGACTTCTAAGCGTTCGGGTGTAAGGTTAATCAGTCCATTAACGGTTAAAACTTCAGGAAAAGCAGCACTTCTAAGAACTGCGTTATTGAGTAAAATATTGCCATTTGCTACTAAATCTTTGAGGGTAAATCCTTTGGTGAGATCCAGTCTTCCTGTCGCATTTAAAACAACTTCTCCTTCACCCCCTAACCAACTAATCTGATCTTGGGTCAGGATATCAATTAATTGTAGTGCATCTGTCCCTAATCTGGCTTTTACTTCGATTTTGTCATTGTAGTTGGGAATGACAGGAAAAGGAAGACTAGCGTAAAATGCTAATGAGTCGGTTCCCTCACTCTGAACGGTAAAACGAGCATTGGTATAATCAAAAAATCCTTTGATATTTTGCGCTAATGTTCGTCCTCTAATTGCACTATCGGTTAAAGCAAAGTTTCCTTGTACTGTTGGATTAAAAAGATTGCCTTTAATTGAACCATCGATATTTAATGATCCTGATATTTCCCCAGGAATTTCGACAAAAGCACTTATTGTATCTAATGACAGGTTATCGACTTTGAAACGACTAATGATTTGACGTGTTGAAAAACTTCCTTCTAGTACAAAAAGTGTATCCCGAATTTGTAGTCTTGCGGGTTTGATGTCTAATGTTCCGTTATTTAAACTCGCTTGTAAGGTGACTTCATTGATGGGAATAAATTGACGATCGACGATGACTAATCCTAATGGTTTTACAATATCAGGATAGGGCGCTTGTGGATACCATTCCCACCCTTCCCCTTGTAATGATAGATTAGCTTGAGGATTTTTTAAGGTTCCTGCGATGGTAAAGTTAGCATTATAACGACCTCTAATATTGAGTTCAGTCGGTACACTTCCTTTTTCTCTTTGATTGGCTAGTTGACGAATTTTTTCTTCTATTATAGAAAGTAGGTTGACTTGGGATGCGATCGTTGCGTTGGGATCTCCGACTACTTCAGTCTGGATTTTTGCTGATGACGCATATTCGGTTCGTTGCACTTGTAAGATTCTCAATAATCCTTCGATATCGGATACACTCAGAGCAGCGAATAAATCTTCTACGTGTCCTTGTGCGATGTTCAGTTGTCCTTGTATTTCTTGGGTTTTCGTGTTGAATGCACCCGCAATTTGATATACGCTTCTACCAAGTGTGACACTTGCATCTCTGAGTTGTGCAATATTATTACGATATATTACATTCGCTTGCAAAGTATTAAATTTTATGTTACCGATATTGGGTTGATCGATAAATAAATTTCCTTCACCTTCTAAGGTAAATAAGTTTACAGCAAGGTTAGCGTTAACGGTTCCACCCAAATATCCTAAAACGTTATAATTTTTCCCTGGGGATATTCGGAGGATGTCTAAGGGAAATTCTTGAATGGTGGCAATGAGACGATCGCCTTCTCGTCTTCCTTTTGCTATAATCGGTTGATTAGTGTTGGCAATTTGTTGGAATTCAAAGGATAAGGGTAAATAAGGAGCTAAACACTGAGTACGAGTACAAGGATCGAGTTTTGCTGCAATAATATCCTGTCTTCCTCTCAAGTTGAGTGCTATTTCTTGACGGATACCTGCTTTGACGGTTCCACTTAAATAAGATTCAAAAAGGCGATCGTTTATCTTAAAATCGGCTAAACTAATATTGCCATTGAGTTGTAAACTTCCGGGTTGATTCAATGTTGTGAGAATATTTCTTCCGATGAGTCTTCCTTGAAATTGTCCAATACCTGCAAGTTTTAATTCACTGGGGAGAAATTGCGAATTAACGGGAAGTAAGGCTAAAATCTGTTCGACGGGTAAACGACTTAGATTAGAACTTGCATTAATATCTAATCTTAAGTTAGCGATATCAGGACGTTGTGTTAAATTCTCTAAAGTTAAGTTACCTTTCGCATCTAAAAAGCTTTCACCGAGTTTGACAAATACTTTTTCTGCTTGAATTGGAATACTCGAATCACCTTTGAGTAAAGCATTAAGATTTCCCGATAAATTTAGATTAGCATTTAATGCCGGAAGCGCGACTTGTTTTTTGATATTGCTAAATTGATTGATGAGATAAGTTGTATTTAGATTAATCGCATTAAAGTTACTTGTCCAGATATTATTGTTTAATCTTGCTACTGCTACAATTTTACCTTGAGCAACGGAAAGATCCGAATTAGCTAGAACATTTAAACTACTAAAATCTGGCTTTTTATTCAGGATAGAGGTTAAAATTTCTTGTGCATTTCCTGTAACATTAATGATCGTTTGGTTAACATTTACAGGAAGTGGTAATTTAGGAATAAATTTTACTAAGGATAATTGTCCACTTCTGGTTACTGATTCGATAATACCGTTTCTTAGATTCGCATTGGTTCTAACTAAATTATTATCGACTAAAAGATTAATATTTGCTGTTCCATTCAAGGTGTTTAAGTTAGGTATATTCCCTGCAAGTAAAGAATTTAGGGAACTGGTTATATTGACTTGTGATGATGCTAAACTAACGGGAATGGTTATATTAGACGGTAAAAAAGGATTTAGCGGAAAACTGGAAGTATTAGCTACTGCTTGTACAATTCCCTGACGAACGTTAGCATTTATATCCACTGAACGATTATTAACTAAGAGTTGTACATCTCCTTTTCCTTGCCATTGTTTTAAGGATTCATAAGACCCTTTTAATAAGGGTTCAATTGAGCCATAAAAGTTAATATTACTTCTACCTAATTTTACAGGAATTGTTGTATTTGGCAAGAAAGAAGATAAATTAATTCCTGATTCGGTGGTAACAAATGTATTCAGTATTCCTTGATTTAAAGTATAATTGGACTGGACAGAACGATTATCGACTAATAAATTAATTTGTCCGTTTCCTTGCCAATTTCTCGGATTAAATTTCTGGGGTTCTAATATTTCTGATAAAGAACCCGTTACATTAACTTGTGTTCTTCTTAAACTGACTGGAATTGTAATATTGTCTGGAAGAAAAGGAGATACATCAAATCCTGTCTTAGCGGTTGCTGAAGCTTGAATTATACCTTGATTAATTCGGGTTGTTGCTGTTACTGGACGTTGATTTATTAATAATAAAAATTCTCCGTTTCCTTGCCAACGATTTAAACCTTGTATTTTTCCCTGTAAAACTTCATCAATTTCCCCTGTAAAATTCAAGCGACTTTGTTTTAAACTAACAGGAATAGTAAGATTAGGAACAAAAGGATTAACGTCTAAATTACTTGCGATCGCAGAGGTTCTTAATACGCCTTTATTCAGTTGACTATTGAGTGCTAATGTGCCATTATTTATCTTTAAATTAGCCGTTCCTGAACCATTAACCGTTTTAGCATTAATTACTCTTAAATTGCCATCTGCTTTAATATTTGCTTTCTCGACGCGCAGAGTATTAATCTCTGCAACATAAGCACAAGTTGATGGAACTTTCTGACATAAAATCGGTAAAAAAGGATCTAATAAAAACTGATTTGCTAGTATATTTGCTTGCCATAGTTTTGTTTTAAAATTACTATTACCATCTAAGTTTAAACTACCATCTTCTGTTTTTAAAACCGTATTTCTAACTTTTAGATCTTCTTGAACGAATTGTATTTCTCCTGAACCCCAAATATCAACTTTATCAGCAATATTATTATCAGGTATTTTCCATTTTAAATTAACATCTAACGCGCCCAGTTTTCCGCCAACTTTTCCTACTGCATCAAGTTGACCAATTGTTGTTCTAGAGGGAAGACTAACATAAGGGGTTAAAACTTTTTGAGAGGGTAAATTAGCTTTAAAATTAATATTTATTGGCATCTTTTTCCAATCAATTGATTGACGATTCGATAAAGATTTAATAATTCCTAATCCAATTACACCACTTCCTGTAATATTCCCCCCTGCTTTAGGTTGAATTGAAATGCCACGAAAAGTAATATTATCTAAATCAGTTTGTAAACTAACAATTACATTTTTGAGAGGAATTCTATCAAAACTTACCGCTTGATCTGCATTGACAATACCTGTAATAATAGGACGCTCTACTAAACCAGATACTTTGAGGTTTGCATCGGCTTTTCCTGTTAATTTAATGGGAAAATCAATCGCTAAATCTGCTAAAAGTTGAGGAACATCAAAAGAATTTGCAATTAAGTCTAAATCATATCCTTTTTCCCAGTCTAAATTTCCTTTAATCTGTGTTTTTAATTTTCCGATTCCAACTTGTCCACGATTAATAACTAAAGTTTGACCATCTAGCTTAAAATTCGCATCAAGACTAATTAAACCCTTCAATGGTGGGAGTTTAGCTACGACTTCTCTTAGGTTAATTTCTCCATTTCCTTCGGTTTCTCGGATTTTTTGAAAAGAAGGTAAATTAAGAGATAGATCGGCATTGACTTGACCTTTGTTGAGTTTAAATGAATCTTTTCTATCGGGTATAATCGTCGCCAACTTGCCTAAATCTAACTGTTGAATAGCAAGTTGTACTTGATTTTTACCAGTTTCAATAACGGTTGTTCCTTTGGCGTTTACCTGACTATTTAAAACTCTAGCTTCTAAATCATATTCTAATTGCTGATTCTGAGTTTTGATATATTTTCCTTGTCCATCGACCTCGATAGTTAAAGGATTTTTAAAAGCTTTGGTTTTGAGTGCAATATCACCATCCTCTATATTTACATTCACCGCGAAACGTAGCGGAATTTGTCTTTGTTGAGGTTGTAATTCTAAACCGAATGGCTGCCAATTTCCTGTTATATCTTGTTCTAGATATAGATTTGGGTCAACTAATGATACATTAATTGCTACGGGACGACCAATTAATAAAGGGAGTAAATTAATCCCTAAATCAATATTTTGTACTTTTAAACTATCTTTATTTTTTGCTGTTGCGGGGATAGAAGTTTCACCAACGCGAACCCCTAATAAATAAAAGTTTTCGACTTCACCGATATTAACTTCTCGCTTCAGAGTTTTACTAAGTTCGGTTTCTAAAAGTGGGGATAATTTTTCATAAACAAAATACTGTAAACCAATCACACCAACGACACCAAAAGCAGCAACAGTTACCCCAATAATGAGAGTAGAAGGTCGTCTAGCGAATTGCCTTAAGCGTAACAGAAAATCTGGACGATTAGGAGGTTCTGGGGGAGTGTTTGGGTTAGTCATCTTTTTTCCTCGTTCTCAACCACTGAAAATACAGTGAATTTTTAAAGACGTATCTCCATAGGATGGAACTACCAGACACTAAACGCACTGCTTACAGTTAACTGTTGAAAGTTACCTGTATCTTGTTCCCGATCCGAAGCAAATTTAAGTTAACTTATATTTGAGTAATTTTGCTATACCCAAAAATTGACCAATGAGAGCGATATGAGGAGAGAAAAGTAAATCGTACTACAATTTTAGTAGAATATAGTAGATTTGGTGTGAGAATGCAGTATCAATTTTACACGGCGGATGTTTTTACTGATAGACTCTTTGGAGGTAATCAATTAGCGGTATTTCCTCACTCTGAAGGTATAACCCCTCAACTCATGCAAAAAATAGCAGCAGAGTTTAATTATTCAGAAACCGTTTTTGTTTTTCCTCCCGAAACCTCTCAAGGAACCCGACGAATTCGCATTTTTACCCCGCAAACTGAATTACCTTTTGCTGGACATCCGACGATCGGAACTGCTTATATCTTAGCGGCGATCGGTGAATTAGTTCTAGACTGTAATGAAACGATAATCTATTTAGAGGAAAAAATCGGTTTAGTACCTGTGAAAATTCTCACACAAGACGGAGTTCCTTTCTACACTGAGTTAACCGCGTCACAACTTCCTTTATTCGGTTCCGAAACTTATGCTATCTCAGATCTCGCGGCTATGTTATCTTTAGAGCCTAATGATCTTTTGTGTAATGATTATTTTCCTCAAGGGGTTTCCTGTGGTGTTCCGTTTTTGTTTATTCCTCTACGAAACCGAGATGCAATTGCTAGAGTTAAACTAAATATAGAACGATGGCAAACTTTATTATCTAATGCTTGGGCAAGTGCCGTTTATGTTTTTTGTTTTGAACCCGAATTAGAAGAATCAGATTTGCGATCGCGGATGTTTGCACCTAATATGGGTATAGTAGAAGATCCCGCAACAGGTTCAGCAGCAGCAGCATTCGCCGGATATTTAGCTATGCGTCATCCTTCACCGAATATAACGTTAAAATGGGTTATTGAGCAAGGTTTCGAGATGGGAAGACCGAGTATTTTAAAAATAGAAACTGATCTCATTGATGGTCAAATTATAGCGGTTCGGGTGGGAGGTTCTTCGGTTTTAGTCAGCAATGGAACGATGAATATTCCTGAATTATAGTTACACATAGGAGTTATGGTAAGATGTCTCAAACACTATACGAGCAAGATTTTCAACTCTGGATTGAACAAACGATCGCATCATTAAAAAACCGTGATTTTGATGCGTTAGATATTGATCATCTTATTGAGGAATTAGCCGACTTAGGTCAATCAGAAAAAATCTCTTTAGAAAGTAATCTAATTATTTTATTAGCACATCTCCTCAAATTAAAAGTACAACAAAACGTACCTCATACGATGAAAAGTAAATGGTATGAATCAATCAACGAACATCGTTTACATATTGAGAAAAATTTACAAAATTCACCCTCTTTCAAATCTTCCTTTGATACAGCTATTCAATCAGCTTACCCAAATGCTAGAAAATTAGCCATCAAAGATAGTCAGAATGCTATTTTGGGTGTGAGTATTCCTAAAGCTGATGAATATCCCCAAACTTGTCCTTTTTCGGTTGAGCAAATTTTAGATGAAGATTTTTATGGTTTGGAAAATAATTAGTTTGTAGGGATTGGATTTCCAAATCCTGTAATTAATTGGGTAGAAAGACCAAACCCCTACTTGACAAATTACATAAAATGTGTGTAGATTAAGAGTTTTCTGCTTTGACAAATGTCCATTCTAGGATATTACGAGGAGCTTTTTTGAGGGCTTCAATTAAAGTCTTATTATCCTTAAATTTGACTTCATTGAGAGAAGAATACTCAACATTGACCGTAAAACGTTCATTTTCAAAACACCAAGGCGTAACACTGATTAGTCCGTTTTTCAATTGTTTAATATCATAACGTTGACCATCGTGCGCCTTACTAATTTCTAAAGCGCGTTCATCTTCGGGTAGTTCCTGCTGACACAAAATCAAAGAAAGACGATCGCACCACTGAAGAAAATCATAAGCTGAATCCGCATCTTGTTGAGTAATCGACAATTCTTTTAGCCATTGCTTTTGTTGGGCTAATTGAGTCTCTAAAAAGCGATCGGCTTCCTTATTCTTCCCTTTAAGATCTTTATTGAGGCGAGAGAGGTGCATAGATGTTAATAACGCTACCCAACGTCCCCGATACAAAGCCCGTTCTATATGGAGGTACAAACGATCAAAAGCTGGATTTTGGTCGAGGGTAAAATCCATTGGGGCCCCAGCATCAGTTAATATATTTTCTTCCCACTCTCGTTCTAAATCGTCGTGATGGGAAATAGTGGCAATTGTTTCGTACAATCGAGGGGGTGAATCTTTTTTGCGCCACTGTCCGCCAAGTTGAGCAGCAAGTAAGGCATGAGCGCGATGATAGATAATGTCCCATCCAGTCATAGTCGGGTTAACAATCACAATTTCTCCTGTTAATTTTTGGGCAGTTTAAGTGAACAGAACACGAAACCAGTTTACGGCTACTGTCTTGAAAATTTAAACTATCTTAAGAAAGATGCGATCCTTTTATTGCCATTGTAGGGTTTAGTCTCCAAACCCAATATGTATTAAAATTTGGTGTTAATATTGAACCGAGCCAACAAATCCTAAATTTATTCGCTAATCACTAAAGCTGGGGTTAAAACACGATCGACAAGATAAATCACGCCATTATCGACAACCTTCTCGGAAGTAATCACATTAGCATCATTAAGTTTAATTTGTTGATCATCGATTTCAACTGCAATAATAGAACCTTCTACGGTCATAACCTCGTCAATTTGTCGTAAATCTTCGGTTCTCACATCTCCAAACGCGAGGTGATAAGCAATAATTCTTTTAAGTTTTTCTTGATCCTCAAGTAAAAAATCTAGCTTTCTTTCGGTAAGTTGGGCGAATGCTTCATCAGTGGGAGCAAAGACAGTAAAAGGGCCAGGTGTTTTCAGCATATCCACTAATTCGGTCGTTTGGAGAGTCCGCGCTAGATTGGTTAGATTTGCTGTATTCGCCACTGTTTCTAGAATGTCGCCCATAGTTTTTCTGTTGTGCAATAATTTTCTTACATTTTAGTTGATGTCTATAAGCAGTTTGCCTCTTTCAATAGATAGACTATTGGCTATCCCGTATAGTTATTTATCTCAACATAAAAATATTCAGAAGCTCTTTCCGACAAGTGTCCCAGAAATACAGTACGAGATTAACTCCGCTCAGTAATTTGGGTATTCCTTCTAAAATACTCGCTAATTGAGAATTTTTTAAATGTAGGGTATCGATCAAAATTGCTACAGATAGAAAAATGATTCCTAGCGCAAAAATCCAATAATTTGTAGTTTTGAACTGTCGCCAAAAAAGTAATATATAAAATATAAACCCAACTCCATAAACCATAATGGTTATGATTTTGGCTAATCCAAAGGAGAGAAAAATTATATGTATCCGATAGATTTCATTCAACCAGAACAAACCCATCATTACAGCAGAAACGAAGAAAAAGCTATTTTTTTTATGATTAGGAGCGATCGTATTTAACAAAAAGAAAGTAAAAGCACAAACTAAAGGCGGAACACTACATAAAATTTGAAAAGTATGGGTAAATAGCCACCGACTGAGTGGAAAAGGAGTTGGGGGAGGCCAGAAAAGGATCTGTATCGGGATGCGCTGCGAATAAGCGAGTAGAATAGCTCCCGCAACGAAAGATAAAAATAGGAAATTAATACGGATGAAAGCTTGTTCATCTCGTCGAAAGATCTTCATTGTCTTTAAAAAAGCTTAATCAATTCTAAGGCTTAAAAAAACGCCAGTTTACTTTATTCCATTGATAAATACCTTCAATCTCAAACTCAGCCCCATTTTCAAAGCGAATTAGACAATTAGTATAACTCGATTCTCCATCTTCAATATCTTTTAAGCCAACCACTTGACAAACATACCATTCTTGTGTTAATAAATTATTTTCTTGTACCCATTCCCAAAGACGGTTAGAGACTTCAATACGATCGCCTATTTGTAACTTTTCTCTTGTAATTGATATTTGTTCAAGATATTCTTTCCAGTGTATGGGTTGAACGCGATTTAACCAACCAATCCCATAAGATTCTCGAATAAATTGTACATTACCCGAATCTTTATTATTGAGCCAATCATTCAGTAAACTAGCTTTCCATGAAAGATTTTTTTGTTCTTGCTCAAAGATAAAATCTAAAAGGATTTGACGTTCTTCCATAGATAATTCATCTAAAGGATTTTGTCCTATAGGATTAAAACTATCTAAAACTGTTTCTAATAAAATTTCTTTTTGCTGCTCATTTAAAGGATAACCTACCTGAGAGCATCGCAGAATTGCCGCTTCAAGAATTGCTTTAATCTCCGCTTGATTTATCGACATAGGACATCATCAATTTGTGACTTAACATATGGGAGCAAATCAAGTTAAGCTGAAAGACGGGTCAGTTATTAATCGAGCAACAAAACCATGATCAATCGTATTGTAGCCGCTTGGCTGTTTTCTATCGTACTATGGCTTGGCAGTTGGTTCATTATTTCCCCTGCTTTTGCTATAACTCCCATTGAACTAACGAACATTTCTTATAAAGATTGTCCACCTGAATTAGCCGAGGGGAATGTTACCAGTGGTGGGAGCGCACCTGCTAACTGTTTTATGGTTACAGGAAAAGCTAAAAATCCTTCAGGGAAAATGGTTTATGATGCCGATGTATATGGACGTATTCTAGACGCGAATGGAGAACCTGCTTTACAAAACCGTTCTCGTCTTGGTGCAATTCCCGAACTTCCCCCAGGTATTAGTGATTTTGAAATCAGGATTTCAGTTCCAGCTAATCAACCTACACCTTTAAAATTAGAAAAATTTAAAGCGTCTGGTTTTGCGGGTAATGTGAGTCCGTCCATCTAAAAAACATTGCTCTTAGGCTAAGGGAGCTAAAAGACCTTGCAATAGTTGTAATACTAGAAAAGCCAGAATCGGCGAAATATCTATCCCACCGAGAGGGGGAATAATCGAGCGAAAAATATTAAGATAAGGGTCGGTGATTGGGCTTAAAAAAGCGATTACTTGAGCCGCCCATTCTGCTGTCTGAAACCACGAGAGTAAAATCCTTACTGTAAGAAGAATCAAGTAAATATTGAGGAAATTAACGAGAGTCTGAACAATTAAATTAGAGATGGGAACATCCATGAGTTAAATCTATCCTTGGCGAATTGTCATTAGTTGTCACATTTAGCCTAGCAAGGTTTGATGAAAAATGAAATACCTATAGACACGATAACGCACTCTTATACAAGATTGGGGATAAACGATGTGTCAAGACGAACAAGCTTTCTTAACGCCGAAGTCTCTCTACTGTCCCTTTTCTGTAATAATTTAAAACAGTAGTTGTAAAGCTTTTTAACAACAACTCCCGTAAATCATAAGAGAAGTGCAATAATTCTGAAATTGATTTCTCAAGGTTTACAAAAGTTAACAATTATACTGATCAGTTATGGCACAAGCTTCTGGTACACCCGACGTTCCTGATTTAGGTCGTCGTCAATTTATGAATCTGCTCACCTTCGGCACCATTGCGGGTGTCGCTGCTGGGGCATTATATCCTGTTGTTAAATACTTCATTCCACCATCTTCGGGCGGTACAGGAGGTGGACTAACGGCTAAAGACGCACTAGGCAACGATATTAAAGTTAGTGAATTTTTAGCGAATCACAATGCAGGCGATCGTACTTTAGCCCAAGGATTAAAAGGCGATCCTACTTATATTGTAGTAGAAGGCGATAAAACGATCGCTAATTATGGAATCAACGCCGTTTGTACACACTTAGGTTGTGTTGTTCCTTGGAATGCCAGCGAAGATAAATTCATGTGTCCTTGTCATGGTTCTCAGTACAACGCACAAGGAAAAGTCGTTAGAGGTCCTGCGCCCTTGTCCTTGGCGTTAGTACACGCTGACCAAAGTGATGACAAAATTATCTTCACCAATTGGACAGAAACCGATTTCCGCACCAACGAAGACCCCTGGTGGGCTTAATAATTGTTACATAACGTTGTGAAGTCAATTCATTGAATCATATCCAGATGAGAACACCTATACTCGACACAATTCGCAAAAGACTACTGCTGGTCATTGCTACAATTACTTTTCTATTCATCAGCGATTTTACCTTTCCCCAGTCTGCATCAGCTTATCCATTTTGGGCGCAACAAACAGCCCCATTAACCCCACGAGAAGCCACTGGACGTATTGTCTGTGCGAACTGTCACCTCGCCCAAAAACCCGCAGAGGTCGAAATACCTCAATCTGTTTTACCCGATACCGTATTTGAAGCGGTGGTTAAAGTCCCCTATGACCTCAGTAGTCAACAGGTTTTAGGCGATGGTTCAAAAGGTGGCCTAAACGTCGGTGCGGTTTTAATGCTACCCGAAGGCTTTAAAATTGCTCCTCCTGACCGTATTCCCGAAGAATTACAAGAAAAATTGGGCGGTCTTTATTTCCAACCCTATAGAGAGGATATGGAAAACGTGGTCATTGTTGGCCCCTTACCAGGCGACCAATATCAAGAAATTGTTTTCCCCGTTTTATCTCCAGACCCTTCTCAAAATAAAAATATTCACTTTGGTAAATATGCCGTTCATCTAGGTGCAAACCGAGGTCGCGGTCAAGTTTATCCCACTGGAGAACCTAGCAATAATACCGTGTATAAAGCTTCGGCTGCGGGTACTGTAACTGAAATTACCAAACAAGAAGACGGTAGCTACGAAGTCACCCTCGATACCAAAAATGGTCAAGTCGTTGATAAAGTTCCCGTTGGTCCAGAGTTAATTATTTCTGAAGGTCAAACCGTTGAAGCAGGGGAAGCCCTCACCAATAACCCCAACGTCGGTGGTTTTGGACAAAAAGACACTGAAGTTGTTTTACAAAGTCCACAGCGTATCACTTGGTTAATGGTTTTCTTAGCAGGTATTATGCTGGCTCAAATTTTACTTGTGATTAAGAAAAAACAAGTCGAAAGAGTTCAAGCAGCCGAAATGAATTTCTAAACCGAATTTTTTATCAGGTTAATCGAGACAGGCCAACCGCCTGTCTTTATTTGTATAGTAAGAGTTAGTGTTCTCTATCGATAGAACGATGATACTACCTCGCCCCACAACACCACGATTTTTACGAACGCTTAAACTTATTTTCCGTCCTGTAGAATATTTAGATGACTACGGTCAACAGTTTGGCGATATGTTTGCTGTAGGAAGTGAAGATTACCCCTTTGTTTATGTAAATCATCCCAAAGCGATACAAGAAATTTTCACCGCAGATAAAGAAATTTTTGACTCTGGTAAAGGAAATGCAGTTTTAAAATTTTTACTCGGTGCGAATTCAATAACATTACTCGATGGTGAACCCCATCAACGACAGCGTAAATTACTCATACCGCCGTTTTATGCGGAACGTCTCCGCGCTTATCATCAAATTATCGATAATATTGCTCAAGAAGTAACTAATAAATGGCAAGAAGGCCAAATTATTCGCGTCAGAACCCATATTCAAGATATAACGTTACAAGTAATTCTTCAAGTCGTTTTCGGATTAGAACAAGGTCAACGCTATGATCAACTTAGAGACTTATTGACGACATTACTAGAAGCTTTAAGTACGCCTTTGAGTTCAACACTTCTATTTTTTCCCCAATTACGCCAAGACTGGGGTAATTTTAGCCCCTGGGGTCGTTTTTTGCGTTGTAAACAACAAGTCGATGAATTATTAAGACGGGAAATACAAGAACGTCGTCAAGAAAATAATTTAGATAAAGAAGATATTCTATCATTGCTGCTGGCGACTTCATATGAAGACGGCAAACCGATGACGGATGAAGAAATACGTGATGAGTTAATGACGATGTTGGTAGCAGGGCATGAAACTACAGCATCGGCTCTAACTTGGGCGTTATACTGGGTGTATTCGCAGCCGATTATTAAAGATAAATTGCGCTTTGAATTATCGGGTTTAGGTAAAAATCCTTCGCCTTCTGATATTGCAAAACTACCCTATTTGGGTGCGGTGTGTTCAGAAACTTTAAGAATTTATCCCGTTGCTTTAACTCCTTTTCCCCGTATTCTCAAAAAACCTTTTGATGTGATGGGATATCATTTTAATCCTGGAACGGTTCTCACTCCCTGTATTTATTTAGTGCATCAACGAGAAGACTTGTACCCCGAACCCAAGAAATTTAAACCCGAACGTTTTTTAGAACGTCAGTACTCACCCTATGAGTATTTCCCTTTTGGTGGGGGAAACCGTCGCTGTATCGGCCTGAGTTTGGCTATGCTAGAGATGAAATTAATTTTAGCTGCGATCGTCTCTCGTTTTGATCTAGCTTTAACTACTCATCGTCCGCTTAAACCAGTTCGTCGGGGGTTAACTCTTGCACCTCCTGGAAATTTTAAACTAAAAGTCAAAGCAAAATTTAACGCTTAAGACTCCTGCACAAACTCAAAAAATAGCTCAAAATATAAAGTACTTTATATTTCACTTCAATCACAGCCAATATGGATAGTTACGAATTAGCTAGATATATCGAAGAAACTGATAGTATATCTAAACCTTGGATGTTAGTTCAATTACGCATTCTGAAGTTACAGGAACGCCGTTCTACACTTTCTGATACTGAATACATGGCCGCATTAACAGAACTCCATGAAGACTTAATGAACTTAGGGGAATGGTGGAAAGGTCAAGAAGATAAAGTTTTTTAAATAAAGCCTAATTTTATTAGCCGTGATAACTCAATAATGATAATATCCGATTTTTTGCTTCTCACTGTTTACTTTTTTTGTATTCTTTATCTTTTTCAGTCTTGGCGTTCTTCTTTCTCTAAAAATCTTAGTTGGTTTTTTGTTTGTAGTTTGATTTTGCTGCTAACGTTCGGACTCATGTATGTAGACGCTTTAGCAGCAGGAATTATTGGAATGATTTTAGTGATTTTATTCTTGATAATTCCTAAAATCGGATTTTCTATTTTTCAAAAATTATTCTATCAACAGCGATATCATACTGCTACAAATTTAATTTCTGTGTTAAGTTGGTTACATCCTTTTGATAGTTGGTTAGAAAAATCGAAATTAACCTATAGTTTAGCCCTAGCAAAAGATGGAAAATTAGAACAATCTTTGAAAATACTAAAAACTTCTAAAAAAGAGCATTATTATGCCAAAATTTTAACTTTTTATGTTCAAGGAGATTGGAAAAATGGTTTAAATTGGATGACGAGTCATATTCCAGCGCATATTTTATTTAATGAGCCAGATTTATTAATTTACTATTTACGAGCATTAGGTGAAACAGGAAACTTAAATAAACTGCTCAAGCTTCTCGAAAAAACAGAACTATTTTTAGAAAGAAATGGAAGTTATTTACAAGTTTATTTAGTCCGAATGTATGCCCTAGCTTTTTGTGGACAAGTCTTACAAGTCAGACAATTATTACAAGTTCCATTAAAAAAATTACCAAATTCTGTACAACAATTTTGGTTAGTAACCGCGCAAATGGTAGCTGGCAAAAAAGCTTATAGTTACCAGAATTTATCAGAAATATTTACCGAAAAAAATTTGATTTTAAAAAAAGCCATAGACTGGCGTTTAGACCATCCCCAGATTGAACCAGAAAAAATATTAGAACAAGAATCATATCGAATTATTAACCGAATTAAACTCGAAGTAGATCAAGAATTTTATCCTCGTATTTTTAGCTTTCAAAAACACAGAAAAGCCTATGCAACTTATCTTCTAATTGGAATTAATCTAGCCTTTTTCGGCATTCAAATAGAAACAGGAGGCAGTGAAAATTTGCAAAGATTATATCAGTTAGGGGCTTTAGTTCCTGAAGCTGTATTAGCTGGGCAATGGTGGCGAGTGATAACCGCTAATTTTCTTCATTTTGGCTTGCTCCATTTGCTAACAAATATGTTTAGTTTATATGTTTTAGGGCGTTTTGTTGAAAAGATTATTGGCTTTTTTAGATATATATTCATTTATCTTTTTAGCGGCATTGGTTCCATGAGTATTTATACGGCTTTATCGCTTCAAGCTAAACAGCAAAACTATATTCTAATGGGAGCATCGGCGGCTATTATGGGTTTATTAGGTGCTTTATTTATTATTTTTGTTAAAGAATGGTTTCAAACCAAATCTAGGATTACAGCCAAGCGAATACAACTAATTTTATTTACTATCGGTCTTCAGTTTACATTTGATTATTTTGTTCCACACATTAGTATCTCAAGTCATTTTTGGGGGTTAGTTTTGGGTTTGGTTAGTAGTATATTTTTGGTTGGTAAAGTAGGGAGGTAAGTTTAAAATAATATGATTGAAAACAAAGTTAGTCAACAATATAATCAATTGGCTAAGATTTATGATTCACGTTGGAAAAAGTACATTAATGACACATTAACTTTTTTGCAAACTTGTGCCGAAATATCACCGAATGAAACGGTATTAGATGTGGCTTGTGGTACAGGAGAGTTTGAAAGATTATTACTAAGTCAACATTCAAATCTACAAATTATTGGGGTCGATATTTCCGAGAATATGCTGGCTATCGCTCAAGATAAATGTAGTTCTTTTCCTCAAGTATCGTTTCAGCTTGCTAGTGCCAAAGCTTTACCTTTTGCTGATAATAGTTTTGATGTAATTGTTTCGGCAAGTTCATTTCATTATTTTGATGAGCCACTTGTTGTATTAGCAGAAATGAGACGTGTTCTTAAACCAGAAGGAAAAGTGATTATTTTAGATTGGTGTAAAGATTTTTTATTTTGTCAGATTTTGGATATTTTTCTCAAGTTTTTTGATGATGCACATGAGCAGTGTTATACCGAACAAGAATTACATAACTTTCTAAAAAAAGCTAATTTTGTGATTTATCGTTCGACTAAAGTTCGTTTTGGTCTTGTGTGGGGATTAATGGCCGTTACATCCCGTAAAAACTAAAATTATTCTGCCATAGTTACCGAAAAAAATTTTATTTTTAAAAAAGCAATTTTTTGCAACTAAATAGAAACAGAAGGCAGTGAAAATCTACAAACATTATATCAATTATGGGCTTTATTTCCTGAAAGTTATTACCGCTAATTTTATTCATTTTGGCTTGCTCCATTTGCTAACAATATGTTTTAGGGCGTTTTTTTGAAAAGATTATTGGCTTTTTTAGATATATATTTATCTTTTTAGCGGCATCAGACCCAGGATTATTTATCCTATTTTATCGCTTCAAACTAAATATCTAATTACAGCAAAGCGAATACAACTTATTATAATGACGATTGGGCTTTTGATTATTTTGTTCCACACATTAGTATATAAAGTCATTTTTGGGGTTAGTTTTAGTTGGGAAAGTGTGGTGGGCAAATTTGTAACACAATTAGTAAGACATTGAGTATAATAGAGAAGATTATTAGTTATTTTTTCAACTAAAGCATTATGAATATTACAGAATTAAAAATCAATTCATTTCGCGGGATTGATGATTTAACTTTAAAATTTAATCCGAAAAAACCTACGGTAATTTTGGGTGTTAATGGCGTTGGAAAGTCAAGTATTTTAGATTGTTTATCAGAATTTTTTATCGATTTTGTCTATGAAATTTTAGAAATTCATAAAAACTTTTATAATTCTCATAAAGATATTAGCAAAATAATCAATAATTTAGAAAAAAATTTAATGTTAAAAAGAGTAATAATTCCCTCAATAGATATCAAAGCTGGAAATCAGTCAAGTTTGATTCAAATAAAATCTAATTTTCGGAGAAAAGATGAAATTTTGAATTGGCAAATCGAACTTTATAAGAAAGAAACTATAAATCGAATAATTTTAGGTAATTTAAAAGAATCTGTTCAAGAGCAGATTTATAGTAAAATTATTGAAAAAACTAATCTATTTATCTTAAAATGTTATTCTGTTAAAAGAGAAGTATTACCAGATTTAACTCAATTGAATAGCGACGACGATATATATATTCCTCAAATATATGTTTATAGAAATCTTGTGGGCGGTTTAGATTTTTCATATTTTTTTGCATGGTTTAGATTAACAGAAGATTTAGAAAATGAAAAGATTAGAGATAATTCTAAATATAGAGATAAAAAATTAGAAGCAATTAGAACAGCAATTTATTCTTTAATTCCTGAATTTTCTAATCTGCGTATTAGACGCTCACCTCTTAGAATGGCTGTTAATAAAACTGTTGGAAAAACAACAAAAGAATTAAGTATTGAGCAACTTTCGGAAGGCGAAAAGTCTTTACTTGCAATGGTGGGTGATATTGCACGAAGATTAGCAATAGCCAACCCTATTTTAGAAGATCCTTTACAGGGAGAAGGAGTTATTTTAATTGATGAAATTGAACTTCATTTACATCCGCAATGGCAACGAAAAATTATTCCAGCTTTAACTCGAACTTTTCCAAATTGTCAATTTATTATTACAACTCATTCACCCCAAGTTGTTAGTCATGTTCAACCTGAAAATATTTATATATTAAAATCTACACCAGAAGGCATTAAAGCTTATAAACCTGAAGCATCTTTTGGGAGAGATAGCAATCAAATTTTAGAAGATTTAATGGATACTCCTTCACGTCCACAGGAAATACAAGAGCAACTGAGTGATCTTTTTCTTCTGATTGCTGATAATAAATTAGAAGAAGCCATAAAACTTCATGATACAATTGCTGAACAAATAGGAGAGGATGAGCCTGAATTGATTAAAGCTGTAGTTGCTATCAAAAGAAAGGAGCTTATAGGACGTTGAAATATATTCCTAAAAATCAGGAACCAGAAGAACTAAAAAATTTTAAATCTAAAATTAATGATGATTGGCAACCAACTTGGAAGGAGTTTCAAAATCCAGAAAAAAAGCAGCTTCATCAAACACTGTTAAAAGAACAAGGCTATATCTGTTGCTATTGTGGCAGAAAAATTATTATAGAACAAAGCCATATCGAACATTTTAAGCCTAAAAGACTTTATCCTCAGCTAACTTTTGAGTACAGTAATTTAATTGTATCTTGTGAAAAAGATACCGAAGAATCCCCACCTGCTATACACTGTGGTCATCAGAAGGATGAATGGTTTGATGAAAAATTGTTAGTTTCTCCGTTACTGAAAAATTGTGTAGATTTTTTTAGATATGCAGAAGATGGCCAAATTCTTTCTAGTGATAAGATTAAAAATAAAAAAGCGGCCCAAACAACTATAGGTAAATTAAGACTAAATATCCCAAAACTCCGCAAACGCCGTAGAGCAGCTATCGAAGCTATTTTGCCAATTTTAGATAATGTTACATCAAATGAAATCAAAAAGTTAATAACTGGATTTGAAACTATAGACTCTGAAGGACAATATACAGAATTTTGTTTTGTGATAGTTGATGTCTTAAAAGAGTATCTATAGCTGAAATTAATTTCTATACATTATTCATAATCAACAATAGTTAAAAAATATGAATCGTTTTGACCCCTAAGTCCCCGTTTTTGTAACAGTTCTTGACAAACCTACTAGAGAGTGGCTAAGAGAGTGATAGGATTCCCTAAAACACTTATCTTGAGATGAGAAACCTATGACAGAAGAGCTTACCGGACAACTGCCTAAATTTGGTGGAAGCACAGGCGGCTTACTGACTAAAGCCGATGTCGAAGAAAAGTACGCCATCACTTGGACAAGCCCCAAAGAGCAAGTCTTTGAAATGCCCACAGGTGGAGCAGCTATCATGAATGAAGGAGACAACATCCTTTATTTAGCCCGCAAAGAGTATTGTATTGCGATGGGTAGTCAACTACGGACAAAATTTAAGCCCAAAATGGAAAATTACAAAATCTATCGTATTTTCCCCAACGGCGAAGTTGACTATATCCATCCTGCTGATGGTGTTTTCCCTGAAAAAGTCAATGAAGGTCGTCCTTATGTCGGCAAAAAAGACAGAAGTATCGGCAAAAACCCAGAGCCAGCAACGCTTAAGTTTTCGGGTAACGCTCCCTACGATGTATAACTAAAAAAATTGAGTGATTTCAGTTATCGGTGAACAGTCAACATTAGACAAAAAAAGCAGATAATGTTTATTGATGGCTGATTGCTGATAACTGTCATTCTTCACTCAATTATGATTTTTCCGTTATGATTTTTCCATCCTTCGAGCAGTTTCAAGAACTGGCATCACAAGGTAACTTTATTCCGGTGTATCAAGAATGGGTCGCTGACTTAGAAACCCCCGTCTCGGCTTGGTATAAAGTTTGTGCCGGACAACCCTATAGTTTTTTGTTAGAGTCAGTCGAAGGGGGCGAAAATCTCGGACGCTACAGCTTTTTAGGATGTGACCCAGTTTGGGTACTTCAAGCCAAAGGAAATAAGACAACTCGCATTCATCGAGATGGCACTGTAGAAAATTTTGAAGGGAACCCATTCGATATTCTATCTCGTTGTCTAAAGCCGATTCATCCCGTACAACTTCCACAACTTCCCCCAGGTATTGGCGGTTTATTCGGCTTTTGGGGCTATGAGTTAATTCAGTGGATAGAACCCCGTGTCCCTGTTTATCCGGCTACTGAAAATGACTTGCCTGATGGTGTGTGGATGCAAGTCGATAACTTAATTATTTTTGACCAAGTACAACGCAAAATCTGGGCGATCGCTTATGCTGATTTAAGAGGTAATAATCTTAATCTAGAACAATTGTATCAATCAACCTGCGATCGTATTACGAAACTGGTCTTAAAATTAACCTTACCTCTTCCTGTCGCCGCAAAAACCTTAGAACTCAACCCCTCTCCCTCCAATTCACTAAACTACGAAAGTAACACACCCCATCAGCAATTCTGTGACAATGTTCTTAAAGCCAAAGAATATATCAAAGCGGGTGATATCTTTCAAGTCGTGTTGTCCCAACGTTTGAGCGCATCTTATTGGGGTCATCCCTTTGAACTCTATCGCTCGTTACGTCTAATTAACCCATCACCCTACATGGCGTATTATAATTTCGGAGATTGGCAGATTATTGGCTCAAGTCCAGAAGTCATGGTTAAAGCCGAACGTAGCGAAACCAATACCATGAAAGCCACTCTAAGACCCATTGCAGGAACGCGTCGCCGGGGCAAAACTTTACTAGAAGATAATGCGTTAGCCGAAGATTTATTACAAGACCCCAAAGAAATAGCAGAACACGTCATGCTAGTAGACTTGGGGCGAAACGACTTAGGACGAGTTTGTGTTAAAGGAACCGTTCATGTCGATGAATTAATGGTTATTGAACGCTATTCCCATGTTATGCACATCGTCAGTAATGTTATTGGGAAATTAGACCCAAATAAGACCGCCTGGGACTTACTAAAAGCGTGTTTCCCTGCTGGAACCGTAAGCGGTGCGCCCAAAATTCGCGCTATGGAAATTATCCATGAACTCGAACCCTCAAGACGTGGCCCCTATTCTGGAGTATACGGCTATTATGATTTTGAAGGACAGTTAAATAGTGCAATTACAATTCGGACAATGATAGTACGACCCCAAAGTAATAACCAACATCTGGTTACAGTGCAAGCGGGAGCGGGTTTAGTAGCAGACTCTGACCCCGAGAAAGAATACGAGGAAACTTTAAATAAAGCTAGGGGTCTATTAGAAGCAATCCGTCGTTTAAGTTAAGCGATCGTGATACAGTAGTAACGCGCATGGTGCATATGTATATAGTTATTTGTATTTGATTTTTTTATGAGATTCTTAGATTCTAAAGGTAGATTATTCGGTAGGTTCAATATTTTGGACTTAGCAGCAGCATTAGTCATTCTTGGAGTTATTACCGGTATTTTTATTTTTCCAGGAACATCAGGAAAAGGCACTATTGCTCAAGTTCCCTCCGAACCGATAGAAGTTGATGTTATTGTAAAAGGATTAAGTGTACTAAGCCCAGATGCTTTAGTTAAACAATTTCAAACCGAGAAACAAACGAGTATCGTCATTCGGAACCAACCCGCCGGAGACTTAGAAGTTGTGAGAGTCAAAGAATTACCCCGTAATATTTTAGTTCCTCAACCCGATGGTACCGTAAAAGTACAACCTGACCCACGTCCTGAGTCTGCTTATTCCCAAGATATGATCATAACACTTGGCGCAAAAGCTGAAATTAGCGAAACGGGTGCAGTCGTCGGCGGTCAAAAAGTAAAAATTGGGACTTTAATTGAATTAGAAGGCGAGAATTATAATTTTAATTCCAGCGTTATTGAAGTTAGACGCATGGCTAAACAGTAATGATATTTCACATTACATCAAACCAAGCATGGCAACAAGCCCAGAAACAAGGAGAATACACAACTGTTTCTCTAAAAAATGAGGGTTTTATTCATTGTTCAACCCAAGAACAAGTGATTAAAGTTGCCAATGCTTTTTATTTAGGTCATTCTGATTTAATTGTATTGTGTATTGATGAGGATAAATTAATCAATTCTGTAAAATGGGAAGAACCCGCACATCAAATAAGCGATAACCCACCTGTCATAACTTCTCAAGAAATATTTCCTCATATTTATGGTGCGATTAATTTAAAAGCTGTTACTCAAATTATTCCTCTTATTGCATCAGAAAATGGGTTTACTTGGACTCGTAATATATAAAATGTAGGTTTTTGCTTCAAACCCTTGACTTAAATTAATTTAACGTGCGCTCAATATAAAGTCATTTTACATTCATGCAAGAGATAAAAAGTAAAGACGCGCCATGACGAGTCTCTACATGATTTAAATTAATATGACAAGCTTAAATCAATTCCTTAAAAAAATGCTAGATTTTAAATTAATAATTTTTTGCTCACTGCGCTCTTTATGAACTCAGAACAAGACGACAAAGATGGTGAACTACTCAAAGATGTTTTAGCAGGTCGTACCTTTACACTTGCGGATTTTATCGCTAAAGAAGGAGGAGATTTTCTAAAGGGGGAATCTCCAGTACCAAAATTGTTACAAGTCAAAACAGAACTTAATTTATTAATTAAAGAAAATGTTTCCGACTCTCTAGGAGCCTTAAAAGCTACCTTACAAGACCTAGTAGAAGAGAATGAATTACAGATTGCTAAAAACTTAGATAAGCCTTTGATGGCTTTAGTGGAAATGCTAGAATCATTAATTAATAATACTAACCTATTTTATGAATTTGTGAAGCGAGTTGATATAAAATGGGGGCAAATTTATGGAAAACGTCCTCATTTTCAATCACCTGGACAACCGCCCCATCCAGATGATGATTATACTCATGAATCAGTCCGCCAAAAGCTTGATGATTTTTTAACTATTTTAAAAGCTCAACAGTAAACAATATTATTACCTAACCTGAGTTCGGGTTAAGCAAATAGATATCAAAAACAAAAACCCAAGTCAATATCACTCATAATATATAGATTTAACGCGGTTAGAACACGCCCAATTCCCTTTAAAGTTATAATTATCATAACTGTTAAGCACTGCTTTTCTTTGCTCTAGTCTCATGCTAGATACCAACGATTTAGAATATCTTCCCTCATCTGAGGAACTCCCAGACTCAGACGATACCCCTGTGGATAACGAAATACAAAACTTGATTCCTAACTTGTTGAAAATGGTTCTCGGTTTTTTGTGGCCAGACCGTTATGATTATTTTTTTGGGGTAGATATGGGAATCTATGATTTAGAAGGCCAACGCACCAGAACCCCCATTATTCCTGATGGTTTTTTGAGTTTAGGAGTTCCGCGTCTGACGGGAGAAAGAGGAAGACTTAGTTATGTAATAAGAGAAGAAAATAATGTTGTACCTTTTTTAGTATTAGAAGTCGTTTCTCAAAAATACGGTGGAGAATACGATAAAAAAATGCAAATATATGCTACAATGGGCGTTTTGTATTATGTTATTTATAATTCCCATCACTGGAAAAGACGTAAACGTGATCCTTTTGAAGTTTATCGGCTAGACAATGGGGTTTATCAACGTATTTTAGGTAATCCTGTCTGGATTGATGAAATTGAACTCGGAATTGGTGTAGAAAGAGGAATTTATGAGGGTTGGGAACGTAATTGGTTGTATTGGTATAATCAAGCAGGTATTCGTTATGAAATTCCAGAAGAAATGATTGAAAACTTACAACAACAGTTACAGGAACAACAACAACTAGCAGCAGAAGAAAGCCAAAAACGCGAAGAATTAGAAAACTTATTAAAAGAATATCAGAGACGATTTGGTAATTTATGATTGGATCATGAATCCTTTGTTACTCACTAATGAACTTAAAAGTTGCTTTTACTTGGGAAGATGCTAAAGAAGTAGCCGACTTAATCATCTTCAAACATTTTCAAGAACACCTAAAAGATCTTGAAATACAATTGCTTCAAGGAGCATGGGAAGGACTAACTTACGAAAAAATCGCCCAAATTCATCACCACTCTGTAAACTATCTTCGAGGTGATGTGGGTCCTAAATTATGGCAAAAATTATCGATCGCTTTAGCAGAAGAAGTAACCAAAAATAATTTCAAAGGTGCTTTAGAAAGAGCAAGGGAAAAACAGTATTTTGATTCGTCTATTCCTGTTGTAGAGTTTCCTTTTCCTGAAGGAGCAGTCCCTTTAAATTCTTCTTTTTATATGGAGCGAGAAGGAATAGAATCCCTCTGTTATGATACCGTTGTGAAATCAGGTTCTTTGATTCGGATTAAAGCACCTTCACAAATGGGTAAAACATCCCTAATGTCAAGAATTTTAGCCTATGCTCAGACACATCATTATCATACTGTGTATTTAGACTTAAGCAGTGTAGAACGTTCCATTTTGACACAATTAGATAAATTTTTACGCTGGCTTTGTTTAATGGTGAGTCGTCAATTGAAAGTCGATAATAAATTAAATGACTATTGGGATACAGAGATATTAGGCAGTAATGATAACTGCACCGTCTATTTTGAAGACTATTTATTATCAACCATTCAAGGATCTTTAGTGTTAGGCTTGGATGAAGTGGATCGGATTTTTCCCTATACCGAAATTATTGACGACTTTTTTGGAATGCTGCGAAGTTGGCACGAAAAAGGAAAAATTTCTCAAAAATGGAAACAATTTCATTTAGTAATCGCTCATTCTACTGAGGTTTATATTCCGTTAGATATGAATCAATCTCCATTTAATGCCGGGGTTCCAGTAGAATTGATTGAGTTTGATCAAAAACAGGTGAAAAACCTAGCGTATCTACATCATTTAGATTGGAATGATAATCAAGTTGAGAATTTGATGCAAATCGTTGGAGGACATCCTTATTTAGTCAGACGAGCAATGTATGAGGTTAGTTCTTCTAAAATAACCCTTTTACAACTTTTACAAGAAGCTCCCACAGAAGCAGGAATTTATAGTAATCATTTGCGTAAACATTTAGAAACGCTACAACAAAGTGTTAAGGAAACTCAAGGGTTAAAAGAAGCTTTAAAAAAAGTGGTTACTTCACCCGAACCTGTGGAATTAGATTCAATGCAGATTTATAAGTTACATAGTATGGGTATTGTGCGACGACAAGATAATCATGTGATTCCTCGATGTAATTTGTATCGGGAGTATTTTCGTCGGGTTTTGTAAAGAAAAGTTAATAGTAATGTCTATGAGTCAAGCTCAGTCCAATTTTGAATATCAAGTCGGCGGAAGTCTTGCTAGTAATGCTCCTAGCTATGTGACACGTCAAGCGGATGAGGTGTTTTATCGAGCGTTGAAAGGGGGTGAGTTATGTTATGTTCTCAACTCTCGTCAAATGGGGAAATCTAGCTTACGAGTCCGTGTCATGCAAAGATTACAATCAGAAGGGTATGTCTGTGCTTTTGTTGACTTGACAGGAATTGGAACGGATATTACGCTTGAACAATGGTACGCTGGTTTTGTGCAATCTTTGGTCAGTAGTTGTGAATTAACAGAACACGTGCAGTGGCGAACTTGGTGGCGCGATCGACGTGATTTATTTTCTCCTGTGCAACGTTTGAGTTTATTTATTGAAGAGATTTTATTAGTTGAGATACAGCAAAATATTATTATTTTTGTTGATGAAATTGATCGGGTTTTAAGTCAAAAATTTTCTTTAGATGATTTTTGGGTACTGATTCGTTTTATGCAAAACCAGCGAGATACTGAGTCAAAATATCAACGTTTGACTTTTGCTCTCCTTGGGGTGGCGACTCCGAGTGATTTGATTCAAGACAAGTCCCAAACTCCTTTTAATATTGGTAAAGCTATTGAATTAAACGGTTTTAGTCTTACGGAAATTCCGCCGCTCATCGATGGTTTAAGGGGAAAGGTTGATGCTCCAGATGTGATGATTCAAGAAATTTTAGACTGGACGGGGGGACAACCTTTTCTAACACAAAAGCTTTGTAAACTGATGGCCCTGCAATCAAATTTGGCTCAGGATTTATCGGTTGAGCAAGTGGTCAAAGAACGTATTATTAATAATTGGGAATTTCAAGATGAGCCAGAACATTTAAGAACAATCCGCGATCGCATTTGTTATCGAGATGTATCTAAAGCGGGTCGTCTTTTGGGAATGTATGAAACAATCTTAAAAGAAGGTTCACTTGATTATAATGGCAGTCCCGAACAACTGGAGTTACGATTATCAGGGTTAGTTGTCGAGCGTCAAGGTAAGCTAAAAGTTTATAACCGTATTTATCAGACTGTTTTTAATCTAAGTTGGGTCGAAAATAAATTAGCTCAGTTGCGTCCCTATGCTGAAAATCTCACAGCTTGGTTAGCTTCATCAGGACAAGATCAATCCCTTTTACTCCAAGGTAATTCTTTACAAGATGCTTTGACTTGGGCTATGGGAAAAAGTCTCAGTGATGCAGATTATCAGTATTTAGCTGCTAGTCAGGAACTCGCTAAACAAGAAGCCCAAAACGCTTTATTATTCGTTGAACAAGCTAATAAACTTTTAGCAACAGCAAAACAAAACGCTTTGTTTGAAGTCCGTCAAATGCGAATTAGTCGGGTTTGGATACCAATAATTGCTTTAGGAATTACTATCCCAATTTTGTTAGTACGTTTTAGTGGTTTATTACAGAATTTAGAGTGGAATGCACTTGATCAGTTTTTTCGCTGGCGATCTTTTGAAGCTCCAGATAAACGAATTGTTGTTGTAAAAATTGATGAATCAGATATTACTAAAATGGGTCGGTGGCCAATATCTGATCAGATACTTGCTCAAGCCATTACTCAGATTAAAACACAAAAACCCGCCGCGATCGGTTTAGATCTTTATCGTGATTTACCTGTAGAACCTGGTCACGCAGATTTAGTACAAGTGTTTCAATCAACGCCTAATTTATTTGGTATTGAAAAAGTAGTCAAACCTAAGATCGCACCGCCACCAAGTCTCAAAACACTTGGACAAATAGGATTTTCTGATCAAGTCGTCGATACAGATGGTAAGATCCGTCGCGCTTTGTTGTCTGTTAGTTCTGACGAGCAGGAATATGATAGTTTAGCCCTAAAGTTAGCCTTAAACTATTTATCCCTTCAGAACATCACTCCGAAAACCGATGAACGAGATCCACAGAAAATATATTTAGGACAAGCGATCTTTAAACGGTTTGAGCGGAATGATGGGGGATATGTGCGCTCTGACTCTGGCGGTTATCAAATATTACTGAATTTTCGCGGTTCTCAAGAAAGTTTTTTAACGGTTTCTTTGCAACAAGTCCTAAATAACCAAATTCCGTCAAATATTTTCCGCTCTCGTCTTGTTTTGATCGGAACAACAGCAGAAAGTATTAATGATTTTTTTTATACGCCCTATAGTTCTGGTTTGTTTCACTCTCCCGAACGGATGTCAGGGGTATTTATTCATGCGAATATTATTAGCCAAATTCTTTCGGCAACATTAGATAAACGACCATTGTTACAGGTTTGGCCTAAAGGTTTAGAATGGCTGTGGATTTTTGCTTGGAGTATTTTTGGGGCTTCAATAAGTTGGTTGTTGAAGTCTCAAAACGTGCTTATTTTTAGTCTGCTGATCGGCAGTGGTGGGCTTTTTTTAGGTTGCTATCTGGCTTTTTTACTGGGTTGGTGGTTGCCAGTTGTTCCGTCGCTTTTCGCTTTTTTGGGCGCAGGACTGATTTTACCGTTTGTGACAAGTCGGCAAATTAACCGACTTTTATTCTCTCGTACTCTAGTCTATTTATTAAAAACTTGCTCTAATTATCCAACGGCGGGACGAATTGCTATTGAATATCTGAAGCAGTCTGAAACCAAAGAGCATCAAGCGTTGATCGAAAGTCAGTTAAGGACGAAGGGACTGTGATGAGATGTCAGAAAGACCAACTGATGTAAGAAAGTTAGTCCAAATATCTGACATGACTTGGCTTTCGGGTTGCGATCGCTTGGCTTTGACTAGAGCATTTAGCGTATCGTACCAGAGTCCTTGTTCACCATACCAAAGTGCTTGAGCAAGAGCATTTTCTTTTTGTAGTCCAGAGGGCGCGGTTTGGGGCAGATCAACACGACGCACCCAAGACATGATCGCCGGATCGTTTGGACCTGGTTTTGTGCCACATACCAACACTACAGACCATTGATATTTTTTTCCGACTGCTAAAGGTGGTGATTTTTCCGAAGGTTGAATACTGATGATCCCCGGTGAATCTTTAATTGATAAAAGGGTTTGAGAATGGTGCTGTTTTCCCTCTTCTTTGATACTTAATACGACTTGTTTCGCCGATGTTTTCGGTAAAGCAATAAAAAATGTCGGACGTTCTGCTATTGTCAAACCATAGTTAGATGAGGGAACGAGCGCCATCAAATAATATGAATTAGCGGTTGAGACACCGGTTATATCTTGGCCACATCGACTGGGTTGGCGAGATCCAGCAGGAATAGTTTGATCGGGTTGTGACTCATCTGGTGGGGGTTTAAAAGATATGTGAGTTATTGAGTCATTAAGATTTGTTGAATGGGTGATCGGTTGAGCCATAATCAGTTTAGTCCCGATGAGCAACAAGGCGATCGATAACAGGTGAAGCAAGCTTTTAGGATTTAACATTTTTTTGATCTCAATGGTTTAGAGATACCCTATATTACTTCATGGGATTTATAGTATTTTACGGATAATTTTAGCTCGGTTCTCCTACAACCAATTACCGATCAGAACAAAAGGAGCCCAATAATAAGGATGATGATATTGAGACGATCGCAATAAGTACAGTTGTGCTTGACGGACGGCTTCGGCTTTGCTTAAATCCCCTTGATTAAACAATACATAGAAACGAGTCATCAGATCGGCAGTTGATTGATCTTGTACTGACCAAAGTGTCGCCAGGGTACTACGAGCGCCTGAACGCACGGCAACCCCCGCGAGTCCTAATGCGGCTCTTTGATCACCGACTGCGGTTTGACAGGCACTTAAAATTAATAGTTCAATAGGATTTGCAACTCGTTCTTGTAGGAGTTGATCAATATCTTTGACGTTAACGCGCTCATTCCATGTTAAAAGAAATGTATTTTCAGCTTGGGAAGAAAACTGACCATGTGTGGCTAAATGAACGACTGGGAAAGGGGTTGTCTTATTTGCTGATTTTAAGCGATCGCTGGTAAACGCATCATCTAAAAGTACTTCTGTTGGGACTATTTGAGCTATTTCTTGAACTTCTTTTTTGACTCCTGGTAGGGATGGAAACCCTTGACGAGCTTGGGCTAATCCCCCGGCGAGGGTTTTAAAATCTTGAGGAGAGAGCGATCGGGCTTTGAGTAGCTGTAATCCTGGTGTTATAACGACATTATACTGCTCAATGAGATACTGTTGACCATCGTGTAGGGCGGAGAGTGGTACGTTACGCAGTACACCGTCTAAGACAAAAACGAGGGTTTTAATGCCATTTTTTTCGAGTTCTGTTTTAGCCGGACGGATTAACCAATCGTAAAATTGTTGATGGGGACGCAAAGGATCGGGACTCGAAATAAATGGGTTTAAGTTCGCAAACAAATCATCATAGGTGCGGTTGAGATCTTCAGGGTCTTTTAATTCTGTTGTGTAGTAATGTAACGGTTGTTGAGGCAAGGATAGGATTACGGTAAGACGCTTCGGTAAGATGATTGGATAAATAATCGCCGCATGAGGATCGAGTTGTTCAATTAATTGGGGTTTCGCATCTAGACAAGCTTCTTGAAAAAAGTTGTTGAGTTCGGCTAGTTGTAGTGCTTCAATAATATTACGAGCTTGATTGAGGTTTTCCTGACTGGGCGTATCTTCTTGTAATAGTAAGGCGACTAGCTCTCGATAAACTGGTTCTACACTGTCTCTAAAGGTAAACTGAAGATCTGGATTAGAGGTTACTAAGTCTCCTCGCAATGATTGTAGGTTTTCAAAGGCTAGAGTATAAATCTGAATTGCTTCTTGGGTTTTCCCTTGAATTTGATACAAATATCCTAATTGCCATTGCCACAAATAGGTTAAATGAGCATTTTTAGATAAGGATAGCACCTGCAAAGCTTGTTCGGTTAACTGTTGGGCTTTTTTGATATCCCCCATTTGTCGTTTAATTTCCCCTAAATAACCAAGGGCGTTAGCGAATAATTGCTGATTTTCTATTTGTTGGGATTTATCTAGGGCAACCGTGATAATGCGTTCTATTTCTGGTTTAGAGGGAACTTGTGCGATCTTAGGTTTGACGATCGGACATTGTTGTACAATCGGTGATACGGGTTGTTGAGAATTTAGCTCCGATTGAAGACAGATGAGATTCTGAGCAAGTTTGAGATGAGCCGAAATATTGCTCTGACTCGCTGGCAATGTAGCAAGATTGGTTTGAATGTTTGCAATTAATGTCGGCACTTCGGCTAATTCCTGAGTTTGTAGGGACAAACTAAGTAAATTGAGTTGCGCTTGAAGCTGAGTATTTGGGTAATTTTCCGCTTTACGGTAGCAATCTATTGCTTTTTGATTAAAATAATCTAAATCATCTTTTAGACACTCTACAGGCTCATTTATTGTTGTTTCCTGTGGTTTTTTTCTAGCTAATGCACCTGCTGTATTACCCATACTCAGATAAATTGCCGCCAGATTTTGCCGATCGCCGATTTGCTGCGCGAGTTGCCCACTGAGTAATAATACTTGTTGAGATTGTTCGAGTTTGCCGACGACTCGCAAAACATTACCCAGACTGCGTAAAGCGAGTATTTGCGATTTGGTTGCCTGTGTCGTAATTTTTTCAAGTTGTTGAGGAGTTATGCTACAGTTTTGATGCTCAATTTCTAAAGCCGTTAATAAAGTTTCACAGGCCAAGGGATGTAGCCCTAAATCTTGCATTGCTTGGGCTTGATTAATTTGATTCTGGGTTAAGTTGTTTGATGCACCTATTTCTCGATAAATATTTGCTGCTTGTTGCCACGTTTCTAGGGCGATGCTAGGTTGTCCGAGGGTTAATTGTAATTGTCCTTGGATATCTAGTGTTGAAGCGAGTATTTTTTGCTGTTCTGGTGTTTTTTGCTGTTCTTGGATAATTTTCAGACTTAAATTTAGATTTTCTTGGGCTTGCTTCCATTTTCCTAGTTTTTGCTCACTTAATGAAAGATTGCTTAAAGCCATTGCTTGATTAAGATGATCGCCTTTTGTGGCAAAATCATTAGCAACCTCTTGCCATGTTTGCGCCGCTTCTTGGAATTGTTCCGCCGTCATCAGTCTTTTTCCTTGTTCGATAAGCTCCGATGAATTGACGGGAAATAGTAGAGCAATTTGTAAGGATAGAAAAAATAAGATAATGAGAATAAGCGATCGTAATTGTGCTAGTTTCATGGTGATGGACAACTAACCGATTGTTCTTTTTTTCGTGGCGACTGAGTTACAGTCGGATTATAAGCGGTCAAAACCACCTCATTTTTATCATTAAATATCCAACCTTGTACAGGTTCAAGGGGCGTAGATGACTGTGTCGGCGGTGCGATAATTGATGTGGGCTGATTTTGTGGGGGTACGGGTTCGACTAAATCAACACTCACGGCATCACGACTGAGATCATCAGTTATGCTAGGAGGTAAGCCACCGCGTCCCGTAATCGTTAATTCACTAAAAGAGCCTTTTTTGCAGGGATTTTGGGCAATAAGAGCCGTCGGATCAACGATATTTTCTGGTAAGTTAATTAATCCTTGATTTGGGTCAAATTCTGTGGTGTTTAGGGTTACTGTACCACTGAGGGCGGTTCCCTGTTCAGAAAAGGCAGTAATATCGTTACCAGATGTTAAGCGTTTGTCTTGAACATAAAAACCAATAACCGCATCGGCAGTAATATTAATCGCGCCACCACGCCCACCACGAGAATTAGCCGTAATGTTGCTGTTTTCGGCTCCAAAAAGATATCGGCTATTAATCGTAATATTACCACCATCGCCCATACCGTTAGCATTGGTTTTGATGTTGCTGTTGTTGCGTAGTTTTAAGGTATCTTGTATGTTTAAATTAATGTTGCCGCCTTGGCCTTGAATGGTATCTGCATTTAGAGTAGAGCCATTACTTAAATAAAGCGAGCTAGTATTGATACTTAAATTTCCTGCAGAGCCAAAACCAGACGTTTTAGAAGTTACCAAACTAAAATTACTGATTTCTACTGATTCAGCCGCATTTAGAATGATGTCTCCCGCCCCTCCTGTTGTTTCCTCAAAAGCATCGGATGTTATTGCCGCTAGACTCCGTAATATTAACTTTTTCGTATTGATGACGAGATTTCCTCCATTTCCTTCATATAAAACTGAGGTTGAGATGAATGCAGGTCTATTTAATAAATCATTTCCCTTCATCTCTACAGATTCGGAGGCATTGATTGTCAAAAATCCTCCGGGCTGCGCTCCTTGATTGGCGGCTGCAAAAATTCTTGAACCATCTGCTACGATAACTCGACGACCTTGTAACTGAATATCGCCACCTTCTAGAACAATTGTATTACCATTAGCATTGATTTGAGAATATAGTGGAAAAGATTTAAGGAATGGAAATATTTTAATAACTTCAGGAGATATTGTAGGAGATTCAATAAGTTTAATATCTCTAAAGTTTTGTACACCCTCATAACCTAACATCCAGCCTTTAGAAATGGGTTTTAGACTGACTTGACTTGGACTAGCGACACTGCCAATCTCTACACGACCACTATCGGCACTGATAAAGCCTCCTTGTAGTGTAACATCACCGCCGACGAGAGCTAGAGTTTTCTTAGGTTCCACTTTAAGACCACCGATGTCAAGGAAGCCTGAAATTTTAAAGACCGATTGAGATTGATTGACGATCGCCCCTAGTGTCTCTCTAAACTGTAAACCGATTGGAATTCTGACGCTGAGTAACGCTTCTGATGAGGGGTTTACTGCACTAAACTGCGTCCCATCTTCAAATACTACACTACTAGCAGTGGTGGCGAAAAAAGAGCCTTTGAGATCTAGTGCTGCATTATGTCCAAAAATAATACCACTAGGATTGATTAAAAATAAATCAGCATTGCCTAATACTCCTAGTGTTCCCAAAATCGCTGACTGATGATGTCCTGTTACTCGACTAAAAATCCGTTCAATTCCAGAAGGATTATTGAAATAAACGCGGTTTCCTTCACCAACGTTAAATTCTTCAAAACTATGAAATAAGTTTACTACCCGATTGGCTCCCCCTTCAATGAGATCGCTTGAATGACCTTTAATTTCAACATTTGGTTTAATAACTGAGCTTTCTACTCCTAATGTGCGATCAGGCTTAATATTACTTTGTTGCCCCCAAGCACACTCAACCGAAAAAGCTAGTATTGCAGTCGTCACTACAGAACTAACTAACCCTAAATTAAATTGCTTTAGAGTAACAAAATCATGTTTAACCTGATTACACATTGGTCGAAGCATTCTCTTAACTTGCCAGAAAGTTTACCGTATAAGCCCAATTGTCTTAAATTGGGGACAAGGGGAATAAGGCGGGCCACCTGGAATACAACCCGTTCTAACTGCCATAATTCCTTCTTGTGTTTCTGACTGATATTTTAGTACAATTTCCAGTGAGTCAACCGTTTCGGGTTCTATTTTATATTCCATGAAAAAGTCAGAAATAACACCAACTAATTCTTCTAGACATTTGTCACTGGGAAAAGCTGCAATTGTTTCGGGTGGTATTTTATGTTCCTCAAAATATTTATCCATCAGATCTTGCATTTCTTTTATACATGAGTCATTACAAGAAGCTTTTTGATCTGTTGTGTAGAGAGGGTCTATAACTTTTATTTCAATCTCAAGACGTTCGGCTATTTCTGGTGATATTCTTCGAGGTGTTTTCGCTGACGGTTCCTTATCTTCATATGGCGCAAAAAATTTAGCCATAGTTTTAGCAAATCCTTCTAAGCATTCATCACTTAAGGGGAATGTTTCTAACTTAGTCATTTTTTCAGTCCTTTTTTAGTCTTTTGTTCTAATCAAACAAAGTGATTAATTTTAATAAACTTTTCCGTTTTTAGATTACTCTAAAAAAGTGTTAGTCTATTGCCGTGAACTGGTTAGGGAACGTCGCGTGTAATTAAACTGTCTGAATAATAACATCAAAAAATTTGGTTTTTTCAATAAGTTTTATTAAATAAGTTGGTTTTTTCTTAAAATTTGATTATTGTAACCTGAGTACACCAGTAAATGAATTCACTAACGGACACTCTGGCATTTTCGACTTGTCGAAAATCCGTGTCCTCGTCTCAAAGCTTAAGTCGAGGGGCTGTAGGGCGAACCTGCGTCGCCCTCTTGTAAGCCCCGTGGTTGAAACCGACTCCAGACAAGGCTTATAGTCCATTAAAATGAGGGACTGTCCGCGCCACCTGTAAGTCCCGTAGGACTTTAGCTATCAGACAGAGAATTTATTCTCTGGCGGTATAAATGTACTGGCAATCTTGAATAATAACATCAAAAAATTTGGTTTTTTCTTAAAATTTGATTATTTTATTTTAGTCAAGATTGGGTTTGGAGACCAAACTGCACCCCTACAAATATGGCACGTCTGTACGATTTATACAGATTTGGTATTACGTTTCATCCGTGTCATCATCATCTGGTATTCCTAAACGTTCAAAGAGTTTAACCAGTCTCTCTTCTGTCTTCGACTGACGCTCTTCTATCTTCGTTTGACGCTCCTCTATTCTCGTCTGACGTTCTTGGAGAGTCGCTAGTTGATGATAATAGTCCGCCTGTACTTCATAGAAAGAAGATTGAGCAGAGGCAAGTCGGCTTAAATATTGATACAGATTTGTTTGTTCTCTCCGTCTTTCTTTTTGATCGTTAGTTAAAGCATTAGATAACGCTTCGATCGATTTAGCATTAGACGCTATTAGTTGTTTAATTTCATCGTCGGTCATAATTTTTCCTTTCTAATTTTTTCTTAACTAGCTACCATTAAAGTTAAAAGTTTACGTTTCATCTGTGTCATCATCAGGTATTCCAAACCTTTCAAAGAGTCTAACCAGCTTTTCGTCTAACTTTGTCTGACGTTCTCCTAAGATAGATAACTGATGATAATAATCAGCCTGTACCTCATAAAATGAAGATTGAGCAGAAGCAAGGCGACTTAGATATTGATAAAGCTGATTTCTATCTTTTTCCCACTCTTGATAGGCTCTCTGTCTTTCCTGTCTTTCTTGAGCTAAGGAAGATGAGAGAGCTTTGATCGATTTAGCATTAGACGCGATTAGTTGTTTAATTTCATCATCGGTCATAAATTTATTTTATTATTAAAGATTGCTTATAAATATATTCTAAATCTAAAACAAACTGAGATTAATCGAGAAATACAACCCCTGCTCTTGCAAGGTATTATTACTAGAATCCACATTAGTCAAAGGAATCGCCCAATCAAAACGCGCCCTCAAACGATCGCTCATTTGCCATTGCAAACCGACACCCACACCGACTAAAGTATTAGTATCTGGAGTTGGTATAGGATTATCCGAATTATTCCAACCAATCCCAAAACCGACAAATGGCACAACTTGTAATAATCCTTGCACACTAGCAACACGCAAAATCGGTACGCGCACTTCTGCTGAGGTAAAAAAGCCATTATCGGTTAAGAGCAAATCTTGTCGATAACCCTGCACACTATACAAACCACCAAGGGCAAATTGTTCTAAAGGTACTAAAGGTCGATCCGCAAGCTGTACATCAGAACGCAGTACCAGCAATGTATCGGGGGCTAAGGAGCGTACATATTGTCCTTGGAAACGCCAATCGAAAAAACGACTATCGGGGGGAGCTTCGTTGATCGTAGCACCAAAACTGAGGCCGATGTTAAATTGAGAGCGAAGGGCTAATACATCTTGTGGGCTGCGTTTTATCCATTCTTGAAATAAACGAACCGCAGAAATTCGAGTTTGTCCGTTTTCATCAGCACCAGGTGAGAGGGGAAAATTAAACCCTAAAATTTCGTTGCTACTGACTTGGTGAGACGCGATAACTCCTAGTGCAAGTTCTTGTGTTGGGGTTTGAATGACGGGTTGTCTAAAAGTTAGCTCGAAATAGGGAGAATTACCAGTAATATCGAGTTCATCGAAAGGCTCTTCAATCACTCTTGAATAGTTTAAACCACCAGCGATCGTAATTTCACCATTACGCGGGTTAACGGGAATTGTATAATCTAGATCAAGGCTATTACTTCCATCAGTATTTATGTACTCTAAAGAAAAGCGATCGCCATAGCCGAGTAGATTACCATGATTGAGGAGCATTCCTCGTTGAAAACTACCTACACTGGGGTTTCTGCCATTATCGGCGACTAATTCAATATTAAATGTATCTGCTTCTTTGACTCTAACGGTTAATAAACTTAATTCAGGCCTTGTACCCGTAGACAATTCTGCTGATATAGTTTCAATAAGAGGATTCAGTTGTAGTAATTGTAGGGCTTCTAAAAGACGATTTTGATTGAGGGGTTTTGTGGTTGCGATCGCCAAACGACTCTGGATATATTCGGGTTTGAGTCGCCCATCTACTGTAACACGAATGTCTTCTATTCCTCCTTCGATAATCTGGATTTTGACGATCGCCGCAGTTGGGTTTAAAGTTTGATTAGCAGGGATCATCGCACCAGAATTTAAATAACCCGCATTGGTATATAGTTTAGTTACTGCCGTTTCAACTTGTAGAAGTTCCGCAAAAGTAATCGGACGATTGGTAAATGGGGCAGTTACTTGGGCGAGTTCTTCGTTACTAAAGGCGGTATTTCCTGCAAAAATAAACTGAGTTACTGTAATGTTTCCTGGAATATTCGGCAATTCTGGAGTGATTGGCGGTGTTGGAGTCGTTTCTAGGGGAATTTCGGGTAAAGGTTGCGGTGTCGGGAGTGCTGGTGGTTGTCTTGGGGGAATTACCCTAGGACGAACTTGAGCAGTCTGTCCACTGTTTTGTACATTCTGAGCTAATATTATGTCTGTATAAAGGATTACAAAAAAACATAAAACTTTGATCCCTAGGCTGAGTAGGGCGAAATTTTGCCTTAAAATATTCACGCTCATTGGTTAGGTGAGACAACTGACTTCAATCATACCGATATCTCTATGCTTTTTTTGGCCAATTAGAATGATTTGTTACGATGAGGTTTGGGAAATTAACGTCAGTTTGGGATAAGGTAACTCTCGACGAGAGCGGAGAATAAGCCGGACCGATCGCGCTATTCTTGATCGTAGAAATTGTTTCAGGAGTTGTGTTATGGATGGTGAAGAGTTTCTGAGACGCTACGCTGCTGGCGAGAGATTTTTCTCCAGAGTTTCTTTGCAAGGATTTAACCTCAGTGGGGTTGACCTGCGGGGGATTAATTTCCAAGATTCTGGACTTGGTACAGTTGATCTCAGTGGGGCTAATTTGGCTGGAGTCATCTTTTGCGATACTGGAATAGGTGAGGTTAACTTGGAGGGAGCTAATTTGACTGGAGCCTATTTGGAGGGTGCTGTTCTCAATAATGTCAACTGCCGCCGAGCCAATTTGAAAGGTGCTTCCTTCTATAAGAGAACCGTCTACGATTCCGACTTTGAAGGAGCAAATTTCCGAGGAGCCGACTTAAGATTTGCTTTCTTTAGCGGATGCAACCTGAGAAATACTTGTCTAGAAGGAGTTATTTGGAACGATGAGAGTAGTCTGAGCGAAAGCGACCTCACTGGTGCTGTTGGTTTTGACCCCAGAGAGGTTTGTGGATATAGGCTCATTCTGCCCAACGGAGAAGAAATTGAATTCACCGAGAAACTCGTCCCACTGCAATAGGCCATTTGAAGGGTATTGTCAACTTAACGGCCGTCAATCCTCATAAAACAGTATCTTGAGAATAATAAACGTTTATTTTTTTATTTAGACACATGAATCTTTTTTTCTAATTTCTGTTCGTTTCATCTTCTATTTCTCCTAAATCGAAAGATTTTGCTAATTTTTCTTTAAGAAACGGGTAAAGAAAACCGAAATGTACTACCGAGTCCTAACTGACTTTCGACTTCAATCTGACCATTTTGTAACTCCACTAAACGACGAGCGATCGCTAGTCCAATTCCACTACCACCCGAATAGCGAGAACGCGATCGATCTGCACGCCAAAACTTTTCAAATACATAGGATAAATCGTCTTGAGCGATGCCAATTCCTGTATCAATTACGGCAATCCAAACGACTTGTTTTTCGCGCCAAGCTTTAAGAGTAATTGTTCCTTTTTCGGTATATCTTAAAGCATTTCCCAATAGATTTACTAAAATTTGCTCAGTGCGATCGGCATCCGCTAAAACAAGTGGTAATTCTATCGGACAATCTAACTGTAAAACTGGCCCATCTTCTAAAAGTTGATCGGCAAATTTTTCGACTAAAGAATTCAGAATTGGTTCGAGATGTATCGGCTGTAAATTAATCGTTAAATAGCCCGCTTCAGATTTTGATAACTCTTGTAAATCATAAGTCAATCTTTCTAAACGTCTGGTTTCTTGTACTAAACGTGCATATAATTCAGGAGAAGCATCAATTGAACCATCGGCTAATTCTTCTAAATAACCTCTAACTACTGTTAAAGGTGTTCTTAACTCATGAGTTAAGTCGCCAATTAATTCGCGTCGTTTTTTTTCAACGTTTTCTAAACTTTTTGCCATGTAATTAAAACTATTGGCTAATTGATTAAATTCAGGAACATCACTACTCGTCATGCGGCGATGTAAATTTCCTGCGGCGAATTCTTGAGTAATTTCTTTCATTGCTTTAAATTGTTTCATTGCTTGACGAGAAGCAAAATAACTCAAAAAACCAGCAGTTGTTCCTCCTACAATACAAGCAGAAATCGCGCTACTATCCCAAGCAGTTTCAAAACCTCTAATGAGATACGTTCTCGCCGAACGAACCGTAAAAAAACCTTGTCTTTCTAATTGTTCTAAACGCAAAACAAACATCTTTGGTGATGAGAGTTTAGCCATTGCAATAAAACTACTTAAACCCACCATCATCACTAACAAATGTGATAAAAAAAAGCGAGTACCTAAACTAAGTTTTGGCATAGAAATATTAGAGAATTTCATCTTCAAATTTATAACCTATGCCGACTACCGTTTTAATATAGGACGGATGAGACGCATCAGGTTCGATTTTTTTGCGTAAACGTCGGATATGAGTATCAACAACTCGATCGTCACCAAAAAAGTCATTACCCCAAAGTTGATCAATCAGTTGTGTACGACTCCAAACCCGACTTGGATAACTAACAAAAGTGACTAATAACTTAAATTCTAACGTAGTCAATTCGAGGAGTTCGGAGGTATTATCATCTAAATGACGGATTGCAGTATGTTGATCTAAATCGATGGTAAAATGACGAGTACGATAAACTTGATTGGTTTGTCCACCATGTCGCAAACTACGACGGAGTAAAGCTCTAACTCTAGCGACTAATTCTCTAGGACTAAAAGGTTTAACAAGGTAATCATCAGCACCTGTTGATAAACCAATAATACGATCGATTTCTTCCCCTTTAGCCGTAAGCATGAGAATATAAGGATCTTTAATTCCAGATTTTTGCCGAATGCGGGTACAAACTTCTAACCCATCAAGTTCAGGAAGCATGAGATCAAGAATAACAACATCGGGTTTATGTTGTGCGAATAAATCTAACGCTTGTAAACCCGTTTGAGCAACAATACAGGAAAAGTTTTCTCGTTCTAAGGTTTCTCGAAGTAATTGCGCGATCGCGGGTTCATCTTCTACGATCAAAACATTCATCTTTTTACTGAGCGTTGATAAATTCTAGATAAGCGTTACTTAGTTCCTTTACCGCTAATTCATAGAATTGTTGTCCGTGTTCAGGTGTTGCCAAAGCTGGATTAGAACCCATTCTACCATCTGGATAATCACGACGAAAATTAGCCGCACTATAAATAGGATAACCCGAAGCCACCGTCTCTGATAAAGGATAATGTTTAATCGCTTCTGGATAGATATACTGAGTCAGTGCAACCTCACTAGGAGTAGCATGAGATCCCTCCCCGTCCCCGTATAGTTCTTTTGCAAGTTGATACACCGAACGACACATAAACCAGTTAGCTGTCTGACAACGCACTTCTAAATTGAAGTTCGCTAAATAATCATAGGTTTGGGAAAAAGCAGCTTTTAAAGTTGCCATATTTCCCCCATGACCATTAATAAAGAAAAATCGCTGAAATCCAGCTTTGGCCAAACAGGTAATATATTCAGTAATAACGAGAATTAGGGTACTAGGACGCAAACTCATTGAGCCTGGAAATGCGGTATGATGGAGAGCCATACCCACATTAATTGTCGGTCCGACCAGTGCTTGAGTCGCTTCTCCCACACCTTTAGCGACTGCTTCAGCACAAATAGCATCCGTTCCAATTAAACCAGTAGGTCCATGTTGTTCGGTTGACCCGATGGGTAAGATAATTCCTTTAGAGTGTCCTAAATAAGTTTCAACTTCTGTCCAAGTGCTTAAATGTAATAACATTGCTGATAATGACCTTTTTGATGTATAAGTTGGGATAGATACAGATTAGCCAAATTTTTTTATGCTATCTCTAGAAGTTCCTCAATTCTCCCCTAATCGTGACCTAGTACAAAATTCTAGGATTTTAGTCGTTGAGGATGAAGATGTCATTCGAGACATGATTGTTCTTGCTTTAAAAGAGGAAGGATACGAGGTCATTAGTGTCAGTGACGGACGATCGGCTATTGAGTTGCTCCAAAATTCCGAATCAGGGACACAAAATGTAGTAGGATTTGACTTACTCGTGCTTGATCTGATGTTACCGCAAATTAACGGTTTAGATATTTGTCGTTTGTTGCGTTACCAAAATAATATTATTCCCATTTTAATTTTAAGTGCCAAAGCGAGTGAAACCGATCGCGTACTCGGTTTAGAAGTTGGTGCCGATGATTACTTGACTAAACCTTTTAGTATGCGAGAATTAGTTGCTCGTTGTCGTGCTTTAATTCGTCGTCAAGGTTTCACTACCCAAACTGCTGCACCCATGCGTCGTTTTCGGGATATTACCCTAAATACCCAAGAATGTCGTGTTTTAGTTCGTGGGGATGAAATTAATCTTTCACCCAAGGAATTTCGTTTATTAGAGTTGTTTATGAGCTATCCTAAACGTGTTTGGTCACGAGAACAACTCATCGAACAAATTTGGGGACCCGATTTTTTAGGAGATACTAAAACCGTTGATGTTCATATTCGTTGGTTACGCGAAAAGTTAGAATTAGATCCCAGTCAACCAGAATATTTAATTACTGTTCGGGGTTTTGGCTATCGATTTGGTTAACGTTTAAAAGCGGGTTGATAAGTTTTTATTCGCTAAAAAATTAGAATAAATTTTGAAACTCGCTTAATTATTTTGTTTGTTTTTGTGATTATGTATCCCTCTCTGGTCACTTCCCTAAACAACAAAGTAACAAAAATATCTCAAATCTGAAAAACAAATACAGCCAAAACACCAAGCAAACCCGCAAAAATTAAATATAAAATCACTGGAAGTAACAACTGACGGAGCAAGATGCCCTCCCGACCCATTAATCCGACCGTGGCAACCGCAGCAACAATGTTAGAGACAGCAATCATGTTTCCTGCGGCGGCTCCTACTCCTTGCAATGCCAGAATAACCGATGTTGACTCATCAATTTGTTTGGCAACCCCAAACTGAAACAAAGAGAACATCATATTGCTGACGGTCGTACTTCCAGCAACAAAAGAACCTATCAAACCAATGACAGGCGCAAAGAACGGCCAAACTTGACCCACCAAACTAGAAGCACCATCAGCGAGGGTAAGGGGCATACTAGCCAGTCCTGAAGTATTTACGCCAGAGTTAATAAAAACTTGAGCCATTGGTACAGAAGCACCAATCGCTAAGGCTGTTCCTAGAAGTTTCTGCCCGGCACCAACGATCGCTCGTTTAATTTGCTCACTCTTCATGTGATGTATAAAGTAAGTGATGCACACCACAAGGATAAAAACGGTGGCAGGAAGAAAAAGCGGCTTTGTTGCTACGGTGACATCTGTGCCAAAAATATTAGAATAGCGAATCTCAATAGATTGAAGCCACTCACTCAAAGGTAAATATCGGGTACGGGAAAGTACCAGAAATAGTCCTAGCAATACATAGGGTAGCCAAGCTTGTAACGCCGTCATTTTCACTGGCGTATCTGAAATTTCATAACTGGTGGTTCCCATCCAAGTAGTCGGCCATTGAGTGCGATCGGGAAAATCCCAGTTGTCTTTCGGGGCCAAAAATCCTCGCTTGGCAGCAGGAATAACGATCGCTAGTCCCACTAAACCCCCAAATAAAGAGGGAAATGCGGGGCCAAGCAAGAGGGCAGTAAGCGCGTAGGGAATAACAAAAGCGAGACCAGCAAATAGGGCAAACTTGGCCACTGGCAAGCTATCTTTCCAAGATTTGCGCTCACCGAAATAGGCGTTTAGGGTGATAACTAATATCAGGGGAATAAAGATCCCGATCACACCCTGAATAATTGCCGTTTTAGCACCAATCAGATTTAGATAATCGGAGAAATTTAACCCTAAGCGGGCAACTTCCTGCTCAACCGCCTCCGCACCTTCCAAACCGCTATTAATCCCAATAACAATAGGAGTTCCCACCGCTCCAAAGGGAGAAGCCGTACCTTGAGTCAATAACAGGGCTAGTACGGCTGCCATCGGCGGAAACCCGATCGCCACCAAAAGCGGTACACAAATCACGGCCGGAGTACCAAAACCCGAAGCCCCCTCAATAAAATTGCCAAATAACCAAGCAATTAGGATCACTTGAATTCTGCGATCGCTGGAAATGCCCAATAACCCTTGACGAATCTTACTAATCGCCCCTGACTCTTGTAAAGTATTCAGCAATAAAATAGCGCCAAAAACAATGTAAAGAATTTCCAAAGTAACGATCAATCCCACCACCGTTGACGCAGCGACTTGGACAACCGGCACTTTCCAGATCAGCAGTGCTATTATTGCTGTTACCAAATAAGTAACCGGCATTGCCTGAGTAGCTGGACGATTAGCAACTACTAAGAGCAAAAAAGCGGTTAGAATCGGCGTAAAGGCGAGTAGCGAGTAGAGGGCTAGTTGCATAGTGGAATCTAAATAGGATTAAGAACAATCTTGACCATATCTTTTTGATGATTAATTGTGGTAGAAAAACATCAGATTAGAACATTTGCACTCTTGACAAAAGCTTGTTATTAGACTAATGCTTTTGTAGAGGGAGAGGGCTGATAGACAACTTCATTTTTTAAAGGTTGCCCTTGTTCAAAATCAGTAATATTAGTTAAGGTAGTAGTAGCGATACTACAAAGAGCTTCTTGAGTAAAAAATCCTTGATGAGCCGTAATTACAACATTGGGAAATGACTGTAATAATTGGAAGGTATCATCTTGAATGATCGTGTTAGACAGATCTTGGAAAAATAGAGCTTCTTCTTCTTCATATACATCAATACCAAGATGACCAATTTTGCCCGATTTAATTCCTTCAATTGCTGCGGCAGTATCAATTAAGCCACCACGACTGGTATTAATCACCATTACACCAGGCTTCATTTGCTCAATAGTATTTGGATTGATTAAATAATGGGTTTCGCTCATCAACGGACAATGCAAGGAAATAATGTCTGAGCTTGCCAGCAATTCGGGTAAACTAACATAACGGGCATTAGGGATCGCTTCAAATTGAGAATTAGGGTAAGCATCATAACCCAGCAAAGAACAACCAAAGCCCTGCATGATTTGAGCAAAGATCATACCGATCTTACCCGTCCCCACTACACCAACGGTACGACCATTTAGATCAAATCCTAGCAACCCTTCTAGGGAAAAGTTGTCATCTCGAACACGATTGTAAGCTCTATAGAGTTTACGGTTTAGCATTAGCACTAAGCCCACTGCAAGTTCAGCAACGGAATAAGGAGAATATGCCGGAACCCGCACAACTTTAATTCCTAACTCTGCGGCTCGCTTGAGATCAACTTGATCAAATCCAGCAGATCGCAGGGCTAGAAGGCGTGTTCCATTAGAAGCTAGAATCTCCAGTGTTGCTGCATCGGCAATGTCATTGACGAACTTACAAACGGCGGGAAATCCTGCTGCTAGTGCGGCGGTATTAGAATTAAGTTGGGCATCGAAAAATGTCAAATCGTGATGATAGTCAGCATTCGCCGCTTCAAAAGACTGGCGATCGTAAGATTTACTACTAAAAAAAGCAACTTTCATAAGGTAATCTCTAAATAAAATAGGCTAGAAGGTTTGGTGCGATCGCCTTTAATATTAAAATAATTGAGCGAATTAGAGACAGTGCTAAACCCTCAAACTGTCTCTAGTAGATAATGGATAGGTTTACTTACGTTTAAAGGCTGCCATTCCCGCGTAATGAGCTTTGCTGCCCAATTCCTCCTCAATTCGTAGTAGCTGATTATATTTGGCTAGACGCTCACCCCGACAAGGCGCACCCGTTTTAATTTGACCTGCATTAGTAGCTACGGCTAGATCCGCAATAAAGTCATCGGTTGTCTCGCCTGAGCGATGGCTGATCATACAAGTGTAACCACCTGAAAACGAGTCTTTGATGGCGTTGAGAGTTTCGGTAATTGAGCCAATTTGGTTAACTTTTATTAGGGAAGAATTGCCTACTTTATCAGCGATCGCCTTTTGAATAATTTTAGGATTGGTAACAAAGATATCATCACCCACGATTTGGATGCGATCGCCTAAACGCTCGGTTAACAGTTGCCAGCCCTTCCAATCCTGCTCGCCCAATCCATCCTCAATCGAAATGATCGGATACTGATTGACCCAACTTTCCCATAATTGAATAATATCCTCAGTACTTTTCTTGCTTTGATCAGACTTATAAAACAGATAGCTACCATCTTCTTGATGCAGTTCACTGACTGCGGGATCAAGCGCAAGACAAACATCACTACCCGCTTTTAGCCCTGCTTTTTCTATCCCTTGTAAAATGACTTCGATCGCTTCTACATTGTTTGACAAATGCGGTGCGAATCCCCCTTCATCACCAACTGATGTACTATATCCTTTTTTTTGTAGAACTGATTTCAGGGCATGAAAAATTTCTGCACCCCATTCGAGGGCGATTGAAAAAGTAGACGCACCAACTGGAACGACCATAAATTCTTGGAAGTCGATATTATTATCTGCATGAGCGCCGCCATTAATCACATTGAAGCAAGGCGCAGGCAACAGATACGCCCCATCTCCGCCCAAATGACGATACAGGGGAATTTTTTTGGATGAAGCTGCTGCACGAGCGATCGCCATTGATATTCCTAGAATGGCATTAGCCCCCAGATTTTTTTTGTATTCAGTGCCATCTAAAGCCAGCATTTTATTGTCAATATTAGTTTGATCGGCTGCATCCATTCCAATCAAAGCCGATGCAAGGGTAGTATTAACGTTGGCCACAGCTTTTAGTACACCTTTACCACTGTGTCTTTTTGGATCACCATCGCGCAATTCTAAGGCTTCGCGGCTTCCTGTCGATGCACCAGAAGGAACGGCAGAACGTCCTAGGCTGCCATCTTGCAAAATCACATCAACTTCAACAGTCGGATAACCGCGAGAATCTAAGATTTCTCTAGCATGAATGGATTTAATGTTTGTGTTCATGATTTTTACCTAATTTTAATTAAAACAATCAAGATTGAAAACAAAATGGCACTCTATTTAATAAGATGATTTACGTCTTTTTCCCTCTGCATCTGCTGCCTTGAGCGCGGAGAATACCATATCTGGATTTACAGGAGTGGGTTCATTGTGAATGGTCTCACCTTCTAGGCAGGATGCTTGAGCCACTTTCATTAGCTTTTCGTCGCTTATTTCAGTTAATCCGATGTCGGCTAATGTTGTTGGCAGACCAATTGATTCGCAAAAACTGTAAACCTCATCGATGATTTTGATCGGCTTGTCTGTTAAAAATAGTGAAGCGAGTGTGCCAAAAGCCACCTTTTCACCATGATAGTAATGATGAGTCTGATCTAGTACAGTAAGTCCATTGTGGATGGCGTGTGCGGCTGCTAGTCCAGCACTCTCGAAGCCCAAACCACTAAGGAGTGTATTTGCTTCGACAATGTGATCCAGAGCAGGTGTTACGATGTGATATTCACAAGCTGTCTTTGCTGTCAACCCATATTCTAAAAGAGTTTCGTAGCAAAGTTTAGCCAATGAATAGGCTGTTCTAGAGCCTAGATCCCCAGTCATGTTAGGGGCGTATTTTTTCATACAGGATTCTGCTTCAAACCATGTAGCAAGAGCATCTCCCATTCCAGCAATCAGAAAGCGTACAGGCGCATTACTGATAATATGTGTATCCATTAACACAAGGTTCGGACTGTGGGGTAGAAATAAGTAGCGTTTGAACTCGCCTTCTGGTGTGTAAATTACAGACACGGCACTACATGGGGCATCACTTGCGGCCAGAGTGGGGACGATCGCAACGGGTAGCGATGCTTCATAGGCTACGGCTTTGGCCGTATCCATCGTTTTACCACCGCCTAATCCTACGACAAAATGGAATTTTGCTTCTTGAATGATATTAAGTAAGCGATTAATTTCTTCATCTGAACACTCACCGCCGAATTTTTCAATAAATACATCGACTCCATCTTTCATGTAAGGTTCAAAATCCCAGATGAGTTTCTCATATACAAAAGAATCGCAGATCACAATTCCTTTTTTTCCATATCGTGATAACTCTTGGCCGAGTCTCTTTCTAGCGTCCCTACCTTGAACATAGCGTCCAGGAAAGATAGTGGTACTGAGCATGGTTTAACCTCCTGCGATCGTTTTTGAAATATTCATGTAACGCTTTTAATAAAGGGAAGATACACCAGTTCATCAAGCTTCCAAAAGAGCCTGTAATTCTTGACTTAGATGAGCGCGATCGCCAAGTCGTTGCAGTAATAGCCCATATGTACTAAATTTCACCACACTAACTGAACCCACTCGCATTTCTAGGCGATCTCGATGAAATTAGAATTAAATAACACCGATTGTTGTAGGTTGGTTTGAGATGACAAAACTCAACCTACAAGGTAATTATTTAATCTAAGATTTTAAACGGCTGTCATTTGGAAGGTTGCTCCCAATGCTGCCATCATTTCATCTGGAGTAATTCTGCCATCACTATCCAGATCGAGCGCATCAAAGATAGCATCCAATCCTAGCCACTCTTCGCGGGTGATAAAACCATCCTCATCAAAATCGTATGCAGCAAAGATATTTGTTGCTGCAACGCCGACTTTAGCACCGCTTTCGAGTTGGGTCAAACGGTTTGCGAGAAACGTTTCCAGAGATTCTAGAGCTTTGCTAAACCCTTTAATTCCTTCGGCAAGTTTTTCGGTTGCCATCGGATTATCGGCGTGCATTTTTTCAAAAGTGGCTTGGTCAATCGACATTTTTTCAATATCCATTGTTGCCGCTTTCGTTGGGTCGAGTTTACGGGTTAATTCTTCAGTCGTTTCCTGTAATTGGATCAGTTGTTTGGGGCCTATCGTCAGCAAGTCACAGCCGGCTAATTCAGTGATCTGACTAATTTTGCGGAAACTGGCTCCCATAACCTCGGTAGGGTAGTCAAATTTTTTGTAGTAGTTGTAGATGCGGGTAACGGATTGGACTCCTGGATCGTCGGCTCCTTCGTATTGCTGACCTGTGTTTTTAGTGTACCAATCGGTGATCCGTCCGACGTAGGGTGAAATGAGCGTGACTCCTGCTTCGGCACAGGCGATCGCTTGATGAATGCCGAATAACAGTGTCATATTAGCCTGAATGCCTTCTTTTTCTAAGATTTCGCCAGCACGAACACCTTCCCAGGTTGCGGCGATCTTGATCATGACGCGCTCACGAGGTGTGCCTGCTTTTTCAAATTCAGAGAGCAGAAAACGACTTTGTCTGACGGTGGCTTCGGTGTTATAGGAAAATCGCGGATCTGCTTGAACTGAAACACGCTGCGGCACAATGTCTAGAATCCTTTTGCCAAAGGAAACCGCAAGGCGAGCAAAAGCCAAAGCAGCGACTTCTTTTTCAGTTGCACCAGAGCCCGCATCTTTTTTCGCTTGAAGCAGTGTTTCATCGACGATTTCTCGATATTCTGGCATTTGAGCCGCCGTCGCAATCAAAGAAGGATTGGTTGTGGCATCTTGAGGCATAAATTTTTGAATGGCTTGCAAATCCCCAGTATCAGCAACCACAACGGTATATTTTTTTAGTTGATCGAGTAAGTTATTGGGCATATTTGTGTCCTTGGTTTGAATTTTCTATTTTTTGTACACGGAGCCGTTACAGCTAAGACATGATCGTCATTTTTCGTGTAGTGAAGTAATGGTTTTAGAACAAACCTTCTTTTTTGGCCATAAACAGCATCAAATCTATTACTCTTGCCGAGTAGCCCCATTCGTTGTCGTACCACGCCACTACTTTATAAAAGTTGGAATTTAAAGCAATTCCCGCTAAGGCATCGAAGATACTGGAATGGGGATCGTTGTTGAAATCTGTAGAAACCACTTCCTCGTCAGTGTAGCCAAGAATTCCTTTTAGTTCTCCTTCTGCTGCTGCTTTCATTGCCACACAGATGTCATCGTAAGTGGTTGCTTGTGTCGTCTTAAAGGTTAAGTCCACCACTGAAACATTAGGGGTTCCTACTCGAAACGCCATACCCGTCAGTTTGCCTTTGAGTTCGGGCATCACCAGAGCTAACGCTTTGGCGGCTCCTGTGGAGGATGGGATAATGTTTTGGCTCGCACCTCGCCCACCTCGCCAGTCTTTTTTACTAGGACCGTCTACGGTTGGCTGAGTTGCAGTCATGGCGTGAACGGTGGTCATTAAGCCTTCGGCAAGACCAAAGTTGTCATGTATTACTTTGACTATTGGTGCTAAACAGTTAGTCGTACAGCTTGCATTAGAGACGATCGTATCTTTAGCGGGATCGAATTCTTGGTGATTTACTCCCAATACAAAGGTACGAACTTGCTCAGGATCTTTAGTTGGAGCAGAGATAATGACTCGTTTTGCTCCAGCTTTGATGTGATTTTCGGCTCCTTCAAAGGTGGTAAAAAGTCCCGTAGATTCCACCACATAATCGGCCCCCAGTTCGCCCCAGGGGAGTTCTGCTGGATTTCTAATCGCCATACAATGAACGAAATGCCCATTAATTTCAATTCCATCCTCTTTAGCCTCTACTGTGCCTTTATAGGTGCCGTGAGTGGAGTCATGTTTAAACAAGTAGGCGAGATTATCCGCAGGTACTAGATCATTTACACCGACGATTTCAACTTCTGGATGATCCATCGCAATCCGAGCGACTAAACGTCCGATGCGACCAAAGCCGTTAATACCAATTTTAAGTGTCATGGCCAGTCTCCTGTTACTATTATTAAGCTAAGTTTAAGTTGCTGTTTGATTAGCTATGCTGATGTTCTGACGATAATCACTAAATGCGATCGTCATTGCCATTCTTTAGATAAATTTTAGAAATCTTTGTCTGAATGTAAAACAGGTGAGCTAAAATTGCTCGCTTTAAACTTTCGACACTTATTCGAGTGCGCTCATCTTCAATCTGAATCTTGTTGGCTGTCATGCTAACCATAGTAAGACTTACTGCTGTTTTTATTAGTTCCCTAAATTTTAAATGAACGTTGAGAGATCGTTTTTTTAGCTGTATTAATGTTTTTCAAAAAAAAAACTTAATTTAGTACATCTATTTCAAATAAAGGTTACCTAAATTGTAAGTCTAGTCATTTAACAAAATTCTTAATTTATTATAAAGCTTAGTCTTTATCAAATATTGATTTTTTTTAATGTTGGTTATAAGCTAATTCTTAAATTAACATATATTTGTATAATTTATATTAAGTAAACATTGACAAATTACTGTATAGTAGAACACATAGATTATAAGTCTTCAAGTTTGGTCAATAGGATTACGTTATAGTATCTTGTTTTTTGCTTGATTTACTTCTGACATGATTCTTAAAATTGACAAACATAAAAGCCCCTAAACATGGAAATCGTTACTAAGTTGTGAATATGTAGAATTGAGCGAAGTCGAAGGACATAGACTTTTTTTACCTGTAGAGCCAGTCTCTCACCCTAATATTACAATGTTAGGGTGTTGCGTAGCATTAAAACCACTACGATGACTCATAAGCCCAAGGACATAAGTTCACCCTTCACCTGACCCATCATCAAAAACCAATTATTTATTCAGTATATAGTTACTTTTTGTTGGCTCGAATAAAAGTAACTATTTTGTTGTGCTTCGATTTGAGCAACATCAACTTTAAAAACAAACTTTAGATGGATATGATTAAGCTACTATTAAAACTATGCTAAAGACAAGTATAACTTGCGACTAATCAAGTCAACTATAAACTTAATCTATGACTGTAACACTAAATTATCAACCAACACCTAAGCGGAAAAGCCGTCTTAATCTTTGGTTTGAACAAATAATGGTTATTCTGATTTTATTAAACTATTTATTAGTTTTATTCGATTTAAGTTATGTTCCCTATCATGATTTTTGGCAACAAGGAAAATTACAAGTAGTTTTTCAAACTCCCTTTTTAAACATTAATGTTCCTGAGCAGCCTATTCAAGTTTTACCTTTTAATATAACGAATCAATATGACTGGGTTAAAGGAATCGCTCCCCATCGAGAAAGCGTCCAATATCTTGCCAAAGTTGATGAATTAAATAATATTCTTAATCAACAAATGGATGTTTATTCAGCAGATTCTCAAAACCTGAAAAAATTAACGGAAGAAAGTGAGTATATTTTTGCTGATTTAAGAACGTTGAGTGAGGAAATGATTAAACAAAATCCTTTTGAAGTAGCCAATAAAACTGGTACATTAGAAAGAATCAAAAATCGGATGCGTCAACATATTTATGAGACGACCCAAAGTTCAGCAGATACAGCATTTCAAATCTTTTGGAGTCGGGATCATTTTATTAATGAAGGGTTTCGCAAAGAATTAGATTTTTTTGAGCAAGAGATTCGTCCTTTAATACAAACAAACTATTTTCGTCCTCTAGGAGAAAATGGTAAACCGCTCAATCATTTTTGGCTTTTAGATTTACCTTTTATAACAATCTTTTTCTTAGAATTTTTAATGCGGAGTTGGATTATTTCCCGTCATTATCAAGGAGTAACTTGGTTTGAGGCTATGTTATGGCGATGGTATGACATCTTTTTATTTCTGCCGATTCTACAACCTTTAAGAATTATTCCTTTAACCATTCGACTGAATCAAGCTAAATTGATTAATTTACAACAACTAAAACGCCAAGCAAGTCGAGGTTTTGTCGCAATTTTAGCCGAAGATCTGATCCCAATTGTAGTAATTCGAGTGATTAATCAAATTCAAGCCTCAATTAGCCAAGGGGAGATTCAAAAGTTTTTGAGACAACGTCGTCATCAAGAGCATCAGATTAATGATTATAACGAAATTGCCGAAATATTTAAATTATTCTTTCAAATAACCGTACACAAGATTATTCCTAAAATTAAACCTGATGCCGAAGCACTGTTAAAGTATAACTTTGAAAAAGCTTTAGCCCAAAGTTCGATGTATCAACACCTTCAACTTTTGCCAGGAATGAAAAATCTAGAAAATCAAATCGGTGAGCAATTTTCAACACAGCTATATCAGGCTTTTTCTGAAACTCTAATAGAAATGGCTAAAGATGACCCGAAATTTAATCAATTATTGGAGCAATTGTTACAGACATTTAATCAAACAATGGAGATAGAACTACAAGGACAAAAAAGCATTAATCAACTAGAGACCTTAGTCACTGAGTTTTTAGAAGAATTTAAGATAAACTATGTAAAACCATTATCCGCCGAAGATTTAGAGATTATCTTAGAGCAAACTCGTATTTTAAGACAAGCAAAAGATTTGACTTTGGTTGAACCCACACTCATTCGTCGTGTCCGCTAAATTCAAAAAAGTTAACAAAAATTGCTTTAGTCCCGTTTTAAATAGAAATGAGAATTATTGTCCTGTCAGCGAGAAAATTTGCTATTCTAGAGAAGGAGTAATCATTTAGATTGCTTGCCCAAATCACCAAAACTACAAGGGAAGTGGGATTAGCCCGCTTTTTTTATTGCTGCTTTTTTTATTGCATTGCGTCCATGACTCATCCTTTAATTCCACAAATTATAGACGTAGCATCACCGATCGCTGAAGAATTGGGTTTAGAAATAGTCGATGTGGTTTTCCAGACCAATAAGCGACCCCCCGTACTGAGGTTAGATATTCGGAACCTGAACAGTGACACAGGTTTAGATGACTGTGAACGGATGAGTCGCCATTTAGAACAAACATTAGACACATTGGAAATTATTCCAGGGTCTTACTCACTAGAGATTTCTAGTCCAGGGACATCTCGACAACTAACCAGCGAGCGCGAGTTTATCGCTTTTAAAGGATTTGCCGTCATAGTCACCACAGACCCCCCATATGAAGGACAAAAAGAATGGCGGGGAAATCTTCATACTCAAGATGAAACAGCAATTTATATCCACCAAAAAGGACGAGCGATCGCTATTCCGCGCCTTGCAGTCACCAAAGTGAATTTAGATGCAAACCGTTAATTGAAATTTAATTAAGGAGAATTTGCCGATGCCTAGCTTTAGCTTACCCGGCCTGAAGGACATGATCGAAGAAATTAGCCAACGGCATAACCTCCCGCGTTCGGCTGTTCAAGAATCCCTTAGAGAAGCCCTCCTCAAAGGTTATGAGCGCTATCGCCGGGCGCAAAATATGGAGAAGGGACAATTTTCAGATGAATACTTCGATAACTTTGATGTAGAACTCGATGTGGACGACGAAAGCTTCCGCATTCTTTCCACCAAAAAAATTGTTGAAAGTGTCAGCGATGGCGATCACCATATTTCCCTCAAAGAAGTTCAAGAATACGTCGCCGAAGCACAACTAGGAGATGAAGTCGTTCTTGATGTCACTCCAGATCAAAAAGAATTTGGTAGAATGGCAGCCATTCAAACTAAACAAGTTCTGTTACAAAAACTACGAGATCAACAACGAAAAATAATTCAAGAAGAATTTCAAGACTTAGAAGGAACCGTTCTGCAAGCTAGAGTTTTACGCTTTGAACGCTCCTGCGTGATTATGTCCGTTCAAAGTACTTACGGTCAACCCGAAGTCGAAGCCGAACTCCCCAAACGCGAACAAATCCCCAACGATAATTATCGAGCTAACGCCACCTTTAGAGTCTTACTGAAAAAAGTTCGAGAAGGATCTCATCGCGGACCTCAATTAATTATTTCTCGTGCAGCAGCAGGATTAGTCGTCTATCTTTTTGCTAACGAAGTTCCAGAAATAGAAGAAGAAGTCGTTCGGATCGTGGCAGTGGCAAGAGAAGCTAACCCGCCATCTCGTGCCGTCGGCTCAAGAACCAAAATCGCCGTAGATACTTTAGAAAGAGATGTCGATCCGGTAGGTGCTTGTATTGGAGCTAGGGGATCACGAATTCAAGCCGTCGTCAACGAATTACGTGGCGAAAAAATTGACGTGATACGGTGGTCGCCCGATCCCTCGACTTATATCGCTAACGCCCTTAGTCCGGCTAGAGTCGATCAAGTTGTTTTGATTAACCCCGATGAGCGTCACGCCTTAGTTTTGGTCGCATTTGATCAACTTAGTTTAGCCATTGGCAAAGAAGGACAAAACGTCCGCCTCGCTGCCCGTTTAACCGGTTGGAAGATAGATATTAAAGATGTCGCTATCCACAAAGCCGAAGCTCAACAAAAATCAGCGATCGCCAATGAAGGCATTGCCGCCAGTGCTTCACCTGTTCTTGATTCATCGGATGACGACGACGCTGACGAATGAATCAGAAAAACTAAAAATACTTCCGCAATAGACAAGGGAAATGCCGATTAACATCCGTCGATGTATTAGTTGCCATAAAATAGCTCCAAAAACGTCATTTTGGCGAATTGTTCGGGTTTATCCATCAGGACAAGTACAATTAGATCAGGGAATGGGGCGATCAGCTTATTTGTGTCCAACAGACAGTTGTCTGAAAAATGCACTTTCTAAAAATCGCTTAGGACGAGCGTTAAGATCTCCTATTCCCCAAGATTTGGTTCAAACTCTACGGGAGCGTCTAATCAATTAACAAGTTGATCCGTGGTTAGTCCCATAATCGACCCCAAAATCGTTAGGATAGAAATAGAAAACAATTTTAATCATCAACTTAATCACTCTTCGTTAACAAAATTCTAGAAAAATGACTGCAAAAGTTATTCACAGGAGTTAAAATCATTTATACTTGAGTAGGGGGATATTGGATGAATAATTCGTCAAAAGTTAGAATTTACGAGCTATCAAAAGAGTTGAACTTGGAGAACAAAGATATTTTAGATATTTGCGAACAGTTAAACATATCTGTGAAAAGTCATAGTAGTACCATTACTGAATCGGAAGCCGATCGCATTAAATCAGTGGCAGCAAAACAAGCACAAAACCCAACTCACCATCACAAGGCTCAAGGAAACCCTTCAAATGAAGGGTCGCATAGCTCATCTGGAGAAAAAAAACAGCAGATCCTAGCCGTTCACTACAAAAATAACCGCCCGAACTCGCCAAATAATGGACAGGATGTGGCACCAGCATTAGTAGCCCCTTCTCGTCGTCCCAGTCATAGCAATAGTAATTCTACTTTAGCAAATCCCCCATTAGATCATTCATCGGCACCATCTTCTGAATCTCAAACTTATGAATCTCAAACTTCTGAAGAGCCATCAGAAACACCAACAGGTGTCGATCCAATCAATTTAAATCAAACAGATTTAAATCAAACAAAAAGAGAAAAATTAGCCCCCAATAATAATAAGCCTGTGATTCAAGCTGAAAAAAAACCTATTCAGCCATCAGCCCCCCAAAGAACAGCCAAAATGCCATCACAAGAGCCAGAAATTCTGGACTTAGAAGCTGGTAATCTACAAAGCCCGACAAATAGCCCCGACAGCCCCTCGACTCCAAAAGTCGGGGAACGAACTCCCGTAAATCAAAAACTGATTCAGCCACAAGATCGCTCAGGCACACCAAGACCAGAAATTAAGCTCGACAGAAATCCAAAACCTCAAACTGACCGACCAGGCAGAGCTTCAGAAGTGAGTAACAAAGTGGGGAACTCACTAACGAGGAAAAATCCTACAACAGGAACTGTTGAAGCACTGATCAAACCGAAAGATAGAGACCGGGACAGGCTTAGAGAAAAAGATAAAGATAAGGAAAGAGAGAAAAAAGTCGCCGAAATCCCCAAAGCTACAGTAGAACTGAAGCGACCAACACGACCCATTGCACCCCAAAAACTTCAAACCAGCGTCATCGACGACTTAGCAACAGACGAACCAGAAGAAATTGATAGCCCCATTGATGAAGCAGATGATCTCTTAACCGATGTGGCAGGGAAACCCAAGCAAAAACCCAAGAAAAGCATACCGATTCGTCAAAGCAAACGTCAAGAATGGGAAGACGGCGAAGACGACAAAGAAGATAAATCAAAAAGCGGCAAACTTGCCAAAACAGGCAAAAATAAACGGCGCTCGCAAGTCCTCTTTGATGAGGAAGACGACGATTTGGACGCAGAACTATTAGCAAACCAAGCATCCGCTAGTATTAGTCTATCAATGGCTCGCCCGCCCAAACCGAATTCTAGTAATTCTAGAATGCCTATAGCGGCCGCCGTTAATACTACGGCAAATAAACCCAAAAAACCCTCATCTAAATCAGAAAGCAGTAATTCACGCTCAAAAAACGATCGTCAAGACAACAAAGAAGAAAATAAACGCCCTGAGTCAATCACCTTAAATGGTTCACTGACCATTCGAGGACTATCAGAACTTATGAAAGTTCCTGAAACCGAGATCATTAAAAATCTTTTCTTTAAAGGCGTTCCAGTCAATATTACCCAAACACTCGATCAAGAAACCATCGAGATGATCGCGGCTGACTTTGAAATTAAAGTCGAAACTGGACAAATCAAAGCAGCAGCAACGAAGACAACAGAAATGATCGACGTAGCCGATCTCGATAATCTTCAAACCCGTCCGCCCGTAGTAACCATTATGGGACACGTTGATCACGGTAAAACTACGCTTCTAGACTCCATTCGTAAAACCAAAGTAGCACAAGGAGAAGCTGGAGGAATTACCCAGCATATCGGAGCCTATCACGTTGACGTAGAACACAACGGCAAACCTCAGCAGATCGTATTCTTAGACACACCAGGACACGAAGCATTTACCGCAATGCGAGCCAGAGGAGCCAGAGTTACCGATATTGCCATTCTCGTTGTCGCAGCAGACGACGGAGTACAACCTCAAACCCGTGAAGCCGTCAGCCATGCTAAAGCAGCAGGTGTTCCAATCATTGTCGCCATAAATAAAGTCGATAAACTAGACTCTAACCCCGATCGCATTAAACAAGAACTATCCGAACTCGGCTTAGTTCCTGAAGCATGGGGCGGCGATACAATTATGGTTCCAGTTAGTGCCTTAAAAGGAGAAAACTTAGATACTCTCCTCGAAATGATTCTTCTCGTATCTGAAGTTGAAGAACTCTCCGCTAACCCGAATCGTCCCGCAAAAGGAACCGTTATCGAAGCTCACTTAGATCGAAACAAAGGACCTGTAGCTACTCTAATTGTTCAAAATGGAACCCTTAGAGTCGGCGATACTGTGGTGGCTGGCTCCGTTTTCGGTAAAATCCGCGCCATGATCGACGATCGAGGTGACAAAGTTGATGCCGCTACTCCATCCTTTGCCGTTGAAGTTCTAGGACTCGGTGATGTTCCCGCCGCAGGGGATGAGTTCGATGTCTTTATCAACGAAAAAGAAGCCAGAATAACAGCAGAAGGAAGATCCGACGCTCAACGTCAAACACGCTTACAACAAGCCTTGTCAACACGACGCGTCACCTTAAGCACCATTTCCGCACAAGCACAAGAAGGCAAGCTTAAAGAACTTAACTTGATCTTAAAAACAGACGTACAAGGCTCCGTAGAAGCAATTCTAACCGCCATGAACCAACTGCCCCAGAAAGAAGTCCAAATTCGGGTACTATTGGCCGCACCTGGTGAAGTAACCGAAACGGATGTCGATTTAGCGGCGGCTAGTGGTGCTGTAATCGTCGGGTTTAACACCACCTTAGCCACTGGTTCAAGGGCGGCGGCTGATCGAGAAGGCGTTGATATTCGAGAGTACAACATCATTTACAAACTCCTTGATGAAATTCAAGGCGCGATGGAAGGATTACTCGAACCTGAACAAGTTGAAGAACATCTTGGATTTGCCGAAGTACGCGCAGTTTTCCCAGTTGGACGCGGAACCGTTGCCGGTTGCTATGTCTTATCGGGTAAACTGGTTCGTAACCGCTTTATTAGAGTCCGTCGCAAGGGTGAGGTTGTCCATGAGGGGAACCTAGATTCATTGAAACGGATGAAAGAAGATACTAGAGAAGTAAATGCAGGTTACGAATGTGGTGTCGGTTTGCCCAAATTCAATACTTGGCTTGAAGGCGATCAAATAGAAGCTTATGAAATGGTGATGAAGCGTCGAACTTTATCCGTTTAATCTTAATTTGTTGATCCCTAGTCTTCCGATAAAATAAAGAGGACTAGGGATTATTAGCATTTATTATTGTATTTTTCATGTCTTCTTTTCGTTCTGAACCCTTCTTGTGGATACATTTAGCGGGTATAGCGGCTTTACCCATCTTATTACAAATCGCTTGGATCGGTCTTGCCGTTGGCGATCCTTTACCCGGATATTGGCTAGAGCTAATCTTTTTATTAGTTATTGCGATCGCTCCCATCTCTTGGATGCAGTGGTACAAACCATTTGATATCTTTAGCTTATTATTTGTTGCTCAAAGACCCGAACTCCTCACCCCAGAACAGTTAAAAATACTCAGTCTGTTTAAAAGACCAAAACATCGCTTCATTACCGTCTTAGGTACTGTGTTGATGATCGCGGGGTTATGGAAAATTTATCAAATTGCTCCAATTGCTACTCCTGCTGCTGCTTTTCTACCCCAGTGGCGAATCATTGGTTTACTGATCGCGAGTTTAGCCTTTTTAGCCAGTCATCTATTTTTACAAGTGCCTTTGAGTGTTTTGGGTGTTCTTTTCACAAAAAATGAACAATGGGAAAAAACTGAGCCAATCCCTGTTTCTAATATTGCCCAATCTTTTACCTTACTGGGCATTCGCGTCCGCAAAATTCTACCGACTCTCGTTAGTTAGGAAGATGAGCATAAATCATGTGAGAAGTCAAGGGGGGCTTTTCACCTTGATGAAACGATCGCACTTGTTGTTGAATTAGGCGATCGCTTTTTGTAAACCTTTCGTGTTGACGAAGATGCTCTAGCCAAGACTCAACAACAAATGTTTCAACAAAACGAGACGCATCCGTAATATCATGAAAAATCCCCCAGCGAATGGCTCCATCGCGTAGCCGAATCAATCTTAATTTGTGAATCGCTTTAATAAACGCCTTTTCATCTGCGGGATTAATACGATATTCAATCGTAACTAAAACAGGACCCTCAGAGGGATTTAATTCAATCACGACTTGAGGTTCAGTCCAATGTAGCGAAGGAGTTAAATCAGATTTTATTTCTGTCATCAAACGATAACGCCAAGCTAAAGGTAAACTCCCAATCAAACCAACAGCAGCACAGACTAAAGCCGTCGTTGTTCCAAATTGTTCAGCAACGATGCCCCAAACAATACTCCCAACCGCTAAACCGCCTTGAAAGACCATTTGATAAACTCCTAGGGTTCGTGCTTGTACCCAAGGAGCTACCGAAAGTTGAATCGCAATATTTAAAGTAGAAGTTGTACTAATCCAAGCGATCCCCGCAACAAATAAAAAAGCCATTACAATAGGCAGGTAATGGACATAAGCCATGATCAAGAGCGTTGTACTACAGAAAAGAGCCGAAACCATCAACAGCCCATCGGCGGATAACCGTTGACGGATTTTGGGTAGAAACACCGCACCAATAATCGCACCCAAACCAATACAGCCATTGAGTACACCGTAACCCATCGCCCCTTGTTTAAGATATTGTTGCGCCACCACTGCTAGTAACGCCCACATTGCACTAAGACAACTCATTTGAGCAAACGATCGAATAAAAATGGCTTTAATCGCGGGTGTATGGTTCACATATCTAAGTCCAGCACGAATCGAGCTAAACAGACGTTCTGTCGGTAATGCACTCCTCAAAATCGGCTGACGATGCCACTGATACAAGACAAAAATGACAGCGATAAACGAAAGAGAATTGAGGGCAAAAACAAACCCTGCACCTTGATTCGCTTGACTGAACCCCGCAACCACCAAACCACCCAAAGCAGGCCCCAGAGCGCGGGCAAGATTAAAGCCAACACTATTTAGAGCGATCGCCGCCGGTAATTCTGAACGAGGAACCAATTCAGGTACAATAGCTTGCCATGCTGGATTATTCATCGCCGCCCCCAAACTCAAACAAAACGTCAGCGTTAGGAGTAACCAGGGATTCATCCAACCCATGAAAGTCAAGACGCTGAGAATCAACGCTGTGACTAACATCCAACTTTGCCAGAAAATCAGTAACTTGCGGCGATCAAAAATATCGGCTGTTGCTCCTGCGGGAAGCCCTAAAAGGAGGATCGGTAAAGTAGCGGCAGTCTGCATTAAAGCAATTAAAAGTGGCGAAGTCGTCAGAGAAGTCATTAACCAAGTTCCCGCCGTATCTTGCATCCAAGTGCCAACACTGGAAATAATTAAAGCAATAAGGCGATCGCGGAATAATGAATGGCGCAAAGGGAGCCATGTTGAGGACTTAGCAGTTACTTTGCTCATGAACTTTTAGAATTTATAAAGTAATATAGACTAGCTAGAAAAGTAATTGCTACTCTAATCAGGCTGATATTTCCTCGTCGGAATATTAGTCTTTAAAACTCACGTAATTTTTCCTCGGTGATCCGACAGATACGCCATTCGGGTAAAACCGTCGCACCAAAACGCTGATAAAATGCGATCGCACTTTCATTCCAATCTAAGACACTCCATTCTAACCGTCCTGCTTTGCGTTCAGCCGCAAGAGTCGCCACACGAGTTAATAAAGCTTTACCAATTCCTAAACGACGATATTCAGGCAAAACAAAAATATCCTCTAAATAAATACCAGGTTGAGTCAGAAAAGTTGAGTAATTCCAGAAAAATAGGGCAAATCCTACCGTTTTATTTTCACATTCTGCTATAATCGCTTCAATATAGGGATGTTCTCCGAATAAATGTTCTTGTAGTGCTTTTGTTGTTCCTGTAACCAGATGGGAGAGTTTTTCGTATTCTGCTAAAGCTTTAATCAGTTCAAAAAGTTGAGGGACATCATCAGGTGTAGCGTTACGAATTGAAAAAGAGGGATTCATGCTTAATTTTAATTAATATATAATCAGACTAATATTATATCTAATGTCATGAATATACAAAAAATTCTTTTAGAAAACGGAATACCAATTCATGAATGGGATCATAACAAAAAAACAAAAACAGTTGCTGAGTTAGAACAAGAAATCCTGTGTCAAGAAACTAAGTTAGAATTGCTTGATAATCAGTTAACTCGGAGCGTTAAAGTTGTTAATATTATTGTTAATGTACAGTTAGGTGATCACCTTTTTCGTCTGATTGAAGATAAACAAATTTTTTTAAACTTTGGGAAAGTAAGAGAACGTAATTTAGGTTATATTGCTGAAAAAATTATTGGTGATGAAATGCCAGAAACCGCAGCCCGTAGAGCTTTACAAGAAGAAATAGGATTAACTTTAGAAAAAGAATTAATTTTTATCGAGGAAGAAATTGAGCAGCAAAACTCAATGAGTTATCCTGGACTTTTATCTATCTATCAAATTTTCCGCTATCGAATTATTTTAAATGCGGCTGATTTAACTATTCTAAGATTTTCGGAAGTTCAAGATAATAAAATAATTCTTTTTACCTTAGAACCTGAAAACTAATATTCTATCTCTTCATTTTGATACATATTTAATAAATAATGAAAACTTGGCTCTTGACGTAAACCATCAAAGATAGAATTAGATTGGGCTAATTGTAGATAAATATTAGGCTCATAATAAATCGCTTCTTCAAGACTTTTTAGAGCTTGCTCATTTTGTCCTAAACAAGCATAACAACAGGCTTGATTATACCAAGTATAATCATCATCTATTTCCATTTCAAGAAGATAAGAATAACAATCAATTGCTTCTTGAAAACGTCCTAATTCTTGTAAAATAATACCTTTTTGATACCAAACCCAATAATCACTCTTTTTAGATTCTTGAGCTTTTTGATAATTATTTAAAGCTTCTTCTAGTTTATTCCAAGCTTTGAAGACATCACCTCGTCGATACCAAGACCAATAATCACCAGGTCTAAGTTCTAAAGCTTGATCATAACACGCGATCGCCTCATCAAAACGACCCAACAAACGTAAGGCTTCACCTTTACGATAAAATGACCAATAATCATCAGGATAATTAACTAAAGCTTGTTCAAAACAAATAATTGCTTGTTCATATTCAGTGAGATTTTCTAGATAAATACAACCACAATCATACCAAGCCCAATAATTATTTGGTCGCATCTGTGAAGCATAACAATAACTAATAGCCGCCTCCTCATAACGTTCCAGTTGCTCTAAAGTCATGCCTCGTTTATACCATGCCCAATAATCGCTAGGATAATATTCTAAGGCTTTCTCATAGCTCAATAAAGCCTCTTGATAATCTTTTTGGTATCGCAAAAGATTAGCCTGTTGATACCAGTCTAAATAACTATCAGGACGCGATTCTAGAGTACGATAAGTAGTAAAAAGCTGAGTCGTGATCATTGGTCTGTGAATGAGTGAATCTTTAGTTTTAGAATTGTAATCAATCCTACAAGATATTGTTATACTTTACTGTTACAAATGCTGCCAACCGATTTACTAATTTCTCGACGCAACGGTGATACACTTATTCCCAAAAGGCTTTTAGTCAATCCAGATACCCTTTCACTCGCGGCAGAACAAATTAATTGTTTTCAAAGTTGTGTAAACGGTACTCAAGGTGGACTAGATGAAAAATTACTCGCCTTAGAAGGAGATAGCCCAGATTATAAAATTAAACGAGGTTTTGCACATCTACTCAAGAGTCATTTTTCCACCTTCGAGATAATTAGTCCACTCGAACCCGAAGAACTTAGACAAAAAGTTTTTGCTTTCTCTGCGACTGTTATTCCCATTCCCCAAAACCGTCAACAAATCTTAGAAAAACTTGCCCTTCAACTTAGTCAAGACTTAAATAGAGAAGTATTTTCCATCGAGATTGAAAAAGGACTTTATGCAGACATTAACGATAATCGTATCCTAACCCAATTTGAAGCCCCCACACCAGAAGCCTTAATTCATCGCTACAATTTGTCACAAGTTCAAGGTATATTTTATCGAGCAAGCCATATTATTATTAACGCCCATCGCAATGATCCAGGAGAATATAAACTCTTATTCAAATATCTAAAACTCTTTCAACTCATGGCTTATATTGAAGGAGATTCGGATACAGGATTTACAATTACAATAGATGGGCCTACCAGTTTATTTCAAGCGAGTACTCGTTATGGGTTAGCGATCGCTAAAATGATTCCTGCATTACTCCATGTGAGTAAATGGAGTCTCAAAGCTAACTTGCAATACAAAGATACTTATACAAAAGTCATTCGTCAAGAAAGTTTTAATTTAGACGATCAATGTAATTTAATTTCACATTATCCGCCCCAAAAACCCTACGATAGTATGTTAGAAATGTCCTTTGCGACACGTTGGGAACAACTAAAAACCCAATGGCAACTAGAAAGAGAAGTTGATTTAATTCCAATACCCGGAAGTGTCATGATACCAGATTTTCGCTTAATTCATCCAGATGGACGCGATTATTTATTAGAAATTGTTGGATATTGGCGACCTGAATATTTACAGAAAAAGTTTTCTCAAGTACGACGCGCCGAGGTTAGTAATTTAATTTTAGCCGTTTCCGAACGATTAAATTTAGAAAAAGCTGGCGTAAAAATTACCGATTTACCAGCGAAGGTAATATGGTTTAAAGATAAATTATCTCCGCAAGCCGTATTACAAGCTATAGAATCTTAATTAGCTTCATCATCCGATTGTTGTTCTAAAGCCTTAATTTGCGCTTTCAATCGTTCGATTTCTTGTTCTGCTGCTTCGGCTCTAGCTTGTTCTCTTTCGGCTCTAGCTTGTTCTCTTTCGGCTCTAGCTTGTTCTTGTTGGGCTTTGGCTCGTTCCTGTTGGGCTTTGGCTTGTTCTTGTTGGACTCGTTGTGCCATTTCCTCGTATGTTTCCAAGGGTTGACCATCCAGACGGTATAGAATTAATTGTCCATTCTGAGTGAGGCGAAAGCGAACCATGAGACGAGGACTGACCCATTCTTCCATCTCTTCAATTGTATCTAAAAAACCATCTCGACGGATATAGCCATCTAAACTTTGACGATCGGGATCATAAATATAATATTCTTCTACTCCATAACGATCGTAAAATTGAAATTTCCGACTCATTTCTGAAATCGTATTACCTGGAGACAACACCTCAAACACGACTTGGGGGGCGATATTGTCTTCTTTCCATTGTTGATAGCTACCTCGATCGCCTTTTGGTCTACCAAAAACCACCATTGCATCAGGGGCTAATCGTAGCTTATTATTGCCTTCTACAGGATACCAAAGCAGATCCCCCGCTACAAATACATTGGGGTCATCGACAAATAATAAGTCAAAACCTTTTTTCAGATAAACGATCGCTTCAAACTGCTTCGTATTGTCTGCCATTGGTTGGCCGTCAGAGTCTGGATAATGGATAGATTGCTCAGTTGTAACCATCGTAAATGAGGATGCTTTGGTTCAAAAAAAAACTATACTAATTTAAAAAAGACTTTGGACAATATCTATCTAAATTTTAGCCGATAATGAGCATAATAATTAACCCGTGGAAGAAAGGCAGATCGCACAGGCCTCGTCTTTGAAATGCGGTGTACCGCGTGACTAATCATCTATTGGATGTCCTAATGCTCTTAGTTGTGCCTTTAGTCTTTCTATTTCTTGTTCGGCTGCAGAAGCCCTAGCTTGTTCGCGTTCGGCTCTAGCTTGCTCTCTTTCGGCTCGTTGTGCCATTTCCTCGTAGGTTTCAAAGGGTTGACCATCGGGACGAAATAAAAGAAGTTGTCCGTCTTGACTCAGACTAAAGCGAATTCCCAAGCGTGGACTCACCCAACCTTCTATGTCTTCAATGGGTTCTAACCAGTCATTTTGACGACGAAAACCTCCCAAACTTTGACGGTCAGGGTCATAAATATAATATTCTTCTACTCCATAACGATCGTAAAATTGAAATTTGCGACTCATTTCTGGGATGGTGTTTCCTGGAGAAATAACTTCAAACACCACTTGAGGACAAATGTTATCTTCTTTCCACTGCTGATAACTGCCTCGATCGCCCTTGGGTCTACCGAATACGACCATTGTATCGGGTGCTTGCCGTAATTTGTTGTTTCCTTCGACAGGATACCAGAGTAAATCACCTGCCACAAATACATTAGAATCATTGACAAATAACCAATCACAGCCTTTTTTAATATAAACAATTACTTCAAACTGCTTCGTATTGTCTGCCATTGGTTGACCGTCAGAGTCTGGATAATGGATAGATTGCTCAGTTGTAACCATCGTAAATGAGGATGCGTAACGCTAGTTAACCCTAATTTTAGCAACATGAAACCTTTTTAAGGGATCGTCTTTGGGGACAAGAGATATGGCGCTATGATAGAACTCGATTCTGTAAAGATTTGACAAGAAAGTACGCAACGGATTGCAAATCTACTAAAATCTGAGCAGCACCTTAACAAAAGAATAATTAACTTTAAAACTAGAGGGTTGTTAGCAAAGATAACGTTAAATTAACCTTAACTAATAAGCTGCTAACATAAAAGTTTTAGCTTTAATCTTAGGTACGCTTAAAAAAGTAGTCGGGAAGGCAATCTAATTCTAGTAACTAGATTGGGACTCGGTAGAGAGGTTCGTAGTTAACCCATTACGGTTAAAAGCGTATTGTAAAGTTTTAACGAAACTATAGCTAAATCTAAGCAAATATAGTTAAATATTAGCTATAGCACCTGAAAAACTTAATAGTCCTTAAAGTTATCAGGTTGTCAACAAGGAAAAGTTAACTTGAACTCTTAACATTATAAGCTGTTGACGTAAAAACTTTAGCTCACTAGAACAATTGCTGAAACAATCAAAGTAGTCGGGAAGGCTAACGTAAGTTAGGGACTCGGTAGAGGTTGTGTAGTTCAGCCAGCAGAGTTAAAATACTGCAAAGCTAATCAATAGTCGGTGTAATATTTGACTATAAAATTAGTAACTATAAAGCTAATTCTAGGACTCAATGCAATATTTGCGTATAGAATTAGTAACTATTACAATAATGATTCAAACCTACCTAAACTGACTTTAAAAAATCCCTACTGTTGTCAGCCTCAACTATGAATAGTCCTTTTTTAAACCGTCTCAAAAGTCCAGAACGCCCCGTACTCGTTTTTGATGGTGCGATGGGAACCTCATTACAGACCCAAAATTTGACCGCAGAGGACTTCGGCGGGGCAGAATATGAAGGATGTAATGAGTATCTGGTACACACCAAACCAGAAGCCGTAGAGAAGGTACACAGAGGCTTTTTAGAAGTGGGTGCAGATGTTATTGAAACCGATAGTTTTGGTAGTACTTCGATCGTTTTGGCCGAATACGATCTAGCCGACAAAGCTTATTATCTCAACAAACGAGCCGCCGAAATTGCGAAAAAAGCCGCCAATGAATACTCTACACCAGAAAAACCGCGTTTTGTAGCTGGTTCTATGGGTCCTGGAACCAAATTACCGACATTAGGACATATTGACTTTGATACTCTCAAAAATGCCTATGTTGAACAAGCAGAAGGATTATATGATGGTGGCGCAGATTTATTAATTGTTGAAACCTGTCAGGATGTTCTACAAATTAAAGCAGCATTAAACGGTATTGAAGAAGTTTTCACTAAAAAAGGTAATCGTATTCCGATTATGGTTTCAGTAACAATGGAAACTATGGGAACCATGTTAGTCGGAACTGAAATTAACGCAGTAGTCTCGATTTTAGAACCCTACAATATTGATATTTTGGGGCTAAATTGTGCAACTGGGCCTGATTTAATGAAACCCCATATTAAATATTTAGCTGAACATTCTCCCTTTATTGTTTCTTGTATTCCCAATGCTGGTTTACCCGAAAACGTTGGCGGACAAGCACATTATCGACTGACTCCTATAGAATTAAGAATGTCTTTGATGCACTTTATCGAAGATTTAGGAGTACAAATTATCGGGGGTTGTTGTGGGACTCGTCCTGATCATATTAAAGCATTAGCCGAAATTTCAAGCACATTAAAACCAAAAGAACGTCATCCCGAATACGAACCCTCAGCCGCTTCGATTTATTCAACACAACCTTATATACAAGATAATTCTTTTCTCATCGTTGGGGAAAAATTAAACGCCAGTGGATCCAAAAAATGCCGAGAATTACTGAATTCAGAAGATTGGGATAGTCTCGTATCGATGGCAAAATCTCAACTCAAAGAAGGGGCGCACATTTTAGATGTTAACGTCGATTATGTCGGAAGAGATGGCGTAAAAGATATGAAAGAATTAGCCTCTCGTTTAGTTAATAATGTGACGTTACCTTTGATGCTAGACTCGACAGAATGGGAAAAAATGGAGTCAGGATTAAAGGTAGCAGGTGGAAAATGTATTCTTAATTCTACTAACTATGAAGATGGCGAACCGCGTTTTTATAAAGTATTAGAATTAGCTAAACAATATGGTGCAGGTATTGTTATTGGGACTATTGATGAAGAAGGAATGGCGCGTACTGCTGATAAAAAATTTGAAATAGCTAAACGCGCTTACAATGCTGTTGTAGAGTATGGAATTCCAGCATCAGAAATCTTTTTTGATACTCTCGCTTTACCCATTTCTACAGGAATTGAAGAAGATAGAGAAAATGGTAAAGCTACTATTGAATCAATTAAACGCATTCGAGAAGAATTACCAGGTTGTCATGTTCTTTTGGGTGTTTCTAATATTTCTTTTGGGTTAAATCCCGCAGCAAGACAAGTCTTAAACTCAGTCTTTTTGCATGAAGCAATCGCTGTCGGAATGGATGCAGCGATTGTTAGTGCAAATAAGATATTACCGATGGCCAAAATTGAGCTAGAATATCAAGAAGTTTGTCGAGATTTGATTTACGATCGCAGACGTTTTGATGGTGATATTTGTATATATGATCCACTGACTAAACTAACCGAGATTTTTACAGGAAAAACCACGAAAAAAGATGCTTCTAAAAATGCTAGTTTACCCGTAGAAGAAAGACTAAAACAGCATATCATTGATGGCGAAAGAATTGGTTTAGAAGATAGTCTAGCAGAAGCTTTAAAAAATCATCCCCCACTAGAAATTATTAATACTTTCTTACTGGATGGTATGAAAGTTGTAGGAGAGTTATTTGGTTCGGGACAAATGCAATTACCTTTTGTTTTACAATCCGCACAAACCATGAAATCTGCGGTAGCTTATTTAGAACCATTCATGGAAAAAGAAGACTCTAATAGTAGTGGGAAAGGAACTTTTATTATTGCAACCGTAAAGGGCGATGTTCACGATATTGGTAAGAATTTAGTTGATATTATTCTGACTAATAATGGCTATAAAGTGATTAATTTAGGCATTAAACAGCCTGTCGAAAATATTATTCAAGCTTACCGAGAACATAACGCCGATTGTATTGCAATGAGTGGATTATTAGTTAAATCTACAGCATTTATGAAGGAGAATTTAGCAACTTTTAATGAAGAAGGTATTACCGTTCCTGTGATTTTGGGTGGCGCAGCTTTAACCCCTAAATTCGTTAACGATGACTGTCAGAAAACTTATAAAGGTCAAGTAATATATGGAAAAGATGCCTTTGCTGACCTCAATTTTATGGATCAACTAATGCCCGCAAAATCAGCAGGAAAATGGGATGATCTGAAGGGATTTTTAAGCGAAATAAGTTTAGAAGAAATTATAGATATTTCATTAGATAATGAATTAGAAGTTAATCCAGATACTATTTTTGTCGATTCTGATGAGAAAGCAAAAGAAGAAAAAGTGATTGATACCCGACGTTCTGAATTTATAGATGTTAACATTGAGCGACCAAAACCGCCTTTCTGGGGAACTAAATTATTACAAGCGGATGAACTTTCTTTAGAGGAAATATTTAAGTATTTAGACTTACAAGCTTTGTTTGTGGGACAGTGGCAATATCGCAAACCCAAAGAACAATCTAGAGAAGAATATGATCAGTTTATCCAAGAGAAAGTTTATCCAATTTTAGAAGAATGGAAACAAAAAGTAATTAATGATAAATTACTGTGTCCAACGATACTTTATGGTTATTTTCCCTGTCAATCAGTCGAAAATTCTCTGTTAATTTATGATCCAGAAATCATTCAGAATTCAGGTGATAAAATACCAGAAAATCTAGAACCGATTACAGTATTTGAATTCCCGCGTCAAAAATCAGGTCGCCGTCTGTGTATCGCTGACTTTTTTGCCCCAAAAGAATCAGGAATAATTGATGTTTTTCCAATGCAAGCAGTAACCGTTGGTGAAATTGCGACAGAATACGCAAAAAAACTCTTTGAAGCAAATCAATATACCGATTATCTATATTATCATGGAATGGCGGTTCAAACAGCCGAAGCTCTTGCCGAATGGACACACGCAAGAGTTAGAAAAGAATTGGGATTTGCTAACTTAGAACCTGATAATATTCGAGATATTTTACAACAACGTTATCAAGGTTCGCGTTATAGTTTTGGTTATCCCGCTTGTCCGAATATTCCAGACCAATATAAACAACTGGAATTATTAGGATGCGATCGTATTAAAATGTATATGGATGAAAGTGAGCAACTTTATCCCGAACAATCAACCACTGCGATTATTGCCTATCATCCAACTGCTAAATACTTTAGTGCATAAATTATGATCACTTCTATAGAAGAATGGTTACAAAATCCTTTTCCTTCTACTGAATGGGTTGATGGAGAAATAATCGAGAAAAACGGAAAAACTTTAAAACATAGTAAGATTCAAGCAGAATTTGCTTATCTTTGGGGAAACTATGTAGAATTAAGTGGACAAGGGGGAGAAGTTTACACTAATGTTCCTTGTCGTACAATTAAACAGGGACGTTCACCCGATGTTGCTTATTTAACACCAGAATTAGTCGCACAATACGGAAATGAAAAAGTATTACCCCAAAGCTTCCCCTTGTGTGTGGAAATCGTTTCACCAACTGATTTAGCAGAAGAAGTTATCTTAAAATCACAAGAATATTTACTTTCAGGAAGTGAAGAAGTTTGGTTAGTATATCCTGAAAGTTATTGGATTATTGTTCTAACTCAAGAAACTAAAACTATTTTTGCTGGTAGTGATGTTGTCAGTACTCAAAAAATTCTTTTAGGGTTTAGTATTGCTGTCGATGAATTATTATCGTGAATCAAGATAAGAAACTTAATGTACACTTAGTTTAGTTTCTGAGCTTATTCATATGTCTTCATCTATACCGACTATTCTCGCCCTAGACTTCGATGGTGTAATCTGTGATGGAATCCTCGAATATTTCCAAACCACTAAACGCACATATTGCAAAATTTGGGATTTAGATAATATTGAATCACTCGATCAATTTGCTGAGTTATTTTATCCCTTACGTCCTGTGATTGAAACAGGGTGGGAAATGCCAGTATTATTAAGAGCATTAGTTTTAGGCATATCTTCCCAAGAAATTAGTCAAAATTGGCCAAGAGTCGCCGCCAAAATTGTTACTACAGAAAAACTTGATCCGAAATTCCTTTCTTATGAACTCGACGCAACACGAGATCAATGGATAGAATCAAATTTAGATGAGTGGTTAGCATTACATCGTTTTTATCCTGGTGTTGTAGAAAATCTCGATAAAATTCTTCATTCTCCAACGCAACTTTATATTATTAGCACCAAAGAAGGACGCTTCATTCAACAACTCTTTCAAGAAAAAGGCGTAAAAATTCCCAATAATACTTTATTTGGCAAAGAAACCAAACAGCCTAAATATGAGATTATCCGAACAATCCTCAAAAAACATTCAGAAACATCCTCCCATCTATGGTTTGTGGAAGATCTTTTAAAAACTTTACAAAAAGTCAAACAACAACCCGATTTAGCAGAAACAGGATTATTTTTAGCAGATTGGGGCTATAATACACAACAAACTAGAGAATCGATCGCAGGTGATCCCTCCATTAACCTGTTAACTCTCGCACAATTTACCCAACCCTTTTCTAACTGGCGGTAACTCATCAACTATGCTAGACTTAGCCAAACTTGCTGAACAAATACCAAGCATTAGCCAACACTTCAAAAACGAAGTCACAGCGAGTCGTCAACGGGTTGAACGAGCCGAATTTTTATTAAAACAAACCCAAGCAAAACAACAAGAATTAATCGAAATTCATCAAAATTGGCACAATCGTTTTATTTTCTCTGCTGGTATTCCCGTTGAACCCTTAGACACCCGTATTACTCTTTCTGCCGCGCCCTACCGTCATAGTGTTTTTGCCACCGATGGCTCACAAATCGCCCCCTCACACCATGAAATAGCCTATTGTTATCTAATTAATATCGGTCGAATCATGCTACATTATGGGCAAAATTTATATCCTTTACTCGATAGTATTCCCGAAGTTTATTACAAACCAGAAGACATTTATCTTTCTAAACAATGGGGTATCAAAGTCGAAGAATGGATGGGCTATCGTCGCACCGTCTTAGAAGCACAATTATTATCAGAAATGGCGTGTCGCTGGGTTAAACCACCGGGGGCGCACTATGAACCTAATTTAGCAATGATTGATGGCTCATTAATCTACTGGTTTTTTGATAGTTTACCCAACGAAGCAAAAGAATTAATTCTCCCTCCCATTCAAAACGCTTGGGAAGAATTACGCAAAGCAAACATACCTTTGATGGGCTATGTCAGCGCGTCTCGGAGTAATGAAGCAGTCAACTTTCTCCGTTTACAAGCTTGTCCCCATGATACCCCTAACTGTGTGATGAATTGTGGGGAGCTAATGGACGAAAAAACACCCTGTCATGTCATTCATCCCCTACGAGATGCCGCCTTATGGGGTTATTTACTCGAACCTGGGCAACGGGGCCCTTTATGGCGTAGTTCTCTAAGGATTTTGAACTTATATGAAGAAGCCCAATGGGTCTACTTTTGTTATGTTAACGTAGGTACTGAAATTGCTCGGATCGAAGTTCCTGCCTGGGTTGCTGAAGATACAGAATTGTTTTCTCAGTCCTTGAGTCTCATGTTAACCCAAGTCAGTAAAGGGTATGGTTATCCCGTTGCTCTCGCAGAAGCCCACAATCAAGCCGTAATTAGAGGGGGTGACAGGGCGAGATTTTTTGCTTTACTCGAAGGACAAATGCTTAAAGCCGGGTTACGCAATGTGGGAACTTCCTACAAAGAAGCACGGAAACGGGGAAGTATTGCTTAATGTTTTGCGGTTATTGCGATCTTATTGGTACGGTTCTACGTCTAAAGGAAGTGGACTAATCTAGATACTATGAGGAAGAGATGAGAATAACTGCCACAGGATGTAATAGAAATGATCGTACAAAATGGGTTAAGGTCAAAACTCAGTGATCTTTTCTCTTTAGCTAAACCCTCCAAAGAAACCGAAAATAAGGGTTACAATTCACACGAATGTAATACCAGTGAATGGGTAAGAAGTAAAACTAATAAGGCACAAGGTGAATGGTTTTCGGCGATCGCCACACTTGAATCATTATTATTAAACCATGCTCCAGCAACAACCGAGCCAACACCACAAGGTGTAATTCTATCGGGTCCCTGTTCTGTATTAAGTCATCCTGAATTAGTCTCGATGTATCAATTTGGTCTTTTTGCCCCAAAACCGCTTAAAGAATGGGATATAGCCAGATTTCAACTCCCCGCATCTTCTAATACTCAACCCCCATTTCAGTTCAACGGTAATATAATTGAACTGCCGTTACTTCCTTATGATCCTCTCGCAACCGAACAATTTTGTCTTGTTTTTACCAATCAGTTTAGCCTAATAATGGTTTTGGGTGAGGATGACTGGGGTCTTCCGGCTTTTCATTTTACTTTTGAACCCCATATCATCGAAGAAAGTTGGGACATTCTACAATCTCGTATTCTTCCCTTACAAAGACAGCAACTTAAATCTTTCATTACCCAATTTACCCCACCAACACCCGACTATCGTATCGTCATGGAGTTTAGTCGGCAACTGCTACAAAATTTACCCGAAATATCCGCAATAGAAGCGAGAAAAACACGGATTAATCTCGAAAAAATTAGTAATTATACAGAGGATCAAGCCTTAAATAGCTGTCAACCTTCTGAAATGGAGCTTTTACAGGCTTTAACTCATGAAATCCGCACGCCCTTAACAACCATTCGGACAATGGTACGTTTATTACAAAAACGTAATAAATCGGCACCAGATATATTAAAGTATTTAGATGTCATTGATCTTGAATGTACAGAACAGATTAATCGGATGGAACTCATTTTCCGTGCCGCCGAAATGGGTATGACTTCGACAACAGAAAAGCCTGTTCATCTGATTCCCTTATCATTAGAACAAATCTTTCAACAAAATATACCGCGCTGGCAAAAACAAGCCGAACGGCGTAACATCACTTTAGATGTTATTCTTCCCAAAAAATTACCTCAAGTCGTCAGCGATCCTGGGATGCTAGAACAAATGCTCACGGGTTTAATCGAAAAATGTACCCGTACCGTTCCCCCTAATGGACAGATTCAAGTTCAAGTATCAACCGCAGGACATCAACTCAAACTACAATTTTTAAGCCAATCTTGCCCAAAAACAAACCCTCTTAAAGCTATTGGTCAATTATTGATGTTTCAGCCCGAAACTGGTAGCTTAAGTCTTAATATGGATGTTACTAAAAATATATTTCATGCTTTGGGTGGTAAATTCGTTGTTCGTCAGCGTCAGCAAGAAGGGGAAGTCTTAACCATCTTTTTACCTCTTGGCAAAGGTAAATAAATTAGTTATACCTGAATAAAAAGTACATCGATGCGGTGTTGGTGAATATCATTACAAACCAGTATCGTAATTTATACTAAATTTAACCTAATTTTGTAAGTAATATCCGAGTGGAAGACGCGGAGAAAGCCACCTGAAAAGCAAATACCAGAGCGTCCGTTCAGCCAGTTAATTTGGCATTACAACACTTAATAAAACTTAGTATATTCCTCGTATAAATACAAAAACTTTATTTATTGAAGCTTTTGTAAAGGAATTGTGAGAGAATAAATAAAGTATTGAGCGATTGTAATCATACTTTGTAATTTTTGTTACGGTTGAATATTGTAATTCTTTATAATCTGTTTTTTTTGAAGGGTTCAAGCTGATTTTTGTCTGGTATGGCGATCAAAGTGATTTTAAGTAAATCCATCTAAAAAAAAACTAGAAAAAAATTATAGAAGCCGTGTTTTTAACGTTCCAACTTTTATGGGAGCCAAGTTACATTAAAGCTGTAGAAAACAAAAAACATTAGCAAACAATAAAGAAAAAGGAATCGATTATGTCTTCATTCAAAATCATTTCAAATCAATCTATCCCATGTCTGATGCTATCTGGAGTAGTCGTAGCAAGTTTAATCGGTTTGAATTCAGTAGCTATGGCAAAAGACGTTAAAGCACAGGAATTAACAAAAACTCAGGCTTCACAAAATACAAACAATCCACCTCAAGAAACAACCCACTCAAAATGGGGATGCGGTGTCAAGCGTTGCTAATTGACATAAGTTGTGTTTTTAATGAAAGGCTAGATTCGTTTAAAGATATAATTAATAGCAATTGTCTGCTATTTGTATATTTTTTATCGCGTTACTAATCCTCATCTAAACTAAAAGGTAATAAAACATTACCGATGGCTCTAGATGAAGTAAAGTAATATAGGCTTATTCATCATGAAACCTGATTTTTACCGATGGTTAAAAATAATTAGTCTAAGTTCTTGTTTATTCAATCGTGCAGTATTGGGACAAATCATTCCAGATGGTACTTTACCGACACAAGTTGAAGTTAATCAGCAAAAAATTGTAATTACAGGCGGTCAACAAGCAGGAAAAAACTTATTTCACAGTTTTAATGAATTTTCCGTACCTATCGATCATTCGGTTTCTTTTGATAATTCCCTCACCATCGATAATATTATTAGTCGAGTGACAGGCGGTAAGGTTTCTTTGATCAATGGTTTAATTCAAGCCAACGGTACAGCCAATTTATATATCATTAATCCAATGGGTTTTATTTTTGGACCCAATGCGACAATTGATTTAGGAGGTTCTTTTATTGCCTCAAGTGCTAGTAGTATCAAGTTTGCTGATGGTCGTGAATTTGGGGTTAATCATCCAGAAACTTCTTTATTAACGGTAGCTGTTCCAATTGGCTTACAATTTGGTCAGACGACTCCTGGAGCAATTATCAATCGTTCTCAAAGTCTTCCCGTCAGTTCTAATGATACACCTAGTGGTCTTAAAGTCAAATCGGAAAAAACGATCGCTTTGATTGGCGGAACAATTACATTAGAAAATGGCAATCTCACCGCTTTAGCCGGAAGAATTGAAGTAGGTAGCGTCGCTGAAAATAGTTACGTTAGTTTGACTCCCATCTCTAAAGGATTAGAATTAGGTTATGAGAGCGTTCAAAACTTTTTAGATATTTTTATGTTGCAAGAATCGATTATTGATGCCAGTGATAATGGTGGTTCAGTCAAGATTCAGGGACGCAACATTACACTTAAAGAAGGAACACAAATTGGTTTGATTCCTCTTAATGATCAACCCACGGGAAACCTAATTATTAATGGGTCTGAGTCTGTTGTATTAATTGGTGAAAAAAATCAAACTCAACGTGCATCCAGTACGGGTTTATATGTTTTTGGTGTTGATATAGATGGTGGCAATGTTATTATCAACACTCAAAGATTTTCCATCTCGGATGGAGCGATAATAAATATCGAAACATTTGGGCAAGGAAAAGGCGGTAACTTAACGATTAATGCCTCTCAAATAACAGAAATAATGGGGACTGGATTTCTTGAGTCTACAGTATTATTTACAGGTGCATTAGACAAAGGCGATGGCGGAAATATTACGATTAATACGGGTTCTTTAATCATTAAAGATGGTGGTCAAATTACCGCTAATACCCTAGGTGAAGGAAAAGGGGGTACTATTTCGATTAATGTCGCTCAAACCCTTGAAATTATCGGTCAAGGGATCACCACTTCTGATGGAAGAGTTTCACCCAGTCTCATTGCTGCTTCATCTGGCGATCGAACTGTTGGAAGTACAGGGAATGGTCAAGGTGGTAGTATTGATCTTAAAACCGATCAACTCATCATTAAAGACGGTGGACAAATTACCGTTGAAAGTTTTTTGAGTGGTGCGGCGGGAACTCTAACGGTTAATGCAAACTCTATTGTTTTAGATCAGCAAGCTAAAATCACAGCTATTGCGGAGAATAATGACGGAAATGGGGGAGAAATTCGCATAAATGCTAAAGATAGCTTAGAATTACGCAACAATAGTTCAATTACTGCTGAAGTAAATTTCCAAGGTAGTTCAGGCAACGGCGGTAATATTTCAATCGAAACACCTTTTATTTTTGCTGTACCCAGAGAAGATAGTGACATTGTAGCGGATGCAGGTCAAGGCAATGGGGGTAATATTAATATTACTGCTTTAGGTCTTTTTGGTATTCAAGTTCAACAAGGTCAACGAATTCCACTCAGTGAGATCAACGCAAGCTCTAGAACGGGTTTATCGGGTATTGTGAGCATTAATCGTCTTAGTGCAGACTCTCAAAGTAATTTAGTCATACTTCCCACGACAGTCATCAATACCGATAACTTAATCGTCTCTGGTTGCCGAACTCGAATTGAAACAGCCGGGGAATTTTCTATTAAAGGAAGAGGGGGTTTACCCGTTGACCCCAATCAAACCATTAGTCATAATCAAGGATTAGCCGACTTAGGAAGTCCTTCAACTCCAGAAACTCGTCATTTTAATGTGTCTCCTCCCATAGATAGCTCTAAATCCACTCTTGAGCCAATTATTGAAGCCCAAGGCTGGATGAGAAATGAGCAAGGACAAATCATCCTTACCGCCAGAGCAACAGCCGTGACACCCCAGGCTTATAATAACCCAACAAAATGTAGTGGGCCTTGACCACTAACAAGCTCAATGATTAGACCAATAAAGCCTAACATAGCTAATCTGCCATTCCATACCTCAGCCGCCGTCGTCATTCCCCATTCCCAACTTTCTTGGGGATACATTTTCATATTCTTAACAGGATGGGTGACTTGATCAAAGGTAGTCGGTTCTTCTTCAAGAGACTTAGCCACCATCTGCGCTAAAGAATTAATGAAAACAGGGTGAGTATTTAAAGCGGGAACTCGATGAAAATTGGCGATTCCTGCTTCTTCGGCGATTTCGCGGTACTCGATATCAATTTCTTGTAAAGTTTCGATATGTTCTGAAACAAAACTAATCGGCACGACGACAATATCTTTAACACCTTGTGAGCCAAGTTCTTCTAGAGCATCTTCGGTATAAGGTTTAAGCCATTCGACAGGGCCGACCCGACTTTGATAAGCAAGAGTATATTGATTTGGGCGATTTAGTGTTTTCATCACCAGACGAGTACATTCTTCAATTTCTCTTTGATAAGGATCGCCGGCTTCTTCAACATAGCTTTGAGGAACACCATGAGCGCTGAAGAAAATATGAGCCTGATCAGGATTTGAACACTGGTCTAATTCTTGGGCAATTAAATCCGCCATCGACTGTAGATAGCCTGGATCATTATACCAAGAGGGAATGAGGGTATATTCAATTTGTCTAAGAGTCGGATCTTCTTTCCACATCTCTTCGATGATCCGAAAACTTGAACCACTGGTACTGATGGAAAATTGAGGATATAGCGGTAAGATAACCAGTTGTCTGATGTTATCTTGTTTGATCTTGGCGATCGCTTCTTCCGTAAAAGGGTGCCAATAACGCATCCCAATATATACTTGTACTTGTTTGCCAATCTCGGTCAAACGATTTTCTAACGCTTCGGCCTGCGCTTCTGTAATTTTTCTTAAAGGTGAGCCTCCGCCAATTTGCAGATAATTAGCTTGCGATTTTTTGGCTCTTAGTGTCGAGATTAACCAAGCTAAAGGCTTTTGTAAACCTTTGATCGGCAACCGAATGATTTCTGGGTCAGAAAAAAGGTTAAATAGAAAAGGACGAACATCCTCGATCTGATCTGGCCCACCTAGATTTAGCAACAGAACCCCAACACGACCCATAGCATTCATCAATGAATTGTTTTTTTAATATTCTTTACCAAGTTTAACAATATATTGGTTTTATGGTTAACACAAATTATTGAATACATCGATTTTAATGGACGGATATTACAGATGGCTACCATTCTAAGAACACTCAGCTATAAATATCAATGGCTCTATGATGGGATCTCCAGTCTAGCCACTTTAAGCGTCGGTGGAGAAACAAAATTCCGTCGTCTGGCCTTACAAGGCTTAACAATTGATTCTAATACTCCCATCCTCGATCTGTGTTGTGGAGCAGGACAAACGACCCGTTTTCTCGTCCAATTTTCCGATCAAGTTACGGGTTTAGATGCTTCTCCTGTAGCCTTACAACGAGCCTCTTTAGCCGTTCCTCAAGCTAAATATGTTCAAGGATTAGCCGAACAAATGCCCTGCAAGGATCAACAGTTTGATATTGTTCATAGTAGCGTTGCTCTTCACGAAATGGAAACCGAACAACTTAAGCAAATTTTGGCTGAAGTTTATCGCGTTTTAAAACCTGATGGAGTGTTTACGGCGATTGATTTACATCGTCCGACTAATCTTTTATTTTGGCCACCTGTAGCGACTTTTATGTGGCTTTTTGAAACTGATACCGCTTGGCAACTTCTGAAAACGGATTTAATTCAATTATTGCAAGAAGCTGGATTTAAAAACACTCGACAAACTCTTTATGCTGGAGGGAGCTTACAAGTGGTTCAAGGAATGAAGTAGGCTCTTTGTATGACGTGCTTTTAAGTTAACCTATTCTGATTTTATTAATAATTTGCTATGACTAAATCGAAACTGTTACAACCTGACTTGATTTTAGGAGATACCATCCTCAGTCTGACTCCGAATATTTTACAAGACAACAACATTAAAGGACTGATTTTAGATGTTGATGAAACACTTGTACCAATTCGCTCGGCCGAGGTTTCTCAAGCGTTACAACAGTGGGTTGAACAAATTCGCCCGATCGCTACAATATGGTTAGTTAGTAACAATGTCAGTGAAGTTCGCATCGGCAAGATCGCCCGTTCTATTGATGTACCCTATCTTTTGGGCGCGATTAAACCATCACGTCGTAAACTTCGTCTCGCTATAGAAGCTATGAATTTACCCTCAAATCAAGTGGCAATGGTTGGCGATCGCTTATTTACCGATGTCTTAGCTGGTAATCGTTTGGGCTTATTTACGATTCTCGTTGAACCGATGATCGATCCTGCTCTTGCCGCTCGTTCCTACCCCGTCCGTAATTTAGAAGTCTGGATCTCTAAAAAACTGGGCGTTTCTCTGGCTTATGTGCAACAAAACTTAACCAATACTGACAAAACATCATCAAACTAAATATAAAGAAATAATTAAGGAATTGGGATTTGTAAGAAATATGGTGAATTCTATATATAGATTCAAATGAGGTCAGCTAATATAAAGACCTTAAACATAAAAAGCCTCCTATGCAGTAGTGTGTAAGCTAGACCAACTTTTCAGGACTTAGCTTACACTCTTAGTTTTTAAAGAGTCATTTAGAAAAGGACCCAATTTGTCGATGAGTCTAAAGTTGTATTTGTTGCGACATGGAGAAACAACCGCCAGTCTGACGGGTTCTTACTGCGGTAGATTGGATTTAGAACTAACGCCATCAGGCGCGGAAATGGCGAAAGATTTTGCCAAATTTTATCAAGATTTACCTTGGACTGCCGTTTATTGTAGCCCTCTAAAACGAACTCTAGCCACCGCTAAACCTATATGCGAACTCCTTGGACTAGACATTAATCTTCGAGATGGCTTAAAAGAAATTTATTATGGTCAATGGGAAGGCAAAAGCCCCGAAGAAGTTAACCAAGAATATCATGATGATTATGTACGCTGGTTAGCCGATCCTGGATGGAATGCGCCCACAGATGGCGAAAAAGGGATCGATATTTCTCGCCGTAGTTCAGAAGTATTAGAAGAAATTGAACATACTCACAGCAGTGGTAATATTTTAATCGTTTCTCATAAAGCGACAATCCGCATCATTTTATGTTATTTACTGGGAATTGATGTCGGACGCTTCCGCGATCGCATTGGAATGCCCGTAGCTTCAGTGAGTGTTGTCGAACTCGCAAGACATGGGCCATTAATTCATGTAATGGGCGATCGTTCTCATCTCAGACAAGACCTTCGTAAACGACTCGGAACGTGATTTTATATGAGTTTAAAACTCTATTTTCTGCGTCATGGACAAACAGCCTACAGTAAAACCGGCGGTTACTGCGGGACACTGGAGAACGACCCTGGATTGACTCCAGAAGGCTTGAAAATGGCTGAATCCTTTGCCGAAATGTATCAAGATATCCCCTGGCAAGCTGTGTTTGTAAGTCCCCTAAAACGCGCTAAACAGACAGCAGAACCGCTATGTCGAAAGTTAGGGCTAAAAATGCAAATTCGGGAAGGGCTCAAAGAAATTGCTTATGGAAAATGGGAAGGAATGCACCCAATAGATGTCGATCGAGAATTTCATGACTTATATGTGCGGTGGTTAACCGATCCCGCGTGGACTTCTCCCCCCGGTGGTGAAAGAGGAATTGATATCTCACGACGTTCTTCTGAAGTGATTGCAGAAATTGAACAACGATACAGTGAGGGAAATATTCTTTTAGTTTCCCATAAAGCTACGATTCGGATTATGTTGTGTAGTTTAATGGGAATTGATATCGGACGCTATCGAGATCGGTTTTTAATGCCTGTTGCGGGGGTTAGTCTTGTCGAATTAGGAGATCGTGGCCCTTTATTTCATGCGATCGCAGATCGAACCCATCTCGATGAATATCTAAAATCTTTGCCTTCTACTTAATCAAATTCAGGGGCCCAAATTTCTGATATTGTCAGTTCCCATCCTGGTAAAACATCAGGAACCGTTAAAATATCCCCATCTCGTAAAAATATTGTTTCTTGTCCATTTCGATACACCTCCATCGTGTGAGTGCGTGGATCGACTAAAACCCCAACTTGTGTACCGAGTTCCAAAAAAACTTGTATTTTCTGACGTAATTTTTCAATTGAATCTGTCTTCGATTTGACCTCAAAGATTAAATCGGGTACAACTCTAGCATAATCAGGTGTGGTGCGTTTGAGGCGATCAGCCCGAATAAAAGAAACATCCGGCGATCGAACATCTTCTGTTTCATTCGGTAGAATAAAGCCAGCACTTGAGCCTAAAACTCGCCCTAATTTCCGTAATCTAACCCAATTGCTTAACAGTCGTGCAATTTCTAACGCTACTTCTTCAGATTCTAGACCAGATGGACTCATAATAATAATTTCTCCGTTGATCAACTCCATCGGATAGTTAGGGATCTTGCTTATGAATCTTTCTAAGTCTTCGGCCGTTAGAGACATCAGCTTTAACCTCCAATCGATTTAAGTCTATTTTATCGGAAAAAATTGCAGTCATATCCCTCAAGCTAAGATATGATGTATTATGCAGCAGATCACGCTCAAAGCGACTTTTAAGAAAATACTTGTGTCTTATAGATTTAAAGACTAGATTTAAAGACAATCAAGAATTTTCTCTAAGTTCGATCGATAAAAATACATTTGGCATGATATAACATTTTTTAATCCGATCTGCGCTCGGTGCGTGATTCATTACTATATATTGCTGTTGCATGGTTCTGTCAGGAGGAATCAACAAAAAAATGAAAAATCTATTTCGTGTTTGTGCTATTCTGCTAGTTTTGTTAGGGGGACTTTGGTTTAGTTCTCCTTCATATGCTGCGATCACCAGTCGTATGAATGAGGCTGATGCTAAATTAGCTACTGAGTATGGTCAAAAAATCGACTTAAATAATAGCCATATTCGAGAATTCCGCGAATTGCGCGGGTTTTATCCGACTTTAGCTGGTGTCATCATTAAAAACGCCCCTTATGATGATGTTAATGACGTTCTCAAAATTGCTGGCTTGACTGAAACACAAAAAGAACGTTTACAAGCTAATCTTGATAAATTTACCGTGACTGAACCTTCTAAAGAGTTGATCGAAGGTGACGATCGCATTAATCCAGGTGTGTATTAAGTCCTAAATAAAAATAAATAATTGTTTTAACCCATTGCTAAATAATTAGTTATGGGTTATTTTTTAAGCAAACAAAAAGAAAAGGAAAGACCCGAAACGATCGCATCTTTCCTGATATTCATTCTACTTTTCTAGTATACCGACGGGTATTTCTAAATTAAGGGTTCTGCCTTGTCGATCCAATTGTAATGAAAGATTTTTGCCAATTGGTGTTTTTTCGACAATATCTTGCACACTACTCGGTTGAATGACTGTTTCGCCATCAATACGAGTGATCACATCTCCTGGTTTCAATCCTCCATTAGCAGCAGGAGAATTAGGCATAACTCGAACAATCAAAACCCCTTCATTTTTACTAACGGCGTATTCTTGACTCGCTTGTAATTGATCTTTGATTTCTGGGGTTAACTGTACCATCTGCACCCCTAAATAGGGATGATCGACTTTACCATTAGTAATGAGTTGATCGGCTATCACTTGAGCTTTTGTAATGGGAATGGCAAAACCTAACCCTTGTGCATTACGAATAATTGCTGTATTAATTCCGACAACTTCACCACGAGCATTGAGTAAGGGCCCGCCAGAATTTCCGGGGTTAATAGCTGCATCAGTTTGAATAAAATCAACTCGTTTGTCAGCTACTCCAATTTGTGCCCCACTTCTACCCGTTGCACTAATAATTCCTGTTGTTACAGTATTATCTAATCCTAATGGGTTGCCAATAGCGATCGCCCATTCACCTACTTCTAGACCATCCGAGTTACCTAGTTTCGCAATGGGTAAGTTCTCTGCTTCGATTTTAACGACAGCGACATCGGTTAGGGGATCAGTTCCTAAAACTCTTCCTTTAAAGGTTCGACCATCTTTTAAAATAACCGAAACTTCATCGGCTCCATCGATCACATGAGCATTTGTTAGAATCTTTCCATCGGTACTAATAATAAATCCTGAACCCGTGCCGCGCTGAACTTCTTTATCTGGTGTCGCAGGCATTTGAGAACCAAAAAAGCGCCGGAAAAAAGGATCGTTAAACATCTCAGGTTGTTTAGCAGAAACGGTTCGAGATGAGTTAATCTGAACGACAGCCGGTCCAACTTGTTTGACGACTTGAGTTACATAATTTGTTGGTACTGCTATAGAGGGTATCGGTGCAGTTGATGGATTATTTTGTGCTTGAGCGACTGCGGTTTGATTGATAATCTCTGGATGTTTTAATATATAAGTCCCGCCAATTCCCATTCCTGCGCCCGTTAGAAGAAGCGCACCGTAACCAATTAATTTATTTAAGGGGGAAGTAGTCATATCCCGTATTTTATCTCGTCTTTTTTTCTATTGTAGTAAATAATGAAAGTCAGCTAATCGGTGTAAGGAGCGTTCGGGAAAACGGCATGATAGCTGACAATTTCTAATATAGGTAACTGATGTGACGTTTACTTGACAAAGGTATTAAATTTCTATTACAGAACGGGAAGAAAACCCAATTCTTACTATCGGATCATTTGCAAAGCCTTATGACGATGCTTGATCTCACTCTAGTTATACCGCCTTCAAGAGACTAGCAAATTTTTCGCAAATTGAACAAAGATAAATCTAAAGAAATAATTAAATTTTTTATTAAAAATTATTTTTTAGATATTTTGCCTTTTGAAAAAGATGTTATATCATCATAAGATAAGAAAAATAAAGCTTATACGTGGAACTACCGAAAAAAAAGACTGACTTAAAAGGTTTTATCTTTTGAATAACAGGATATAATCGGGAATAGTTTGAAAGATTAAACTAAATTTATAACATTTATAATTATAAAATATATGAATAGTATCAAACAAAAAATCGAATCAATATTACATCAGTTACCAGATGATTGTTCAGTCGAAGATATACAATATCATTTGTACGTTTTAGAAAAAGTGCGTCAAAGTTTGAATATATCGGGACTCGAAAACACAATAAAACAGGAGGATGTTGAGGGGATTCTCAGTAAATGGCTTATCGAGTAATTTGGTCATCAAAAGCAGTAGAAGATGTTGATGCAATTGCGACTTATATTGCTCGTGATTCGCCTTCCTATGCGGCGGCTGTGGTACGACGTATACTAGATACGACTCATCAACTTAAAGAAGATCCGATGACGGGCAAAGTTCCACCAGAATTTACAGAAGAAAGCGTTAGAGAAAAAAATGCTTACACCTATCGTATCATCTACCAGATCCAAGATGAAAGAGTAATTGTAGCGGCGATCGTTCATACCAAAGCATTAATTGTTATGGAAGTTTAAAATATTATTTATTTAAGATGAAAAATGCAAACTGTTTCCCTTTTATCTTTAGTTAATGCTGAATAACGAAATAAAGGAGAAAATGCCAGAATGAAAGAGTTTAGAACATGGGTCAGAGAAATTCTTAAGGCAACTTAATAATTAACTTTTTCGGTTATCTCACCATCAGCCAACCTTTTATCGGGTCTACTCCTTGGGTTAATCTAGAAAATAAATATAAGTCCGCAAACGGAAAGAGCAATATGACTGCAACGGTAATTGATAACCCTCTCCTCATTGGTCAAGGACTACCCCCTTTTGAAAAAATTAAATCAGAACACGTTATCTCAGCGATGACGGAACTCCTTAGCGAACTCGATAAGGAATTAACAAATTTAGAAAATAACATAACGCCAACTTGGACAGGTTTAGTTGAACCCCTAACCCGTCTAGAAGAACGTTTAAACTGGAGTTGGGGAATTGTCGCCCATTTAATGAGTGTCAAAAATAGCCCAGAACTTCGACAAGCTTACGAAACAATTCAACCGCAAGTCGTTCAATTTTATACTAAACTAAGTCAAAGCCAAGCCCTTTATCAAGCATTTAAAACCCTAAAAGAAAGCGATACTTGGTCTAGCTTAGAACCTGCACAACAACGCATTGTTGAAGCATCTATTCGGGATGCAGAATTATCGGGTGTTGGACTAGAAGGCGAAAAAAAAGAACGGTTTAACGCGATACAACTAGAAATGGCCGAACTGACGACCAATTTTTCTAATCATGTTTTGGATGCAACCAAAGCGTATAAACTCAAACTCACCCAAAAAGAAGAAATAGCCGGTTTACCCGAAAGTTTACTATCTTTAGCAGCACAAACAGCACGCACTCTTGGCGAAGAAAATGCCACACCACAAGAAGGACCTTGGGTTATTACCCTAGATTATCCTAGTTATATTCCCTTCATGAAATATAGTGAAAATCGGGAATTACGCGAAAAAATCTATAAAGCATCCATTAGTCGGGCATCGAGTGGGGAATTAGATAATAATCCTCTGATTATTCGTATTCTCGAACTCAGAAAAGAACAAGCGCAACTTCTCGGTTATGAGAACTATGCTGAAGTTAGTCTAGTCCGAAAAATGGCCGCTAGTGTTGAAGACATCGAAAAACTTTTAGAAGAACTTCGTAAAGTTAGCTATGAGTCAGCCAAACAAGACTTAGCAAACTTAAAAACTTTTGCAAAAACCGATGATTTAGCCCCTTGGGATATAGCATATTATGCCGAAAAACAAAGAGAAGCTAAGTTTAACTTTACTGCCGAAGAATTACGCCCCTATTTCCCGTTACCCCGCGTTTTAGATGGGTTATTTGGCTTGGCTAAACGAATTTTCGGCGTAACTATTACTTCTGCTGATGGAGAAGCCCCCATCTGGCAAGAAGATGTAAGATATTTTCAGATAGCCGATGAAACTGGGGAAGTTATCGCCCATTTCTATCTCGACTCCTATAGTCGTCCTGCGGAAAAACGCGGCGGCGCATGGATGAATGATTGCATCGGACGTGCCAAAATAAAAGTAGATAATCGAGTAGTGACACGTTTACCGGTAGCGTATTTAATCTGTAATCAAACCCCACCCGTAGACGGAAAACCGAGTCTGATGACTTTTGATGAAGTGAATACTCTTTATCATGAATTCGGTCACGGATTACAACATATGTTAACAAAAGTCGATTATCCTGGGGCTGCAGGAATTAATAATGTCGAATGGGATGCGGTTGAGTTGCCCAGTCAATTTATGGAAAACTGGTGTTACGATCGCCCTACCCTGTTTAATATGGCCAAACACTACGAAACTGGCGAAACTTTACCCGAACATTATTACCTAAAGCTACTCGCTGCACGAAACTATATGAGTGGTACGGCGATGCTTCGTCAGTTACATTTTAGTCTAGTCGATTTAGAATTGCATTCTCGCTATCAACCAGGTGGCAACGAAACCCCTAACCAAGTTCGGCAACGCATCGCAAAAACAACAACCGTAATACCTCCTTTACCCGAAGACGCTTTCTTGTGTTCTTTCTCCCATATTTTCGCGGGCGGTTATGCTTCGGGATACTATAGCTATAAATGGGCTGAGGTTTTAAGTGCCGATGCGTTTTCTGCATTTGAAGAAGCAGGCTTAGACGATGAGAAAGCAGTTTTAACCGTTGGTCATCGTTTTCGTGATACGGTTTTAGCATTAGGCGGCAGTCAACATCCGATGGAAGTTTTCAAAGAATTCCGAGGACGTGAACCGTCTACAGAACCGTTACTCAGACACAATGGTTTGTTACAAGCTGTATAGGATAATTGTAGAGACGTGCGATCAGCGCGTCTTTATATTTGTTTAGGAAATTATCAGAGAGGAATCTTGAATATATCTGCTGTTAAGATTTACGATCGCTCTTATTGGGGTATACTCGAACTCAATGGAAATGATCGATCGCTTTTTCTGCACAATCAAACAACAAATCAAATTAATTTCTTAAAACCAGGACAAGGGTGTGATGTCGTTTTTGTCAACTCTACTGGACGAACTTTAGATTTAGCGACAGCCTATATCACTGAAGAAAGCATTTTAATATTAGTGTCTCCAAACCGTCATAAATTTTTAATGGACTGGATGGATCGTTATATTTTCCCAATGGATAAAGTTACTGTAACAGATCGATCGCCTGAATTAGCGATTTTTACTCTATTGGGTTCTGGATGTCGTGAGTTTTTAGAACAATTCGGCATCAGCAATATTTTAGATCAACCGGAAGCGAGTCACGAATTAGTCGAGTTAGAGGGAATTCAAACGAGAATAGCTGTAGGAACCGGTTTAGGACTAACGGGTTATACCTTAATACTTCCCATTGCTAAAGCGTCTTCTTTGTGGCGAAAACTCACCGAAAAAGGTGCAAGTCCGATGAGCGATCAAACTTGGGAACAATTACGCATTTCCCAAGGACGACCAATGCCAGACCAAGAACTTACAGAGGATTATAATCCATTAGAAGCCGGTTTATGGCGGGCAATTTCCTTTAATAAAGGCTGTTATATTGGTCAAGAAACTATTGCTCGTTTAAATACTTATAAAGGCGTTAAACAAAGATTGTGGGGGTTACAACTCAGTCAAAGCGTCGAACCCTTAACCCCAATCTTTTTAGAAGGAGAGAAAATAGGGATCGTCACTAGCTGTATCGAAACATTACAAGGTGCGATCGGTTTAGGGTATATTCGGACGAAAGCAGGTGGGGAAGGAATGACTGTTAATCTGGGTGATGTGACAGCAAAAGTCATCGCTGTTCCTTTTTTAAGTCATGACTATTATGATCCTTCATCTTAAACGAAATAAAGACAATTAGGCTTTATTTTTGATTCATCGTTTCAATTATGACCGCCTTGATCCCTAGTTGAATTATTCTGATGATAATTTTGCAAATCTCCTTTCCTTTTTGAGCCTAATTGTTGTAGCATAATCGACAAGTGATAAAAATTTTAATAACAGTCTAGGTAATAATGCTTTCAATCAATGAAAACAACTTTAAAAAGCTTGTTTTAGAATCGCCATATCCTGTATTAGTTCATTTTTGGGCTCCTTGGTGTGGACTTTGCCGGCTGATTCAACCCAATCTCTTAAAGTTTCAAGCACAATGGGAAGGACAAGTGCATATAGTCGGAGTCAATGCCGATGACAATTTCCGTCTCGCTAATACCTATCGTTTACACAATTTACCCACGCTAATTCTTTTTGATGGTGGTGTACCCGTTCAACGCATTGAAGGAATGACCAGTCGTGATGAATTACAAAAGCTTTTAAACAATTTTGCCATTAATTCGGTTGTCAGGTCGGCTTAACGTCCTAAACTGTGGAGTTGATTAATCACTGTTACACATTGTTCTGTAACTTGTTCTAAATCTTCCCGTTTCGTCGAACTAGGTGGGCTGATTAATTCTCCAATCCGAATTGTTATGGGAACTGGACGAGGTAAAGGTGAACCTTTGAGCAAGATTTTCTCAGTTCCCCATAAACTAACGGGCAACAGGGGCACATTGGCTTTGGCAGCGATGAGGGCTGCCCCCAATTTAGGCTCAGTAATTCGCCCATCCAAGGTACGGGTTCCATCTAAGAAAATTCCTGCCGCCCAACCCTGTTGTAAGGTGTTTAAAGCGGCTCGAATGGCATTGCGATCGCTCGTACCTCGTTTGACTGGATAAGCTCCATAAAGGCTAATTCCTTGGCTCAGGAGTGGTATTTTAAAGAGTTCTTCTTTGGCCATATAAGCTACAGGACGACGCATCGCACAAGACAAAAACGGCGGATCAAAATAACTAGCGTGGTTGCTAACAATAATTAAAGACCCTTTTAGGGGTACGTTTTGCGCTCCGTAAATTTTTCCTCGAAAATAGGCATTAAACAAAGGAGTGATGAGCGACCATTTCAAAAGGTGATACAAAACTAAACTGTTTAATGGTTCACGTTCTTGATAAGGTGTTATTTCAGACTTCATTAGGATTTTTTCTTCAAATAACGCACAGATTCACCATAGTACATACTAATATGTTCCCAAACACTAACGCAAAAGTGATCTTATGTTCTACGATAGAACGATTCGTTTAGCCGATACTGATGCAGCAGGGGTCATTTATTTTGCTTCTCTGCTCTCTATCTGTCATGAAGCTTACGAAGCTTGCCTAGAAAAAACGGGAATTAGTTTACAACCCTTTCTCAAAGATGCCTCTTGTGCTATTCCTATCGTTCATGCTGAGATTGATTTTCAGCGACCTATCTATTATGGCGACCAAATTAGAATTACCGTTACACCTCAATTTTTAAGCGAAACCGAATTCGAGAGCGAATATCTGATTACAAAAATTTCCGAACCCGAAACATTCGCTTTAGCCAAAACACGTCATGTCTGTATTGACCCCCAGAAAAGACGCAGAATGCCTTTACCCACTTCTATCATGGCTTGGCTAGATACAAAGAATTGATAAAAAATCAATAAACTGTAGGAATGTTTACAAAAATTTCCATTTCTTAAATGGTAGAAAGTGTCAGGCTAGATTTATAAATAAATAGACGTAGACTAGCATTTATTGAGGAGTTAAGGAATTGAAAAAAGTAGAAGCGATTATCCGACCCTTTAAACTAGACGAGGTGAAAATTGCTCTCGTTAATGCCGGAATTGTTGGTATGACAGTTTCAGAGGTACGAGGTTTCGGTCGTCAAAAAGGTCAAACTGAACGTTATCGAGGTTCTGAGTATACCGTTGAATTTCTCCAAAAACTGAAAGTTGAGATTGTTGTTGAAGATAACCAAGTTGATATGGTTGTTGATAAACTGATCTCGGCCGCCCGTACTGGGGAAATTGGAGATGGTAAGATCTTTATCTCTCCTGTAGAGCAAATTATTCGGATTCGCACGGGAGAAAAAGACTTAGAAGCTATTTAGGACAAGAAGGGTGGGACATTCACCCCACCCCTAATCTTAAATCAATGCCCGTTAGAATCGGCTTTAGCCATTCGTTCGGAGATGGGTATATAGGGCATATCATGAAGCCCTGTATAAACTTGTGTGGGACGAAAAATGCGGTTTACCGATAGCTGTTCTTTCCAGTGAGCTAACCAGCCGGCGACTCGTGCGATCGCAAAAATCGGCGTAAATAAATCATCAGGTATGCCGAGCTTTCTATACACTAAACCTGAATAAAAGTCAACATTTGGATAAATTCCTTTTGCTCCTAATTTTTCTTCGACGACTTTTTCGACCTCTAGAGCGATATCGTAATATTTATCCGACCCTAACTCAGAGAATAACTGTTCAGCCATACTCTGTAAAATAATAGCGCGAGGATCTTTAACCTTATAAACTCGATGTCCAAAGCCCATAATTTTTTCTTTCTTTTCGATCCGCGTTTCAATATAAGAACGGACATTCTCAACCGAACCAATCTCCTCTAACATGATTAATACTTCTTCATTTGCGCCACCATGTAGGGGACCGGCTAAAGTTCCAACAGCCGAAGCCACTACAGCATAAGGATCGGTTAGAGTAGAAGCCGTCACCAAAGCGGAAAACGTTGACGCATTAATTGTATGTTCGGCATGAAGCGTCAGACAAACATCAAATACTTTGGCTGCATAGGGCGTAGGTATTTTTTCAGTTAGCATATAAAGGAAATTTGTCGCATAGTCTAGCTCATCTTTGGGCATGATTGCATAATTTCCCTTGCGTACCATCTGAAAAGCGGCTACCATCGTGGGAATTTTCGCCAGTAGTCGTACAACAGCTTGTCGAATATAAGCGGGATCGTCTAGAGCGCGACGGGCGTAAAATAGACCTAATGCTGCCGCCGAAGTTTGTAAAGCATCCATCGGATGTCCATCATTGGGAAAAAGTTTCAGCATATCCCCAATTTGGTATTTCATCCGTCGATGATAGCGAATCTCTGTTTCAAATGATTCTAATTCTTCTTGTGTGGGAAGTTCGCCCCAAATGAGTAAGTAAGCAACTTCAATAAAGCTACTATGAGTAGCTAATTCTTGGATCGGAATTCCACGATATTCTAGAATACCTTCAAGTCCATTCACATAGCTTATACTCGATTGTGCCGCAGGAATTCCCTCTAAGCCTGGCTTATATTCGCATACTGTCATAGTTTATTTACCTGTAACGTTGCTATTAAATATATATTTTTTTGGCTTTTAACACCCCATTCGATGCCTTTTATTCTACAAAAGAAGCTCTTATTTACTCAAGCTTTTCGTTGATTAACCATTTAGGCGAGGTTAGCAAAAATAAATGACTTTTGCTGATCGGATTTATACCAACGGGTAATTCTAATCCGATGACACCAGATTTTTTTAAAATGAGTTTGTCTTGTGGTTGTCCCCAAATTAATATTTCTGTCCAATGTCCCAAATCGGGTTCATGACCAACAAGGGCAAGACAAGACTTATCTAAATTGTAGCGAGATTCTAGCCACCAGTTCACCCATTCTTGAATATCTCCATCGGGGGCAAGGGCGGAAAAGTTTTCTAATTGGTCACTCAAGCCGTTTTTTTGCAGAATTTCGGCGGTTTGCTTGGCTCTAACTAAAGGACTGGTTAAAATTAGATCAAAGTGAATCCCAATGTCTTTTAAACATTGCGCTACTTGTTCCGTTTTTTGACGACCTTTTTCGATTAACGGACGTTCTTCATCATTTTTGTATTCTGTCTTTTCGGCTGCAATACCATGACGAATAATATACAGTTTCATAGATTTGATGATTATACCAATCGCGTTTTATATTTTTCCACTAAGATTATTTTCATTAATTAAAGTAACCCCTCAACTGTATAATTTTGGTTATTAAAACCTTATAAAATGTTGATGTTGGCTATTTATGAATGATCATTAATTAGTCTAAGATTATTCTAGATAATTTTATGAAATCAACAATTATTCTTAAGGAATAATTATTTTAATCGTTTTAAACTTAACAAAAATTAATTTGCTCAATTAAGCTAAAACGGTCGTTCCTTGTAAATAATCGGTTAATTGTTGTTCATGATCATGACTGAGATTTCCGAGGGGTAATTCATCGAGAGAAAAGGCTTTTATTTCCGTCACTTCTAAAGTATCTTGAACCTCAAAACGTCCCTCAACATCGGCTTCAATTAAGATCGAAATCGAATGAATTCGCGGATCTCGATCAGGTGCAGAATAAACCCCAACCAAACGACGAATTTTAATCAGTGTTAATCCCGTTTCTTCTTTTAGTTCTCGATGTGCGGCAGTTGAAACATCTTCGCCCCAGTCAATAATCCCACCAGGTAAGCCCCATTGTCCCGTATCAAAGCGACGTACTAAAACAATTTGACCATTGGGTAGGATAGGAATAATGGTCGTCCCGGTAATTGGATGACGAAAAATAATTCCTAGTACCGTTTGAAAAATTTGCCAAAGACGACCCATAAAAAACTTTTAGATTTTTAATTTATTGCGATCGGAGTTTAGCAGAGTTTTGCCTAATTCGATAGCATATTTTACCTGTTCAAAGCCAGTACCTCCGTAACTATTTCGGGCGGATACAACTTGTTGCGGTGCGATCGCATGATAAATATCAGCCTCAAAAGCAGGATGAAGTTCTTGCCACTCCTCTAAGGTTAAGTCTTTGAGTAACTTACCCGATGCGAGACTGGTTTTAACCACTTTACCCACTAAGTTATAAGCTTCCCGAAACGGAACTCCTTTTGTTGCCAAATAGTCGGCTACATCCGTCGCATTAGAAAAATCTTCGGCTACCGCTTGCATGAGTCGTTGTGTCCGAAAAACTAATCCCTCACTTAATAAAATGGTGGCTGCTTCTAGACAAACTTTAACGGTTTTGACACTATCAAAAATGGCTTCTTTATCTTCTTGTAAGTCCTTATTGTAAGCGAGTGGTAAGCCTTTCATCAGTGTCAGTAAACCTTGTAAATGCCCAAAAACTCGCCCAGTTTTCCCTCGAATTAATTCGGGTACATCGGGGTTTTTCTTTTGGGGCATGATCGAGGAACCAGTGGCACAGCGATCGGTGAGTGTGATAAAACTAAATTCATGAGATGCCCAAAGAATCACTTCTTCACTGAGTCGGCTCAGATGCACCATAATTAGACTAGATGCGCCGAGAAACTCAATGGCAAAATCTCGATCGCTCACCCCATCAAGACTATTATCATAAGGTTTATCGAAATGAAGTAAAGCTGCGCTGTAGTGGCGATCAATGGGAAAAGTCGTTCCCGCTAATGCTCCTGAACCGAGAGGCGAAATATTTGTGCGTCCCCTTATTTCTCCTAGGCGTTCCCAGTCGCGTTGTGCCATGTGAAAATAGGCCATCAGATGATGAGCTAAACTAATGGGTTGAGCGCGTTGTAGGTGGGTATAACCTGGGATCATCGTTTCGATGTGTTCTTCTGCTTTAGACAAAAGGACTTTTTGAAACTCTCGTAAAAGAGAACGAATTTGATCGATTTGATCGCGCAAATACAGACGGATATCGGTTCCTACTTGATCATTACGAGAACGGGCGGTATGAAGTTTTTTACCTACATCTCCCAATAATTCAGTTAGTCGTCTTTCTACGGCAAAATGAACATCTTCTTGGTCGATCCCTGGATTGAATTTTCCGTCTCTATATTCAGAGCGAATTTGTTCTAAACCCGTTACGATCTGTTGTCCTTCTTCGGGGGAAATTATGCCGGTATGGGCTAACATTTTGGCATGGGCAATCGATCCCGTAAGATCGTATTCAATTAGTTCTATATCAAAGCCGATACTCGCGTTGAATTGAACAATTGATGGATGTAGTGTACCTTCAAAGCGATCGCTCCACGTTTTTTTTTCAGTCACAGCTTTTTATCTTTGGGTAGTCAACAACAAGTTAGTAGGATGTAAAGCCTTTAAACATATATCCCACCACAATACCAATAATTAACGCCCAAACTTGTCCAGTGGCAACAAATTTATTAAAAGCCGCTTGTACATTCCCAATGATATCAACATCTTTATCGGTAATCGCTGCTACAATATTTATTGTCGTGGGATGGTATAGAAAAGTTCCAGTTAAAGTCATTAAACGCTCTAGAGATTGTTCGGCAAAGTTGATCATAATTTAGTAACTCCTTGTGACTTATGCGATCTTCATAACGACCAAAGTCATATCATCACTGTTATTATTCCCCACTCCGATAAATTGTTGAACTTCAAAGAACAAATAATCTAAAATTTCTTGTGGACTCTGACATTTTTGGCAGGACTGATGTACTATGTCGCGCCAGCGTTCCTCGCCAAAACGTTCGCCATTTTGGTTCATCGCATCGGTAAAGCCATCGGTGTAGTAGACGATCGTATCATGGGATTGTAGTTGAATCTGAGCATCTTCATATTCTGAGTCTGGATCTAAACCGATCAACATTCCTTTTGTATCTAAAACAAATATTTGACGATTAGCGGCTTGCCAGATGATCGGTGGGTTATGGGCTGCATTACTATAAGATAAGATGCGAGACATGGGATTATATTCAGCATAAAACAATGTCACGAAACGATGAGAATTATCTAAATCTGCATACATGACTCGGTTAAGATGCTGCAAAATATGAGAAGGAGTATGACGGTTTAAGACTTCTGCCCGTAACATTCCTCTAGTCATGGTCATAATTAAGCCAGCAGGAACACCTTTACCCATCACATCACCAATAACGATACTCCAAGGTACGGAAGTGGGAACGGTTTCGGTTGACTGATTTGAGCGTAGCTGATCATAATTAGTCGGAATAAAATCATAATAATCCCCACCGACTCGATTTGCGGTACGACATTTAGCAGCAAGTTCAACGCCTTGAATTTTCGGGCATTTTCTCGGTAGAAGACGTGATTGTATATCCGAAGCGATTTCTAATTCTCGATCTTGACGTTCTTTGGAGCGAAGTTCTAGGGTTAATTCATTATTGGCGATCGCTACTGCTGTTTGATCTGCTACTAATTGTAATAATTTTCGCCGTGTTGATGTCCATTCGTATTCGGGAGGGCGACTAAAAACATAAAGTCTACCTCGTTCGATATTTTTGACTAAAACGGGAGTGCAATAAGATTGGAGGGACGGATTTAAGACTTGTCTAATGTGATAATCTAAATAGTCTGGAAGAGAAACGGTTGCTTGGAGAGGTTGCCGTGTTAAACCCGATGTATTAACTTGTGTGATGACACTTTCGAGTTGTTGTCGGATTTCTTGACTAATTTGAGCGTCCTGGAAGTGAAGATGGGCTAAAGAAAGTTGTTCATGGGGTTTATATAAAATTAACGCACCTCCATCAGCATCGGTCACTCTAGCCGCCATTAGGGGGGTTAATTCTAAAAACTGATTTAAGTTATTAAAACTGCGTAGGGCAAATCCTAGAGAACTTAAGAGGTTTTGCACTTTGGTTTGTTCCCGATATACACTAGCCACCAGTTCCTTAAGTGCTAAAACTGAAGCTGTATCAGGAGTTATCTGTCTGGCGGATGATGGCTGGTGAGGAAAGGGAAGGGCAGTCATTGAGATTAGGGGTTTAACAGTTAATGAAAGTAAATAGATTATATTAAAGATCTTGACAAATAGCCTAGTTAGACATAACAGTATAGTGGATTCGTTGAACGCTTTGACTTTAGAAGCACATTATTTTGTTAAATGATTAATTGTTGATTGATTGATTCAGGTGAAAATAGACTATAGCACGTTGTTTTACCATATTCACCAATAACTTTTAAATTTTATGAAATCGGTACGGCTTTTATTGAGAAAACCTTGGCAATCTCTGATTATAGCAATAATCTTTTGTGGATTAGAGTTAACGATCGCGTCTTTTTTATATGCTATTCCAGTTAATCCTCTAACTGAGAGCGAAATTCAACAACAGTTAAGGGAGTTACCTGGATGGACTAGAAAAAATCAACAATTACAACGAACTTTTATGTTTAAAAATTTTGTTGAAGCTATTGCTTTTGTTAATCAGTTGGTCGAACCCACCGAAAAACTACAACATCATCCCGATCTTTTAATTCTTTATAACCGCGTGACGATTACTCTATCAACTCACGATGCAAATGGTCTTACGCAAAAAGACTTTGATTTAGCAAAAATTATCTCAAAAATTGCCGAAACCAGGATAGAAAAATAACAATAGAAGATGGGGTTAAATTAATAACCCTTTATCTACTGTTTGCTACGTTTCAGATCCTAGGTTCATCTGGGTTAGTTTTTTGAGCTAGATTTCCAGTCAGAGCGAAACAGATCTTCGCTAAAGAGATCTTCAAGATTGACATCTTTGTCATCAATGTCTAAAGATTCTGAATTTTTCGGGTTTTCTTTTTCTAACATATTGAAAAAGTCAAGATCTGGATCGGATGGTTCATCGTCCAATTCTGTTTTAACAACATTTTTATTTCCGTTGGCTTGGAATTCTTCGAGTTTTTCGTCATTAAGATCTAGTTCGTTAGATTTTGAGGGTTCAAAGGAATCAAATAAATCTAAATCAATTGATTGCTCATCGACTAATTCAAAAGGATTTTTTAATTCTAGGCTAAATGGTTCATTGAGATCGGCTTTCATTTCCTCTGGGGTTAACACAAGGTTTGAAAAGTCTTCCTCAGTTGCCGTGCGCTCATTAATGAAGAATTCATCAGAAATACTGGCTAGATCTTCATCTTCAAAACGAATATCCTTGTCTTGCGGTTCAAATTCTAAGGACTCTAAAAAGTCCATTTCATCAACTAAAGTTTGATTAAAAAATGATTCAGGTTGAGATAAATCTTCTAAATCGGCATTAGCGACTTCTATGTTAGCATTTTGAAATAGCTCGTCTTGAATCAACGCATTTTCAGAAACGATTAAATTAGATTCGTTGTTTTGCTCCGACTCTAAAAAGTCAATATCACCAATGAGGGTTTGACTGGCGAAGAATTCAGCTTGTTCACGAGCATTAACCGGTATTTGGGCGGGTTCGTCGTTTTGCTCCGATTTTAAAAAGTCAATATCACCAATGAGGGTTTGACTGGCGAAGAATTCATCTTGTTCACGAGCATTAACCGGCATTTGGAAGGGTTCTTCTGAAATCTCGCTGGTTAAATCGACTAATTCTTCTAAATTAGAGATCTCGGCGATTTCTTCTTCTGGTTGAGTGAAAGACATTTCTAAAAGTGTTGCTTTAGAAAAATCTTCGTCCCAAGGTTCTGTAAACTGAGAAGGCGGGACAAATTCGTCAGGGTTTTCTGACATTTGAGTGCTTGGTTGCTCAATTTCCGAATCAAGTTGCTGTAATTCGAGCATTTGAGCTTGATAAGCTTGCTCAAGTTCCCGTATTTGATTTTGATGGGTTTTCTCTAATTCTACAATTTGGTTTTGGTAAGCTTGCTCGATTTCTTGAAATTGAGTAGAGTAAGTTTGTTGTTGCTCTTGCTTTTCAGTTTGATGGGCTGATTCAATTTCTTGAAGTTGAGTTGAGTAAATTTGTTGTAATTCCTCAATATAGGTTTGATGATGTTGTTCAATTTCTTGAATGCGTGTGTGAGTCGCTTCAAGATCGGCTGTGGGTGTCGCTGCTTGCTGTAACTCTAATATCTGAGTTTTATAACCTTCGATTTCTTGGAGTTGAGCAGAGTAAGTTTGTTGTAATTCATCGATGTAGGTTTGATATTGTTGCTCGATTTCTTGAATACGAGAGTGATCATCTAGGGGTGTTACAGCTTGTTGTAACTCTAATATCTGAGTTTGATAGTCGCGGATCTGAGCTTTGGCTTGTTCTAGTTCGATTTCTAGTTCGGGCGAAACACCAACAGAGGAATGATTCGCTAACTGAGCTTCTTTTGAACGTTCGATCTGCTCTAAGTGGTTTTGGTAGTTGATTTCTAAATTCTGAAGTTCGTTTTTAACCCGTGCTTCAGATTGACTTACAGCAAATAATTGTGTTTTTTTCTCCTCTAACTCAGCTTCTGCGGCTTCAAGAGCTTGGCGAACCTGTGAGGATTTTTGCTCATATCGCCCAGCGATTTCCGAGATTCTGCCTTTTTGTAAGAAGTAAGATGCGCCACCGCCCACGCCACCGCCTACAACGAAGCCTAATAAAATTTCTCCTATACTCATATTTGAATGACTCCAATCAGAAATTTACTTTTAATATGCCCAATATAGTCTCATCAATTATCAAAAACCTTGAGAAGCTAAAATTAGAGCGAAAAATCAGGGTGTAATCCTGATCATCTTTTTAATATCTACGCCGATGGGTTCTCTAACTTGGTATTCTACAGAATATTTTTAGATTTTCCCTCAAACGTGATGACGGCTCGGATCTCATCAAACCGTGACAAAAATATCCTGATTTGTCATGGCTAAACCTGTACTGAGTGTAGCAATTTGAGTTACGCCACCACTAACATTACCATTGGCATCAAAAAATAATGCACCTGTACTCGAATCGTAGATAAAGCGATGTGTTGAAGTTGTAGCCGTAGTACCGATCGTAAACTGATTTGCTTTTAAAGAAGCACCTGCTATTAAACCCGCCCCAAAACCTGCTACCGATACATATATTGTGTCATCTGTCAAGTTAAAATCATTAATTTTATCGATTCCTTCGTTGGGTGCATTAAAGGTAAAGTAGTCTTTTCCACTGCCACCAGATAGGCTATCTAGCCCAAGCCCACCGATGAGGGTATCATTGCCATTATTACCTCTAAACGTATCATTACCCGCTTTCCCAGTCAGGATATTATTTTTGTTATTGCCAGTGAGAATATTATTTCCTGCATTGCCAGTTCCATTGATGGTACTATCTCCTGTGAGGGTTAAGTTTTCTAGATTGGAGTTCGTCAGAGTATAAGTGATATATGATTTTACCGTATCGGTTCCCTCATCGAGTTTTTCTGTAATCACATCACCTGTACTATCAATAAAATAGACATCATTGCCGAGTCCTCCAATTAGGGTATCATTACCGGCGTTTCCATTGAGGAAATCACTAAGGGGACTACCGTTGAGTTTATCATTACTATTTGTCCCATCATCGTTAGCTAAAGTAGCAGTCAATGTTTGTGTTGTTCCGATGGTATAATTTGTCCCTGATGCAAGAGCAAGAGTAAAAGTTTTATTTGGTTCAACGATACTATCTCCAAGGGAGTCTATATTCAGATTCGCTGTGGCTTGATTTGCCGCAAAGGTAATCGTTTTATTGGTAAAATTGATAGCACCTTCTGGCGTGTAATCTGTACCAGGAATAGCGGTTCCTCCAACGGTATAGTTAACGGTTAATGGGTTTGTAAAATTGCCAGTACGAGTGAAAGTATAGATTAGATCTGAGCCATTTTCGGTAGCTCGGTTTGCATTTGCGGTTAAAGTAATAATTGGTGCATCATTGTCTATAATAATTACCGTTGCAGTATTTTGATTCCCAATGGTTGCGCCGTTGCTTGGATTTGTTAAATTTATCGTAAAGTTTTCATTGCCTTCTATTGTTCCATCATCTCGAATCCGAATCGCATTAGAATTATTTAAGGTTGCGGGTTCTACAGGAATAATTTTACTCAGTTCATTGACTGCTAAAGTAAAGTTTAAGGCTCCGTTGTAGAAATCGTTACTCGTGGAAGTTGCACCACAACCGCATCCTATCGCGGTTCCATCGGTAAAGGTAATTGTTCCCCCAACGGCTTTTGTTGCGGAACCAGTACGAGTGATGATAATTTGAGTAACGGTGGTTCCATCTTCATTGACGGTGTAGTTAGCCGCATTAAAGTTAAGCTGTACATCATCATCAAGAATATTGAGAATAGCATTGTTTTGATTGCCGATGATTGCGCCACCCGTCGGGTTAGATAAACTTAGATTGACTGTTTCCGTATTTTCTAAAAGGCTGTCATTGATGATGGGTATATTGACAATTTGACTGGTTACTGCATTGGCGAAGTTGACAACGATCGCAGTATTAGTATAATCGTTGGGTGCTGTTGCGGTTCCATTGCTTAGATTAATTGTTGCACTGACTGCACCGCTATTTCCTCCCGTGCGAGTTACAGTAACTGCAGCGATGATTGTTCCGTCTTCGGATTGGCTAAATTGAGCAGCACTAAAGGCTAAAATACCATTATTATTGGTGGTGCTTTCTGTAATAGTTCCGATAATGGGTATGGTGGTTCCTAGGGTGTATCCTGTTGCTGTAGTCAGGGTAAGAGAAATCGTTTCATTAGGATCTGTAATACTATCGGGTGTAGGATCGAGGGTAATAGTTTTAGTACTAGAATTAGCGGCGAATTTAATTGTACCGCTTGTTCCGTTAAAAGTGTTTGCCCCTGTTTGGGTATAGTCGGTGTTAAATGTGGCACTTCCTGCTACGGTAAAATTAACGGTTAGAGAGTTGGATAAATTACCTGTGCGAGTGAAGGTATAAACTAGGTTATTGGTTCCGTTTTCTAAAACACTTCCGGGGGCAACTGCTAAAGTGATTACAGGAAGTTGATCATTATCGGTAATATCAACGGTTAAAGGTGGAATAATACTATTGTTGTAATTGGTGTCGGTACTAGAGACGGTATGATTAATGGTTCCAGTATGATTATTTTCGATAAGAGTATCATTGACTGCTGAGATAGTAACCGTTTGTGGGACATTCCAGTTAGCAGGGGTGAAAGTGAGAGTTTGCTGGTTTGTCGTGAGTTGGGAATTGGGAGCGATCGTTACTGTAACATTAGCAGTAGGTTGAGTTTTTAAGATGAGAGAATAGGTATCCGTCGTACCATCTTCAGTAACGCTGGTATTTCCATTCGTTTGTGTTAGGGTAATACCTGGAGAAATGGGGGGAATAATTGAGAAAGTGGCCGTTTTAGCTGTATCACCGTTATTTCCTGCATCATCTCGTATGGTAGCTGCATTTACTTGTAGTGTGTAGGTTCCAGGGGTTTGGGTGAGGTTTGCTAAATTACTAATACGATAGGTTGTTCCAGAAATATATTGTATTGTTACTGCATTCGTAATTAGATTAGTACCGCCATCACGGGTTAAAATCAGGTCATTGAAATTAAAGGTAGATAGTTTAATTTCTTCAGAGAAACGAACATCAATAGAATTAACTGGGGTAGTTGTTGGGTTTTGGGGAATGTTGAGGAATTCTACGATCGAAGGTTGAGTTAGATCCGCAAATAGATTTAAAGTGGATGATGTGGTATTTCCTGCGCTATCTTGTACCCGAAGTTCAACGGAACGCGAACCTGTAGAAGGAAGTTGAATAGTACCACTAAAATTAGTCCCGCTAACGGTAGCTTGTCCGAGGATTTGGCTAGTAATAGGGTCAAAAAAGAATACTTTTAAGTTATTTTCGCCTAAAATACCGCTAATGGTTGGGGTAAGCGTATTGATGAGAGTGGGATTCGCTAAAGAAATATTATTGACTAAAATATTAGTGGGTGTCGTTGGTGCAGTGGTATCTAATATCCAAGTTTCAGATTGAGTGCCTGTACCTGTATTTCCTGCAATGTCTTTAATACCACTACCTGTAACAGTAAGATTGTAAGTTCCTGCGGTTGAAGTTAAGTTACTCAGTCCATTAATTCGATAAGTATTATTGTTGACAAAAGTGACGGTTACTGCATTATTGATTAGATTCGTTCCACCGTTAAGAGTGAGAGTGATGTCAGAGAAGGTGAAGGTAGTTAGATCGATCGTTTCAGAGAAAGTAACATCGAGTGAGGAAATGGGAGTATTACGAGGGTCAACGGATACATCAACAATATCGGTTACAGTGGGTGCAGTGGTATCACCTCCCCCTGTACTGTTTTTTACCCAAGATTCATTTACTAAACCTGTCCCTGTTTTTCCCGCTAAATTTTCGATTCCTGTAGCATTAACCGTAAGCTGATAAGTGCCATTGGTGGTAGTTATTGTACTAAGTCCAGAAATTTGATAACGGTTGGGGGTGAGTGATGCGATCGTTATACTAGATGTAATCAGATTAGCACCACCATTAAGAGTTAAAGCAAGATCACTCAGATCAAAAGAACTCTGGTTAATGGCTTCGGAGAATTCGACAGTAATAGCATTAACGGCGGAAGATGTGGGATCTGGGGTAACATCGACAATATCGGTAATCGTCGGGTCACCTGTCACATAGGTAATGGTGTAGTTTTTATTACCCGCAGTGGCGTTATTGTCAAGGAAATGTAATATATTTTCATAAGTTGGGCGACCTGTAGCGGGGAAAGTGCGGTCAGTTGTCCAGACATTTTCTAAGCTAATTTCCGTATTATCGGCGCGTTGTATCTTAGTGATATCGTATTTGCCATCACCGGGATCAGCAAGACGGATATATGTCCAGCCATTTTCTACCGTTGCGGTGACTTGAACCTGTAAATCAGTTGGGGTAGCAGGTGCGTCAGATGTAGCGTTGGTGACGACTTGTACGGGTGCGGTTGTGCCATCGCTAAAATAGAGGATATCGGGGTAAAAGTTTGCGTCAAAGGTTCCATTAACCAAAAAGTCGGGTAGTCCGTCACTATCTGCTTGGACTTTATGAATGAGTTCGTGGATGGTAACTTCTTTGATGAGGGAGAGTTCAGGAATACCTAAATCGTTGACGTGTTCAAATGTGGCATTATATTCGATGAATTTGCCTTGTAGGGAGGATTTAAGTAACCAGTCGGCAACGGCTGTATCTCCTGCTGCAATGTTCCCGAAATCGGCAGTTAATGAGGGCGTAATCGGTTGATTATTGACCTGTGAGCCAATTATTTCAAAGTTAATCAGTAATCCTTTCTCATTTTCGATGATTTTCGGTTGTGCTGAGGAGATTTTGAGGTTTTTTGCATCGCCTTTTCCTTCATTGCGGACTAATACAGCAAGAGAATAGGGTACAGAGACTTCTACTTTATCATCGGTAAAAGGATCATCGGCGTAGACATTTCTTTCGTGGAAATAGTCGAGATAAAGTTCCGCTTGGGGATAGACAGTAACAGGAGTGGAAAGCAGGGGAACGGTGACGACTGTTCCGTTTTCGGTGTAAGAAAGTGTTCCACCGATACTGTATTGAGTGGGTTCATTAGGTGCAGCATTAGATACAGGTATTAAAGTCCATTCGGCCGAACCCGTTGTATTCGCAAGTAGTTGACCTGTGCCGTCTACTGCTGTAATACCATTTAGTATGGGATTAGTAATACCGAAAAGGTTATTAACGACGTTACCTTGTGCGTCTTTGACTTGGAGACTAACGGAGAGGTTTTCAAGATTTACTGTATCGTTCCCGTTTTCGATTTCGAGTTCACCGAGGAATGCAGCACGGGTCATTACCGCTTCTTGGTCGATACGAATGCGAACTGTAGCGCAGACTCCACCACTATTGCCTTCTAAAGCTTGTCGTAGTTCTTGTACGCTATCGTAAAATAGCTCACCAACATCATTAAATCCTTGTGCTTCACTAATTTCAACAGCATCGTTAGCTTTAGCTAATGCTTCTTGCCAAACATCGACGGCTAAAAAGTCTTGATTTTGTCCTGCTGGTACATTCGATATATTAAAAATACCAGATTCCCAATAGTCTATAGTACGATTCCAGCGATCAAGAAATTTGTTAACATCTGTTCCAGTAATTCCTACTGGTAATACAAAGTTTAAGAGTTGGTTGCGTTCTAATTCAGAAATTTTGACTTCGGTAGTTGTTGTACCTTCAATTCTTGCGTCAAAAGCTTCTAGCCAATTCGTAAAAGTTACGTCATCTTTTTCGGCAGCTTGCCACCAAACAAAATCGCCAAATAAAAATGTTTGAGCATCAACAAAGTCTTGAAGATATTTAAGATTAGTGCGTATTAACTCTAAAGCAGAATCAGGAATAGAACTGGTTTGAATTGATTCAAGTCCTAATGCAGCCAAAAGATTAGGAGAATTGCTGCCACCACCTGAAGAACTAATGGAAAACTCTAAACACGCTGTGATAATCTCATAACCACACTCAAGATATTTTAACCATTTCCAAGGTCCAGGAATCGTTTTTCCAAAAGCTTTAGCACAACTGATTACAGTTTTAAAACAATTATAAGCATCGCTCCATCCTAATCCATCAGATAGATCAGTAACACATTTATACTCACTCTTAAGACATTTAACCCAATCAGGGAATGGAAGAAATTTTTCAACACATTTTAGAACGGCTTTACTGAGTTTCTCAACACACGGATCGCAATTTAATGCTGAAATATTAACAATGACTGGAACAATACCGCCACCACCACCAGGACCACCACCACCACCAGGACCACCAGGACCACCAGGACCACCAGGTAAACCTCCTTGGCAGTTTCCTTCCACACCTGTAACAGCAACCGAAGTACATTTAAAGATTGGAATTATGCCGCAGATATAGTCATAGATTACACAAGCTGAAATATTACAGGGAACTTGAGGAGTAGCAGCAAGGGATACTGTTCCAGCACTGCTTTGTATCGTATCAAAATCAGCAATTCTGGTAATTCTAACAGGAACAGTAATCGAACTCTTCGCGCTTAATGTTCCAATATCTTCAATCAGTGGCTCAATTTTATAGAACGGATGTTCGCCAAAGTTCAATTTCACATCATTAGCAGCAATTAACCCGTAATTGGTTAAAGTCATATCTACTTGCATGACTTGTCCAATCACTTGTAAATCTTCTAAGTCGATCGCCCCTGGTTCAACTACAACTGTGGGAATTGGTACATCTGTTTCAAAAACACTTTCAACGACAATATTATATTTATCCTCGATCTCTGTCGGTGTTACATTCCAAATATACTTAACCGTCTGCTTAGACAAGAAAGCATTAATATTTTCCGTTTCTCCTGCATCGAGTTGTATGGTTTGACGATAGGTATCGTGGTCTTCTGCTGTGATCTCGATTTTATAGTAACCTTCATTAATATTCGATAATGTGATGAGTCCAGACTGATTCGTTATTGTCGTCGCTACGATTTCATTAGTAAAATAATCTCGTACTGTTACTGTTGCACCCTCTAGTCTTGGTGCTTCTTCGGTAAAGTAAAATAGTTCATCGACTACACTGATTTTAACTTGTCCGATCGCACTACTCACCGCACGAAAGTTAAAGGGAAGCGATAAATCTCCATCATTTCCCGCTACATCTAAAAAGAGATTTCCTGTGTATTCAGTGAGAGGTAAATCTGTCGCTGGAGTCAGTAATAAACTGATTTTACTCGACTCTCCGGGTGCGAGGGAATTAATCGTAACAGGAGTAGCAAGAGATAACCAAGGGGTTGAGGGTAACTGTACTTGAATATTTTCGGCTACTGCACCACCCTCGTTCGTGATTTCAAATTCTACAACAGTCTGATCACCCCGCAACATTCCTGTACTTAGTAAATTTGTATTAGTCACCAAACGAGGAACAATACGCTCTACATTCACTGTTACAGGTAAAATGGCTGTAGCACCCTCGGCACTGGTTAGCTTTAGATTAAATGTATCCTGAGTGATGGTTGTATTATTCGGTGCAGTGATGGTATAACTAATTTGCTTGGTTGCAGAACCGCCTAAAGTTGGTGAAGTATTGACTTGAACTGTCCAACCTGGTACTACACTTTCTAAGGTTGCGGTTAATCCAGTTAAAGAAATATCGGTTAAATTCTCTAAACTAACTGTTCCTGTAAAAGGAGTATTAGCAATTACTTTTTGGGTGATAGATGTAGAAGCAAAGCGCATTCCTAAGATTTTAAAAGTATCTTCGACTGCATTATCTTCACTTGGATTATTCGGGAAATAAGCATTAATTTTATAGTTACCGCCTTCATTAGGAAGAGGTTTAAATTGTAAGGTAAATTGTCCATTACTATCAGTAAAAGCGTTTAATTCTCGAATAGCTCCATTATTATCAATTTTGACAGTAACAAATTCAAAAGGAACGGGAGAATTATCATCATTACTAATCGCTTGACCTTTTAATATAACAGTATTTCCAGTAACAGCCGTCGTGATATCTGTAGAAACTGTAGCACGATAAGCGGGTTTAATATTAATCGGTGTAATCGTTGTATTATTGCTTTCCCCTAATCCTGTACCTTCATTAACGGTATTATTTGTATCAGTGACGGCGATTAAATAATATTGTCCGAAGGTGTTAGGAGTAAAATAAGGAATGTTTCTTTCATAAAAAGAGGTAAAAGGAATCGCAGGAGTAAAAGGATTATCAGCTAGTAGAATATCAGTATTATCTAACTGATTATCGATAGAAAGATATACTTTATCGTTCCATGTTCCTGTAATTCCTGATGAGCCTTTATTTTCGACTCGATAGCTGAAATTAGATAATGTTCCTGTTAGAATATTTGCTGTACCTGTTAAACTGGTAACTTGAAGATCTGGCAGATTTCCGTTAGTAACTTCTAAGCTTTCAACACCATTATTAAAACCGTTTGCTTGTGCTGTAATGGTAACAGGTTTATTACCATCATTAATTCCATCATTGACACCTGTAATTGTAAAGGTTGCTGATGCTTGATTTGCAGGAATAGTAACGGTTTGTGGTACGGTTGCTTCTGTGGTATCGCTAGAAGTTAAAGTAATTGTTAATGCTTGATTTGTTACCACATTTCGGGTAATTGTGCCAGTGGTTGTTGTACCTTCTTTGAGTAGATTTTGATTAAAAGAAAGGCTGAGTGTTGCACTTTCATCATCAGTAACTTGAATCGTTTTTGTGGTTGAATTTTGCTCAATAGGAGTATTATTAATTTGTTCAGTTTGTTGAGCAGTAATAGTAACGGTTTGTGTGCCATCCAAAATATTATCATTGACGGCATTAATCGCAAAAGTAGCAGAGGCTTGATTTGCAGTAATAGTAACGGTTTGTGGTAGTGTGATTTCACTGGTATTACTACTAGATAAAACAATCACTAAATCCCGATTTGTAACAACATTACGGGTAATTGTTCCAATCGCGGCTCCATTTCCTGCATTTTCTAGTATTTTATTTTTATTAAGTGTTAAAGTCAGTTGAACTGCATCATTATCGGTCACTAAAATACTATCTAAACCACTGTTAAAACCTGCTGAAGCGGCTATAATATCAAAGGTTGTGGCATTTTCAATTATGGTATCATTGATGACTGTAATCGTAAAATTAGCCGACGTTTGTCCAACTGGTATTGTAACAGTTTGTGGTACAGTAATTTGACTTTCATCTTCACTAAATAAATTAACAACTAAAGCAGTATTAGTATTACCATTTCGGGTAACTTTTCCCGTAATGGCGTTACTTCCTTCGGTGATTTGTTCAGGAGTAATATTAACGGTTAATTTCGGTTGAGTATCATTATCAATAATTCTGAGTGTGGCGGTTTTTTGTGTACCGAGTGTTGCGCCATCTGTGGGATTATTTAGGGTTAAAGTTAGATTTTCATTATTTTCCGTCAGGATATCATTAATGATAGGAATAGCAATAGTTTTACTTGTTTCTTTATCGCCAAAAGTCACAACAATAGGAGTAGCAATATAATCACTTCCTGCGGTTGCTGTGCCATCACTTAGATAGACTGTTACGCTAACAATTCCATCACTTCCACCAGTACGATTTAAAGTAATTGCGGCTACAGATGTTCCATTTTCATTAATGCTGTAAGTGGCGGAATTAAAGGCGATAATACCAGGAACTGTATCATTATCAATAATGGTTAAAACTGCGGTTTTTTGTGTGCCGAGTGTTGCACCATTTTGCGGATTTGTCAAGGTTAAATTAATCGTTTCGTTCCCTTCATTGAGGGTATCATTTACAATTGGAATATTGACGGTTTTACTCGTTTCTCCATTGGCAAACGTGACAATAATCGGCGTATTTGTGTAATCGTCTGTTGTTGCTGTACCATTACTAGGATTTAAAGTAACTTTAACAATTCCATCACTTCCCCCAGTACGAATTAAAGTAACTTGATTGATGGGTGTACCATTTTCGCCAACGCTGTAAGTTGCATTGCTAAAAGCGATCGTACCTGGTACTTTAGGATCATCACTAATAATGGTTAAAATAGCTGTACTTTGAGATCCTAATGTTGCTCCACCTGTTAGATTAGTAAGAGATAGATTTACGGTTTCGTTGGGTTCAAACTGAGTATCATTAACAATAGGAATAGCGATCGTTTTACTCGTTTCCCCATTGGCAAACGTGATATTAAAAAAATTTTGATTGTAATCAGCAGGATAAGTCGCTGTGCCATTTGTTAGACTAACTTTAGCAGTAACTTCTCCAGTAATTCTACCTGTACGAGTAACCGTTACATTAATTGTGCCGTTTTGTTCATTGACTGTATAGTTAGCTGCATCGAAGGATAAAAAAGCAGGTACATCGACATTATTTAAAGTAAACAGAACGCTATCGGGTACAATTTGTTTAGTAATACCAACATCGGTACTCGCCCAAGAAAAAGAAATATTATTGTTACTGCCAGATTCGCCATAAAATAGCAAAATCGGATGAAAGCCGGCTGTTAAAAATACCTCGCTACTGATTTCTTGTGATCCATGAAGTCCACCATTATTAATCGTCGCATTTGTTATATTGGGAGATTGAATAGCATCATCTAAGAATAAGTAACTCGCATCATCACTATTAAGATAAAAAGTATAGTTACCAGTTGTAGGAATATTAATATAACCCTGCCAGCGCACACTATATGTTTCTAAATCTGCCAATTGAGGAATATTATTTAGATTCCAAGACGCTACACTATCAACAAAATTAATCGTTTGATCTGTCCGTTCTAATATGGGCTGATTTTGCTCAAAGAAGCTTAAATCATCCGCAAAATAGCCATCAAAATATTCACCATCTAACCCAATATCATTATCACTAATTGTCACAACGGCTGTATTTTGAGTACCGATGATTGCGCCGCCTGTGGGGTTACTCAGGGTGATATTAAACGTTTCATTTCCTTCTCTGAGTAAGTCATTTTGAATAGGAAGAGAAATCGTTTTACTCGTTTCTCCTTTTGCAAAATTAACCGTAATTTGGGCGTTATTATAGTCATTGGGTGCGATCGCTGTACCATTAGTTAAAGAAATTTTCGCGCTAACTACACCATCGACACTACCCGTACGAGTTAGAGTTATTTGACGTGTTCCCTCTTCATTAACAGTGTAAGTTGCTGCACTGAAATTGATAACTGGTTCTTCTACAATTGTTAAAATCGCTGTGTTTTGTGTTCCTAATATTGCGCCATTGGTGGGAGTGGAAAGACTTAGGTTAATGGTTTCGTTTCCTTCAAAAATATTGTCATCGGTAAGGGGAATATTAACGGCTTTGAAATATTCTCCATTAGCAAAAATAATTGTAATGGGTGTGCTAATATAATCTTGTCCTGCGGTGGCTGTCCCGTTGCTGAGGTTGAGAGTAACTTGTACTTCCCCTCCGTTGCCTAGAGTTCGCGTCAGGTAAATAATAGCTTGAGTCGTACCATCTTCAGCAATACGATAGTTAGCAGCATTTAAAGCAATTTCGTCTTTTGTTGTGACAAAATAACTTTCATTTAAGTTTAAATCGGCAACCGCTATTCCTTCAACGATCGCAATCAGTTCATCGGGTTCTGTGTTAGGTTTATCACGATAAATTGCTGTACCTGTAATACCCGTAATTGGTGAAACATCGAGACGATAATTACTTTTAGTACCGAATAGTTGAATAATATCTTCAGCTTTATTAAAATTCTGAATACGGGCATAGTCAGCCGTTCCCGTCGTCGTGATATTGTTATCATCGTAAAAGGATTGGGCATTATTCCCAAGAATAATGATATCGCTTCCTAATCCACCAGCAAGGGTATCGATTTCATTAATTCCAGAGTTTATACTATAAGGATTAACACCGATAATAATGTCATTCCCTGCATTACCATTAATAATATCGTTTCCTGCACCGCCTATTATGGTGTCATTCCCTGCAAATCCTTGAAAGAAATCGTTATTATCTGTACCTGTTATATTAAAGTGGTCAATACCTGAATAATAAATTAAATCAGCACCATCCCCAGTACGACGAAAACGATCGCCTAGATTCGTATTATAAACTCCTGCTCCATATCCGGTAAAATCGAGAATGAGCGTATCATCGCCCTCTTTCCCGTTGACAGTTCCTTGTGATGTTGATGCTGTTAAACTAAGTTTGATACTATCATTGCCAGAGCCAGTCGTAATCGTACCAATGTTTTCAAAGTTTTTAATGCTAGTATTAGCGACACCTGATAAGTTAGTGCTTTGAGTTAGATCAACCGTAACATCACTCGTTGCACCATTTACATCAAGATAAAGATAATCTATGCCACCTGCACCATTTAGAGTATCACCAATAGTGCCTCTTAGATAATCTGTATTTGCTGTACCTGTTATATTAAAGTGGTCAATACCTGAATAATAAATTAAATCAGCACCATCCCCAGTACGACGAAAACGATCGCCTAGATTCGTATTATAAACTCCTGCTCCATATCCTGTAAAATTGAGAATGAGAGTATCATCGCCCTCTTTCCCGTTGACAGTTCCTTGTGATGTTGATGCTGTTAAACTAAGTTTGATACTATCATTCCCAGTTCCTGTCGTGATTATCCCAAGAGCTTCAAAGTTTTTAACACTGGTATTAGCAAAGTTAACTTGATTAGTCGTGTTTGTATAATCAATATTGACAGAACTTGTTTGATTTGAAAAGTCTAGGGTTAGATAATCTATTCCAAGAGCACCATCTAGAGTATCACCTGCCGTGCCTCTTAAATAATCTGTATTTGCTGTACCTGTTATATTAAAGTGGTCAATACCTGCATAATAAATTAAATCACCGTTATCATTAGTACGACGAAAACGATCGCCTAGACCAACATTGTAAACCCCTGTTCCATATCCGGTAAAATCTAAAACTAAAATATCATTACCTGCACCACCATCGACTGTACCAAAACTATTAATTAAAACATCATCCCCATCACCTCCATTAAGGGTATTATTTCCCTCTCCACCAACTAAAGAATCATTTCCTGTACCACCGATGAGACTGTCATTACCTGCACCACCATTGATCGTATCATTACCCGCTAATCCATCAATAATATCATTGCCACTCGTGCCAGTTAAATTATCATCTCCACTTGTCGGCACAGATTGAATAATAATATCAGAAGCCATTATATCGAATAAATGATTATTAATACTGTTTTGATTAGGTTTAGTCATAATAATTAAATATCTAAAAAATTTTGATAATAATTTATCGTTTAGAAAGTCAGACAAATGGTTGAACTGGACAAAACTAAGCAAGCAAACTAATTTACAATTGGCGGCATAACGCTAAAAATTCTTTTTTTATTCTCAATCTGCTTTTTATTTTTGCTTGTTGCCACAATACTAAAATCATAAATGTATGTCAAGTTGAGCAACATATTTGTTAATGAATATTTGTAACACCAAAAATAAAAGATTCAATTGTGTAACGTAATTAAGAATTAACCAAGTATTTATGATTTTTATACCTGTTTAAACGATTAATACGTTTGATGATTGTAATATTTCTTGATAAATTTTAATGTAAGCTCAAATTTATTCAAAAATAAGGATTAAAAACCAAGCACTAGAGAGTATATCTTATCAAAAAGCGAAAGTCAGAAAAAGGGTTAAAATACAATTAGACCATCACGAAAAAACGGGTAACTTCCCTATGCTCCTCTCCTACGATCGCAACCGAAAATTACCCACAGCAAAAGACTTACCATCAGACGACGAAACACCTGTGGATAATGAATTACAAAATGATCTTCCCAACTTACTAAGAGCGATGCTTGCGTTAATATGGCCCTCAAGAATGGATTGGTTTTTTGGTGTGGATATGGGAATATATTATGATCCAGATCAACCCGCGATCGTTCCAGATGGTTTTTTAAGTATTGGAGTACCTCGTATCATCGATGAAGACTTACGTTTATCCTATCTGTTGTGGGAAGAAGAAAAACTGCCAATTTTAGTCTTAGAAGTAGTATCACAAACCAGACGAGGAGAATACACGACAAAAAAAGATTTTTATCAAGAGATGGGCATATTATATTATGTGATACATAACCCATTACGGAAAAGAAAACAAAAATTAGAAGTGTATAAATTAATCAATGGGAAATATGAATTACTTAATGGTGAAGCAGTGTGGTTTACCGAAATAGGTATCGGAATAAAAAGAGAAAGGGGAACTTATCAAGGGGTAATGCGAGAATGGTTATACTGGATGGATGAGCATGGAAATCGTTATTTAACCCCAGAAGAGCAAATTAAAGACGCTCAACAACGAATACAATTACTAGAGGAAAGATTAAGAAGTATCGGAATTAATCCTAATGAACTCTATGATTAAGCAAGAAAATCGTTAAAATCAGACTAACCGATGACGAAAAAACGGGTAACTTCCCTATGCTCCTCTCCTACGATCGCAACCGAAAATTACCCACAGCAAAAGACTTACCATCAGACGACGAAACACCTGTGGATAATGAATTACAAAATGATCTTCCCAACTTACTAAGAGCGATGCTTGCGTTAATATGGGCTTCAAGAATGGATTGGTTTTTTGGTGTGGATATGGGAATATATTATGATCCAGATCAACCCGCGATCGTTCCAGATGGTTTTTTAAGTATCGGAGTACCTCGTATCATCGATGAAGACTTACGTTTATCTTATTTGTTGTGGGAAGAAGAAAAACTCCCAATTTTAGTCTTAGAAGTAGTATCACAAACCAGACGAGAAGAATACACGACAAAAAAAGATTTTTATCAAGAGATGGGCATATTATATTATGTGATACATAACCCATTACGAAAAAGAAAACAAAAATTAGAAGTGTATAAATTAATCAACGGAAAATATGAATTACTTAATGGTGAAGCAGTGTGGTTTACCGAAATAGGTATCGGAATAAAAAGAGAAAGGGGAACTTATCAAGGAGTTGTACGAGAATGGTTATACTGGATGGATGAGCAGGGAAATCGTTATTTAACCCCGGAAGAGCAAATTAAAGACGCTCAACAACAAGCTCAAATTGCACAACAACAAGCTCAAGAAGCACAACGACAAACTCAAGCAGCGCAACGACAAACTCAGGAAGCACAACAACAAGCTTTAGAAGCGCAACGACGAACAGAATTACTAGAAGAAAGATTGAGAAGATTAGGGATTGATCTTGATGAACTGTGATAAAACAAACTGCTCACGAAGAAGTCGATCGCATATTTCTTGTTCCCATACCAGCAATTGTTCTTTAAACTCAGCTTTATGTAAATCACCGCGCCATAAAATTAAAGCATCTTCCCCAGTTTGATGATAATAACCTTTGCGTCGTCCTGCCACAGAGAAGCCAAATTTTTGATATAAAGATAATGCCACATCGTTCGATACTCTAACTTCTAGTGTGGCGCGTTCTAACTGACGTTCAACCGCATCTTTAAGTAAAGCATACAGTAATAATTGACCATTACCGCGACCTTGATAGTCGGGATGAATGGAAATGAGGGTAATGTGAGCTTCTTCTAAAATAGCCCAGAAACAGCCACAACCGATAATTTTATCATATTTGGGGTTAATGGGGACAGACAGGCTTAAAAGACAACTATTAGGGCTTTCTAGCTCTCTTTTGTAGCCATCTATAGTCCAAATACCACCCAAACAAATTCGATCGAGTTCAACAATTTGGGGGAGATGTTCAAGACTAGAGGGTTGAAGATGTAATGTAGTGAGGGACATCGATGCAACGTTTTGTTAATAAGAGTCCTCACCTACTCTAACAGCAGATGAGGACAGAGGACTTGACTTTTATAGAAAAGCTAGGTCTTAAATATTGCGGGATTCTTCGCCAAAAATTTGAGTTCTTAAAGCTTCAATTTCAGTCAATAACTCTTGACGGTTAGAGGCTTTCCAAAGATAGCGATAAATAAACCAAGCAGAGTAAATGAGTCCGATCAGTTGCATCAGAGGCGAAATGAGAGGAAGATCATTGATGGCATCAAGAACCGCTAGAATAACTTTAACGGTAATCACACTACCAACGATCAAACCGAGGGTCGTGAGAAATTTTTTATTGCTAGGATAAGCAAACCATTCGCCAATGTAGTCAGGAACTTTAGCAAGATAGTTTCGTACTGACTCCCAAATTGGGATAACATACTCTTGCATAATTTGGTCTGTGGTATTGGGTTTAGTCAGCGATCCTGGCGCGTCTGGTCTAATTGTGGGCTTGGTTTCCGTGGGTTTAAATGATTCCATATATATTTGACCGATCCTTAATGTTAGGTTTGACTCTCTTGTACAGAGCAGACAGTCGTCTAAAAAGTCAGACTCTACCTATCTTTGCTCATATTATCAGACAGTTTTGATAGCTTACTCAATATTTCTCAACAACTATTAAGAATTAACTCAAATGACTTCTCATTTTAGGTTAATGTTGCTGCAAGCTTACATTCTATGACACTTTTTGTCCATAAAGAGAATAGATCTAACTTACGATGTAATTCTCATCTATTCAACTTTCCTTGTTCAATGAGTACTAAATTCTTTCCATTGGGGCTACTGTAGGATCGAGGATTTTTTGACCAAGTCCCGAAAACTTAACCGCTAGGTTTGTTCGTTTACCACCCGCTAGAATGTGGGTTACTTCTCCTTCACCAAAAATTGAATGGTATATGCGATCGCCTACTTCCCAAGATATATCTTTTGTGGTTTGATGTGAGCGTTTCGTTGAACTAACGGAAGAATTTTGACGTGTTTTCGTTTTTACGTTAGTGGTAACTAATTCTTGGGGAATTTCTTCTAAAAATTGTGACGGAATTTTGCCCTCTCTATTACCCCATACAAACCGTTCTTTAGTATGGGTTAAAAAAAGTTGTTCTTGGGCGCGAGTCACTCCAACATAACATAAACGGCGTTCTTCCTCGATGGATAAAGGATCACCTAGACTTCTCATATGAGGTAATGTTCCTTGTTCTAAACCGACGAGAAAGACGACGGGAAATTCTAACCCTTTTGCTGAGTGTAATGTCATTAATGATACTTTTTCTTGTCCTTCACGCAAGTCATCTAAATCAGATGATAGAGAAGCAGTTGCTAAATAGTCTTGTATGCTGTTACTTTCGGTGTCTTCAGTAAACTTTAAAACAGCATTATACAACTCAAAAACGTTGGCTAAACGGTTATCTGCTTCTTCTGTTCCTTTGTTTTTCAATTCGGCAATATAACCCGATTGTTCCATTAATTGTAGTAAGATCTCGGCTACGGGCAAGGTTTCAATTTGAGCTTGAAAGGTTTGTAATAATTTGACAAATTGATTAATCGATTTTACCGCACGTCCAGCTATTGTACTAACCGATGTTTCATCACTAAGAATTTCCCATAAAGGGACACCTAATTCTTGAGATGCAGTGACTAAACTTTCGATGGTTGTTTTTCCAATTCCACGACGCGGAGTATTTAATATTCTGAGTAAGCTAACGGTATCGGATGGGTTAGATATGACTTTTAGATATGCGATCGCGTCTTTAATTTCTTGACGATCATAGAATTTAAAACCTCCCACAATCTGATAAGGAATATTACTATTAACCAGCCGATCCTCAAAAGGTCGAGAATGAGCGTTCATTCTATATAAAATTGCAAAACTTCCCCAGTTTAATTCTGGATTATTTCGTCTAAATTCTTTAATTTTATTAATCACAAATTCAGCTTCTATTTCTTCATTATCTGCACGATAACAAAATATAGTATCACCGATTCCTCTAGTCGCTTTGAGAATTTTATCAATTCTTTGAGTATTATTTTCAATTAATTTATTAGCAGCTTGTAAAATATTCTCTCTAGAGCGATAATTTTCTTCTAGCTTAATCATTGTACGAGTATCATCATCTGGTAATCCGTCGCCAAAATCGGATTGAAAATTTAACAGAATGGTAAAATCTGCCATCCGAAAACTATAAATCGATTGATCCGCATCTCCGACGACAAAAATCGATCGATCTTTCCAGTTCCATTCTTTTTTATTCGGTTCGTCATTGGTCGAAAGGAGTCGAATTAATTCATATTGAATACGGTTTGTATCTTGATATTCATCGACTAAAATATGTTTAAACTGATTATGCCAATAACCTAAAATAGATTCGTTTTGCTCAAATAATCGTACAGGAATTAAAATCAAATCATCAAAATCTAAAGCATTATTAGCGGCTAATTGTGCTTGATATTCTTCGTATATTTCGGTAATAATTTTTCCTTTATATTCGGGATTTTCCCGCAAATATTGAGCCGGAGATAAACCTAAATTTTTTGCCTTACTAATTTCATAGCGTACGGAACGAGCCTCAAATTTTTTCTCATCTAATTTTAATTGTTTAGTAATAATATTTTTAATCAAACTTTGGACATCAGAATCATCCATTATAGAAAAATTGCGTTGCCAAGTCCGACCTTTTTCATCACGATATTTATTGATATCGTAGCGTAAAATACGAGAACACAAACTATGAAATGTCCCGATCCAAAGCTTTTTAGTGATATTTTTATAAATTTGAGAAAATAATTGTTTTTGCTGATATTCCTTTAATAATTCTAAGCGTTGCTCATATTTTTCGATAGCCAACTCTTGAGCAAAAGTTTTTTCGATCCGTTCTTTCATTTCACGCGCCGCTTTATTAGTAAAAGTAACTGCTAAAATATTTTCTGGATCGACTTTATGATATAAAATTAAATGAGCAATTCGGTAGGTCAACGCTCTTGTTTTTCCTGAACCTGCGCCCGCAACCACTAATAATGGCCCACAAAAATGCTTGACAGCCCGTCGTTGCGAAGGGTTTAACTGATCTAAATAACTTGTTTGAGTGGTCATAAATATAAAAGTGTTGCGTCTTTTCTAATCTCATTTTAACGAGCTTTGGTATTAAAGAAGGGTTTGGCAACCAAACCCCTACATAATATATGTTCACCCGTAGGGGCTTGATTTCTAAGCCCACAACAATTAGACATCTAAAGGGTTTGGACTCCCTACCCCTACATTAGTTATGGATAAAAACTCATTTGAGGTAAACCTAATGCTTCATCCCAACCCATCATGAGATTTAAACATTGTACCGCTTGACCGGCTTGACCTTTGATTAAGTTATCGATCGCAGACATGACAATAATGCGATCGGTCCTCGGATCGACTTCAATACCGATGTAACATAAATTCGTCCCACAAGCCCATTTAGTTTGCGGATAAACCCCAGTTGGCAGAATTTTGACAAAACTAGAGGAACGATAAAAAGCCCCGTAAATCGTGATTAAATCCTCTCTGACGAGACCAGGATCGCGCAGAGTCGCGTAGACGGTTGCTAAAATCCCTCGAACCATCGGAATAAGATGAGGAGTAAATTGTACTCTAACTTCGTGTCCCGCTAAATCACTACAAATTTGCTCGATTTCGGGAGTATGACGATGTTTTGCTACGCCATACGCCCCTAATGAGTTATCGGCTTCTGCGAGTAGCATATTAACTTTTGCCTGACGACCTCCACCCGATGTCCCTGATTTTGCGTCAATAATTGCGGTTTCTGGAACAATTAAACCTTGTTTAAGTAAAGGAGATAATGCAAGTATACTAGCAGTCGGATAGCAACCAGGACAACCAATGAGAGGAGAGGCTTTAATTTCTTCTCGATAGAGTTCAGGAAGTCCATAAACGGCTTTTTGGGCTGTTTTTTGGTCGGTTCGGTCTTTTTTGTACCAAGTCGTATAAGTTTCTAAATCTTTGAAACGATAATCCGCCGATAGGTCTAAAACTTTACAACCTTTTTCGACTAAAATTGGCGCAAGATCACAAGCAATACCATTGGGTAAACCTAAGAATACTACTTCACACCGCGAGGCAATAACATCTATATCAATCGGTTCAACGTTTAAACTGACTTTGTGGAATAAATGAGGATAAAGATCAGTGTAGGGCTTTCCCGCACTACTATCACCGCCTAAATATACGATTTCTACTTCTGGATGTTCCATCAATAGACGGATTAACTGGACTCCACCATATCCGGAAGCCCCGACAATGCCTACTGGTACTCGTTTTGGGTTGCCCATATCTCTCTTGTGTTTCGTGTTATACGCTCTTGTTTACTTAAAAGTCTCACTTTGGCTGCATTCTATTACTAAATCTGGAATTTGGATCAAAATTTTTTATTGATATTGGCTAAAGTGGTTAGGTAGACTGTTTTAGAAATTAAGTTAGATTTGTCATTAATCCTACTCTATTAACCTTGACTATTCTTCAACAAGCTTTATTAACTCAAGTTGCTAAGACTTTTCCTGATGCTGTTTTTTATAAAAAGACAACACAACGCCTAGTGGCTCTTACGATCGATGATATCCCCACTCCCAATGAACCTGATGATCAATCGACTCATCTTATTTTAGATGCGATCGCCGAGCATAATCAATCGATTACTAATCCGAATCAACAAGCAAGAGCTACTTTTTTCGTGATTAGTAATCATCTATGCCAAGAAACCGAGCTTTTACAAACCATTTTGGACCAAGGTCATGAAATCGGCAATCATGGTTTAGAAGATATTCTTGTCGCGGAACTTTATCCCGAACAATTTCAGCATCACTTAGAACAAGCACATCATTGTATTTCTGGGTTGTGTGGTAAACCTTTGCGTTGGTATCGCCCTGGACGAGCTTTTTATAACCCAAAAATGCTAGAAATTTTAAGAGAAACACCCGATTATGAGCCTCGCTTTGCCCTTGGTTCGATGATTCCCCTAGATACAAATTCTTGGTCAGAACATCCTCAGTTTACCGCTTGGTATACCTCACAGTTTATTTTCCCAGGTTCAATCCTTGTTTTACACGGTGGTACAGTGACTCGTTCTGAAAATACAGCCATTGCCTTGAAAACTATCTTAAAAACTCTCACTGAACAAAACTATCGTGTTGTGACCCTGAGTGAATTATGGGATAGTCATCGGTAGAGTACCCCTAAATAGTGTATCCTGTAGTTCAAAATTATAATAAATTCGCCGTGAAAAAAATTTCTATTTTAGGTTCTACAGGTTCAATTGGAACCCAAACCCTTGATATTGTCTCTCAATATCCTGAGCAATTTCAGGTGATTGGATTAGCCACAGGTAATAATGTAGAGTTACTGGCACAACAGATTCGGACTTTTCGTCCCCAAATTGTCGCTATTTGTAATGAGTCTCATTTATCTACTCTAAAAACTCTAATTGCAGACATTGATTATTCTCCGATTATTCTTACAGGTGATGAGGGAATTATTGAAGTAGCGCGATATGGCGACTCCCAAAGTGTGGTGACAGGAATTGTCGGATGTGCAGGATTATTACCCACAATAGCAGCCATTGAAGCGGGTAAAGATATTGCTTTAGCCAACAAAGAAACCTTAATTGCAGGTGGACCAGTTGTACTACCTTTAGTCGAAAAACATCAAGTGAAACTTTTACCCGCAGACTCGGAACATTCCGCGATTTTCCAATGTTTAGAAGGGGTTCGAGATGGTGGACTCAGACGAATTATTTTAACGGCTTCGGGCGGTTCTTTTCGGGATCTACCCACCGAGAAATTAGCGTCTGTTACGGTACAGGATGCCCTTAAACACCCTAATTGGTCGATGGGACGCAAAATCACCATCGATTCGGCAACACTGATGAATAAGGGTTTAGAGGTCATTGAGGCTCATTATTTGTTTGGCATGGATTATGAGGCGATCGATATTGTTATTCATCCCCAAAGTATTATTCACTCGTTGATTGAATTACAGGATACATCGGTACTAGCTCAATTGGGTTGGCCAGATATGCGCTTACCCCTTTTATATGCTTTGTCTTGGCCAGAGCGAATTTATACCGATTGGGAGAGGTTAGATTTGGTAAAAGCAGGTAGTTTAACATTCTCTGAACCTGATCATCAAAAATATCCTTGTATGCAGTTAGCTTATGCAGCCGGAAGAGAAGGCGGTGCAATGCCGGCGGTTTTAAATGCAGCCAATGAACAAGCAGTGGCCTTATTTTTAGAGGAACAAATCGGCTTTTTAGATATTCCAAAATTAATTGAGAAAGTCTGCGATCGTTTTACGAGTCAAAATACAACAACACCAACATTAGAGGATATTTTAGAAGCAGACGGGTGGGCGAGAAAAGAAGTCCTTAACATGAAGGAACAGTTGAAGAAAGACCCTAAATTTGTGGCGATTCGATAAGCGACTAAACGTAAATTAATAGGACAATAGAGGAGTGAGTTTTGTTAGGAACAATTAAAGATAAAGCAAGCAGTTTTCGGCGACGGTTGCCAATTGATGAGCATTGGTGGACTAAATATGATCTGTTAAGAGTGTTAGTCAGACGAGATTTAGATGCTCGTTATAAAGGATCGGTTATTGGCAATCTTTGGCCATTGTTGAATCAATTATCTCAATTATTTATTTATATTTATGTTTTTTCCGTTGTTCTCAAAGTTAAATTGAGCTTACATGGTATAGCAGGAGATAGTCATCTAACTTTTGGGTTGTGGTTATTTGCGGGAATCTTGCCTTGGTTGGCTTTTTCTGGGGGACTAGCTCAGTCGGCTACTTCTGTCGTTAATCAAAATAATTTTGTAAAAAAAGTTGTTTTTCCTCTTGCTTTATTACCTCTTGTTCCTATTTTATCAATCTTTATTGAAACGTCTTTTGGTCTAGCTGCTTTAATTGTTGCAGTTGCTCTAATGATTCATCAGCTACCCGTTACTTTAGCTCTTTTGCCTTTAATTTGGATGCCTCAATTATTATTAACTGCTGGATTAGGTTATATTTTTGCAGGTTTAACGGTTTTTTTACGAGATATCCCTCAAACATTAACTGTTATTCTCAACTTTTGGTTTTATTTAACACCGATTATTTATCCTATTACATCAATTCCTCCGAAATTCCGTTTTATTGTAAATTGGCTAAATCCGATGACAGCATTATCCGAAGTTTATCGAGACTTAATTTTAGTAGGTAAAATTCAACATTGGGGAGAGTGGGGGGTACTTTGGATTGTTTCTCTTGTTGTTTTTATAATTGGTTTTACAATTTATCGAAAATTACGTCCGGCTTTTGCTGATGTTTTATAAATAATCATTTTTGCGGCGGGGTTTCATTGAACGTGTAATAACTTTCTTTGAAACCCTTTTTTGTAATCTTTTACAACCTTTCTTTAAGAAAGCAAGAAAGTGATTTTTTGAATCTCGAACTCAAACACTTTAAGCTGATTTCTGAATGTCTATTTGAATAATTGGTAAATTACTACCATGATCAACAGAGTATGCTTTAAACTGTTGTACTCCTTTCAGTTGATTATTTATAATAATACTATCATTTTTATTTTTGGAACAAAGACTTACTTGATCTGGCTTTGACAAATAAAAATTCCATTGATGCAAACCATGATAATTTTCTCTTTCGCCTTCGTTTTCAATAACAATAACGACAACCCATCCTCCTGGTTTACAGACTTCTAACATATTTTGAATGCAAAGAAGTGGATCATAAGCATGATCAAGGGCATTAGCAGAATGAACAAGATCAAAACTATTTTTTTCAAAAACTTTACTTAAATCTTCACCAGCTACTTTTTGAATGTTGGCTCTTTCTGCTAATCCAATTGCTCGCAGCATACTATTATATTCTTCTGCTAGAGGATCACAAGCTGTTAGTTCAATAGTAGCGCTTGGCAATAATGTACCTACAGTGGTTACAGGACCTGAACCGACATCTAAAACTTTGATAGTTGTATCTGATAACTGATTAAAAAGAGCCGAGAAAGGAAAAGGTTTATTAATCATTTCTATTCGCTCTTTGTTGATTGATTGATCATTCAACCATTCTTTCCAAAATGAAATTTCTTCGGGTAAATTATCTGACCAAACGGCAAAAGATGTTTCCATAAACTTTGATTACTCAATAAATACCAAGATTAATGAAAATTTTACATCATAGATTAATTATGTTACAAAAGCTAAATATTTTTTTAAGATAATAATGGTGTGGGGAAGCAGACTAATCGAACTTCTTTTGGGAGGGCGATCGTACAGAACAAAAAAATCTACAAAGTTGAGTCGTGTGCCATGCCATACCAAATAGGGCGTGTGATAACTTTCTCTAAAACCCTTTTCTTGTAACCTTTTGCCACCCTGAGAGCGATTTTTTTTCCTGTATAGAAAATATCGCTTCTTGAATGCAGCGACTTGACTTTTGTCATCATTGCCTGTAACTTAGCTGAGTAAGTCAAGTGTGTGATTTTCTTAAGTTAGCTTAGATTAGAGTAAGAGTGAGGAGCGTCTAACCCCCCATGAGTCAAGAGGAAGTTATATCTCTAGAAGGTATATCTAAGTGTTATAAACAGTATGCTCATCCAATAGATAGACTAAAAGAACTCATACTCCCAACACATTCGAGAGCTACAGAATTTTGGGCGTTGAGAAATGTTGATTTAAGTATTAACCAAGGAGAAACACTTGGAATTATCGGGCGCAATGGCTCTGGAAAAAGCACATTACTGCAAATTATCGTCGGAACTTTAACGCCTACATCAGGTCAATTACAAGTAAAGGGCAGAATCTCGGCTCTATTAGAATTAGGGAGTGGCTTTAACATAGAGTTTACAGGCCGTCAAAACGTTTTTTTCAATGGCCGGCTATTAGGTTTAGAACAAGACGAAATCGAAAAAAGATTCGATGAAATTGCTGCGTTTGCTGATATTGGTCATTTTATTGATCAGCCCGTTAAAACTTATTCTAGTGGGATGTTTGTCCGTCTTGCTTTTGCTGTTGCAATTAATGTCGATCCAGATATTCTGATTGTAGATGAAGCTCTAGCTGTGGGTGACGAAGCTTTTCAACGAAAATGTTTCTCTCGAATTCGAGGTTTTAGAGAACAGGGAAAAACTATTTTATTTGTTTCTCATGCCGCTTCTTCAATAATTGAATTATGCAGTCGTTCTATTTTAGTTGATCGGGGTGAAATTATCCTCTCAGGTTCACCAAAACTGATCATTGCTAAATATCATAAACTTCTCTACTGTCCTAATGACCAAATTGATACTTTTAGAGAAGAAATAAAACAATTAAATCGCTCAGAAGAAAATTCTTTAGCCAATGCGACTTTAATGGGCGATTCTGAGGCTCCATCTTTGCAGTTATTAAACAATCATCAGGCTAAGGAAAGCAAAATAGTCAAAAAATTAGAGCCGTTTTACGATCCTCATTTAAAGCCTGAAAGTAGCGTTTTTTATATTACCAGAGGAGCCGAAATTAGTGACCCCTATTTAACTACACTGGAAGGGGACAAAGTTAATCATTTAGTTCGCGGCGAGGAATACATTTATCACTACACTGTTAATTTTTCTGAAGATGCCTATCAAGTCAGATTTGGTATGTTAATTAAAACGATCAGTGGTTTTTTCCTAGGAGGTGCCGCCTCACATCCTATCAATAAAATGATCGAATTTATTCCAGCAAATACAACGGCTAAAGTAGAATTTAAGTTTACTTGTCTGTTACTTCCAGGGGTTTACTTTCTTAATAACGGGGTGTTAGGTCTGATTGATGGTGAAGAATGTTATTTACATAGATGTGTAGATATTTTAATGTTTAGAGTTCAGTCAGAAGAGGAACTCATCGCAACTCAAACAGTCGATTTTCTGATTGAACCAAATGTTTCTTTATGTTTAGAGCAATGTAAGATTATCGCCTAAGAAAAATAGTGACACAAAAAAAATTAGATAAGGATAGATAAGGATAAATAGTAATGAATAATTCATCAACTCTTATTATTACAGGGATGCACCGTTCAGGAACTTCTCTGACAGCTTCTTTATTACAAAGTGCAGGAGTAAATATTGGTCAAGAATTAATGAGTGCTTCTCAAGGAAATGCAAAAGGTTATTTTGAAAATTTAGATTTTGTCGATTTTCACGAACAGGTTTTAATTGCTCAGGGTTTTGCTAAAGAAGGATGGACTTTAAATAAAGATATTACGGTTCCTGAAAACTATTTAGAAAAAGCTAGACAACTCATTCAAAACAATCAAAATGACTCAGTTTGGGGCTGGAAAGATCCTCGAACAACGCTTTTTTTATCTTTTTGGTCGAAATGGCTTCCTGATGCTAAATATATTTTTATTTTTCGTTCTCCTTGGGAAGTTGTTGATTCTTTATTTAGACGAGGCAATTCTGGGGATGAAATTTTTACTCATAATCCTAATTTAGCTCTTGAACTTTGGCAAAGTTATAACCAAATTGCTTTAGATTTTTATAATAATTATCCAGAAAAATGTGTTTTACTTCATCTTAATACGATCACCGAAAATCCCAAAATATTAACTCAGATTATTGAGCAAAAATTTCAAATGAAATTAGGTAATTGTGCTTATTTATTTGAACAATCTTACTTAAATCGTGCAGTGGATTTTCATAGATTAGTATTATTAAAGCGTTATTTTCCTCAAGCGATCGAGCTCTACTTGACTCTTAATCAAAGTGCTGATCTGTACTATCAAGATGAACAACTAGACGCTTTATTATCAGCAAAAATTGATAGTTATCTCAATCAAAAAGCATGGGTACTTCAAGATTGGTTAAACATTCGTAAATCAGAGAAGATTGTTAAACAGTTACAATCCCAACTCCAGCAAACACAAACTGAGTTAGAGCAAGCCCGAACTCAACTCCAGCAGACTCAAGTAGAATTAAATCAATCTTGTATTAAATTACAAGAAACTCAAATTGAATTAAATCAATCTCATGTACAACTACAAGAAACTCAAATTGAGTTAAATCAATCTTATATACAACTACAAGAAACTCAAGCCGAATTAAATCAATCTTATATACAACTACAAGAAACTCAAACCGAATTAAATCAATCTCATGTCAATTTACAACAGATTCAAACTGAATTAAATCAATTCCATTTTGAGCTACAGCATACTCATAAAGAATTAAATCAATCTTATATTAAATTACATCAGACCCAATCGGAATTAAATGAATCTCACCTCAAACTGTATCAAGCACAACTAGAAACTCAAGAATCTCAGACACAACTTCATATTACTCAAGCTGAGTTAAGGCACATATCAGCACAATATCAATTAACCCAAGACGAATTAGACAGATCGCAAACTCAACTCGAATTCACACAAGACGAATTAGTCCGATCGCAAACCCAACTCGAATTTACACAAGACGAATTAGTCCGATCGCAAACTCAACTTGAATTTACACAAAACGAATTAGTCCGATCGCAAACCCAACTCGAATTTACACAAGACGAATTAGACAGATCGCAAACTCAACTCGAACTGACTTGGACTAAATTACAAAAATCGCAAGCTCAACTCCAACAAATGCAAACTGAGTTGCAAAAATCTCAATTACAGCTTGAAAGAACACAAACTGCGTTTGAGCAGATTTCTGTACAATCCAAACCGAAGCAGTTAGAGTTACACCAATCTCAAACACAACTGCAAGATCTACAAAAAGCATACCAGAAAGTTTGCGGTCAATTAGAACAGGCGAAAATTCTCATTACAGCAATGGAGAGTAGTAAATTCTGGAAACTGCGTTCTTTATGGTTGAAAGTAAAGGGCAAATTTGGTCTATTAGAAGAACAAATGAGCCAAAAACAAGTAGATGACTTTCTTGAACCGATTGTCCCGCTATACTTACCAGAAAGTGCGTTATTTGTCAAGGAAAATGAGGGATTAGATGAGGATTATAAGTTTACTGAAATTAGCCCAACAGATGATTTAGTAGGACACTTAGACTTACCCACAAATAAAGAAAGAAACCAAACGGGACTTTTATTAGTTTCAGGTTGGGTTTTTAGCAAAAATGACAGGATTCAAACATTACTAATCGAAAAAGAGGATCTTAGCAAAGAACAAATTACTTATGGCTTATTACGCCCAGATGTATCGAGCCAATATCCAGAGATTTCAGAGGCCCAAATGTCTGGCTTTCAGTGGCAGATTGCTTTAGGCGATAATTTTACTGGCTTGATCGAGATTCGCATTTCGGCAATCCTTGAAAAAACTCAACAAGAAATTTGTTGTTTTAAAAGACAAGTTACCCTCGAAAGTAATGGCTCTCAGACCGTCTCAAAGGCACCGAACGACGAAAACCTCGTTTTTATAGGCAATCCTCATACAGTCCATGCCTGGCAAGAGCAAGATTTTTATCAAAGATGGCGATCTAACAACCATCTAACCGCGAAACTCTTGCTACAAATGAAAGACGATGCGATTCGGCTTCAACTCAACAAAGGAGTAAAAATTAGTCTGATTGTCCCCGTCTATAACACTCCCAAAAAATTTCTATTGGAAATGTTGCGAAGTGTTCTAGCACAGACCTATTCTAATTGGGAATTGTGTATCGCTGATGATGCGTCTGAAGACATCCACGTCAAAACAATGCTTAAAGAATTCATGGCGGCTGATTCTCGGATTAAAGTGATCTTTCGCGCAGAAAATGGTCATATTGTCAAGGCAACCAACTCGGCTTTAGACTTGGCAACGGGTGATTATATTGCATTACTGGATCATGACGATACCCTCTCTCTTGATGCTTTACAGCATATCGCGGAGTGCATTGCCAAAAACCCTAATTTAGATTGGATCTATACCGATGAAGACAAAATTGATCCAGACGGTAATCATTACGATCCACAAATGAAAGGTCAATGGAGTCCAGAAATGGCACTCACCCACAACTATACCCATCATTTGGCTGTCTTTCGCCGATCTTTAGTCGAGCAAGTTGGACGTATGAGAGAAGGATATGAAGGAGCGCAAGATCTAGACTTATTCTTACGCATCAGCGAACAGACAACAGCCGATCGAATTGAGCATATTGCCCAAGTTTGCTATCATTGGCGTTCTCATTTAGATAGTACGGCATCTTGTGGTGGGCAAAAGCAGTATGTTTTTGATAATGCTTATCGCTCGATTGTAGAAGCACTTGAACGTAGAGGCCTCAAGGCGAAACCTTTTCTACCGGCGATCGCTAAACAATATGCGATGTGTCTCCATCAACTGCGCTGGGAGCCCTCACTGCAACAAGAACATTTAGTGACCATTATTATTCCGACGAAAGATCGAGCCGATCTTTTAAAACGATGTATTACAAGTCTAGAAAAGACTGTTAATCCAGCGTCCGTTAAGCTTTTAATTATCGACGATTCTTCAACAGAAGTCGCCACACAGGACTATTTTAATGAGCTACAACAACAGCAATTTTGGTCTTGTCAAGTTGTTTCCTCAAATCGGCAAAATGAACCGTTTAACTATGCCCGTTTGATGAATTTAGCCATTAACTACGTCGATACTCCTTATATACTACATCTCAATAATGATGTAGAAGCGATCTTCACTGGATGGCTAGAAGATATGATTGGTTGGATGAGTATTGCGGGTGTGGGAGTTGTTGGAGCAAGACTACTTTATCCCAATCAAGCGATACAACACGGAGGAGTCGTCATCGGTTCTCATGATGGTTTAGCCGATCATCTTTTCCATAACTTACCCATAGAAGCGGTTGGTTATCTAGCTTTACCTCATGCTGCACGCAATGTCTCAGCAGTAACGGGCGCTTGTTTACTCACCTCCACTGAGCTTTATCGAGAACTACAGGGATTTGATGAAGAACGGTTTGGGGTACAATATAACGACGTGGATTACTGTTTAAAAGCAATTCAATCTGGACGACGAGTGGTTTATACGCCTCAAGCAACCCTCATTCATCAAACCAGTGCATCTCGAGGACAAGACTATAATTTTGAAGAACATCTTAACTTTTTGAATCTGTATCCCGATTTTCGAGATCCATTTTTTAGCCCTAACTTAAATATTGATTCTATGCTGATGGAAATCGATCCTCATTATTTCTGTCATACTCAAAGAGCTAAAAATCTAAAAATTCTTTTGATTACTCATAATCTGAATTTAGAAGGCGCACCTTTAATGCTATATGAGTTAGCTAAATATTGTGTGCATTCCGAAAACTATCAAGTACATCTTATCTCGCCCCAAGATGGTATTTTACGGCAAAGATTAGAAGATTTAGGAGTCCAAGTTACTTTTTATCCTAGTCAAATTTCTTGTCCTAATAAAACAATTTATTCTCTTAAACAAGAGTTAGAGCAATTAGGAAATCAGCTTAATCTCAAAGATTATGATTTAGTTATTACTAATACATTAGGGGGATTTTGGGGCGTTGAATTAGCGAATTTATTTAAGGTGCCTAGTATGTGGTATATCCACGAAAGTACATCTATTGATCTATTTTGTCAATCCTATGAAAAATCAATTCAGTCTGTGATATTAAACTGTTTTACTACAGCCAAGCGCATTGTCTTTGTGGCTGAAGCAACTCGTAGATTATTTCATAGTTTAGATATAAAAGGTAATTTTCAAGTTATCCACGGTGGAATTAATTTACAAGAAATCAATTATTTTCGCCAAATTTATAAAAAATCTGAGTTACGGCGCAAATATGGCATTGCTGAAGATCATATTGTTATTTCAATCATTGGCACAACTTGTGAACGCAAAGGACAACATATTTTTCTAGATGCGCTTAATGAATTAAAGAAAATTAATCCTGAAGATTTTTCTAAAATTACTGCTTTAATTGTAGGAGGAAGACAAGGAAAATATTTAGAACTTTTGACCCAAAGAGTCCAAAAACTTAATTTAGATAATGTCTTTATTTATCAGGAAACTGATGAAGTTTATGATTTTTTCCATCTTAGCGATATTTTCGTCTGTGCTAGTCTTGAAGAATCATTCCCAAGAGTTATTTTAGAAGCGATGGCTTTTGAATTACAAATAATTAGTACAGATGTATTTGGTATTCCCGAAATGATTAGCGATGGTGTAGAGGGATATCTGGTTAAATCGGGTAATCATCAAGCTTTAGCGATCGGGATTAATAACTGTTTACGAAATCCTAAACATTCCGCTAAAATGGCGAGAAATGGCTATTTAACCGTTCAGCGAAAATTTAATGCTCAACGTCTCTTGAAAAAACATCTAGAAACCCTGAAAAAAGTTTCCTTAAGTTAGATTTGCTCAATAAAATTATGTCTGATTCATCCGATATACTCCCTTTGATTAGTTTATTAATTCCTACATTTCAAGGTGAAGAATTTTTAGAAGAAACCTTAAAATCAGCAATTTCTCAAACTTATCCTAACTTAGAAATTATTGTATCGGATGATCACTCAACTGATGCAACACTGAAAATTGCTCAATCATATCAGAAAAAATCACCCCACAAGTTCGAGATTATTGTTAATCCTCAACCCGGAATGGTTCAAAACTGGAACTATTGCTTAAAAAATGCTAGAGGAAAGTATATTAAGTTTCTTTTTCAAGATGATTTATTGACCCCTAATTGTGTTGAAGAATTAGTTAAACTAGCGGAACAAGAGGAATCTATCGGTTTGGTTTTTGCCCCTCGAAACGTTTTAATGTCCGCAGAAAATAAACTTGAGGAACAAACTGAGAAAATATACGAAAATGCTAAAGATATTCATCGTTTTTGGTCAGTTTTGAAACCGATTCAATCTGGACAAGATTTACTTAATGACCCGAATTTTTTAGAAGAACCAATCAATAAAATTGGTGAACCGAGTACAGTTTTAATTAAAAAAGATGTTTTTAATAAAGTTGGATATTTTGATTTAGAGTTACAGCAACTTGTTGATTTAGAAATGTGGATTAGAATTATGGTTCACTATAAAATCGGTTTTGTTGATGAAACTTTATCTACTTTTAGGATTCATCTTAAACAACAAACAGTAAAAAATGAGCAGATGGAAAAATCCGCGATCGATCATCGTAAGTTTACACAAAAATTATTAACCAATGAGTCTTATAATCTTCTTTCACAAACTTTAAAAAATCAGATTTACTCGCGTCGTATTATTTCAGTAGAAGATGATTTACGATGGCAATTAAACCGCTCTAAAGGTAGAATTCAACAGTTAGAACAATACGAACAAGAATTAGAAACCAGATGGGCAAATACTCAACAACAATTAGATCAAACTGCCGCCCAATTGATGCAATCTGAAGCTTTAATTGAAGCCATGAAAAGTAGTAAATTCTGGAAATTACGAGATGGATGGCTAAAAATTAAAAGTTTATTTCTGCCAGCAGAAGAAGCGGAAAAAACTGATTTATCCTTAATCATTTTTAAAACTCAGAAATTAATTAAAACATTTTGGTTTAGTTTAACAGAAGAGGGTTTAAATGTTGCTGGTGCAAGAACATATCGAAAACTACGCAAAATGCTCACAGGAAAAACAACTTTATTGATTGAAGAAGAGGTCAAAAAAATAGCACAATTATCTCAACCAAGACCTTTACAAATTTCCACCAGTCCGACTCCTATAATTTCAATTATTATCCCTGTTTATAATCAATATTTATATACTTTTAACTGTTTAGAATCTATCTTAAAAACCAATTCAACTGCTAATGAAATTGAAATTATTATTGTAGATGATTGTTCAAGTGATGAAACTCAAGAACAATTAAAAAATATTTCAGGAATTCATGTTTTAAAAAATCAGCAAAATCAAGGTTTTATCAAATCTTGTAATTACGGGGCTTCACAAGCAAAAGGAAAATATTTATACTTTTTAAACAACGATACACAAATTTTAGCAGGTTGCTTAGAAAGTTTACTTTATTTGATGGAAAAATCACCTTTGATTGGTGCTGTCGGCTCTAAATTAATTTACAATAATGGAAAATTACAAGAAGCAGGTGGCATTATTTGGCAAGATGCTACAGGATGGAATTATGGTCGTTTAGATGATATAGATCAACCAGAATATAATTATGTTAGATCAGTAGATTATTGTTCAGGTGCTAGTCTTTTAGTCAGAACAGAAATATTTAATCAACTTGGAGGTTTTTCGGAAACTTTTCTACCTGCTTATTATGAAGATACTGATTTATGTTTTGCAATTTGGAATTTAGGTTATCAAGTTGTATATCAACCAAAATCACAAGTAATTCATTATGAAGGAATAACATCAGGAACGGACTTAAATAGTGGAATTAAACAATATCAAAAAGTTAATCAAATTAAATTTTTGTCCAAATGGCAAGAAGACTTAAAACAACATTTTTTACCTGATGCTAGTCGAGTTCCTCAAGCTGCTAGAAGATTAGCTAGAAAACAGACAATTTTAGTGATTGATTCTTATGTTCCTCTTTATGATAAAGAATCGGGCTGTGTTAGATTACTGGAAATCCTAAAAATTTTACAGAATTTAAACTATGATATTATTTTCTTTCCCGATAATGGTAATCCAGAAGAGCCTTACACTTCAACTCTTCAGCAAATGGGGATAGAAGTTTTATACTTTACGCCTAAAAAACCTGACTTAAATGAGTTATTAATTAATCGTTTATCTTTAGTTAATCTGATTTGGCTTTGTCGCCCTGAATTATGCGAAAAGTATTTAGATTTAATTCGTCATTATTCTCATGTTCCTGTTATTTATGACACCATAGATTTACATTTCCTCCGCATAAAAAGACAACAGGAATTTTTATCACAAGATTATCAGAATACAAACTGGTCTTGGGAAACTTATCAAAAATTAGAAATTAAATTTGCTCAAAAGTCAAACGCAACGATTGTCGTAACTGAAGCGGAGAAACAAACGCTTAATGAGTTAAACGTTAATAATGTCTGGGTGATTCCTAATATTCATTATCCTCATGAGCATTTTTGGGAATCTTTTGAACAACGTTCGGGATTATTGTTTATTGGAAGTTATAATCATCCTCCTAATATTGATGCGGTGATTTGGCTATGTAATGAAATTATGCCGCTTGTTTGGGAATCTCACCCAGAAATTAAAGTGACTTTATTAGGGAGTAATTTAAAGGATGAAGTAAAAGCTTTAGCATCAGAACAAGTGTTAGTAAAAGGTTATGTAGAAGATGTAGAATCCTATTTTAGAGAAAGTCGTGTTTTTGTTGCTCCTCTAAGATTTGGTGCAGGAATGAAAGGAAAAATCGGACAAAGTATGTCTTATGGTTTACCAACAGTAACTACTACCATCGGGGCTGAAGGAATGGGGCTAAAAGAGGGCTATGATGTCTTAATTGCTGATAAACCCGATTCTTTCGCTCTTCAAATCATCTCTATTTATGAAAATGCCACACTTTGGCATAATATTGCAAAGAACTCTCGACAAACGATTCAGCAATATAGTCCAGACTCCGTTCAAAAAAAATTGCAAGAACTATTCGACAGTTTGTAAAACTCAAATTTAGGGAACAAATGAATCTTAAAAAATTCTAAAACTTTGATAGGATATTAAGGAAATCTACCGAAACTCAAATATAGTACTAACGTTCAACAAGAAGATGATTAAAAACATTAAATTTATTATTGCATCTGCCATTTTAATTTCTCTAACCGCTTGTGGTACTCCGACAAGCACGACGACACAAACTGACACACCACCTGCTAGTCCTGAATCAACAACCGCTTCACCTTCTCCCACAGCGACACCGGAAACGACTGCATCAACGACTGAAGGAATTATTTTTAAAGATGCAGTTAAAGATAAACTTCATGGTTATATAGAATCACTGAATAACGCGAAAACAACAACTCAGACGATCGCATCCAATAAACCGATTTATATAGCAGGATGGGCGATCGCACCCGATCAAAGTAAACCAGCAGACACCGTTTTAATTACCTATGGCGATAATAATACAGTAGCCACGACAATTCCAGTCAGCGTCGCTCGTCCAGATGTGGCTCAAGCTTTTAAAAATCCAGCGCTTGAAAAATCAGGATGGGTAGCTACCCTTGATCCTGCTACCCTTAATCTTCCAGCAGAAACAACAAAAATCAAAGCTTGGTCTTATGATAGCCAAACGAAAGAAGCTTATCCTTTAAACAATTCTTACGAAATTGTACTTAAATAATTTAAAATTTGGGTGGGCTAGTCTCACCCTAGTTTTTAGCCAGTAATATCGGCACTTGTTGCCACATTTTTTAGGGCAATTTCAGGACAAGTGCGCTTGACTAAACCCGTCAATACTTTACCTGGGCCAACTTCAATAACCTGAGTAATATTTTCATTCGGTAATTGCAGCATAATTTCACGCCAGCGAACGGAACCTGTCATCTGTTGAATTAAGCGTGTTTTGATGGTTTGCGCGTCGGTGGTTGATGTGGGATCGATATTAGATAAGATGGGTACTTTAGCATTATTAAATGTGACAGAATCTAAAATCTGCTGAAACTGTTCGGCTGCGTCTTGCATTAATGGTGAGTGAAATGCGCCAGAAACTTTGAGTGTAACGATTCGTTTGGCTGTAATTTGCTCTAGTGCTTTCTCTACCGCTTCAGGTGTCCCAGAAATAACTACTTGTTCGCTGCTGTTGTCATTGGCGATGACTAGATCAGGTGTATTATCAATGACGCTTTCTAATTTTTGGCGATCGAATTTCATCACTGCGGCCATTTTGCCACCTGCAGCCTGATCCATTAATTCCGATCGTTTTTTAACTAATTTTAAACCTGTTTCAAAATCGAATACTCTAGCAGCATACAAAGCAGAATACTCGCCTAAACTATGTCCTGCGACTAAATCGGGTAAATGACCATTTTCGACTAAAATATCGGTCAAAATGCTTTCAATTACAAAGAGACAAGGTTGGGTATACAAAGTTTGGGATAATTGTTCTTCATCCCCAAGACATTTTTCTAAAACTGACCATCCTAAGATTTTTTCGGCTTGTTCCAATTTTGCGATCGCGCTTTTTATTTCTTGTAAATCGACTCCCATTCCTACAGCTTGTGAACCCTGCCCAGGAAAAATCCACGCTATTTTAGTCATTTGATTAAAGTTAATAATAATTTAAACCAATAGATTATTTAGTAAAGAGTTTTTGGTCACCTTTGTCAACAACAAATAAGCTTATTTTCCCCATTGAATAATCGCCGATCCCCAAGATAAACCCGCTCCAAAGCCAGATGTTGCAATAATATCACCATCTTTTACTTTTCCAATACGGATTGCTTCATCTAGAGCAATGGGAATCGATGCCGCCGAAGTGTTACCGTATTCACAGACATTACTAATAACTTTTTCACTCTTTATTTTTAAACGATCGGCTACTGCGTCAATAATGCGCTGGTTTGCTTGGTGTAACAATAACCAATCGAGATCAGCCGCACTTAGATTAGCACGATAAAGAGCTTTTTCGATGACTTCAGGAACTTTAGCGACAGCAAAGCGATAAACTTCTCGTCCATTCATCGTAATAAATTGATAATTTCCTTGCGTAATTTCACTTTTTGTGTTAATAAATTTTTCTTGACCTTGATAGGCGAGATTTAGGGAACTATTCTGAGTGCCATCACTACACATTTCAAACCCTAATAAGCGATCGCCTGTTTCCGATGCTTGACAAACCACAGCCCCTGCACCATCCCCGAATAAGATACAGGTTCCGCGATCGTTCCAATCGACCCAACGGGATAGTATATCTGCACCAATTACTAGAACATTGCGATAAGTTCCCGTACGGATATACTGAGCGGCGGTCACTAAACCAAAAACAAAACCCGAACAAGCGGCGGTTAAATCAAAGGCAACGGCTCTAGAAGCTCCTAAAAGGCGTTGGACTTGACAAGCACTTCCAAAGAGGTCATCGGGGCTAGAGGTGGCAAGAAGGATTAAATCGAGGTCATTTGGAGCAAGTTCAGCCATTGCTAGAGCCTTTAAACCTGCTTCGGCCGACAGTTGACTGAGGGAGCCAGAGGAGGGTGCTAAATGCCGCCGACTAATACCTGTCCGTGCTTTGATCCATTCGTCGGAGGTATCAACCATCATAGCGAGATCATCATTACTCAGAACTTGTTCTGGTGTGGCTGATCCACTTCCGGTAATCGCAATTCCTACCCCAAATTTCAACATTTTTCTCCCTTAATCAATCTTAGTTATCAGTTTGGCACGGTTTCCACGCATTATGATTCATTGCTTACAGATAACTTTTCTGTCTTCTCAAAGCTAGACTGCTGATTGTATGAACGAATACGCTCAATTACCTGATGATCGATCGCTTCTGATGCTAGACGAATGGCATTAAAAATCGAGGGAGCTTGAGAGCTTCCATGACTAATAATACACACACCATCGACCCCAAATAACAACGCGCCCCCGTGTTCGGCGTGATCCATTCGTTGTTTAATTCGTTGTAGGTTGGGTTTTAATAGGGCGGTTCCGATTTGTCCGTTAATGCCTTGGGGTAATTCTTCCCGTAGAATTTGTAACATTACCTCACCAATTGCCTCAGCGAATTTTAGTAAGATATTACCCACAAATCCATCACAAACAATCACATCGAAATCCCCTTTTAGGACATCTCTACCCTCGGCGTTGCCCCCAAAAGCGATCGCTTGATTCGCCTCTAGTAGTTCATGGGTTCTAATCGCCAAATCATTACCCTTGGTGGGTTCTTCCCCAATATTGAGTAAACCGACTTTGGGAATATCAACATCCATGACGAATTTACTATAAACCGTCCCCATAATGGCGAACTGTTCGAGATATTTGGGCTTACAGTCTACATTTGCCCCAACATCGAGAACGATCACTGATTTTCCCGCGAGTAGAGTGGGTAAAACAGCACCAATTGCAGGACGATCGATGCCTTTAATTCGCCCTAAACGGAGTAAAGCTGCTGCCATTGCCGCCCCAGAATGTCCCGCCGATACGACAGCATCCGCTCGTTTTTGCTTAACGAGATCCATCGCCACATTAATTGAGGCTTTGGGTTTGCGCCGTAATGCCACGAGGGGTTCTTCTTCCATCGAAACTACCCCCTCAGATGGGACAATTTCTACATTTTTCGGGCTTTGATGGTGTTGTTGTAAATAGGATTCGATGTGTTGAGCATCTCCTACCAGTAAGATATCGATATCGAGTTCTGCCGCCGCACGGATCGCCCCAGCGATGATTTCATTGGGAGCATTATCACCGCCCATAGCGTCTACTGCAATTTTTACGCGAGTTGATGCCATTGACCAAAAAGTTATAAAAGCTTAAAAGATTTTACCAAAGCCCTTGACAGATGCCGAAGGATTAGGGATTAGTGATTGATGTTTAAACAATTAATATCACTTTACACAATTATGCGTCATTTGAGGTAGAAGATGCTGAATATTCTCAATCTAATGTTATCTGGTTTTTTAATGAATATCTTAGGTCAGCCACCGAAGTCACTCGATCCTATCCCCTTGGTGTCTTGGGAAACCTCGACTATTTTTGATTTACCGACTCAAAGCGATCCAACGGTAGAAGCAATGGTTAAAAGTTATTTAAAAAACTTATCGGCACTTGGTTTGGGTTCTCAAAATCAGCGTGTTTGGCTCGAAACCGAATGGGCAGAATTAGCCAATCAAGGGGGAACGGTTCCCACTTCGGCAGCGTCTTTAACTAAAGTTGCCACGACTCTCGCCTCTATTGAGACTTGGCCTTTGGATCATCGCTTTGAAACACGGATTTATCATACAGGAAATCTGGTTAACGGGTTGATAGAGGGAGATTTAATTGTCGAAGGAACGGGCGATCCTATGTTTGTCTGGGAAGAAGCGATCGCTGTTGCCCATGCTCTGACTAAAGCAGGAATTCGTCAGGTGAAGGGAAATTTAATTATTACGGGTCAGTTTGCCATGAATTTTAAGACTGATCCTCAAATAGCGGGTGAATTATTTAAACAGGGCATCAATTCTAATCAATGGTCATCTGTGGTAGAAAGTCAATACGCAAAATTACCTAATGGAACAATACGGCCACAGATTGCGATCGCCCGCAAGGTTTTAACAACGGCTCAACTTCCAAAAAATGCCAAATTATTATTACGACATCAATCTTTAACCTTAGCTGAATTATTAAAACAAATGAATCTTTATAGTAATAATGTGATGTCAGAAATGTTAGCGGAATTAGTGGGTGGACATGAAGTCGTCAGACAAATTATGATTAAAACGGCTAAAGTTTCGCCAGATGAAATTCAATTAGTAAATGGTTCTGGTTTAAGTGTTGATAATCGTATTTCTCCCCGTGCTGTCTGTCAAATTTTCCAAGCTTTAGAACAAAAATTAGGGACTAAACAGATGAGTGTAACTGATTTATTTCCAGTTGGAGGACGCGATAAAGATGGGACAATACACCAGCGACAAATTCCCTATGGTGTAGCAATTAAAACAGGAACTTTGGCTCAAGTAAGTGCTTTAGCGGGGATGATTCCCACAAAAGAACGGGGTAAAGTTTGGTTTGCTATTCTTAATTCTGGTGGCAATATTGATGGTTTTCGTCATCAACAAGATCAGCTTTTAAAACAATTATCTAATCATTGGGAATTAACTCCAACTCTTACCCCAATTTCGCCAGTTAGTCAAGTTTTTTTAGGTGATCCAAATCGAAATATAAATGTACAAAATTGATAATTGTAGAGGTTTGGTATCCAAACCCAATCGAAAAATAATTAATCAATGTATATGTTTGGTCACCAAAGCTTTATTACCTCTCCATTGAATGTGAGGGAACTATTAGAAATCTGTTTCTAGCAGTTCTCAAATTCAGAAAATACATATGAATGGGTTGGTCGACCAAACCCCTACTTTTTAGATAAAAAATATGATTTTTACTAACCTTTTAAAAGATGTATCTTTAGTTAAATACAAAATAGGAATGATTAGCTTATTTTTCCTAGCTTTATTCCTTCGTTTTTGGAAAATAAGTCAATTTAATAGTTTTGTTTTCGATGAGGTATATTATGCTAAATATGCTAATTATTATTTAATTGGGACTGATTTTTTTAATTCCCATCCTCCTTTAAGTCAATATATTATTGCGATTGGAATTTGGCTCGGTTCTCATTTTCCCGCTTCACCTGATACAATAAATGACTTAACAGGTTCGATGCGTTCAACCTTTAGTTATCGTTGGATTAATGCGTTTATTGGGTCATTTATTCCCATTATAGTAGGGGCGATCGCATATCAATTAACCCAACGACGTAGTTACAGTTTAATAACTACTTTATTAGTGGTCTTAGATGGATTATTTTTAGTAGAATCTCGGTATGCTTTAAATAATATTTATCTGGTTTTATTTGGTTTATTGGGTCAATTTTGCTTTTTATTATCGCTCCGCACTAGCAATCAAAATATTTATTTAATTCTTTCAGGTATTTTTCTGGGTTGTTCAATTGCCGTTAAATGGAACGGATTAGCTTTTTTATTAGGAATTATTTTAATAATATTTTTACTTAAAACTAATTTACTTAATAAAAATCATAAGATTAATTTAAACTGGATAAAAATTACACTTTATTTATTGATTATACCTTTATTAACTTATTCCGTACTTTGGATACCACATTTAATAATGAATCCACAGTACAACTTTTTGGAAGTGCATCAAGAAATTTTATCTTTCCATCAAAAAATTACAGGAAATGATTCTAAGATTCATCCTTATTGTTCCCCTTGGTATAGTTGGTTATTGATGTGGCGACCGATCGCTTATTTTTATGAAACCAAAACAGTAGCTAATCAAAAAATAATTTATGATGTTCATGCGATGGGAAATCCGCTTTTATGGTGGTTCTCTACTTTGGCTATTATAATGTTTTTCCTGATTTTTATCTTAAAAGTATTTAAAAAAAATCTAGCTATTGATCCTTTATTACTCATTTATATTTTATCTAACTTTATCGCTAATCTTTTACCTTGGATAGCGGTGAGCAGATGTACATTTATTTATCATTATTTAGGGGCTTATGTTTTTGCAATACTGGCTTTAGCGTGGATAATTGAGGCTTGGTTATATAGCGATTTATTGAGCTATCAGATTTTAGGAAAGCTAACTTTAATATTAATTGCTGTAGCGTTTGTTTATTGGCTACCGATTTATTTAGGTCTTCCTTTAACTGAAAAACAATATAGCATCAGAATGATATTTAATAATTGGATTTAGTTAATTAGGGTTAGGTTGTTTTTTGGTTGGGTTTGTATTTGGTTGGGGAAAGGAAACCAAACCCCTACAGTTGCTCAAAAAAAGACAATTTTTAGGATTCTCAGGGAATTCTCAGATAATAGTCAGGGAAAGTTCAGGATAACAAGGTACAACTATTAATAGGAAAGGCAAAAGGTAAATCCTAGAACTCTATCCGAATAATTTCTTAAATCAAACGACTCTAATAAAGAAAAAAATATGAACTCAAAAATACTTGGCTTTGTTGCTCTACCTTTAGTACTCACTCTAGCTGCTGGTTTCTCTCATCCTGTAAGCAGCAAGACTATTAACTCTGATGGCTATTCTATCGCTAATAAGGGACAGAAAAAACCCGCCAATACAACGAACAGTAGTCAAATGAGTCAACCCACTGGTGCGATGGGTAATGATCACATGAGTCAACCCACTGGTGCGATGGGTAATGATCACATGAGTCATCCAAGTGGCGCTATGAGTAACGATCGCATGACTCAACCGAGTGGCACAATGGGTAACGATCGCATGACTCAACCGAGTGGCACAATGAGTAACGATCGCATGACTCAACCGAGTGGCACAATGAGTAACGATCGCATGAAGAAATAACGTGACAAGATCATGAATAAACACCGACTTCGACGTAAGTTGTTGATGTCTTTTGGTTTAGGAATGGTGGGTGTTGGGGCTACCTCAATTAATTTTGGTGGACTAAAAAAAGCCTTGCTGACGGATGATTATAGTGCGATCGCCATGACTTCACCTAGCAACACCTTACCAGAATTTCAAGGGATCAATGAGTGGCTCAATTCTGATCCTCTAACCACTACTGGACTTAAAGGCAATGTTATCTTAGTGCAGTTTTGGACATTTGCTTGTATCAATTGTCAAAGGACTTTACCCTATATCACGCAGTGGCACCAAAAGTATGCAGCACAAGGACTTAAGGTCATTGGAATTCATACCCCAGAATTTGCCTTTGAGCGAGACACAAATAACGTCAAAAAGGCAATGCGACAAAATCAAATTACCTATCCTGTGGCAATGGATAACGCTTACAAAACTTGGCAAGCATACGACAATAAATACTGGCCTCATTTGTATTTAGCTGATCGTCGGGGGGTGCTACGCTATGACCATATTGGGGAAGGAGCTTATGACAAAACTGAACAGACGATCCGTCAGTTATTAAACGAGAAAAAATGACCACTTCTACCCTATCCATTGGTCTAGCATTTCTTGGAGGGGTGCTGACTGTCCTCTCCCCCTGCGTTTTACCCATCTTGCCGCTAGTCGTAGGGCGATCGCTCCAGTCTCATTTGTATGGCCCTGTTGCCTTAGTCGGTGGTTTAATTGGTGGTTTTGCCGTAGCGGGTAGCCTACTCGGAATAGTGGCAACTTGGTTTACGGGGTTAATTAATGGCTTACGAACTGGGGCGATCGTTCTTCTTTTAGTTTTAGGGTTTTTGGCTATTTTTCCCAACTGGAGCTATCGTCTATTTAGTGTGCTTCGGGTGGGTAAATGGTTCGGAAAATCAACACCCGTCGGACTTATTGGAGAATTCTGGATCGGAACCCAATTAGGTTTACTTTGGACTCCTTGCGCTGGCCCCGTCTTGGCTAGTATTTTAGTACTAGCAGCCGTTAATCAACAGGTAATCAGTGCGTTTCAATTGTTGGTTGTGTATGGGATCGGAGCCGCTTTACCTTTATTAGCGATCGCTTATAGCAGTCGTGTTCTGGGCAGACGATTACTCAACCTACGTTCTTACAGTATAGTATTACAGCGATTAGGCGGTATCATCGTGGTAATGACGGCATTGGCTATTCTAATGGGTTGGGATGTTCGGCTACAACTTTGGTTAGCACCGCTTTTTCCCCCTCTAGCTTTTTAAGTGATTTATTATGACTTCATCTTCTAGTAGCAAAAGCCCACGAACACCTAAACAAGCTTTTCTCGCAAAGACTTTTCATTGGATTAATATTATTAGTCTGATGATCATGATCACTAGCGGACTACAGATCTATAATGCTAATCCAGTTTTTGGGGGGCGTGGTGGTTGGGAAGTTCCAGACTTTTTTCTGTTGGGCGGTTGGTTGGCAGGTGGGAGAAATTGGCATTTTGCGGCAATGTGGTTCTATGGGCTAAACTTACTCTGGTATGGATTTTATGTGTTTGTTACCCGTCGTTGGCGAATTCGGTTTGCTAGTACACGTGATCTAAAAGCTTTTGAGAGCAAAAACCCAAAGCGCAAAAACTACGCATGGCATCGGTTAATTTATACGGCTATTATTCCCGTTTTACTGTTGGCTATTTTGAGTGGTCTTGCAATGTATAAACCAGCACAGTTTTACTGGCTTTCTGGTTTATTTGGCGACTGGCAGACTTTACGAGTTGTTCACTTTTTTACGGTTCCTGCGATCGTTGTTTTTACCTTCATTCATTCCCTATTTGCTCTGAATGTGGGGAGTTTTCGACTAATTAAATCTATGTTTGTCTAAAAATTGGCTATGAGTTTAATTTTTCCCAAGCGCGTGTTATCCCGCCGTCAATTACTTAAAATATCTGGACTTACTGGAATGGGTTTGCTACTCGATAGCTGTGGTTCGAGTTTATTATCAGAGACGATGGGTCGAACATTTGAACCACTTAATCAAAAATTGCAAGAACTGCTATTAACTCAACATCCTATTCCTGAATTTCCCCTGAGTGCTATTGAACCCGATAAGTTATTGATTAATACTTTTGACTTTAGCCCAAAAATTGATCTTACACAGTTTCGCCTCAAAATTGATGGGGAAGTCGATCAGCCAAAACAGTTCAGTATGACAGAGATCCAGAATTTTCCTTTAACTTCGATGGTTATTCGTCATGTTTGTGTAGAAGGTTGGGCAGCGATCGTTCAGTGGAGTGGAGTACGTTTACGAGACTTAATTAGTTTAGCTCAACCGAGATCAAACGCTCGTTATGTTTATTTTAAATCGGCTGATGGCTACTATGAAAGTTGGGATATCGCCTCAGCACTACATCCACAAACTTTGATGGTTTATGAAAAAAATGGACAGCCTTTACCCGTTGCCAATGGTGCGCCGCTTCGTTTAGCATCTCCTATTAAACTAGGCTATAAACAGAGTAAATGGGTGACTCAAATTACTTTAGTCGATCAGCTATTACCGATGAAAGGCTACTGGGAAGATCGCGGGTATGAATGGTTTGCAGGGTTATAATTGATGAATTGTAGGGGTTTGGTCTCCAAACCCAATAAATTTAAGAACCGCTATCCTGTCTATAAAGATTAGGAAACTGTTTTTGTAGTTGAACTAACTTCGGTAAGTCATGCACTACCACGTAAGGATAATTCGGGTTACGATCGATAAAATTTTGATGATATTCCTCAGCCGCATAAAAATCATTTAAAGGAACTAGCTGAGTGACGATCGGTTTACCAAAAGTATCAGTTTTGTTAAGCTGATCGATATAAGCTTGTGCTGCTTGTTTTTGCTCGTCATTAGCGTAAAAAATCGCTGAACGATATTGCGTACCAGAGTCAGGCCCCTGACGGTTTAGCTGCGTGGGATCATGTGCCACTGAAAAATAAATCTTCAGAATTTGTTCATAGGAAATTTGCGAAGGATCGTAAGTAATTTTTACAGCCTCAGCGTGTTCAGTTTGTCCAGAACTCACCCTCTGATAGTTCGCCGTTTCAGCATTGCCACCCGAAAAACCAGAAACAACATCAGAAACGCCTTTAAGATGCTCGAAAACCGCTTCCATGCCCCAGAAACACCCACCCGCTAAAACCGCCGTTTGATTTCCATTAGTCGAAGTCGATATCTTAGTGACAGGATCGGGAAACGACGCACGGGAAACATTACAAGAAAAAGTAATAAAAGATACAGACATAATTATTAAACTGTGTATAAGCAGGCGTACTGACATGGTTGTTGTAAATCCTAATTTGGCTTATTTTTTAGCTTAAACCTTGTATCTGAAGAGTTTCTGAGGGCTACCTGAGAGTTTTTTCATTATTTTAAACAGGTGAAGTGAATCATGAAGGTGTCATTACACGCTATACTTTGTCCTTGAGAAAGTCGAAACACAACACACACGAGCAATGGTAGCGGTAGCAATATTAGCGGCGGGTCGTGGGACTCGCATGAAATCTAATCTGCCTAAAGTATTACACTATTTGGCAGGACAATCGCTAGTTGAACGGGTCATCGACAGTTGTCAGATGATTAACCCGCTACGGCGTATGATTATTATTGGTTATCAGGGCGATCGCGTCAAAGAAGCCTTACAGCATAAAGATAACTTGGAATATGTCGAACAAAAAGAACAGTTAGGAACAGGTCATGCTATACAGCAGCTTATACCTTATCTACAAGACTTTGAAGGCGATCTTCTTGTTTTAAATGGTGATGTACCGCTTTTACGGAAAGAAACCATTCAACAACTTTTAGCCACTCACAAAACCCATCAAAATGCAGCCACTCTATTAACGGCAAATTTACCAAACCCGAAAGGTTATGGACGAGTTTTCTGTGATGGTCATAATTTAGTGACTCAGATCGTCGAAGAAAGAGACTGTAATGACGCACAAAGGAAAAATTGTCGGATTAATGGGGGTATTTATTGCTTTAATTGGTCAAAATTAATGGAAATTCTCCCAAATCTTCAGCCAAATAATGATCAACAAGAATATTATTTGACGGATGCGGTGAATTTTCTTGATCCAGTAATGGCAGTTGATGTCGATGATTATCTCGAAATTAGCGGAATTAACGATCGCAAGCAACTCGCCACCGCCCATGATATCTTACAAGTCAGAATTAAAGAACACTGGATGAAAGAAGGTGTAACCCTCATCGATCCCGATAGTATTACCATTGATGACACGGTACAGTTAGGAACTGATGTCGTCATTGAACCACAAACCCATCTTAGAGGATACAGTGTTATTGGTTCGGGAAGTCGGATCGGCCCTGGAACTCTGATCGAAAATAGTCAGATCGGGGAAAATGTGACAGTGATGTATTCTGTCATTACCGATAGCGAGGTGGGTTCTAAAACCAGAGTTGGCCCCTATGCCCATTTACGAGGTGAGGCTAAAATCGGATCAGCTTGTCGAGTGGGAAATTTTGTCGAAGTCAAAAAATCTACCATCGGTGACAAGTCGAATGTTGCTCATTTATCCTATTTGGGTGATGCGACACTAGGAGATCAAGTTAATGTCGGCGCTGGTACAATTACAGCTAACTATGATGGGGTGAAAAAGCATCCAACTCAGATCGGCAGTCGTAGCAAAACGGGGGCGAATAGCGTTTTAGTCGCGCCTGTTACCCTAGGTGAAGATGTTACTATTGCTGCTGGATCAGTCATTACAAAAGATGTCCCTGATGATGCTTTAGGTATTGCTAGAGAAAAACAGCGCAATATTGAAGGATGGCGGATGGCGACAAAAGATTAAAAAAATGACACTTTTAGTCAGTGAGTGCGTCACAGTCTTCTTGCGACGCAGCAAAAGTCGTGTTTCTACTTTCGTGGTAATTCAATAAAATATAATTTCTTTTCGCTTTAAGCGCAGGTTAAGGTAAATTGATGGCGACAGCAGATATTATTGGATTGGGTCGATCTGGAATAGCAGCAGCAAGATGCTTAAAACGAGATGGCTTTTTCGTTAGAATTAGCGATCGTTCTTATTCTCCTTTACTAGAAGCCACTCAACAAGAGTTACATCTTGAAGGTATTATTGTTCAACTCAATCATACTTTTACCCTCGATCCAGATAACCTACCGAGTCTTATTGTCGTTAGTCCTGGTGTACCTTGGGATCTGCCCATTTTAATAGAAGCTAGAGAAAAAGGAATTGATACGATCGGTGAAATAGAATTAGCTTGGCGATATCTCAAGTCTATACCTTGGGTTGGAATTACGGGAACTAATGGAAAAACGACTACAACTTCACTTATTGCGGCTATTTTTAAAACGGCGGGTTTAAATGCTCCAGCGTGTGGCAATATTGGTTATGCTGCCTGTGAATTGGCTTTAGTCGATCAACCTAACTACGATTGGATTATTGCTGAAATTAGTAGTTATCAGATAGAATCATCAAGAGAACTTGCACCACAGATCGGACTATGGACGACTTTTACTCCAGATCACCTCAGTCGTCATAAAACTTTAGAGAATTATTACAATATCAAAGCTTCTCTGTTAAAGCGATCGCGTCATCAAGTTTTTAATGGCGATGATCCTGTTTTACGAAATATTGATTTAACTCAGTGGAAGAATACTTATTGGACATCGGTTAAAGGAAAAGATGCTTTACTCGGTGATCCAGCTAAGGGGGTTTATATTCAAGATAACTGGGTGGTTGCTTTTGGTGAATTGATTTTACCTGTCAATATTTTTAAGATGGTTGGTGAGCATAACCGACAAAACTTACTGATGGCGGTTGCTGTGGCTAGGTTAGCAGGTGTAGAGAAAAGTGCGATCGTCTCTGCTATGGCGACTTTTCCAGGTGTTCCTCATCGCCTTGAGTATATTTGTACGGTAGAAGGAATTGATTTTATTAACGATAGCAAAGCGACAAACTACGATGCAGCCGAAGTCGGTTTAGCGTCTGTCGAAGCGCCAGTTATTTTAATTGCGGGTGGCGAAGCAAAGGAGGGAGACGATACAGCATGGCTAAACAAAATTCAAGAAAAAGCCGCTAGTGTTTTACTCATCGGTGAAGCGGCTACAACTTTTGCCAAACGCTTGACAGAAATCAATTTTTGTGCATATGAAATTGTGGAAACAATGGATCAAGCAGTAACAAGAAGTTTAGCAGTTGCCAAAGAAAAAGGCGCTCTTGTGGTTTTATTATCTCCCGCTTGCGCCAGTTTCGATCAGTACAGCAGTTTTGAACATCGAGGCGATGATTTTAAGCAGTTGTGTTTACAGTTGTAGACGTAGGGAGTCCAAACCAAACAAGCATATTGAACGAACAAATTATCTTAAAATTTCTGGCAAACCTTTAACAAATCTTCCCATACCTTCGGCGGCGGTTTCGGGTTGTAATGCACCATAAGCTAATCTAAGATAACAACCTTCTTTCATCCCAAAAGTTGAACCAGGTAAAACAGCTACTTTATAGTGTTCTATGAGGGTTTTAACTAGCATAAAATCATCAAGATCGCAATTAACTTTCAGGAAAAAATAAAACGCCCCATTTGCGGGAGTAATTGTACATAAATCCTTTAAAGATTGTAAGGATTCTAAAACAATCTTTCGCACAGCCGTAATTTTTTCTAAATGTTCTTTACAGTAGTTTTTTCCAGCTTTTAACGCGCCTAATGCTGCATATTGAGAAATAACTGGGGGACAAATGATAATTGTATCTTGGATTTTATTAATCCCAACAAATAAATGTTCAGGAATAATCATATATCCAATACGCCAACTAGCAAAACCATAGGCTTTAGATAAACTATACAGAGAAATTGTATAATCTTGACTCCCCATTATTGAACCAGGGGAAAAATGTTTATTACCTTCGTATGTAAAATACTCGTAGACTTCATCATTGATATGATAAATACCTTTGCTTTTACAGATTTCATTAACTTTTCTTAAAAGTGATTCATCATAAACAACACCTGTCGGATTATTGGGAGAAATCGTAACAACTGCTTTTGTTTTATCGGTAATCGCTGCTTCTATAGCATCAGGACAAAGCTGATAATTTTCATCAGTTTTTACTAATACTGGACGACAATCAGCCATCATAATCGCCATCTCATGATTAAAATAATAAGGCGTATTAAGAATAATTTCATCACCTGGTGAGGTAATCGCTAATATGGCATTCATATAAGCCATATTTCCCCCGGCTGTAACGACAATTCTTTGCTGTAAGGTCAGATGAATATTATTATCTTCTTTTAGTTTGACTTCAATGGCTGATAAAAGAGGTTGTATTCCTTGAACCGCTTTATATTTATGATTATCAGGGTCGGCTAAAAAGGCTGTAATAAATTCAATTGATTCTGATGGAGGATTATAAGAAACGATACCTTGACCTAAAGAAATTGTGCCTGGATTTTCTTTAATTAGCTGTCCAACTACAGGGATAATTGGAGTCTGTACGCCCTCCATACGCGAGATAAATAAATTCATAAATAAAATATTTTAAAGTAAAATTGATTCAGAAGATTTAGTAATAATTTTAGCAGGAATTCCAACAGCCGTTGCACCATCAGGAACATCAGATAAAACCACAGCATTAGCCCCGATTTTGGCATGATTTCCAATTTTAACAGGTCGAATAATTTTAGCACCTGCACCAATATCCACGTGTCCGCCTATTTGTACATTTCCGACAATTGTTACTTGCTGTAAGATTAAACAATTAGGACCAATAACTGCTGATGGATGAATAACAATACCAGTTGGATGAGGCATTAATAATCCCCCTTCAATATTACAATTAATGGGAATATCTGCACCAGCGACAACACTCCAAAAACGATGTTGCAGTACATACCATCGTTTGATAATTTGAGGAAAAAATCCTTGTTTTTTTTGCAATTTTTGATATTGTCGTAAAGCTTTTAAAAGTTGCCTTGAAGAATCCCACCATTTTGTTAATTCTTCTCGACTCCAATCGGCTTCCGTTGCGGATATTTCAGTCATGGCATTGTGATTTTTACAAAATTATTTTCTATTATTTTAACTTAATTTGCTCGATTCCACAAACGTTGTATTTCTCCGATGGTTTGAGAATTAGGCACTTGAACGGTATTAACTGGGGGATTTAGTTCAGAACCAGGAATATTTTGTGTCCAAGGACTATTAGGAACCGTTTGTAAATCAATTCCATTTATAACAGGACGAAATCCATATTTTATAAATATTTTTTGTTGTTCAGGTTCTCTTAAAAATTCAATAAATTTTTGTGCTGCTTTAGCTTCTTTTCCTCCAACATCTCGACGAACAATAGCTGCTGTTGCTACTGTTTCTATAGTGGGAGATAAATAATAAATTTGATAAGGTTTTCCTTGATTTATTTGAGATTGTTGCCAACGATATAAAGCAATACTTTCATAGACTGTTGCAACATCTACATCATTTGAACCACGAGTAATAAATTCTTGTAGTAGAATATCAGTGGATCTTGGTGGCAAATAAACCGAATTTTTTATGGTTCTGAATAATTCTTGTATTTGTGGATCATTAAGGGGTTTTCCTAAAGATTGCACCCACAAAAACAAAGTAGTTTGACCACTATTAGAACGAGTCGGATCAGTAATTAAAAAATCAAAACTACCCCAATTATTTTGACCTCCTATTTTTTGCCAGTTACCTGCTATCATTGCTTTTTCTAATTTATTCCATGCAAATTGACCATCAGGAAATAATATTTTACCTCTTTCTGGCCATGCGATACCGACTAAAAAAGTTTTGGCAATACTTTCGGGTTTTTCATAAAAAGGATCATTTTGATTTTGCCAACGTTGTTTTATTTCATCTAAAAATTCTGCAGATGCTGGAATTAAAATAGTGGGTTTAAAATCATTTTTATCGTCAATATATTTATTAACAATATCCTGTGAACCTTGAAACTTTAGTTCTAATTTAATATTCGGATTTTCTTGCTCAAATCGAGTTTCTATTTGATTTAATGGTTCCGTTAATTCGCTACCACTAACCACATAAAGGGTTTGATTGATTCCAGGTATGGGGAGATAAGCTAATCCTAATGATGTGGCTGCTATGAGAGTAGATATAATTATTTTTTTAGTTTTTTTGTTTGACATAAATTGAGTTTTTGGCGTTTTAGTGAATTAAAATATTAACGTTATCTTGAACTTGTTTGAGTTCTTTACTTAACTCTTGTAATTCTCTAAGATCATCAGAATTATTTAGATTAGATGTTCTGAGTTTATTCTGTAACTCTTGTAAAATGCCTGCTGAATTTTGCACTAGCGTATGTAAATTTAATATTTGTGCTTGACGGGTGTCTTTTCCTGTTTTGGCTAGTTGTATATTGCGTCTTAAACTATTAGCTAATTGTTCTAACTCTTGTTTCGCTACTCCTGAAGATAAAGGAATTTTTTTCTGTATTTCTTGTAGCTGTAATTCTAATTCTTCTGCAGAAAGAAGAGAGTCTGAGTGAGAAATTTTTTGACTCAGTATATCGATTTTTTCTGGAAGTTCGTTAATGCGATCGCAAGCCGTTTGAATAGCAACTAATAAATCTAATTGAAAATCGCCTAAAGTCAAAGATTGATTAGCTTCTTGGCGCAAATTTTCCGATTTACTCACAATTCCTTGTGCTAAGATTTTAATCTGTTGTAATTCTTTTTCGAGTTGTTGTTTAGCTATTTTTTCTGCATTGGGTTCTCTATATTTAATTAAAACTGCACTTCCTGTGGCTACAGCCGCAGCAGTGGGTAAAATAATTAGATTAGGAATTCCTATAAACCTAACTCCAATGATTAAAGAAACACCACCAATTAAAATAGCCAATGGATAATCAAAAGGATTAGCAAATTTCAGCATATTAGTTTCTAGAATTCTAATTGTAAATCTGACATCACCGTAGATATTGTTTCAGGATCACCTTTTCGATAATAACCACCATTAGTATTAGCAATTTGCTTTAAAACATCTGGGTTAAATTCCCCTTCATTTCCGTAACCAATGGTAAAAAATGCAATTCTTTGATCCGAATTAAAACCGCTTTTTTGCAATTCTTGATTTAGAGTTTCTAAAGAAATCTTTGATCCTGAATCTTCGCCATCTGTTAAAACAATAACTGCATTAATCGCATTTGGCTTTAAATTCTTCTGTAACCAGTTTCTCGCGTCTAATGTAGCATCATATAACCGCGTCCCTCCATAAGCCTTTAAGCCCGAAATAAACTGTAATCCTGTGTTTTTTCCTTGGGGTGTACCATCAACGATTACAGCTTGACGGATTTCGCTATCAAAATCGATTAAAGCGACCTTTTCTTTGGGACCCAAACTATTGATATAATTATTTAAAGTATTTTGAACGGATGGTAATTTATTTCCCTCCATTGAACCCGAAGAATCAACAACTATAACTACTTGAGATGGTTTTTTCGCGTAGTCTTGCCATGATTTTAACATCCCATTGACTACCTCTGGTTTAGGCGCTCTTAATGAGTCATATTTAGCATTAGGATCTACGCCAAATTGTGGGGAAAACTTCGCCCCTAATTCTATTCCTGGTACACCTGGACGTAACCCTAAATCTGTGGCTATTTTTTGCCCTTGGGGAGAACGTAAATACTCAATTACTTTTTCAGATGCTGCTTTTTCATCAGCATTTACCCAAGGTGCATTTGGAAGAATTGCCCGCATATTTGAGGTAAAAGTTGCCTGGGGATAAATTGCCTCATAACGAGTTTGTGTTGTGTTTTGACTTGAATTAGCTTCAATTACAGAAGACTCATAAACTGAGCCAATAGATGCCCAAAATGAGCCATTTTTGACCATATCTTTCGCTAGAGAATTGGTCGAAATTCCATAACGTGTTACTTTACTTTGAATCTTTTGTACTTGGGGTTGATATTTCTGAATATCTGCTACTGTTAATTGTTCTGGACGTTTCCCCGATACATCGACAAATTGTGCAATTAATGTTTGTAAACCAGAATTAGAACGAGTCGGCGCAGCATGGACGTAATAAATAGGTAATGCTGGACTATTTGCCTCAATATCTTGATAGGTTTTTGCTGTTTCTAACTCTTTAAAAATATTGGTTTGTTTGCGTAATGCTGGTGCAACATCAGCCGCTACCATAAACACCATTGGACTGTTAGCTAATAAAGGTGAATCTGTAATTTCAGGAATATAGTTTTGTCCTGGGAAAAGTTGCTCGATTTGATATTTTAGTTGGGCGTGATAGATTTCGCCATCCGTCGAGATTAAACTGGGAAATTCGGGCGCATCTGCTTTAATTATTCCTTGTTGTAACTGTTTAGCTAAAGTGACAATATTATTAACAACATCACCACTTCCTTTCGCTTCACATTTTAAATAAAATTCTTTTCCATTATCTAATTTTGGTTTCTGTTGATTGAACTGAGTCGCTGCTTGATTACAAAATTGTTCTAATGCACTACCGACGAGAAATTTAACTTCAAATCCTTGCTCGATAGAATTCGACTGATTGTTATTAGGATTACAAGAACTTAAGAGGAAAAATCCGATCGCTGTTACACCAGAAAGAAAGTTGACACGTTTGTTTGAATGGGCATTCATAAATTCAGCGTTTTTAAGCTCTTACTGGATCATTACCTTTTTTTTTCGTTTTTATGGAAAAAATTAAGTTAATTTAATCAGTTACCCTTAATATGCCCAAAAAAATTAATAATTCTCAAGGGTAGAACTTGATCATCTACCCTTCTTAGACGCTTATTAGTCAATTACCCAATATCCATTACGCCGCCAGTATTGTTCTTTTAATGCTTGTTCTAACTGGTCTTCGGCGATAAAACCTTCTTGCAGCATTATTTCACCTAATTTGCGTGGGCTTTTTTGTTGTTGATACACCGTTCTTTCTAACTGATTGGGGGAAATCCATTGTTTTCTAAGTAGAATTTGACCCAACAACATAAAATTTTATTCCTGTGTCCTTTAATATTACGTTATGTATTACTTCAGTAGTGCGAGATGGTTTTCCGGAAAATTTCGGCAATCTCCGATAAAGCAATTAGTCGCGCTTGGAAATTATATTACTGTACTGTAAGCCTGTTATAGCTATGATCAATGTATGTAGAGTGATACTGACTCTTGATCTACTATTAAATTTATTATGATTAAACAACTAATTTTACAAGACTGGAAAAGTTTTCATCAAGCAACTTTATATTTTGACCCACTAACAGTAGTCATTGGAACTAATGCAAGTGGTAAATCTAATCTTGTTGATGCTTTGAGTTTTTTACAAAAGTTAGCAAGTGGTCAATCTATTGAGCAAATTTGGCCAGAAATTCGAGGTGGTTTGAAATGGGTAACCCGTAAAGATAAAGACTTAATAAATTTTATTCTCAAAGTTTTAGTGTCAGGGGAAAATTCTGAAGAAGATTATCTTTATACCCTTGATTGTGGGCCTGCTTTAAACGATATGTTATCGGAATCAATTACATTAATCAAGCCTAATTCAGATATTAATTTATTGAAGCAAGATCTTTATATTGATAAATATAGCAATATAAGTCTTGGTATTTCTGCTGAAAAAGATAATTTAGAATCTCAGATAGAAGAAACATTTTATATTTATGAAGATCCACCGCATCAATGCAGTAAGTTACATAATGAGTTCAGTGAAATTGATTTTTTTGGATTTGATAATGATCGACATAAAATGTTAAAATCTTTTCTTAGTATGTCTGTTATCAAAACTATTTTTGTTTTTAATCCAATTCCTTCTCACATGAGGAATTATTCACCCTTATCGAAAAATCTTGAGAGTGATGCTTCTAATATAGCGGGTTTTCTCTCAGCATTGCCTAAAGAAAAACAACAAGAAATAAATAATATTATTCTCAAATATATTAAACAGCTTCCAGAGAAAGATATTCAAAGAATATGGGCTGAACCAGTTGGAATATTAGGTAGTGATGCTATGTTGTATTGTGAGGAATCGTGGAAAAAAAATAAAAAATCAACAATAATAGATGCTAGAGCTATGTCAGATGGTACTCTCAGGTTTTTAGCTATCTTAACAGCAATGTTAACTCGCCCTGAAGGTAGTCAAATTGTTATTGAAGAAGTTGATAATGGTTTACATCCATCACGTACAGGTTTACTTTTAAAAATGTTGAGAGAAATTGGACAAGAGAGAAAAATAGATGTTTTAGTAACAACTCATAATCCTGCTTTACTTGATCAACTAGATCCAGATTTTATCCCTTTTGTTATGGTTGTGCATCGAGATATAGAAACAGGAGATAGTGTTATTACTCCTCTAGATGAAATTGAAAATTTACCAAAATTGATGGCATCTGGTACGCTAGGAAAAATTACTACTCAAGGACTCATTGAAGATAGTCTTGACCGAATGAAGTAGTATTAAATATGAAGAAAGTTTTAATTATTGATACTTCAATTTTATGTGTTTTACTGGAAGTTTCTGGAAAAGAAACTTGTGGCACTCAACAAAATTCATGGAATAAAGAAAAAGTGGATGAGATTTTAAACAAAGAAGAAGCAGAAAAAACAACGTTTGTCTTACCTTTAGCTGCAATTATAGAAACTGGAAATCATATCTCACAAGCTTCTAGTAAACGCTATGAAACGGCTCAAGAATTTGCTAAATTAATAAAATTGACAGTAGATAATACAACTCCTTGGGCAGCTTTTACAGAACAATCGCATTTATGGGATGCAGAAAAATTAAAAGAATTAGCAGATGAATTTCCAGAACTTGCTAAACAAAAATTATCTTTAGGCGATGCAACCATTACACGAGTAGCAGATTATTACTCACGTTCAGGATATAGAGTAGAAATTTTAACAGGTGATGAAGGATTAAAAGCTTATGAACCTTCACAACTTCCTCTTATTCCTAGAAGGCGGAAAAAATAATTACAAACTAGCCATCTCTTTAAGCTTTTCGGCTAATTTTCCTTCTTTTAACATCACTTCCGCTTGTTCAAAACCTGCTTTTAAATCATCACAAACACCGCATCGCCAGAGATAAAAGCCACCATTGAGAATAGCTGCATCTTTTAATTCATTATCTTGACCTTGAATTAATTCTTGCATCAAAGCGATCGCTTGTTCTGTTGATTCTAAATGAACATCTGTAGGAGAAAATCCATAATCACGGGGATCTAATAAAAAACGTTCAAAAAACGGCGATTCACCCCCTTGACCAAAACCAATAATTGCTGTACGACTACAAGCGAGATCACAACTTCCCTCTAAACCTTTTATCGAAGTAAAATAGGAAATGCCTTTCATAGCAAATGTTTTAAGAAAGCGTTCTTCAGTTGGTGGATGAACATAACCTGAAATGGGGTGAATATTACCCGTACAAGGCAACCACATTAATTCCATTGTGGCAATAGGAGGGCGTTTACCGATTTGATCACGGTAAGGAACTAAATCATAAGCCAGGGGAAAATGAGTAGGTAAATAAATAAAAGTTAGACCTGTTTTTTCTAAAAATTCTTGAGCTTTTGTAAAATTTTTTTGGGTAAAATCAATACCTAAACCTTGCCAAAGAGTGACGAGAGGAAGACCATATTTAGTCGGCATAATATCCCCGCCATGTAAGACAACAGGAACCCCAGAAGCAACTAACATTAATGTCGTAATGGGTGATACGGAAACGGTTCGAGTTCTTCCGTCATAAGGATTACCGAATATTACGACAGGTTTTTCAAAGGGTAAATGATTAATATCTAAACGTGGCCCCAGTTCATCATAAATATCCAACATTCCCGCGAGTTCTTCTGGACTCGGACGCTTGATCCGATGTGCGATTAAAAATGCTCCAATTTGCGCGGGGGTGGCTTCTTTTAATAACATTTGACGTGTTGCTTCGGCGGCTTCAGAACGGCTTAAATCTTTGCCTGTATGAACGCCACTGCCAATAGTTTTTAATAACTCACGAAAGGTCTGACTCATGATCGATTTAGTTGGATAGTTAAGTTGCTTTCATATAATTTGGGAGACTCAGCAAACAGAGAGGGGAGAGGTTGAGAACGTCCTTTACGCACTAATTCGCAAAAATGGGCGATGGGCGGAATTTGTAGACGATCGCTTGTTGTGACCATCACGACTTGACGTGTCGGACGAAGTTTTAGTTTACCATTAGCGGCAGCATTTCCATTGAGTTCGGGTGGGCTAGAAATCGGACGTACCGCCAAGGTTTCATCAGTATAAGCATCGAGTAAGGCTGACTGAGGTAATAAAGCGAGCATATTTCCTTGTCTGATGACTCCACGAAAAGCATCTAGGGTGTTTAATTCCATTGCCATTTTAATCGTGGCTTCCTGACGAGAAAACCATTCTTGTACGAGGCGTTGCATTCCGTAGCCATCTTTAAAAACGACTTGGGGATAGTTGATTAATTCTGACCAAGGAACCTCAGAATACTGAGTCAGTGGGTGGTTAGCTGACATGAGAACTTCGATCTGTTCTTCGTAGAGAACCTCAACAACCATTTCTGGACTCGCGGTTAAAAATCGATTGTGCATGACGAGCGCTACATCTACTAAGCCATCTCGTAGGACTTTTAAAGCGCGATCGCTTCCCAATGCTGTCACCCGCAGTTGTACTTCTGGATAGTCTCGACAAAAGTGTTGTAAGACTGGCGGCAAATAATGAGAACAAACCGAATGAATGGCCGCGACGCATAATTCAGGTTGTTTCCCCAAGTGTAAATCTTCAATTTCTTTATGAATTGTTGTCCATTCTAAGCAGATTTTTTTCGCCCGTGATAAGAGTTTTTCCCCCGCGATCGTCAACTTGGCTTGGGCTGTACGGTGGAATAACGGTAAACCTAAATCGGTTTCTAATGATTGGATCTGACGGCTAATCGTAGATTGTGTTACCCCACATTGTCGGGCGGCTTGTCCAAAATTTCCCGTTTCGGCTACCGCTAAAAAAGCTTGTAATTGCTCAATTCGCATTCTGATTAAATTACATTATTTCATCATATCTATGACAATACTGAATTTCTTAAAATGATTTAGTACTAATTGATACAGCCAGTAAAATAATTTCAGGCTGTTAATGTTTCGATCTTTTTTAAAACAGATATTTTGATAAAAATCCGCTAAACTGGATACAATTTATTAATTCAAATCAAACAATTTTGGGTATGTCCTCTGATCCTATCGCAACGTTTCGGATTTCTCCTCTAATTCGTCTAACTTTACTCTTACTTTATATTTCCTTAACTCTACCTTTGCCTTTTCTAGCTAAATTTACTGATGCCCCGATTTCGCCGAATTTTTTATGGCTAGGAATTGGACTCGGTTTAATAGCCTTATGGGGTGCATTAGGAGAAAAAGTTATATTAAATGACGAGCAAATTAGTGTCGTTTATCCGCATTGGTTTCCCTCCTTTTTGCGTTCAGGATGGTCATTATCTTGGAATGAGATCAAAGATTTAAAGCTTAGAACCACTGGACAAGGAGGCATCGTCTACTATTTTATTAGTCAAGAAAAAGATGCCGCTTATCTTTTACCGATGCGAGTTGTTGGTTTTTCACGTTTGGTCAAAATTGTTACAGAAAAAACAGGCATTGACACCACTGATATTCGTCCTTTATCGCAACCTTGGATGTATTTAATTTTATTAATTTTTACTTTATTTTTATTATTGATTGATGCTTGGACGATTTGGACAGCAACGACTCAACTTTAAGTATACTGATGTAAAGATAAAATTTTTGGTTCAAAATGTACAAAAAAACTTTACTAGCTTTTCTGATTTTATTTCTTTTTCCCCTACAGGCTTATGCTGAAACTATTTTAGAAAAAGTTAAGCGAACTGGAGAATTAAACGCGGCAACTCGTCAAGATGCTATTCCTTTTGCTTACATTGATAATAATAATCAATGGACGGGCTATTCATTAGATTTAATTTTACTAATCCGACAAGAATTAGAAAAACAACTTAATCGACCCGTTAAACTAAAATTATCTGAAATTACCGTTGATGATCGTTTTGAAAAAGTGGAACAAAAGAAAGTCGATTTAGTATGTGACACGACAACGATTACACAAGAAAGATTAGAAAGAGTTAACTTTTCTGTTCCTTATTTTATGACAGGCTCACAGTTTTTAGTCAGAATACAAGATGCTCCAAAGTTTGATATTGACGGTACATTAGAAGGAGTTCCTATCGCTTATATTCCAAAAACAACAACTGATCTAATTATTCGTCAGATTTATCCCTTTGCTAAATGGCAAATCATTAAAAGTCGTGAAGAAGGGGTCGAAAAACTCAAAAAAGGTGAAGTGTCTGCTGTAGCAAGTGATGGAATTTTATTAATTGGCGAACTGGTGAGAAAAGGCAATGATCCTAGACAATTTGCTTTAACTCCTCGACAACCTATGACAACAGAATTATATGGCTGTATGATGCCCAAAAACGATCTCGCATGGAAACAATTTGTTGATCAAGTTGTCACGAGTAGTAATAATCAAAAAATACAAGAAAAATGGTTTAATATTGAGCAAGGTTCTTTTCCTTATACCGTTCGTGTCGCTCCTTAATCTTTATTCTAGTTGACACTTTTTTCTCGTCTTTTCTTTCGATACAAGGGGTTTGGCAACCAAACCCAAATTTAATTTAAGAACAGAATTATTGACATTTAAAAAATTATATGCTATGTATTTTCAGTTGATGAAGTGCTTTGATAAGCAGCACCTAAGTATAATTCTCCGACTTTAGGATCATTTAATAAATCTTGTCCTGGCCCTGAAAAGCGATCGCGTCCACTTTCTAGCACATAGCCTCGATCTGCCATCATCAGGGCTTTTTTAGCGTTTTGTTCGACTAAAATAATTGCAATACCCGTTTGATTAATCGCTTTAATTTGTTCAAACACGCTACTTACAAGGATAGGAGATAAAGCGGCCGAGGGTTCATCGAGAATCAGTAACTCAGGATCTAGCATGAGAACACGTCCCATTGCTAACATCTGGCGTTCTCCACCCGATAAAGTTCCCGCTTTTTGGTGACGACGTTCTTTAAGACGGGGAAACATCGTAAAAATTTTATCCTTTAACGTAGCAAGTGAGCCAGTGCGGATAAATGCACCCATTTCTAGATTTTCTTCGATGGTGAGGGTTCCAAAAACATTAGTAATCTGTGGAACATAACCCATTCCTAAAGTAACAATCTGATTTGACTTTAAACCGTTAATTTCGCGCCCTTTAAAACGGATTTTCCCTTGATTTGGATTTAATAAACCAAAAATCGTCTTAGCTAGGGTCGATTTTCCTGCACCATTGGGGCCAATTACCGCGACTAATTCCCCTGGTGCAATACGAAAATTGATTCCTTGCAGAATGTTTAAATCCTGCACATAACCTGCATACACGTCTTCTACTACAAGTAAATCAGTCATTTGTTAGGGCGTTTTTTGTAAGTCAGGACGTTCTTCTTGAACAATTGCTCCTTCTACGGGACAAACTTGAAAACAAATTCCGCAATCAATACAGGTAGCAAAATCAATCCAGTACCAGTCAGTCCCTTTCCCGTTTTTACCAGGTCCTGGATGAATACAAGCAACTGGACAAGCATCAACGCAATCGGCAATTCCTTCGCAGGTTTCGGTAACTATAGTATGTGGCAAGTGTTCCCTCTCTTTCTAATCGGCACTGGTTTAGATCTTAAATTATTTTAAGATAAGATGAGAATTCCGAGGACGTGAATCGTTATCAGCATCTTAAAAACCTCTAAATTATGTTGTGTAAAGAAATCAGAGCTTATCGCCGATCCAAGATATAATACAATAACCCTAGCCAATTGGTTAGGGTTTATTAATTGTCGTAAAAAGATTGGTGTTAGGAAACCTAGCCAAAAATACGATTAAGTCGCACAATCAACCTAAAAATTCTTTTAAAAATATGGTAAACACACTCAAAAAACCAGAATTTGAGGAACTGCGCCCCGGTATTAAAGTCCCATCTAAAGAAACGATTCTTACGCCTCGCTTTTACACTACAGATTTTGAAGCAATGGCAAAGATGGATATTTCGATCAATGAAGACGAATTAAACGCCATCATAGAAGAGTTTCGCGTTGACTATAACCGTCATCATTTTGTCCGAACTGAGGAATTTAATCAATCTTGGGATCAAATTGACGGAGAAACCCGCACTTTATTTGTTGAATTTCTCGAAAGATCCTGTACAGCCGAGTTTTCTGGCTTTTTACTCTACAAAGAATTAGGACGGCGCTTAAAGGATAAAAGTCCCTTGGTGGCTGAGGGTTTTAATCTGATGTCTCGTGATGAAGCGCGTCATGCTGGTTTTTTAAATAAAGCATTATCAGACTTCAATTTATCCCTAGATTTGGGATTTTTAACCAAAAGTCGTAAATATACCTTCTTTAAACCCAAATTTATCTTTTACGCGACATATCTTTCTGAAAAGATTGGTTACTGGCGTTATATCACCATCTATCGTCATTTAGAAAAACATCCCGAAGATAGAATTTATCCGATTTTCCGTTTCTTTGAAAACTGGTGTCAGGATGAAAACCGTCACGGTGATTTCTTTGATGCCATCATGAAAACACAACCCGATATCCTCAACGACTGGAAAGCAAGACTTTGGTGTCGTTTCTTCCTGTTATCGGTATTTGCGACAATGTATCTCAATGATATACAGCGTTCTGGCTTTTATAAATGTTTGGGTTTAGATGCGCGTGAATATGATAAATACGTCATCGAGAAAACCAATGAAACCGCCGCACGAGTTTTCCCAGTAATGCTTGATGTCAAAAATCCCAAGTTTTACGATTCTCTAGAAATTTGTGTGAAAAATAACGAGCAATTACGCGCTATTGATGCTTCTAATAGTCCGAAACCGTTTAAATTCCTCCGCAAGTTACCGTTATATATTTCTAATGGTGTACAACTAATCGGTTTGTATTTCATGAAACCAATTCGGATGGATCATTTACATGGACAAGCTCGTTAATGTTTTTTAGTCCAAATCTGTAAAAATAGAATTCTTTTCATTACGCTTCGGGGTTTGGTTTCCAAACCCTCTTTTTTAGTATATTATGCAAACAACATCCGATTATTCTTGTGCGTTTTGTGGCGAAATGAATACAACTTTTGTAGATATTAGTGCAGGTTTCGAGCAATCCTATATCGAAGATTGTCAGGTTTGTTGTCGTCCAAATATTTTATATGTTCGAGTGGATGAAGATACTTTTGATATAGAAATTGATAGTGATTATGAAGAATAAGCTAAGAATTTACTGAGCAAGAGGATGACTCAAAACCCGCGACTTCTGCTAGGGTGTATATAGGTCGTCCTTTCACTTCTTCATAAATTCGCCCAATATATTCGCCCAAAATTCCAATACTAATTAACTGAACTGAGCCAAAAAAGAACACCGCAATTAAAATCGTTGCTAAACCCGTTAAAGAAGAATTAGGCTGATGTAAACGCCAATAAAGAACGAGTAAGGCCATACAAGCCGATAAAAAAGCGGAAAATAAACCAAGATAAATCGACAAGCGCAAGGGAACACGAGAAAAAGCAATTAAACTATTAAGAGCCAAAGATAAGGATTTACGAAAGGTATATTTAACCTCTCCAGCAAAACGGGGATCTCGTTCAAATTTGACCGCCGTTTGTCTAAAACCAATCCAAGCCCGTAAACCCCGTATGTAGCGGCTGCGTTCGGGCATCCTATTCAGAATATCCACGATTTGACGATCCATAAGACAAAAATCCCCTGTATCTGCTGGAATATCAACATCAGCTAATCGACGCAAGATACGATAGAAAACATATGCAGTGAACCGTTTAAACCAACTTTCTTTGTTACGTTTGATGCGTTGAGCATAGACGACATGATAGCCCTCTCGCCATTTATCTAGCATTTGGGGGATTAATTCGGGTGGATCTTGTAAGTCTGCATCTAGAATAATAATGGCCTCTCCTCTGGCAAAATTCAAGCCCGCCGTTACTGCCACTTGATGACCAAAGTTCCGCGCTAAACTGAGATAACAAACTCTTGGATCTTTTTGATGCAATTCCCGCATCATGTATAAAGAGCGATCGCGGCTACCATCATTAATCAAAATTAATTCAACTGAACTATCTAATTGCTCCATCAATTCACTAACACGACGGTATAACTCAGAAATATTTTCCTCTTCGTTATAAATAGGAATAATCAGAGAGTATTGAGGAATTTTAGCTACAGAATTCACAGTTATAAACTCGCTATTTATGACGCATCAACCAAGATTTTACAACTTAGGAGATCAGTCTTAAAAATTATTAGTATTCTCGGTCATGGTAGCCGCTTTTTGGGGCCAATCTTCCCCTAATTGAATGGTAAAATCGGACGATAAATTCCCTGTACTTTCGACTAATACCTCGCCTAAACCAATGGCTGCTCTAAGTTCTGCCGCGCCTGTATCATCGCCTTTTTGGATGACAATGCGGGTGACTTTTAAAGGTTCTGGTGCGCCACGACTCAGATAAACATTAGGATAACCAGCTTTTTTAAGATAATTTACCATTGCTTGGGCTGCTTCTGGATCATCGATACTATCTTGAACAGCAATATTTAACTGTGCTGCTTCTTTTTGATTATCTTGACGATAGCCTTGAGCGAAATATTGCGCCGCCAAATTTTGAATTTTTTCTAAGTTGGGCAACCAATAACTAACCCCATGTCTACCATCACCGCTAAACTCGCCAGGTAACATCAGCATTTGTACATCTGAGCGTTGTGTCTGAGCGGCAAAACCCGATAAAGCGGCTAATTCTTCTACTGTTAAATTCGTATCTAAATGATCCTGAATTACTTTTAATATTTCGGGCATTTTTAGAATAGTTTGAGGTTTTAAAGCTTGTTCGATGACTGCTCTCATTAATGTTTGTTGTCGCTGAACTCTCCCAATATCGCCGTATTCATCGTAACGAAATCGTAAAAACTGAATCGCTTTCTCGCCATTAAGATGTTGTTTTCCTGCTTTAAGATTGATGTAGAGATGTTGACTAAAATCATTGTATTTCATGTCTTTGGGAACATAAACGGTTACACCACCCAAAGCATCGATCAGTTTTTCAATCCCTTGTACATTAATACGGACATACCGGTCGATCGCCACTCCATCTAAAAGATTACTGACGGTTTCGGCGGCTAATGCTGGCCCACCATAACTATTCGCTTCATTAATTTTTTGGAGTCCATGACCTTCTATATAAGCCTGAGTATCTCTGGGGATCGAAAGAACTGTTAATTTACCTTGAGTCGGTTCAAACCGCAGCAAAAGCATCGTATCTGAAAGCCCCTCAAAGGAATTCACCAGGGCATGATATCCCAAATCCTGCGCTTTTTCGGGTGCATCGGTCACATCTGAAGTCAATACCTTTGTTCCTAAAACCAATATATTGACAGAACGACTTAATTGTGGTATGCGCAAACTGCTATAAGAAATGGTTTCTTTTTGTCCAAAAACGGCCTCTTGTTCGGGTGATAATTTAGCTTGTCGCAGGGGTGTCGAAGATAGAGAAACGGCTAAAATTGCGCCTGCTGTCGCTGAAAGAACTGCTAAACTGGTTAACCCTAAACCTAGGAATAGCCATTTAAAAGGTGATTTTAGCTTATATTTGCTGTTTTTTGACTTTGCCACAAATGTTACTGTTTGTTTAGAATGGCTAGAGGTGGGATTTTTTTTGACTGACACAGATGATCTGATCCTATCGAGGATGAATGGGGATTAGCTCTACATTTTAGCGACAAAGACCGTCACTCAAAATAGGCTAATACTCTAAGATAGGAATCCATTCATAAGTATTGACAATTCCTTGAAAATAAGAATTGATTGTCTCACGAGAGTAAGGAACTTCTCCATCTTCACCAAACCATTTATCAAAAATTCTGACTGTATTTGGCTCATCCGTAACAATTCCTTCCATAAATTTAATAAGACTATAATTAACTAAATCTCTCCATTGAGATTCATCATGAGGAAGGGTACAAGCATAGGACTCATATTGATAAGGATAGTTCGGTACAATCTCCAAATTATTAGCATTAGCTGTTGTTTTTTTAAGTCCTTCTAAAACAATTCCATCACTCGCAAAACCATCAATTTCACCCGCTTCTAATTTTTTTAGCCCATCTAATCGATCTTTAACTGTAACTAATTGTGCGGCGCTTTGTTGGGATTTAATCACTCTTTCGTTAGTGGTTTCGGAAATCACTCCGATCCGTTTACCAGCTAAAGATTCTACCTCATTTAAACCACTGCCTTTTTTAGTTAAAATCTGAGTACCACTTGCAAAATAACTTACTGAAAAATCGATTTCTTTTTCACGGTTCCAAGTAAAAGTAGTTGAACCACATTCTAGATCAATACTGCCATTTTTGAGTTTTTCAAAACGATTTTGCGGAGTTACTTCGACTAATTGCAGTTTAATCGGTTTCCCCAGTTGTTTTTCAGTTTGTTGTCGGATCAGTTCTAGCATATCCAGAGAGTAACCTACCCATTGACCTTTATCATTAATATACCCAAAAGGGATCGCATCTTTTCTCGCCCCTGCGGTGATGACTCCCGTTTCCTTGATTCTTTCTAAAACTTTTCCCGCCCAACTCGGAGATTGACTAATAATTGAAAATAATAAGGTTATTGAGATTAAGGTTATTTGCTTTTTCATCGTCTTCTCAAAGGATAATCGGGAGATAGAGACGAATAATATTTCTACTGGGTTTCTTTCATAGAAACGCGATAGGTCTTGTAAAGACGCAATATATCGCGTCTCTACCAAATTCCTACATTAATTATTCCCATTCGATCGTCCCAGGCGGTTTTGAGGTAATATCATAAACCACACGGTTAACGCCTTTGACTTCATTAACAATACGATTTGAAAGAACTTCTAATAAATCGTAGGGAACTTTCGACCAATCTGCGGTCATGCCATCCTCACTACTGACCAAACGTAAGACAATAGGATAAGCATAGGTGCGTTGATCCCCCATGACACCAACACTACGAACGGGAAGTAATACCGCGAATGCTTGCCAAAAATCGTGATACATTCCTTGTTTACTGATTTCATCTCGTACAATAAAATCGGCATCTCGTAGAATATTTAGTTTTTCTTTGGTAACTTCTCCTAAAATACGAATGGCTAAACCAGGCCCTGGAAAAGGATGACGACGTACAATCTCTTCAGGTAGTCCAATGGATCGACCTAATTTTCTCACTTCGTCTTTGAAGAGTTTTCTTAAGGGTTCGACTAGCTTAAACCGGAGATTTTTTGGTAAACCCCCGACGTTATGATGACTTTTGATTTTAACAGCGACTCGTTCCCCTGTTTTTGGGTCAACATTGCTATCAGCCGATTCAATGACATCAGGATACAATGTACCTTGGGCTAGATAATCGAAAGGGCCAAGACGATTTGATTCTTCTTCAAATACCTGAATAAATTCGTGTCCGATGCGTTTGCGTTTTTCTTCGGGATCGGTTACATCTTTAACTTGTTCTAAAAATCGTTCTCGCGCATTAACATAGACAACGGGAATATGAAACTGTCGATCGAAGATGTCCATTAATCGTTCAGGTTCACCTTTTCTCATGAACCCTTGATCGATAAACATACAAGTTAATTGATCCCCGATCGCACGATGTAACAAAAAGGCTAGAGTAGAAGAATCTACACCGCCTGAAAGGGCTAATAATACTCGTTTATCGCCAATTTTTGCCCGAATTTCTCGTATTGATTCTTCAACAAAGGCTTCTGTTGTCCATGTGGGTTCACACTCACAAATATGATAGACAAAATTACGGATTAGGGCAATTCCACCGACAGAGTGAACGACTTCGGGATGGAATTGGACACCGAATAGTTTTTTACTATGATTGGCGATCGCTGCACAGTCGGTATTATCTGTATGGGCTAAAATTTCAAATCCCGATGGAAGTGCTTTACACGAATCTGCATGACTCATCCATGCGATCGAACCATTTTCAACATTTGTTAGTAGGTTTGTCGGATCATCAATGTGTAGAGACGCTTTTCCGTATTCTCCACGTTTTGCCCGTTCGACTTTTCCTCCTAGCTGCTGTACCATCAGTTGCATTCCGTAGCAGACACCTAAGATCGGTACTCCGAGTTGCCAAATATTGGGATCACAATGGGGCGCACCTTCATCATAAACCGAATTTGGCCCACCTGAAAGAATAATACCTTTGGGATTGAGTTGTTGTAATTGTTCGGCTGTTGTACGGTAAGATAAAACCTCTGAATAGACATTCGTTTCTCGAATGCGACGCGCTATTAATTCAGAATATTGTGAACCAAAATCTAGGATCACGATCATCTGACGATTTAGTTTTGATTCTATCGACTCTGGCGGCAAAGTCTCTGCGTTTTGGGGTATTGATGGTGTTTGGGTAGTCACTTCTAAAGACGAAAATTAGAGGGCTAAACGGTGAGAGTGTCAAAAAACAATTAATAATTGTTAAGTACTTTGGCTTTTAATGATTTTTTTATCTTTTTTCAGAATAAAATCTTAAGAAGCCATCTCAAAATGTAGCTAAAATTAAATATTCATAGGATTATAACATACTTGTTAGTTGTCATCTGTCTTCGGGCTTACTTTTGAAAGAAAAATCATTCCTTTTTGGCTAGAAATAAGAATTGAACGATCTCGATCAAATAAAACTGAACCGACTTCAACAGTATAGGGAGCGTGTTTACGGATATAATCTTGGCAACGGAGATCGATCGTAGATGCGATCGCACCATATACCTTTTCAGCCCAATTATTCCCCGCTTCTCGTAATAATTTTAGAGCTATTTCTGTTGTAGCACTCTCAAACACCTTTTGTAGAATTGGAGTCGGTAAACCCACATTAGCACAGTGAGCCGTCAGAATTTCTAACCGTCCATCTGCTAAATGATGATGAGTATGAAAAATTCCACCCGCAAGCTTGATGAGTTTTCCATGATAACCAAATAATAATATTTCCTTGACACCCGATAGCGCAGCCGTCACCAACATCGGACCGATCCAATTCGCCGTTTTAACGATTTTTGCGGGATTAATGCCCATTTTTTGCGCTAAATCTCGTCCATTTTCCCCAACACAAAAAACTAATGTTTCAAACTGGCTGGCTTTTTGCGATAATTCTTCTTGATATGCGTCAAGTTGTTCGGGTGCGCTCAAAGGTTCCGATATTCCTCTAGTACCCAATAAAGATAATCCTTCAACCACACCAAACGCAGCATTAGAAGTTCGTTCGGCTAGATTTTTTCCTTCAGGTAAAATAATTGTTACGGTAATACTTTCATCGGCTTTGAGAAACGGTCTTAAGTTTTCATATAATAGACGTTGGGCATAACTATATATTGCTGCTTTACCTTCATTATTGATCTGTATTCCAATTCCTTCACCACCTTTAAGGATAATCTGAGATTCAGTATTTTCCGTAATTTCGACTAATGCCCAAATGGGTGTATTTTTAGTGATGTCTAAATTATCACCAGGATCACTACGAGTAATTGCTAAAGCTTGATTAGAACTTATTTTAGCAACTTGTTCAATGGGAATCTCGACAATTTGAGGAGGTTCGATTAAATTAAATAATACTGTATTACCTAATATTTCTCCATGAAGATGACGTACAGCAGCGATCGCAGAAGCACAAGCAAAAACAGGTAAAGTATATCCTGAACGAGCAGTCATAATTAAATAAAAGGCATAATTATCTTAAACTACTATCTTAAATAAGCTAAATATGAACCAACTAAAAACACCTATTCTTAGTGATACTTGGGTTAAAGCAACTTGGGTTGACATCCTCTCACGCCGATTTGCGGCGGAGATTCCCAAACCTCACGATTTAGGTTTCTGCTTCATAGCAGTTGCCTTGACAGATTTACTCTGTTCGGGTCTTACACTCGCTCCACAGACTGACACCGCAAGCCCTGCGGCCAAAATATTTTTACTTGCGTTAATATCTCTGTCGTGGTGAATTCCACAATTAGGGCAATCCCACTCTCGGACTCTTAACGGCATTGTAAGTGTGATGTGACCACAACTACTACACCGCTTTGAACTAGGAAACCATCTATCGATTTCGATATAGTTTCTCCCGTACCAACGACACTTATAGCTTAATTGACGAGTAATTTCACCCCAACTAGCGTCAGATATAGCTTGAGCTAACTTGTGGTTTTTAACCATGTTTTTCACCGCTAAATTCTCAACTACTATCGTTTGGTTTTCGCGTACCAGTTGAGTTGTTAGTTTATGTAAATGGTCTTTTCTCGTATCGGTAATTTTTACGTGAATGTTAGCTACTTTGATTCTCGCTTTATCTCTATTTTTAGAACCTTTCTGTTTTCGGATAAGACTTTTTTGCGCTCTCCTCAAACGGCGATAGTGTTTTTTAAGATGCTTGGGATTAGAAATTTTATTTCCATCACTGGTTACAAGTAAGCTACTAATCCCTAAGTCAATCCCTATCACTTTGTTTGTAGCGGGTAACGGTTTTACAGTCAAATTATCAAATCTAATTGATATATGCCAACGTCCTGAAGGATGTAGCCTAACAGTAACAGTACTCGGTTCACAACCAAGAGGCATTTGTCTAGACCATCTAATAGGCAATGGTTCTGAGCATTTAGCGATCGTGATTTGTCTGTCTTTCCATTTGAAGGCTGATTTGGTAAATTCTGCACTTCCTCCAGTATGTTTTTTCTTGAAATTAGGGTACTTAGCACGACCAACAAAGAAATTAGTAAAAGCAGTTTGTAAATGCCTCAACCCTTGTTGCAAAGGGACACAGCTAACTTCATTTAAGAAGCTTAATTCTTCTTGTTTTTTCCAGTTGGTCAACATCGAAGACGTTTGATTGTATCCGACTCTTTCTTGTTTTTCGTACCAAGCCTGAGTTCTTTCATGGAGAGCTTTGTTATAGACCAACCTCACGCAACCCAATGTACGTCGCAAAAGCGACTCTTGTTCGGGTGTTGGGTAAAATCGGTAACTAAAAGCTTTTTCCATATCTCACATCATAGCATCTATTTTGTGAATACTTGATTATTGATAGTAAAGCCGTCCTTCAGGACGGGGTAAAGGACCCAATTTTTCAATGAAGCCTTACGACGCACTAGAGAAAGCAATCATAGTGAAGTAGGACAATGGTTGATGCAATTTCAAAAATAAAAAAGATTATTTGATTTTAATATACGGTGCAAGTTTTGCTTGTCTTTTTTCCATTTGTCGCTCATACCAATTCATAATAGGCGTTGTAGTGATGCCGTGTATGATTACAGAAAGTGCGATCGTTGTCAAGGTAATCCAAGCTATTTGTTCACCCAATTCCCCTTTTAATCCTTTACCAAAAGCATAAAATAAATAGTACAGAGAGCCAACACCTCTAATCCCAAACCAACCGAAGAGAAAGCGTCGAAGCACAAAGCGATCGCCTATTGTACTAATCCAAGCACCCAAAGGACGAATCACGAAAAATAATAATCCAGCAATCATCAAAGATTGTGACAAATAAAATAAAATCGGTTCAAAGCGGAGTATCGAACCAAGTAGTAATATTGTACCAACTTCTAATAACTTTTCGAGACGTTCAATAAATTCTAGTTGATTATGGGGTTTTTCAGGAGTACGGTAACTGCGTTGTGTCACAATACCTGCGACAAAAACCGCTAAAAATCCATAGCCATTCACCAATTCTGTTAAAGAGTAAGTTAAAAAAATAATACTCAGAGCGATGAAATCTTCCATGAGTTCATCTAATGAGTCAATATTCGATAGGTGTAGTCGTTGATCGAGCCAAACAACGGCTTTTGCGACTAAAATACCCATTATCATACCCGCAGCAGAAGCCCAAATTAGATCGACCAATACCCAATCTTTAAACCAATTCTGCCAATTACTATCTTTAAGCCAATATAACCCAAAATAGACGAAAGGAAAGGCGAGAGCATCATTTAAACCCCCTTCGGAAGTCAATCCAAAACGTAATTCATCCCCATCTTCAGGGTGTTTTATTTGTACTTCTGATGCTAGTACAGGATCGGTCGGTGCAAGAATCGCTCCTAATAATACAGCAGTACCAAATTCTAAGCCGAGTAGCCATTGATCAAGAAATGCCAGTGCAAAAATAGAAATCGGCATCAAAAAACCAATTAAGCGTATCGTCGAATTCCAAGCTAGGGCATTCAGAGGACGATTCATCTTTAAACCACAGCTAAAAAGAGAAACAATGACCACAAACTCAGTTAATCGCTCTAAAAAGTCTGCATCTGGTCTAATTTTAATTAATTGAATGCCATAGGGGCCAAGAATAATTCCAATAATTAAGTAGATTAGGGCATAAGAAAGCGGTAAACGGGAAATCCAACCTGAACCGAGAGTAACAAACAATAAAAGTGAGCCAATGACCAACAGAATCAGAATATAGTTATCCACAGAAGATACACGCTACCCAAAATATAATTGCTACCCTAATCTACTAAAACTAAGATTCTGACTAAAAACCCCCTTTGGTAGATGTTATTGAGGAGGGCGATTATTTTTGAAGCTTGAAAGCCATTCTTGTAGCTGATTTCCGGCGACTTCGCGTCCACCCAAACCAAAAGCTAAAGCAATTGCTACAGCGATCGCACCTAATAATAAACCAAACGCTAAATTAACGATACTGCTGGCAATACCCATTTGTTGCAATGCCATCGCGGATACTAAAGCAATAATGGCAATTCTGGCGGTTTGTCCAAGAATTCGGGCTTGAGAGCTACCTGAACTGGTAATTAAGCTAAAAGCCAAATTCGCTAAATAAAGACCCACAGCAAATACAATTAAACCCGCTAGAATACGACCAAAAACGATTAATAAACCGCTAACTAATGCCGTTAATGCGGGAATATTTAAGATATTCGTCGCGGCTACGGTGGCAAATAACATAACACCGACGACGACAACAATTCCAATAATTTCAGATGGAGTCCGTCGCGTCACTGACACAGTATCGGGTGTCGAAACTCGGCCAACTTCATCACCTAATGATGGCACATCAATAGTAGGTCGAGTGGCATTTGTTGGGAAACCTAACCAGTCGAAAATATTATTAAAACCAATACTCGTTAAAATACTGGTGACTAATTCCCCAACAAAACGACCGACAACATAAGCAATAATAAGGATAATTACCGCCGTGAAAATTTGGGGAATTGCACTAAGAATCTGATTGAGCATCGCAATAGCGGGAACTGAAATCGCCTCAATTTGCAAAGCATCAAGAGCAGCGATCGCCGTTGGAATTAAAATCAAAACATAGACAATTGTACCGAGTAGCCAAGACAGAGATTGTCCCCCTGTAGTCCGTCTTAGACCAAATTTAGCACCAATGCGATCGACACCTGTCGCCGATAAAAGATTCGTGACAATACCGCGTACAATACGAGCAATTAACCAACCGACAGTACCAATGAGAACCGCTTTCAAGATTCTGGGTAAAGCTGCCAGAATATCATTGAGTAAGTTTTGTACTGGTTGAAGTGGCCCTTGTAAGTCCAAAACGCCTAAAATTAGCGGTAAGAAAAACAGAAAAACAAACCAGTATAAAGCATTTCCCAGAGTTTCGCTCAAAAGCATTCGATTTTCAACTGGTACGCCATCGGTTTGCTCGGCAAGTCGTTCATCGAGTCCGAAAGATCGTGCCGAGCGAATCACAACAGATTTGGCTAATGTGGCTAAAACCCAGGCCAGCGCTATTAATAAACCGGCTGCACCGAGTCGTGGTAAAAAGATAAAAATCTGATTGAGGAAATTATTGAGAGGAGTCGCAACGGTGGTAAGTTGTAGGACATTGAAAAAGGCTACCACCGTCATGATAATCAGTACCCAAAAGACGACGGAACCGATTAAATTCTCAATTTGCGGCTCAGAGCCAGTGCGTGAACCAGATACAGAACGCGCTATACGATTATCAATATCAGTGCGTTTCAAGAGATTTTTGACGATCCCTGCAACGATCGAGGCGATAATCCAACCAAGGATTAAAATGATAATTGCACCGATCAAGTTTAATACGGTTGCACCTAAGCCGCTTAATCCCATTGCAGCCAAAAATTGAGTAATGGGAGATAAAGCAGGATTAGAATCAGTGGTTGTCGTTGTGGTTGTGGGTGCGGATGTTTGTGCTATGAAGTCTTGTAAAACAAGTGGCTCAAGCCATAAATTGCGAATTAGAGTGTCGTTCATGATCATTGATTTGATCTCAAAATGAATAAAAAAGTGAGTTTTTTAGGGCTGTACGATGTAGGGAGAGTCAATCTTCTCCCCTTGGCCTGATTTCACCAAAGCTTGATAAACTAAAGCGGCAGCCTCGGCACGAGTGATATTTTGTTGGGGTGCAAGGATCTTTGGTTCAGGATGATTTACTACTAAACCGGCTATGGTTGCTGCTGCTATTTCATTGATTGCATAGCGCGGAATTTGTTCAGCATCTTGATAGAAGCTAAGGACTTGTTCAGGAGATGAAGTATTAGTGAGTCGTAACCCGTTGCTCAGTGCCACCAAAGATTCGGCTTTAGAAATGGGTTCATCGGGTCGAAATACTTGTCCTGGATACCCTTTCATGAATGCCATCTCCACAGCTTGCTCGACTGCGGGTTGTGCTTCGTCTCCTGCTGAAAGATCCTTAAAGTTGATCGATGGTTCAGTTTTTGAGCGATCAAAAGCTCTCTGCAACAGATCTGCAAACTCCGCACGAGTCACGGGCTGTTCGGGTTTGAAGGTATTATCAGGAAAACCTGACATAATTCCACGTTCAACCATCACGGCAATAAATGGACTTGCCCAATAATCCGACGGAACATCGGAAAAGCCTCTCGTCTCAGTCGTCGTTTCCCTTGGTTGAATAGGAACTGGAATAACTGAGGTTGTGGGTGAGGTTGTGGGTTGAGGTAAAGGGGTCATCGTGGGTTGCGAGCGATTAGGGGTTATGATACCTGTCTCTGGACTAACGCGCTCAAAAGATCTGTCTAGTGGAGTAGGTGCGACTGTGGGTGAAGGAGAAGGAGTCAACGTTGGCAATAAAGATAAATCAAATCCTTGCTCTAACTGGCTAAATGACCACCAAAAAATCGCGCCAATACTACTAAAGGCTACTAGAATTCCGATGAAGTCATCGAATTTAAGAGGTTCTCTTCGGTTAGGAGGTGGATTCGGCGGCGGTGAATAACTCATGAAAGAAATCCTATAGGGTTTAGCACTTATCGCACAATTGCCAAAATTCTAACTTGAAGATATAACACTGGATCAATTTTTTGCAATTCCTCTTAAGAGGGATTATTTGACCTACCTACCCTTAAAAGATCGCATTATTTGAATTTTTCACAACAAAACCCAAAAGTAATAGCAATGTGATTTATCGTAAGAGTTTTAGTTCGTTTTAATGGTAAAATTCACAGCAAAATAAAATAAAATAATGAATTTTTTTACCTCACTAACCACCGCGATTGAGCAAAACCAGAGTTTACTCATTGTTGCCCTCGATCCTAATCCTGAGATGATGCCTCTAGAATACGGTATGGGAGACGATCGCCGTACACTGATTAAACAACTTTGGAATTGGCTATCTTTTATCATTAACGAAACATCGGATTTAGTTTGTGCTTATAAACCTACTCTGGGATTTTATGAAGCACTGGGGACATCAGGTTTAGAGTTACTTTTGCAAGTCATTAAAACGGTTCCGCAGAATATCCCTGTTATTTTAGATGCTAAACACGGTGATCTCAACACTAGCACGGTTTTCGCTCGTACTGTTTTTGAGGATTGGGGAGTTGATGCAATAACGCTTAATCCATATGTGGGACAGGATCACGCCGCTTCTTTTTTAGTGTATCCCGACAAAGGTACTTTTATTCTGTGTCGTACCTCGAATCCTGGTGCTATTAATTTACAAGAATATCCCACATCAGATAATCCTTTTTATCTTCAAGTGGTACGAGAAGTTCAAACTTGGGGAACCCCTGAACAACTATTTTTAGAAGTTGGTACAACAAACGGTGAAGTATTATCAAAAATTAGAGCGATCGCACCTGAAAGATATCTTCTTTTACGCAGTATTTGGGCAAAAAGCGGCAATCTTAGAGATATTCTTACGGCAGGATTGAATAATAACAGAGACGGCTTATTAATACCAGTTCCCCAAGATCAATTAAGTACCCAAGATTTAAGAAAAAATGTTCAAGCACTGCGTGACGAAGTGATTAGCATTAAGAATACACTGGGGGAAGAACGTTCCAGTTGTAAAATCTGGACTTCAAATGTATGTTTATTAAATAAGCATCCCCACCAAGATTTAATTCTACAACTTTATGATATTGGCTGTTTATTATTTGGCGAATATGTCCAAGCATCAGGGGCAACTTTTTCTTATTATATTGATTTAAGAAAAATTATTTCTAATCCTCAGATTTTCCAACAAGTTCTCTATGCTTATGTTGAGATCCTTAAAACATTAGAATTTGACAGAATTGCGGGAATTCCTTATGGTTCGCTACCCACGGCTACGGGTTTATCATTATTATTAAATCGTCCCATGATCTATCCGCGAAAAGAAGTAAAAGCACATGGCACTCGTCGTTTAATTGAGGGACATTTTGAACTAGGCGAGACTGTTGTTGTTGTGGATGATGTCTTAATTTCTGGAAAAAGTGCGATCGAAGGAGCCGAAAAAATTTCATCTTCTGGCTTAAATGTCAAAGATATTGTAGTATTTATTGACCACGAAGAAGGAGTTAAGGATAAAATTAGAGCAAAAGGTTATCAAGCTTATTCAGTAGTCGGGATTTCCGAAATTACAGAAACCCTTTATAGTGCAGGTCGAATTAGTCATGAGCAATATCAATGTTTAATAAAAAAACATTAAAATTAATCTTCTTCTAACTTAGAATGAACAATTGGTAAAATAACAGTAAAAGTTGTTCCTTGCTCAAGCTTACTGCTTACTAAAATATCTCCACCACAACGACTTAAAAGATATTTAACAATTGTCAAGCCTAGTCCTGCACTACTATTAGCATCATTATTTTTTCCTCGATAAAAACTATTAAAAATTTTATTAATTTCTCCCGAATCAATTCCAATTCCTGTATCTGTAATTGTTATTTCAACACAATTAGATTTGAAAAATGCTCTAACAAAAATGCGACCGCCAGAGGGAGTATATTTTAAACTATTATTTAATATGTTCTGTAAAATTTGTCGTAACCAACTCTCAGGACAAGACACAACAGGCAACTTTCGAGGAACAGTATAACCCATTGAAATTCCTTTTTCTTCCGCCAAAGGTTGATAGGTACTGACAATTCCAGGGATCAAATCTTCTAATTTTAGCGTTGTTCCTAGTTCACCCGTTAATTGCTCAAAAGCAACTAATTCTAATAAACCTGTTACGACTAAAGATTGTCGATCGCATTCTCTTTGCAACAAATCTAAATATCGTTGTCGTTGCTCTTTTTTAGCCTGTTTTGAATTGAGTAAAAGTAAAGCTGTTTTCATATTCGTCAAGGGCAGACTAATTTCTTGAGATAAGTTTTTTAAAAGCGAAGTTTTAAACTGAACTTCATCTGTTATATATTTAATTTTTTGACTAGAATCCTTAATTATTTTTTCCTCATTCTGCATCATTTCACTTTGTTTAATTTGCTGCATTAACAAACTATTTATTAACTTTGAATTGAGATTATTTGGCAAAGTAAAAAGACTATGATTACTGGATAAAACCTCTTCTGGAGTTTGATCAGTTACGATAATTGACTGTTTAATAACCGTTAAAATATTATTAATTAAAACTGGCTCAAAACTAGAAATAAATGTCCAAGAAATTGGCTGTTTATGCTCATTAGTATTATTCAAACTTGGTTCAGTTTGTTTATGGGCTAATAGCAAGCAACAAAATTGAGGAGAAAGGACAATAAAATAATATTCTTTTTTTAGCTGAGAACTTGGCTCTAACACTAAAGGAGTAATCGACGTACAATGATGAGTATTGCTCTTAAACTCGAAAGCTGCTGCGAAATCTTCTAATTTTTTTAAACGAGTCGTACAATAATAAATTTGAGTCGCTTTTCCTTGTTGATAATATTGTTCTAACTCTTCAAAATGAGGAAATTTATACCAAACTGTGGCTAGTATTTGTTGTTCAATCAGAAAATTAAAGAGAGCTTTAGTGACATTTCTAAAAGTAGTATTGCTAATAGTTAGAGATTGAGAAGGCGGGTTAAACTCTTGAGTTAGCTGATAAAGAATGGATTTGGCGGAAGATGGTAAATTCATTAATTTGATTGTTTGAGTATTTAATAAGCCAGATTAACTTATTTTTCTCAACAAAGAGAGCAACTTTGAAAAGAAAGTTACAAATCATTGTCAATTTATATCGCTTTAATGAAAAATTTTTGCAGTTAAACTGACTCAGTTAAATAGGATAGGGACAATTTGAAAAATTGCCCCCAGATTTTTGAATTGATTAAGAACCTGTGAAGCACCTATGACTAAAGTCAAAGGCTTCCCAGACTCAATTCGCAACCGAACTGATTCACACTCGATGAACTACTTTTTGAGTAGCCACCACTTAACGAGTGCCTTCCGTGGGCGTAAGTTTCCGCACTTCCTGCGGTACTTAATAATTGTACCATAGTTTCGCCGTCTCTCATCCCATGACTAAAGTCACGGGTGTACGGGCGCGGCTTATAAACCTGGTAATTCTAGCCCACTGGTTAAATCTTCCATTTTTGAGCGCATCATTTCGGTAGACTTGCTATAAGCGGCTTTCATGGCTTCGGTTACAGATGCTTGTATCGCCTCGGTTCCTTGTGCTACAGCATCGGGAGAAATTTCGACCCCGACGGGTTCTTGGTTGCCACTCATATAGACTTTAACCAAACCGTCGCTACTTTCTCCGACAATTCTCATTTGTTCGAGTTCTTTTTGAAGCTCTTGCGCTCCTGCTTGAATTTGTTGGGCTTTTTGAAATGCCGCTTGCAATTCTTTTATTTTATTTAAACCAAATCCAAAACCTTGTTTTTCTGCCATGTGTAATATTTAGGTCGATGTTTATACAACTTTACGAAAAAGAAAGAGTGAAGGATGTTTAATCTTACATCGTTGGTAAAATAACCTTCTCATCCATTTTAACCGTTTTGAACTTTTCCTTCACCAAGAATTGTAGATCAATATAGAAGCCTATCACCGTTTGAGCGGCTTTTTCCGCGGATTATTCCCTTTTTCAGTTCAAAATACCCGCTAACCAGCCTAAAAATTCATCGTTTTACCGATAATGAGTTTTTTGTCTTTTTTTTGGCTATAAAAGGAAAACTCAGGTTACTTTATCAAGTTGGCTAAACTAAATTGAGTATCTTGATTTGTATTATTTTTTATAGTACATTTTAGCGTATTTTTCAGAGGTAGATCATTTCTAGCTTTTTGCTAATTCTTTAAGAAAAATTTATTTTGCTCAAAACAGCTTTTTTAAATAGAAAATATTTTTTTACAACAATATCTATACATCCTTCCCAAGTAAGAAATAAGAGCCAGAATTAATTATTATACTGATTAACAAAATTGATATAATAATTAAATCAAACAATTTGTTATATTAGTAACAGATCTGAAAAGTAACTTAATACCAAAGCTTAAGCATTGAAGAGAAACTAGATTTGATATAATATTTCAAGTCACTCCCACGCACGAAGAGTCAAAACTTTGATCTAGACGATAGTGGAAAAAACGACCGAATTAATTTGCAAAGAGTGCCGCTAAGATAAGATCATTATAATTCATTAGTTTGAGGAATCATGAGCGATATTCAAGAAAAAATTCAAGAGGAATTAGTTAACGCTAGAACAGTCTGTAAAACAGAAGGTACAGACTCGGCTGAATGTGCCGCCGCTTACGACGCTGTAGAAGAATTACAGGCTGAAGCAGCCCATCAACGGCAAGAGCATCCAGTAAAAAACTCTTTTGAAAAATACTGTGATGATAACCCGGAAGCGGCTGAATGTCGTCTCTATGAAGACTAATTCAGTCACTTACCTTGGCTAACCTCTATCACTTACAATTAACAGTGAGTCGTCTTGATCTAAGAGGCTTGCTGTTTTTTGTGAACTCATATCGAAGATTCAATGCAACAACTTTGGTTTAGACCTTTAGTCTGGACAGACTATCGTCTCGCTTTAATATTTACCGTTATTTTGCCAGTTATTTTCTTACTCTGGGCATTATTACAAAAAGTCGAGTCAATTCAGCGTTTGCTCATCATTTATTGGCGTGTCGCCAGTTTATTGATGATTAGTATTTACTTGATGATACCATCTTGGCCGATCGCTTTTATCACCAGTTTCGCTGCAAGAATTTTAATAGCGATCGCATTGTGGTTTTGGGTGGATCTCAATGATGAGATCAAAGATTTACCCAAAAGCTTACTCAAACTAGCTTTTACTGCTTGGCGATGGGCTGTTACAATTTATACACTTCTAGGGGCATTAGCTTTAGTCCCCTTTTACTCTTGTGTATTTACTGAAGGCGCGATCAAACAACCGTTTTGCGAGGTTTGGTCAGAAGCACCCTGGCAGTATAAATCATGGATGCACCCTAATTTTGCACCCAGTGTTTTAGGCTTTTTTGGATTAGTCGGTCTATTGTTTTATATTTTCTACTTAGGGTATTTCCTCCTTTTCCGTCTAAGTAAACAAGGACGAACCGCGTTAGAACAATGATTAATATTGCTAAACGGCTTGAAGCCTACACAATTAAACGCCCTCAAGAGGTTTTACTCGTTACGATTGAAAGCGAGGGGGAAATCGATGAAATTGCGATTTTTAAAGGTTTTTCCAGTTCTTTAATTCGACCTACCAACCCCGATCCCGATATTCCCCTTATTGGTGAGCTTGCAATAATTAAAAATATCGATCGCCTTAAAAGTCCTTATCATCCCAATCAACCGAGTTATATTCAACAAGGTTTAAACGATGAAGAAATGGAAAGCTTGTTACAAGAATTGGGGTTGTAGGGGCAAAGGTTGCCAAGCCCCTAAACATTAATGTGTTGTTGGGAACCAAATTTCCCAACGCCAAACCTCTAATCTTCTAGATCAGCTTCATTAAAATCATCGATTTCCTCCTCTTCACTCGCAGTCGGAAAGGGTACAGAACCGATTTCTAATTTTTCCCGCACCAGTTTTTCAATTTCTATAGCGATTTCGGGATGTTCTTCTAAATATTTCACGGCATTATCTCGACCTTGAGAAATATTATCACCTTTGTAGTTATACCAAGAGCCTTTACGAACGACTACGCCTGTTTGTTCCGCCAAATCTAAGGTACAACCCATTTGAGAAATGCCTGAACCAAAAATGATGTCAAACTCAGCAATACGGAAAGGTGGCGCGACTTTATTTTTAGCGACTTTTACCTTGGCTTGAATTCCATATTCTCCCTCACTTCCTTTTTTAAGGGTTTGCGCCCGACGAATATCTAAACGCACTGAGGCATAGAATTTTAGAGCATTACCGCCGGTGGTTACTTCTGGGTTGCCGTAAGTGACACCGATTTTTTGTCGTAGCTGGTTGAGGAAAATCACTACACATCCAGACTTACCGATATTTCCAGCAATTTTTCTTAAGGCTTTACTCATTAATCGGGCTTGTAACCCAACCTGATTATCACCCATTTCGCCTTCAATTTCGGCTCTAGGAACTAAGGCGGCTACCGAGTCAATCACGACGATATCGACGGCCGCAGAACGCACTAATTGATCGACAATTTCTAGCCCAGCTTCTCCTGTATCGGGTTGGGCAACGAGTAGATTATCGATATCTACGCCTAATGCAGCAGAATAGGTGGGATCTAATGCGTGTTCTGCATCTACAAACGCCGCTACACCGCCCGCTTTTTGAACTTCGGCGATCGCATGAAGGGCTAATGTTGTTTTACCCGAACTTTCTGGCCCATATATTTCGATAACTCGTCCTTTGGGTAATCCACCGCCTAACGCTAAATCTAAAGTTAGCGCACCAGTGGGAATGGTTTCCACCCGCATTCGCGTCGCATCTCCGAGACGCATGATCGAGCCTTTGCCAAAACTACGCTCAATCTGATTTAATACCAAGTTTAAAGCTTTGTCTTTATCGGGATTATTGGTGGTAATTGCTGCCATTTAATGTCTCACCCAGTCTTTAGGAAGTTGCTAATAAAATAGTACAAGAGTATTTAACTTATTGTAGCTTTTTTTTTGTCTTGCTAGGGACTAAATATCTCGATCGGTCAATTGTTTTTCTATTATACAAACCGATTTAACTCTGGTGATACATTAAGGTTTGTAACAAACTTGGCGGTAATTCTGTGCCAGCCGACAATCAGTATTTTCACGTACAAAAAACATTATATAATAATTAAGATAAAATATCAACAAAACCTTTATAAAATATAAAGTAAATCCCATGACAGTTAGCCTACCACTTCAAACGATTGGTTTAACACGAGGTCATCTAAAAAGTGTTCATCACATCGCTTTTAATGTAAAAAATATGGATGCTTCCCGTCATTTCTATGGTCAAATCTTGGGGCTTCATGAACTGACAGGCGATGAAATTCCATCCACTTTAAAAGAGTTAGTGCAACAGGGAAAAGTGGCTAATTTTGTCACTCCTGATGGCATGGTAATTGATTTATTTTGGGAACCAGATTTATCACCGCCTGATCCTAATCCACAACAACAGTTTACACGAGCGAATCATTTAGCATTTGATATCGATCCTAGTTTATTTGAGCAAGCAGTAAAAGTTTTAAAAGAGCAAAAAGTGAGGATTGATCATGGCCCAGTTACTCGCCCCACAGGACGAGGGATTTATTTTTATGATCCAGATGGCTTTTTACTCGAAATTCGTTGCGATCCTACAGAACAATAATTTTAAACCTTACACCGCTAAGAATTTTTGAATCACTTCTTGGCTCAATTCATGTGTAGGGCCAGAAGCAACAATACCGCCTTTTTGCATAGCATAATATTTATCAGCTTGACGAACAAAATGTAAATGTTGTTCAACTAATAAAACTGAAATTCCTGTTGTTTCTACAATGTGTCTGACGGCTGCTTCTATTTCTAAAATAATTGAGGGTTGAATTCCTTCGGTCGGTTCATCTAATAAGAGTAGTTTCGGTCTTCCCATTAAAGCACGAGCGATCGCTAATTGTTGTTGTTGACCACCGCTTAAGTCCCCTCCCATACGAGATAACATTTTTTTTAGAACGGGAAATAAATTAAAAATTTCTTCAGGTATTTCTAATTTTTTGCGTTTGTCAACGACGGCTTCTAAACCTAATAAAAGGTTTTCTTTTACCGTCAATCTTGGAATAACTTCTCTACCTTGTGGTACATAGCCAATACCCATTCTGGCTCTTTGATCGGGTGTTTTTTGGCTAATCACTTGACCATTATAATCAACACTACCAGTCCGGGATTTAAGGAGACCAATAATCGTTTTTAATAATGTTGTTTTGCCGACTCCATTACGTCCAATTAGACAAACCATTTGACTTTCTTCGATGCTTAAATCAACATTGCGTAGAATGTGGCTTTCACCGTAATAGACATTAATATCAGAAAGTTGTAACATCATAATTTTTGTTGATTTAATTTTTCTTTAACTTCAATTTCAATTTCTTGGACTTTGCCAAATGGTAAATCTAATAAATTTACCATTTCCCGATAAGCGACTCTTTCATCTTGATTGAGATTCGGTTCATTGGGATGGCGAGAACTGATTGAAATTATTTCATAGCTTAATCTTAAAACCAATTCTTTCTCTTTTTCGGTTAATTCATCAATAAAACTCTCGACCGAAACATCTTGATAAAGATAAATTTTTAATTCTTCTTTAAGTTTGTTTTGTTCTTCTACATCATGAGCAAAAACTTGACTCAAACGAGATAACATTAAATCTATTTCGGCTGGTTCTAATGTTCCATCGGCTAAAGCCATTGCGCCAATAATTCTGAGTATTTTTAGTTGATGAGAAGAAATAGAGGGTTGTTGTCCTAAATAAACTTCGATCACTTTTGGATCATTTTGGATCTGATCCATCGTGCCTTCACATAATACCGAACCTTGATGTAAAACGGTCACTTTTCGGGCGATTTGTCGCACAAATTCCATATCGTGTTCAATGACGATAATGGCATGACTTTCGGCTAAAGCAAGCAATAAATTACCGACATTTTCGGTTTCTTCATCGGTTAAACCCGCAACGGGTTCATCGACTAATAATAAATCGGGAGATTGGGCGACTAGCATTCCAATTTCTAAACGTTGCTTTTCGCCGTGAGATAATAAAGCGGCGGGTAAATCTGCTCTGGATACTAATCCAATTGTTTCTAATAAACTGCCAACTTTGCGATATTCTGATGATTCAGGACGACGAAAAAGTGTTGATAGCACATTTTTGTCTTTATTGCAAGCTAAATCTAAATTTTCTTTGACGGTTAGATTGAGATAAACTCTGGGGGTTTGGAATTTGCGACCAATACCCAATCTTGCGATCGCATATTCAGGAATATCTCTTAAATTGCGACCCTTAAACAAAACTCGTCCTTCAGTGGGCTGAACTTTACCGGTAATAGTGTCTAAAAAGGTTGTTTTTCCTGCACCATTTGGCCCAATAATTACCCGTAATTCACCATAATCTAAATTAAAGTTAAGGTGATTAATCGCTTTAAAACCACCAAAACTAACCGTTACATCTTCAATTTCTAAAATTTTTCCCGTCATGATTCTAACTCTTCGCGTTCTTTTTGGACATCTGGATCTTCTTCTAAACTGGGATAGGTCGATAGTTTACGACGACCTTTTAAGAATGTTTGTAAGTCTTTAATTCCTCCTAAAATGCCGTTGGGAAGAATAGTTACTACGGATAAAAATAATGCACCTTGGAAAAATAACCAAATTTCTGGAAGTTGCTCACTTAATGTGGTTTGTGCCAGACGTACCAAAAGAGTTCCAAGAATTGCACCGACAAGGGTTGCACGTCCTCCGACAGCCACCCAAATGACCATTTCAATTGAGAATGCAACATCCATCGCATTCGGGGTAATAATGCCCGTTTGCACCGTATACAATGCCCCCGCAATTCCAGCGATCGCACCCGAAATCGCAAAAACCAAAACCTTAAACCAAGTTGGGTTATAACCCGTAAATCTTACCCTGACTTCATCATCTCGTATGGCGACCAACAAACGACCTAAACGACCACTGGTTAACCATCGACATAATAAATAAACTAAAACCAATGAGATAACGGTAGTGATATAAAAACCCCTTTGTACAGGTGGCGAACTCGCTAAAGCCCCAAAAATGGTTTGTGTATCGGTTTTCAGTCCATTGGTTCCGTTAATTATTTTTTGCTGTCCATTGAAGAAGTTAAAAAAGACTAATAATGCGGCTTGGGTTAGGATAGAAAAATAAACGCCACGAATGCGATTTCTAAAAATCAGATATCCGAGTAATGCCGCGACTATTGCAGGTACGATCATGATGGCTAAAATCGTTACTGGAAGAGAATAAAACGGCTTCCACAATAACGGCAATTCATTCACGCCATACAAGGAGAAAAATTCGGGTAATTGTCCTTGAGGGAGTTGTAGGTTAAGATACATCGCTAACCCGTAACCACCAAGGGCAAAAAAGATGCCATGTCCTAAGCTGAGTAGTCCAGTGTATCCCCAAATTAAATCAATTCCTAATGCAACAATGGCTAAGGATAAAAAACGTCCTAATAACCGTAGGCGAAAAGCTGGCAAAATTAAAGGTAATAACAGTCCAAAAATCAAAGCAACGCCTATAATACTAGCTGCTTCGATCATGAACTTTCGTTTTGAACGTTGGGCGGCATCATGTCGAGTTATAGTTTCAACAGCCACTTTTTGAGATTCTGTGGTTTTCATATTTCTGCCGTCCGTCCTTTAGGTGCAAAAATTCCAGCCGGTTTAACTTGTAGAAAGGCGATAATAAAGGCAAAAACGAGTACTTTGGCCATACTGGTTGTTGCAAAGAAGTTAAATAAATCTGTTAGCGGTTGTAAGGCGGTTACTGAACTTAAAAGTAGGGCGAATGTCCCTGATCCAATTAAATAATTAATCGTGCCAATGGCTAAAGCTGCTAAAATCGTTCCTAATAAGTTGCCGACACCGCCCACAACAACGACCATGAATGTATCGATAATGTAGTTTTGTCCAGTATTGGGACCGACTGAACCGAGTAAACTAATAGCACATCCGGCAATTCCAGCAAGTCCCGAACCGAGTGCAAAGGTTAAAGCATCGACTGTCGCGGTGGGAATGCCTAAACAGGAACTCATCTGACGATTTTGGGTTACTGAACGAATGCGTAAACCCCAGTGAGAACGGTTTAAAAACCAGTAGGTGGCGAGTACACAAAGTACCGTCAGAACGATAATAAATAAGCGAGTATAGGGAATTTGGAAACTGCCAATGGGAAAACCACCGCGCAACCATGCAGGGGCGGTAACATCGACGTTTCTCGCACTAAACCAAGGTCTCGCTAAAACGGGATTTTTACTTAAAAGATTGCCGAGTACTGTAGAAATCGCTAAAGATAGTAAAAGGATGGCTGCGATCGCCCAATTTTTAATTCTCTCCCAATCCACACGACGGCGCAACACCCACAAACCACCAAAAAAGAGTACACTAAAAACAATCAGACTAATTGCAAGCAACGTGTTAACACTACGGACAAACTGTTGCAAAATCAGACTAACGCCCCAAGTGGCTAGTAAGGTTTCTAGTGGACGACCATAGAGAAATCTGATGACCCCTCGTTCTAGGAGTAACCCGACTATCCCCGCGACAAGGAAAGCCATCGGCAAAGCAAACAAAATATAGACATCAAACCAAGGACTACCCAAAGGTTTAAATATATTTTGCACAACATAAGTTGTATAAGCCCCTAGCATCATTAATTCCCCATGCGCGAGATTAATCACACCCATGAGTCCAAAGACCACAGCTAGTCCTAATGCTGCAATGAGCAACACAGAACCGATACTGATCCCATTAAATAAGCCTTCAAATAGAGGTAACATGTTGCGAGTTTTATCAAAATTAGGGTACAGACTACTATAAATGAGTGAAAAATGATGTATTTTTTGTCACAAATAGGGGCTATGGGCGTGGAAACCATGCCCCTACAGTTTGGACAAAGATAGATTTTTGTAGGGGTAGGTATCCAAACCCGATCTTCTATGACTTTTAAGCCTTGAATTTACCGCCTTTAGCTGGATCAGTCCAGTCACAAGAGTAACCTTTGGTATCGGGTACAAACTGGTTCCAAGGTTGGGGATCAACAGGCCCTGGAGTTGACCAAACGATATTAAATAATCCATCATCTCTAACTTGGCCGATGCGGACTGTTTTAGAAATATGATGGTTAGGGAACATTTTGACTGGGCCTTCTGGTGCGTCAAATTCCTGGCCAACCGCAGCAAGGCGAATTTTATCTAAATCATCGGCGGTTCCTGCTTTTTCGACGGCTTGTTTCCACAGATAGACCATGATGTAGGCGGCTTCCATTGGGTCATTAACCACTCTATCAGCCCCATATTTTGCTTTAAAGGCTTCGACAAACTTTGCATTTGCTGGAGTTTCAACGGTTTGGAAATAGTTCCAGACAGCATAGTGATCTTTAAGATATTCTATTCCAATTTGTTTGACTTCTTCTTCGGCAATACTGACAGACATTGTGGGATATTTATCTGGGGTCAATCCTGCCGCTTGAATTTGTTTAAAGAAAGCGACGTTACTATCTCCGTTCAAGCTATTAAAAATAATACCGCCATTGGGTAAAGCTTGTTTGATTTTGGTGATAATGGGAGTTACTTCGGTATTTCCTAGAGGTAAATAGTCTTCACCGACTGTTTTAGCCCCTTTTGCTTTTAATTGCTCTTTGATAATGGTATTTGCGGTTCTGGGGAAAACGTAGTCAGAACCCACGAGGAAAAATTCTTTACCTTTATTTTGGATTAACCAATCCACTGCGGGTTCAATTTGTTGGTTAGGGGCGGCACCTGTATAGAATATATTTTTAGAACATTCTTGCCCTTCGTATTGTACGGGATACCACAACATATGGTTTTTGGACTCGAAAACGGGTAAAACCGCTTTGCGAGAAGCCGATGTCCAACAGCCAAAGACTGTAGCCACTTGATCTTGATCAATTAATTTTGTGGCTTTTTCGGCAAATGTTGGCCAATCTGATGCCCCATCTTCTTTGATAAATTCGATTTGTTTGCCTAAAACGCCGCCCGCTTTGTTGATTTCATCGATCGCTAATAATTCGGCATCGACAACACTCGTTTCGCTAATCGCCATTGTACCGCTTAGTGAGTGTAAAATCCCTACTTTAACTGTATCTCCACTGGCGGCAGGACTTGCCCCCGTCGTCGGTGAAGTCGTCGGCGAAGTCGTCGTCGTTGGGGTTTTATCTCCGCCACAGGCTTTGAGTAGTAAGCTTGTTCCTAAAGTAGCAGAACCGTAAACAATAAATTTTCTTCTTCCTAATCGATTAGACATCTTATTTTGTTGATTAACCTCGCTTTAAAAGCACTAACACAATAAATTTGATAAATTTGTGAGGAGAATATTTAGTCCAGACACATTTACACTCACCTGAATTTTACAGGCTAGGTTGTATGGACTGTGTGAGATAGTATAGCGAGAAATGTCGATAAATTGTATTTATGTATACAAATTTCTTAATGATTAAACTTTATTTTTTTCAATCTGAGAAATGTATATTTTTATGTATAACTTAATGTTTTTTTGTCAATTAATGATATAGAAACGTAACTTTTCCCAAAAAATTAAACAGCCAACAAAGAAAATATCGCAACACTACTATAGCTTAAAAAATTGGTGTAGTTTAATAATCTAAAAACAAGCTTTTCAAATGGTCTGAGCATCGTTTAAGATAGACATACATCAGTACTAAAGTATTGGAGAAAGGTTTATGAGTCTAAACATTATTCACTTAGTCGGACGTGTCGGAACAGACCCAGAGGTTAAACATTTTGTCACAGGTAGTATGAAATGTAATATCAATCTTGCTGTCAAACGACAAACCAGCCAAAATGATGACCCCGATTGGTTTAATCTAGAACTATGGGGAAAAACAGCCGAGATAGCCGCAAATTATGTCCGCAAAGGCAGTTTAATTGGCGTTAAAGGCTCATTAAAGATTGAAACATGGACAGATAAACAATCAGGTGCAAATCGCTCTAAACCGATTATTAAAGTCGATAAGCTAGATTTATTAGGCTCAAAACGCGATAACGATGGGGGTCAAACTCCGAGTTACAATGATGAAATTTAGGCGACAAGTTTTGTTTCCGATTTTTCTATGAAATATGCTCTGGTTCATGAGTGGTTAACCCCAAAAGCCACAGGGGGTTCAGAATTAGTCGTTAAAGATATTTTGGGGCATATTAATGCGGATCTTTATGCTTTGATTGATTTTGAATCCACTAACCCCCAGAGCTATCTTTATGGTCGCCAAATTGGGACAACTTTTTTACAGAATTTTCCCAAGGCGAGAAATGGCGTACAAAAATATTTACCCTTATTACCCTTAGCGATCGAACAGTTAGACTTAAGAGATTACGATATTATTCTCTCTTCTTCTCATGCGGTAGCCAAAGGGGTAATCACTCGACCTCATCAACTACATATTTGCTATTGTCATACACCGATGCGCTATGCGTGGGATCTCACCTTCGATTATCTCCAAGATAGTCGGGCGGGTCAGGGTGTTCTAGGCATTTTAACTCGTTATTTACTCCATCGCTTGCGTCAGTGGGATGTCATTTCATCAAACCAAGTTGATTATTTTATCGCCAACTCTCAACATACAGCGCGTCGTATTTGGCGATGTTATCGACGCTCCTCAAAAGTTATTTATCCTCCAGTGGATATTGATCGTTTTTCCTTTCAAACCCAAAAAGAAGATTTTTATTTAACCGTATCTCGTCTCGTCAGTTATAAGAAAATTCCGCTAATTGTTGAAGCCTTTAATCAACTTGGACTACCCTTAGTTTTAATCGGTGATGGGCCACAATTAGAATTAGTGCGTCAAATGGCTAAATCAAACATCACCATATTAGGAGGCCAACCCAACTCAGTCGTTGAACAATATATGTCGCGCTCAAAAGCCTTTGTTTATGCGGCTTGTGAAGATTTTGGGATTGCACCAGTCGAAGCGCAAGCATGCGGAACACCGGTCATTGCATTAGGTACTGGAGGTGCATTAGAAACAGTTAAAGATATCCGTAAATTTACGAAAAATGGAACAGGGATACTATTTGAGCAACAAACCGTTGAAAGTTTAGTGAAAGCCGTTGAAACTTTCTGCGAGATTGGACATCAGATTAAACCAGACAATTGTCGATTGCAGGCAACGAGATTTACGCCTAAAATTTTTATATCGTCATATTTGGCGTTTTTGGATGACTGTAGATTGTCTTCAGTCGGCAAAAGTTCCCCTAATAAAATTTCATTTTTGTGACTAGATTTTCCATATTTTTGGTCTTCTGGTTTTATGATGGGGACAGTGTGGTGTGATGTGATGTGAAGGAGTACAATGACTGCTAACAGCCCGTTGATCTCTGTCAGAGCCTTACGTGCTTTGATGAGGAAGGGAAGACAACCCTGGGGAGTATCTAGAGGTGATCAGAATGTTTGGTCAAAAACCCTTGATGGTAATTTTGCTAAACGTTTTTTTGACATTATCTTTTCCCTGTCGGTATTGCTTTTCTTGTCGCCGCTTTATTTAATATTGGCATTGCTGATCACTGTAAGTTCTCCTGGGCCGATTTTCTATGTTCAGGAAAGAGTCGGAAAAAATTTCAAGCGTTTTGGCTGTATTAAGTTCCGAACGATGGTGCAAAATGCTGATGAAGTATTGGAAAACTTGATGGCGAGTTCTCCGCAATTGCGAGCCGAATTTGAAAGCACTTTTAAACTAAAAAACGATCCTAGAATTACTTGGATTGGTAACTTTCTTCGTTTAACCAGTTTAGATGAATTTCCCCAGTTCTGGAATGTCTTAATTGGTGATATGAGTGTCGTTGGGCCGCGTCCTTTGGTTCCTGAAGAATTACATAAATATGGTCATCGGATCGATAAGATTTTAACGATTCGTCCAGGTTTGACGGGTTTATGGCAGGTTTCAGGACGCAATGATATTCCTTATCCTTTACGAGTTCAAATGGATGTTTATTACGTTAATACTCGTAATTGGTTATTGGATATTTGGGTCATTTTTAAAACCATTGGGGTTGTGATTTTTCCCCGCAATAATGGGGCTTACTAAAAACAGCAGATGGCAGACATAAGGGAAATTCAAAGAGCAGAAATTATTTAGAAAAACCTGCTCTGATTTCCTGTTTGTTATGAAACGAAAGGAAAAAATAATAGACTTCATCTTTGATTTAAGAGAAAATTCTGATTCAACATCTTGTAATCATGGCTTAAAGTATGATATAAGCTTCACGATCAGTGAAAGTTCTAATTTTTTTACCGATCGCTGTGACGGGCTAAATTATATACAGTCGAAAAATATAGGTTTTTCATCATGAGCCAAACCAAGCGAGCATTAATTACAGGTATTACGGGTCAAGACGGGTCTTATATTAGCGAATTATTAATCGAAAAAGGTTACGAGGTTCATGGAGTGATACGCCGTACCTCTACATTTAATACCGATCGCATCGATCATTTGTACATAGACCCCCATAATACAGAAGCCAAGTTATTTTTACATTATGGAGATTTAACCGACGGAACAACCCTACGACGCATCCTAGAAGACGTTAAACCCGTCGAAATTTATAATTTAGGCGCACAATCTCATGTCCGGGTTAGCTTTGATTCTCCCGAATATACCGTCGATGCGGTTGGTATGGGTGTATTACGTTTATTAGAAGCGATTCGGGACTATCAACAACGCACAGGAATTGAAGTTCGTTTTTATCAAGCGGGTTCGTCTGAGATGTTTGGCAAAGTTCAAGACGTTCCCCAAAAAGAATCAACACCTTTTTATCCTCGTAGCCCCTACGCTTGTGCAAAAGTTTATGGACATTGGCAAACGGTTAACTATCGTGAATCCTATGATCTTTTTGCATGTAATGGTATTCTGTTTAATCATGAATCACCTCGTCGCGGCGAAACCTTCGTAACTCGCAAAATAACAAGGGCGATCGCTCGAATTGTCGCAGGTCAACAGAAAAAACTCTACATGGGCAATCTCGATTCAAAAAGAGATTGGGGTTATGCTAAAGATTATGTTCGTGCTATGTGGCTGATGTTACAAGAAGATGCACCCGATGATTATGTTGTTGCTACAGGGGAAACCTATTCAGTCAGAGAATTCCTTGATATTTCTTTTGGCTATGTCAATTTGAATTGGCAAGATTATGTAGAATTTGATCAACGTTATATCCGTCCTGCTGAAGTCGATTTACTGATTGGTGATCCCACCAAAGCAAAAGAAAAATTAGGATGGGAACCTTCTGTTACTTTTGAAGAACTCGTTCACTTGATGGTTGATGCTGATCTTGCCGCAGTTGGAATAAAACCCGCTAATGGCAAACTTAGTGACCAACTACTCAAAGATACGGCTTATATTCGTAGTCGAATGAGTCTCGCTCTAGATTAAATTTACAGCTAAACCAGTCAAAAGCTTTTATGCTGATCAAACCATGCTCAATTTAAGTGAAAAAAAAATTGTTGTCACCGGAGGGGCGGGATTTTTAGGCCGTCAAGTGGTTGATCAACTGCTCAAAGCGGGTGCTAATTCGGATAAAATTACGATTCCTCGCTCTCATGAGTATGATTTGCGGGTTTTAGAAAATTGCCAAAAACTCGCCGATCAGCAAGATATTATCATCCATCTTGCAGCACATGTGGGCGGAATCGGACTGAATCGAGAAAAACCCGCCGAACTTTTTTACGATAACCTAATGATGGGAACACAATTGATTCATTCCGCCTATCTTTCAGGTGTCGAAAAGTTTGTCTGTGTTGGGACGATTTGTGCTTATCCTAAATTTACGCCCGTTCCCTTTAAAGAAGACGATCTCTGGGACGGTTATCCCGAAGAAACTAACGCACCTTACGGTATTGCAAAAAAAGCTCTACTCGTTCAACTACAATCCTATCGTCAGCAATATGGATTTGATGGGATTTATCTTTTACCAGTCAATTTGTATGGGCCCCAAGACAATTTTAATCCTCGTAGTTCTCATGTCATTCCCGCTTTAATTCGCAAAGTCTACGAAGCTCAAGAAAAAGGTGAAAAATCTCTGGCAGTTTGGGGCGATGGTAGCCCAACTCGTGAGTTTCTGTATTCGACGGATGCAGCTAGAGGAATTGTGATGGCTACTCAGTTCTATAATGAGTCTGAACCCGTGAATTTGGGAACAAACTACGAAATTTCCATCAAAGATTTAGTTGAACTCATTTGCGAATTGATGGAGTTTGAGGGCGAGATTATTTGGGAAACCGATCAACCTAATGGACAACCCCGTCGCTGTTTGGATACTACCCGTGCTCAAGAAAAGTTTGGTTTTGTCGCTCTTATGAGTTTTAGAGATGGCTTAAAAAATACGATCGATTGGTATCGCCAAAATCCCCAATAATCCATATTATTCTAAAATAGAGACGGTCATAACAAGGGGCAGGACGATCGTCTCTACAGTTTATCTGTAAGGTTTTGATCTTTCTACCTTCTTTTTAACTTGATCTTTCTAGGCTTTTTTGCGCTTTAGACGAGTTCCTAATAAACCGAGAGCCACTAAACCAGCTACAGTGGCAGGTTCTGGAGTGGCTTGGGGTTCTGGATCGACACTACTAATTCCTTTGATGAATACAGCAGAGTCTAAAGTTCTATCACCTGCATCAGCAATAGCAAGCTTTAAATTATAAGTTTGTCCAGGAGTTAAACCAGTGGCTTTCGCAGTAAAAACATCCGTGAAACCATCGTACTCAATGTGAAAGGGAGTCGGAATACCCAAATCACTAGGATCATTATTGTTGTAGAATCCAGAGTTTAGATTCTTATTAACGTTGTTAATGGCAACAGGTGTACTGGTTCCAGGAATTAAAGCAATGTTCGTTCCTTCAAAGAAGAAACCAAATACATCATTAGAATTTGAATTAACAAATTCATTGTATTCTTCTGAAGCAAAAGAGTATTGAATGAATAAATCGCCTGTTGCTGAGGTAATATCAAATTCCAGAACAGTCGAATCTAAAGTCGAGAAACCTGGAATTAAAGCATCTAGATCGGCATCTCCTGGAGTGTTAATAAATCCTGTTGAACTGTCGGAATTGTTAGGGCCAAGAGCCAGGTTAACATCACCACTGGTTAAAATAATCCCTTCATTTAATCCCATCACTTCTGAGGGATCTTGGAAGAAACCAGCCGAAAAAAGTGGGCCACTTCCACCCACAAAATTAACATTAGAAATTGATACACCAGATCCAACGATCGATGATGCTAATGCTATTCCATCATCAGAAGGTGAAATAGACATCGAAGTTGAGGTGAATGGATCGCCAATTTGAACCGCTTGTGCTGCCTCAACTCCAGCACCAAAAAGCATAGCAGCTACTCCCAATACGGGAAAGCTACGCGCTAGGGTATTTAGACGCATTAAATTTTGCAACATAATCTTGTTAAATTTTGGGTTAGATGACTTGTCGCCATCATAACAAGACAAAATTTAATAGACAAGATGAGATCGATAATAATTAATAATTTTCACTAATTTTCAGTATATTTACGGAAATAATGGAAACTTTTTCATTCTTATGAGCGTTTAGAGATATAAACACATTATGTATAGACGAAAACAAGTGGATTAGCTGATCGTGGCTGTTTATTTTAAGTTAAAATAATCCTAAAAAATTAGGATTTTTAACGGTTTTTTCTTTGAAAAATTAACGTGATTGATAAATTAAATCGCTCATTTTATCATAAATATTTATGGTTTCTGCCCTTCATGAATCGCTTTGAGGCTATCATAAAGATCATTGGTTAATTGTTCTGCATTATCTTTCATGTCTCCTTTTAGATAATCTCCTACAGGAAGCGCAGAGCCAATTTTAACTCGAACATCGCTACCCCATTTAGGATAAGGATCGCTGTAATGAATACTGAGGGGTAAAATCTTTAAGCCTGAGTTGGGTTCTAATTTCTTGACTTCTAGGGCTATTCGTGCTATGCCTGGTTTAAGAGGATGAACAATGTCATCACGAAAAATCCCACCTTCAGGAAAAATGACGACCATTTCCCCTTGACAAAGAAGTTCGACGCTATGAATTAGACTACCGACACCAGGACGATTTGTATTTACTGGAAAGCCACCCAAACGGCGAATAAACCAACCTTGTAGCCCTTTCATTTCGTTAGCAGATACCATGAAGCGCAAATCTCTGCCACTAACCCATCTTCCAACCGCATAGGGAACTACAAGTGCATCCCAGCGAGAACGATGTATCGGAGCAACAATTACAGGCTCAGTTAAAGGAACATTTTCTCGTCCTACGACATCTATTTTACCAAAATAGCTAGGAAGAATCAGTTGACACCCTAGGGGATAAGCTAGATTCGTTAACCAAGGTGAAACACGAGAATCAATAGCAGTATTTTTCTTTTCGCTCAGGTTAGGGGTCACAGACGTTAGATGAGTCATTGGTTAGAATGTAGGAACAAATTTACCTTATTTCTACTCTAGCTATATAGACTGCGATCGTCTGACTTGTCCATGACAGTTTAGTAGGTGTCTCTTGATTCGTTTGCTATACTTCTGCTTTCACTTTGGGTGAAACGGTAGTGGAAACCATTGCAGCTAATAATTGTTCGGGTGTTACTGTAAAGGGTAAACGATGAATATCCGAATTAGGAAGACAAGTTATTTCAGCAGCATGACGCAACTCAGCTAAAGTGACATCTTTTAACCCTAAGTCTTCCAAGGTTTTTGGTAAACCAATTTCATCATAAAATTTCAGTAATTGTTGTCTAGACGTTACTGCTAATTGATTTCCTAAAATTAATTCCTCAAGACGTAATTGTACTAAGATACCATATGCCACTTTTTCGCCGTGTAGGGCATCATGAGCCTTTAGAATATGAGTTAATCCATTATGTACCGCATGGGCGGCCACTGTACGACAATTTGCACCACCTAACCCACCGATGACACCCGCTAGTAAGACGGTAGCATCGACGACTTCTCTCCAGTCTTCCCCTCCTGGGTTTTGTAATGCGGTAGCTGATTTTTGGAATAATATATCTCTTAGGACTCTTGCTTGTTGAACGGCGGCAATTGTCAGAGTTGCGGTAGAATGACCACTACTAACCGATGCTTCATACCATTTTGCGATCGCATCCCCAATTCCTGCAACTAGCATTCTTTGGGGTGAGGTTTTTAGTAACTCGTAATCTAGAATTAGTAAATCAGGACATTTATTTAAAGGTACATCGTACTGAAACGCACCTTCATTAGTATATATGTTCGATAAGGCTGTCCATGCGGCACAAGTTGCAGCAGAAGTAGGTATAGTGACAACAGGTAAGTTACACTTTTTCGCAATAAGTTTAGATAAATCTAACGCTTTTCCACCTCCCACACCTATAATTAAATCGGCTTGATGTTCTGCTACGATATTTTTTAGGGTAGTTAGAGAAGATTCCGAACAGTCGGGGTGATAGTTTCCGAATCTTGCAGTTAGATGATATTGCTCAAAAATATCTTCAAGATTAGGTTTGACTACTTTTAAAGTTTGTTCTCCTCCAATGATAAGCGGACGAGTGCCTAAAGTAGCGATCGTATTTCCTGCATTTTTTAAAATTCCTTCCCCTTTGATGACTTGAGCAGGAGACATCAAAAGAGGCACAATAGTATTAACTTGTTGAGTCGATGCTTGAGCAATTTTACGAGTCATTAGTTTTAAAACACTCCTAATTTTTAAACAGAAGCTTTTTTCGGTAATTGGGCTAATGCTTTCGGGAAAATCTCGATTTTTAAAGCATTATCGTCTCTTTCCCCTAAAGGACGTGTCGCTTGTCCGAGATAAACTGGAATAGTAACCCCTTCTTTGGGATGTAGTAAAGTTCTAGCGCGAATCATAAATTCATTTGTTCCACCAATACCTACTCTTCCATAGGAAAATAGATTACTAGCAGCTTGACGTAGGGTTGCATCTAACTCGGTTTCGGTAATTTCTGTAGGAACTGTAATCACGACTTGCGTTCCTCCGTTATCATAGACACGGGTGTATCGTACAGCCCCAGGTATTTCGTTTTTAGTGAGTAATCCTAATCCTAAACCAAAAATGCTAAGGGTGATCACAGCCATAAAGCTAGTGACTCCAACTAAACGAAAACGAATACCCCATTTTAGGACAAATGCGAGTAGAGTCAAACCCAAGAAAACAAGGGTAGCTATTGCTGAGTATTTAACGTAGGGTGAAAAATCAGTGGGGAAGTTCATTCTTTTATTTTAATCCTATAAATCGATGAAAACAATTAACCGAACACTAACCTATCCTATTGTAGAAACCTTTCATTCAGTGCAAGGTGAAGGGTTTTGGACGGGTGTAAATGCTTATTTTATCCGTTTAGGGGGCTGTGATGTTTATTGTCCTTGGTGTGATCAAAAAGAGTCATGGAATGCTAAACGTCATCCGCAACAGTCTGTAAATGATTTAGTTCAACAAGCCAAAAACGCTAACCCTGCTATTGTTATTATTACAGGGGGTGAGCCTTTGTTGCATGATCTAACTCCACTAACTCGACAGCTAAAGGAATACGGGTTAAGAACGCATTTAGAAACCTCTGGTAGTCATCCGTTTAGTGGGGTGTTTGACTGGGTGACTTTTTCGCCAAAACAATACAAAAGTCCTGATGAGAGTATTTATCCGCAGGTACAAGAATTAAAGGTGGTTATAGCCAATGAAGATGATTTAAGATGGGCGCAAGAACAAGCACTTTTAGTTCCGTCTCATGCGTTAAAGTATCTTCAAAGCGAATGGAATACCCCAAGTAGTCAGCAACTCATTTTTGATTATGTGCTAAAACATCCCGAATGGCGCATTTCATTACAAAGTCATAAGTTTTTGGGAGTACGCTAGATGAGTAAAAAAGCGGTTGTTTTACTTTCAGGTGGTTTAGATTCGGCAACAACAGCAGCAATAGCCCTCAAAGATGGTTATGATGTAATGGCTCTTTCTTTTAATTATGGACAACGCCACAATAAAGAGTTACAAGCATCGGTCAAAATAGCCCAAGCATTAGGAATAAAAGAACACTATACGATCGATGTTAATCTATCTGGGTGGGGTGGTTCCGCTTTAACCGATAGTGCGATCGCTATTCCCGAAGATGGCGTAAAATCAGATATTATTCCTATTACCTATGTTCCTGGTAGAAATACGGTATTTATTGCCCTTGCGCTTTCATTAGCCGAAGCAAAAGGGTGTAACGCGATTTTCTTAGGCATTAATGCGGTAGACTATTCGGGATATCCTGATTGTCGTCCAGATTATCTAGCAGCCTATCAAAATTTAGCCAATCTATCCTCTAAAGTTGGAGTCGAAGGAAAAGCCCCGCAACTCATTGCACCTTTAATCCATGATACTAAAGTAGATATCGTCCATCGAGCTATTGAATTAGGGATTACCATTACAGATACTTGGTCATGCTATCTTGGGGAAGATGATCCCTGTGGTTTGTGTGACTCTTGTCGCATTCGAGATAAAGCTTTAATTGAAGCGGGTTATCCTGAATACGCTACATCTGTCGGAAAAGAATTATATTTAACTCAAAATACTAGCGCAAAAGCTATCCCTACTATGTCTACTCTCACGTCCGCCAAGTTCCCTGTTTTAGAAGACACCCGCGCTGGCTTACCGAATATCTGCGGTTTTGAAGCACAAATTAGCGAAATTGTCAAGCAAGGCGATCCAGTTTTTTTACACTCAACAAATTTACGTTTAGAAGACATTAACGCTGGTTTTGCGTGCGCCCTTCATATGCACCAACCGACGCTCCCTGCGGGGTTTGAAGGGGCTTTAATAAGTAATTTACAGTATATGTTTGAGCATCCAGCGCAAGGCGATAATCATAATGCGGGCGTATTTGCGTGGTGTTATGGAAGAATGGGTGATTTTATTCCAGATTTGATTAATTATGGCTGTAATCCTCGAATTATGTTGGATTATTCAGGTAATTTATTATGGGGTTTGCGTCAGATGGGGCGCGACGATATCATTAATAATCTTAAACGCATTACCTGTGATCCTCAATATCAGCCTTATGTCGAGTGGTTGGGTACAATGTGGAGTCATGCGGTGATACCTTCTACACCTATTCCAGACATTAAATTACATATCCAAGCGTGGCAACATTATTTCGCGTCTATCTTTGGTTATGATGCCCTGAAACGGGTTAAAGGTTTTTCACCCCCAGAAATGCACCTACCTAACCATCCAGATACCTTGTATGAATATATCAAAGCACTCAAAGAATGTGGCTATCGTTGGTTAATGGTACAGGAACATTCTATCGAAACCCTAGACGGTTCTGGAATACCACAAGATCAAAAATATATCCCTAACCGTTTGGTGGCAAAAAATTCTCACGGTGAAACCATTAGTATTACAGCATTAATTAAAACACAAGGCTCGGATACTAAACTCGTTGCCCAAATGCAGCCTTATTTTGAAGCAAAAGGACGCGGTAAACAGACGATCGGTTCTAAATCTATTCCTTCATTAGTAACACAAATTGCTGATGGAGAAAACGGCGGCGTGATGATGAATGAGTTTCCCCGTGATTTTTTCCGAATATATCACGAAATCCGCGACCAAAATGGAAATCATCAAGGAACGGTGGCAGTCAATGGTACAGAATATCTAGAATTAATTGAGGCTGCGGGTGTTAACCCTGAAGATTATCCCACGTGTCAAGCAGTTCATCAACACAAAATCTGGCAGCGCGTTAATCTAGATGCAGTAACTCCAGAAGCCGTAGAAAATACGATCGCAGAACTAAAATCCACTGACCACAGTTTTAACATGGATGGTGCATCATGGACAAATGATCTAAGTTGGGTCAAAGGATACGAAAATGTTTTAGGCCCAATGAATCAATTTAGTGCATTATTCCATCAAAAATTTGATCCGATGGTCGCCAAAGATCCTACAGTTACCAAGCATCCCGACTATCATCAAGCATTATTACACAATTTACTCTTGCAAACCAGTTGTTTTCGTTATTGGGGACAAGGCATCTGGACAGACTACGCTCGGAGAATATACGATCGCGGTGCGGTATTATTGCGATAGTTATTATCTAATTTGTTTTTCTCTCATATCCATTAGAACGATTCCACCGTGAAATCAATTTCATGGCTTAAAGCTAAAGTCCATTAAAATGGACTGGAGTTGGTTTATGAAAGATAAAAAATTAATTCGGTGATAATGTTAGTTCCATAGTCCACCGTGAAATCAATTTCACGGCTTAAAGCGTAAGTCCATTAAAATGGACTGGAGTCGGTTGAAAGGAACATTTTGCACTATTGTCGGTTAGTTCTATAGTTGATCGTGAAATGAATTTCACGGCTTAAAGCTAAAGTCCATTAAAATGGACTGGAGTCGGTTTCAACCGACTTTAGCTATAAGACAGTGAATTTATTCACTGGCGTTTATTAGCTAATCAATTACCTAATTCAATATATTAATTAACGCTTCTTATTTTCAATGGTTAATACTTCTAACGCATCAAAACAAGAATGGCGAGATGAAATAACAGCCCTTCCACCTTGGTTAAAACGTTCTATTGGGAAAGCGAGTGATATTTCAACCGTTCAACGTATTATCAAACAACGTAATATTCATACTATCTGCGAAGAGGGCAGATGTCCGAACCGAGGCGAATGTTACGCTAATCAAACCGCTACATTTTTACTCATGGGGCCAATATGTACCAGATCTTGTGCATTTTGTCAAGTAGATAAAGGCCATGCCCCAATGCCTTTAGATGCCGATGAACCGCGAAAAGTAGCCGAAGCAGTACAGTTATTAGGTTTGCGATATGTGGTTTTAACATCCGTTGCTAGGGATGATCTTTCTGATGGGGGGGCGAGTGTTTTTGTCCAAACCATGCAAGCAATACGTCAAATAAACCCCGAAACCTTGATCGAAGTTTTAACCCCTGATTTTTGGGGAGGAAAAGGAGGCGAAATAACCCAAAAAGAACGAGTAAAAATCGTAACAACGGCGAAACCTGCTTGTTATAACCACAATATCGAAACCGTCCGACGACTGCAAGATCCTGTTAGACGTGGCGCGAAATACGATCGCACTCTCAATGTACTACGATGGGTCAAAGAATTTGATTCCACTATTCCCACTAAGTCTGGTTTAATGTTAGGACATGGGGAAACCGAAGACGAAATTATCGAAACCATGCGAGATTTAAGGGGTGTAGAATGCGATCGTCTTACACTCGGTCAATATATGCGTCCTTCCCTTGACCATTTACCAGTACAAAAATACTGGACACCCGAAGAATTTGATCGTCTTGGTGAAATTGCTAAAACTTTAGGATTTCTAAGAGTGCGATCGGGCCCTTTGGTTCGCAGTTCCTATCATGCAGGAGAATAGGAATATTAAGCTAATTTGTTACTGTACAAATTTTAATGGATTAAGCGATAAACAGTTTTTTGTAAAATATCTATTCCTTTGCTTGAATTTTTTGTACTAATTGATTAAAAGGTTCCCAATTATTTTCATTCGTTATCGGTTCCCAAACGGATTCAATTACAGGACGAAGTAGGGCAGTTTTGGGGTTATAGTGTTGGAGACGATATCGAATTTGCTCCATTTCATCTATTGGTAATTGTTGTAAGATTTGATGATAAAGTTGTTTCCATGTTGTCCAATTGGCTAAGGGTAATTCAAGATTTTCCAAAATTAAGCTACTTTCTTTGCGCCATCCATCATTAAAGTTTTCACCTAGACTCGCAAAAAAGTCATGATATCCCAGTTGGGTTTCTTGCAATAATTCAATGGTTTTGTAGACAAATTCTTTAGTTTCTGGGAAATGGACTTGATGAAAGCCTAATTTATTCATCATCAGTTGTATATAATAGCGATCGTAATATTCCTCAAATTTCGCTAAACCTGCATCTAAGTCTAAATAACTAATCACCATCGACAGAGGAACTTGTAACATCTCCAGATTTAAGCGACAAATTAATGGTTGATTTCCATAGCTATAGCGTCCCCCATAATCAAAATATGCGGCGATAAAATTGGGGTTATAAGTTGGGATAAACCCATAAGGCCCATAATCAAAACTTTCACCCGTAATTGACATATTATCTGTGTTTAAAACCCCATGACAAAAACCCGCAGCCATCCATTGCGCTGTTAATTTCGCTACTCTTTCGACTAAACTCGCATAAAATTCGGCGTAACGATTTTCCCCAATTTGGATTTCTGGATAATAATAGTCAATGACATGATCGAGTAATTTTTGAATTAAATCCGATCGCTTGAAATAACGTAGGCGTTCAAATGTACCAAAACGTATATGAGATTGACTAAAGCGAACCATGACTGAGGAACGAGTCGGAGACGGTTCATCACCTCGCCATAACGCCTCTCCCGTTTCGATGAGACTCAGACAGCGAGAGGTATTCACTCCCAGATAATGTAATGCTTCTGCGGCTAAAACTTCTCTAACACCACCTTTGAGGGTTAGTCTTCCATCTGCGGTTCTAGAATAGGGTGTACGTCCTGAACCCTTTGTGCCAAAATCATATAATCTTCCGTCGATTCCTCTGACTTGTCCATACAGAAACCCTCTACCATCGCCTAAATAGGGGTTATATTCGCCAAACTGATAACCGTGATAGCGTAAAGCAAGACATTTATTGTGGGGGAAATGTCCAAACGCTTCGATAAAATATTCATCCTCTACCGACTGGCGAGATAATCCCAAAAGCGGAAGAATGCGATCGTTTCTAAAGCGTAGAATATATTCAGGAAAATCAGCCGCACTAACTTGATCGTAATAATCATCTCCTAAATCTTCTATCGCGGGAACATATTCAAGATTGAAAAACGGATTTAGGAAACGGTCACTCATGATACTCTACTGTATTATTGATTTAACTGTTTTTGCCGTATTGCTTGCCGTGTTTGAGTTTGAAATGTTTTAAGAACACCTATATCTAGTTAATGGTATTGTACTAATCGATTTTACTACGGTTTGATACTGCGGTTACGGATTGGGAAAAAAGACGATTTTAGCCATGATAGCTAGAATTCCTCCAGCAAAAACACCAACAACGCTAAAAATGCCAAAAGTTACCGTATTAATGCGATTATCAATACTGTCAAGCCGTTTCTCAATGCCTTTTAATTGTTCATCAGTTTTTGCAACGTAAACATCTAGCTTTTTATCAACAGAATCTATCTTTTTATCAAGAGACTCTATTTTTTTATCAAGATAATCTATCTTTTTATCAAGAGACTCTATCTTTTTATCAAGATAATCTCTAGTCCCGTCTATTTTTCGGTCTAACTCATTAAACCGATTGTTAATCAAATCTTCTAATCGCTTTAAATCGCTTTCTGTTACAGTAGACATTTGCTACACTCCTATTAGATGAAAATATTTGTCATCCCCCCGGAGTTCAGACCTCTAGGGGATTAACTATATTATGAGCTATTTATCGTTCTCTAATGCTACCGTTGCCGTTAATTTTCTTTTTCTCATTATCATCTAGCCTTAAGTCAGTTAATGGCAAGCAATAGTAATTAACAAAATCAGAATGCGAGAAAGTTATGCTCTTTAAAAAGTTAAAACGCTTGAATAGGTTACCTTTCATCGTTTATATTAAATCGTAACACTCTCAGTAATATTGAGCTAATCTTCACTTTATTGATCATCAAACAAATATGGTAGATTCAATTATGTATCAAGAGGACTATTTTGTCGTCTTGGAAACCGAACAAACTGAACAATTTTTAACTCCTGAAGAATTATTAGACAAGTTAAAGGGCGTTATTCAATCTCATCAGCTAGATTTACCAAGCGATTTAGAAAAGTTTCCTACCCTTGAAGAACAAGCAAAATATCTTAGAGATAATTATTGTGAGTTAAATGGCGATGACGGACAATATCTACAATGGTATGTCGTTCGTTTAGAAAAATAAAACTACCTTTTTTAAGAAGTGGTTTTAAGAAGTGCATTAACCAAAAGTTGATGTCTTTTTTCTATAGAATCCTTTCCCGAAAGAATAGTCACATCATCACGAGTCGCTAGTTCTGCCACAATTTCGCTCATCGGTCGTCCTGCCGCGTTTTCAGTCTTTATCCAATCTCTAATTTTATCAAATGGAATATTCTTGATATTACTCATATTAAATTTCCTAATGAAGTCAAGAATTAATTCAAGCCATTTATTTAGCTAGATAAAACACCATCTTTATTAACTTTAATTAAAGCCAGAGTAACTTGATTTTCTACAGGTTGAGTGAATTCAGCGCGAATATCGGGACCAAAAAACTTTTCTATTTTCTCATGTTTTTTCTGCCAATCTTCAAGGGGAACGCAGGGAGAATCAAAGTTAAGAATTAGGGTATAATTTCCATCGACTGCCGTTTCTTGAATCGTTTGGAGTTCGGGTAATTCTTCATCTGATGGACTAATTCCAAGTTTTTCTAATGCTTCATCAAGATGGGCATTTTGTCCATAGCGATAACGAGTCACATCATCACGGATTTTATTTTGAGTGACGGTTGCTTGCTGTTCACGTAAAGCCAAAATTTCGGGCGAAGTGGGTTCACTGAAGGGAATAGGTTTAATTTCCGATGCTTTGAGGGCTAAACCTCCCAGTAGTAGCGGCAGCCCGTAGAAAAATCCAGCTAAATTGAGGGTAGCATTTCCTTGAGCATACGCCACAAAGCCAACAAGAGTCAATATTAAACCCAGAACTAAACCAAGAATCGATAAACGGATTTTTCTTAAAATGAACATTGCACTTTGCGGTTTTTCCTTATTGAACTTCGGCTCATTTTTAAGCCTATCAGATCAAAATTATACTACGATAGTTTGCTCTTATGAAAGTTCTAGGATAGGATGAGATAGCAAGAATTAGTGTATGAAAGAGAAATCTTAATCATGGATAAACTTAGTCTTACTGAAAAAATCAAAACAATCCTTTCAAAACGAGAATTTTTAGCACAGCTTCTGGAAAAACCAGATTTAGGAACATTACGCATTGATGTTAATCAAGCTATTGAAGAATTAGATGAGTTAATCGATGAGTTTAATTTAACCTTTCCTGGCGAAAAATTATCTTAAATCACTGATGATTATAACTCGGCTGGTGTAATCTGTTCATAACGCTCAAACGGTTGATGAATCCAAGGATTATCGGGTAAATACTCGACATAATAATCTGGTTTAATTACCGATGAATCTTTGTACCAGAGTACCGCCGTTCGGACTTCTTGTACTTCATCGGGGAATTTATTTTTTAGCCAATTAATTGTTTCTAATAAAGTAATTCCAGAATCGGCTAAATCGTCTACCAATAAAATTCTATTTCCCATTTTTTCTGTCGTCATGGAAAGATATTTTGAAAAGGTTAATTCTCCACGAGTTTTGTTTTCTTCTCCAGTATAAGAAGATGTAGACAAAATTCCTAAAGGTTTACGAAAAAGACGACTGAGAATATCTCCAACTCTTAATCCTCCTTTAGCAATACAAACAATTTGATCGAATTCCCATTGTGATTGATAAACTAAAACCGCTAACTTTTCTATCTCTTGGTTATAAACATCCCACGACACATACAAATCTGACATATTGACAATGATTGATTCAGGTAGAAAAACAAGTAAACTGACTCTTAGTATAATCCAACTTTAACCATTTAAAACCAAAAAAATCTAAAATATTTTGGTAAATAACATGACTCAAGCCAATAATAATCATTCAGAAAAACTACAAATAACAACTAAACTCGCTTATGGTACGGGTGATTTTGGACCTGCAATTACGGCTAATATTTTAGTTTTTTATCTCCTGTTTTTTCTCACAGAAGTTGCAGGATTATCACCAGGGCGAGCGGGTTTAGTGTTAATGATTGGAAAAATCGCCGATGCAATTAATGATCCGTTTATTGGTGTCTTAAGCGATCGTACACAATCTAAATGGGGTCGTCGTCTTCCTTGGATGTTATTAGGGGCTATTCCTTTTGGTTTAATTTATTATTTACAGTGGCTTGTTCCTCGTTTTAGCGATGATCAAAATATTAATAGTTGGGGATTATTTGCTTATTATGTTTTTATTGGAATTGTCTTTAATCTGGCTTATACAATGATTAATTTACCCTATCAAGCATTAACCCCAGAATTAACTTTAGATTATCAAGAAAGAACGAATTTAAATAGTTTTCGTTTTGCTTTTTCCATTGGGGGAAGTATTTTATCTCTCATTTTATATATTTTTGTGGCTAATACTTATCCGAATCAACTTTTAAAAACATTTATTATATTAGGCATATTTTGTTCAATTCTTTCTGTTATTGCGACAATTGGTTGTAGTCTAAATTTACAAGAGAGAGGCGCAAAACCAATACTTGATAATAGAAATAAAAAACGAGTTGGCTATATTTCTTTAATTTTTGGTATTTTACTTTCTGTTTACGGCGTTCTTAAAATTCCTTTAACTGGTAAGTTTGATGCTTACTCAATGTTTTATATTCTTTTAGGTGCATTGATGGGATTATTTACTTATACTTTTCTTAAAGGAAAAATAGAAACTCATTTATGTGATGCTCAAGCAATAGAAGAAAGACAGCAAGCGATTGATACACCTTCTATTCCTTTTCGAGAACAATTAAAAATAGCTTTTGCTAATAAACCTTTTTTGTATGTAATTGGGATTTATCTTTTTTCTTGGTTAGCAGTTCAATTAACCGCCTCAATTCTAGTTTATTTTGTGGTTAGTTGGATGAGATTACCCGAACAACAATCAGGAACTGTCGCTTTAGCAGTTCAAGGTACAGCACTAATTATGTTATTTTTCTGGCAATGGGTTAGCCATAAATTAGATAAAAAAGTCGTTTATTTTTTGGGTTCAATCATTTGGTTAATCGCTCAAATTGGACTTTTTACACTACAACCAGGACAAGTAACATTAATGTATATCTTAGCGATTTTAGCCGGTGTTGGAGTTGCTGTTGCTTATCTCATTCCTTGGTCAATGATTCCAGATGTTATAGAATTAGATGAATTACAAACAGGGCAACGTCGAGAAGGTATTTTTTATGCTTTCATGGTCTTATTACAAAAGTTTGGTTTAGCCTTTGGTTTATTTATTGTTGGAATAGCCTTAGAAGCAGCCGGATTTATTGAAAGAATTCCCGATAAACCCATTCCTCTACAGCCTGAAAGTGCTTTATTTGCTATTCGCTTGACAGTCGCGCCATTACCAGCAGTATTTCTAATCTGTGGTATGATTTTAGCTTATTTTTATCCCATTACTCGTGAAGTTCATGCAGATATTGTAAACAAGCTACAAGAACGAAGACAGCAAAAAGAGTAATTGTCAAAAGTGACAGATCATTGTAAGATTATTTCGGTTAAATTAAATGACATCAATCGAATTGTATGCCAGATATTGTAGATGTTGCCGTCGGTTCAGATAGTTTTAAAACCCTCGTTGCTGCTGTTGTCGCTGCTAACTTAGTCGATACCTTAAAAAGTCCTGGCCCTTTTACCGTTTTTGCACCCACTGACGACGCATTCGCAAAACTTCCCCCAGGAACAATTCATACTTTATTACAAAATATTCCCCAGTTAACTCGTATTTTAACTTTTCATGTTGCTTCAGGAAAATACATGAAAGCCGATTTAGAAAAAATGGGAGTTGTTACATCGATCGAAGGTTCACCTATTCCCATTGATTGTTCAGATGGTTTTGAGGTCAAAAATGCCACCGTTTTACAAGGTGATATCGAAGTCGATAACGGGGTGATTCATGTCATTGATACAGTTATTTTGATGGGATAAATTATTGTTATGTGTTAAACATGAGGGAACGATTTTCCATGTAGAGGTTCTGATTTAAAAGTGAGTCGTTAGTTAGTCGGGTAAATTGCACTAAAATCAAGGTCAGGAGGAATTGTTATGGAAACTACTGTCCAAGAAATTTTTGCCCAAGTGGTTCGCGTCTTGTCACCAACTGAGCGGCTGCGATTGGCAACGCTCATTCTTAACGATCTTGTTGGGCAACAGCTACCATCGGTGGATTACAGTGATATTTGGACTGAGGAGGATCAGATTGATCTTATAAATTTTTCACTACAGTATGCAGCTACAACTTTGTCTGATACGGAGGGGGGCTGATTTGTGACGTTCTATCCAGGAGATTTAGCCACAGTTGATTTTCCTGGTGTAACAGGAGTTAAACGCCGTCCAGTCGTCGTCCTTTCATCTGAAATTTACCATTCACTTAGACCAGATGTGATAGTTGGACTCATTACAACTCAGACAAAGGTACTAGGAGTTACTGATTATGCACTTCAGGACTGGGCATCAGCAGGGTTGCGGGCTGCTTCAGTGTTTCGTTGCTTTATCGTGACCCTGCCACCATCCGCGAATCTAGTTGTGTTTGGACACTTATCGGAGCGCGATTGGCAAGGTGTTAAGGCTTGTGTAAAAATATCGCTCACAACTTTAGATGATGCAACACCATAGGTTTAAGTGTCATCGTTCCTTTACTCTCAAATGCCCTCCTTTTACCCTATAAGAAACAATCAATCCTGATTTTTTTCCAAATTAAACTTATAATCTATGACCAAATCTTGCTCAGATTTAGGGTAAAGTTGGGTAAGACATCTTCACCTGATAGCGTCATTGGACAATCTAAAATTTCTACTTCTTTTCCAGTTCGATAAATCTCGACTTTTTTAGTTAAAGGATCGATTAACCAAGCTAAACGTGTTCCATTAGCGATATATTCTTGCATTTTTTCTTGTAGAGATTTTAAAGAATCCGTTTTAGAACGCAATTCGACCACAAAATCAGGACAAATCGGAGAAAATTTCTGTTTTTGTTCAGTAGTTAAAGTGTTCCATTTTTCTAGGGGTATCCAAGACGCATCAGGAGAACGATTTGCACCATTTGGTAGTTTAAAACAAGTGGAAGAATCGAAAGCGATACCCGTTCCATCTTCATCCGTCCAAGTTACTAACCGTGCAGTCAATCTAGCATTTTTATTACCCGTTTCGCCTCCAGTGGGTGGCATAATAATCAAATCTCCTTTAGCATTGCGTTCAAAACGATAATCTTTATTATTGGCACAGAGTTGGAAAAATTGTTCATCGCTTAATTCAATCGAATCTAAGTCTAATGTAAAGTAAGTCATAAGTATTTATTCTAGGGTTTAATGAATAACGATCGCTCCCTTTTTCTCCTTTATAATACCCCGCAAAATGGTTTAAAATGGTAGATCTGGGGCATCATAAACAAGCGCAACATTAGCCGAATTTTTTTAAGGAAAGGGAGAAACGATCGCTGTGGTTATACAAATAGATTCTAACCAAACCTATGAAGCAAAAACTCAAGAAATTGCCAAACAACTTTTAGCCGAAACTCGTCAAAAACGATCCCTGTGGGCGCAACTACAAGATCAGATGCGCTGGGATGATAAACTATTAGCTTGGACGATGAGTAATCCAAACTTACGGGTGCAAATGTTTCGCTTCATCGACTGTTTACCTGCACTAAGGAGTAAGGGAGAAATTGCCAATCATCTGCAACAATATTTAGGAGATGAATCTGTAGAACTTCCCGCAGCCTTAAAAGGAGTTCTTAACTTTACAGATCCTAATACACCTCCCGCGCAACTGGCTGCAACAACAATCAGTAAAGCGGTTGAAACCCTAGCCCTCAAATATATCGCGGGTGAAGATATTGGGCAAATCACTAAAACCGTTGAACGTCTCCGCTCTCTAAAAATGGCTTTTACCATTGACTTACTCGGTGAAGCAGTGATTACCGAAACTGAAGCAAAAGACTATCTACAAGCTTACTTAGATCTCATGCAACATCTAAGTCAACAAGCGAAAAAATGGTCAAAGGTTCCCGAAATCGATGAAGCAGATGGAGAACCATTACCACAAATCCAAGTTTCTGTCAAGTTAACAGCCTTTTATTCTCAGTTCGATTCATTTGATCCAGAAGGAAGTAAAGCCAAAGTTTGCGATCGCATCCGTATCTTACTGCGTCGGGCCGAAGAATTAGGGTCGGCGGTACACTTCGATATGGAACAATACAAATACAAAGATCTCACCATCAGCATCTTACAAGATTTACTGCTAGAAGAAGAATTTCGCACACGTACTAATATTGGTGTCACCCTGCAAGCTTATCTCAAAGACTCAGAACAAGACCTAAAAAACTGGATCGAATGGGCCAAAAAACGAGGCTATCCGATCACCATTCGTTTAGTCAAAGGGGCATACTGGGATCAAGAAACGATTAAATCACTCCAAAATCATTGGCCTCAACCCGTATATAACGATAAAGCCGAAACGGATCTAAATTTTGAACGGATGACGCGGTTACTCTTAGAAAATCATCAATATCTATATGCAGCTATCGGCAGTCATAACGTTAGATCCCAGTCCTTAGCTTGTGCGATCGCAGAAACCCTCAACATTCCTCGTCGTCGCTTCGAGATGCAGGTTTTGTACGGAATGGGAGATCAACTCGCTAAAGCATTAGTCAAACGGGGACATCGAGTTAGGGTATATTCACCCTATGGGGATCTCTTACCCGGAATGGCCTATCTAATTCGTCGTTTATTGGAAAATACCGCTAATAGTTCTTTTTTACGGCAAAATCTCGAAGAAAGACCCATAGATGAACTGATTGCACCGCCAAAAGTCGGTAATGCTTCCCAACCGATATCTAATGGTTATCCCAATGCACCTGATACCGATTATGCTAATTCAGATCTCAGAAATCAAGCCGAAAAAGCTTTAGTACAAGTTCGCGGTGAACTCGGAAAAACCTACAAGCCTCTGATTAATGGAGAGTACATTAATACTAATCAGACTGTAGATTCCGTTAATCCTTCTAACCCCAGTGAACTGATCGGACTCCTTGGCTTACTATCCGTAGAACAAGCCGAAATTGCCCTAAAATCAGCTAAAGAAGCATTTACCGCGTGGAAAAAGACTCCCGTTAGAGTACGCGCAGGAATCTTACGAAAAGCTGCCGAAATCATGGAAAAACGGCGACATGAACTCAACGCTTGGATCTGTTTAGAAGTCGGGAAAGTGATCCAACAAGCAGACGCAGAAGTATCAGAAGCGATCGATTTTTGTCGATATTATGCCGATGAAATGGAAAGATTAGATCAAGGGTATGTTTTAGATGTAGCAGGAGAAACCAACCGTTATATCTATCAACCGCGTGGTATTGCCTTAGTCATTTCGCCTTGGAATTTCCCGTTTGCGATCGCAGTAGGAATGACAGTCGCAGCATTGGTTACAGGAAACTGTACCTTACTAAAACCTGCTGAAACCTCCTCTATTATTGCCGCTAAAATCACCGAAATCTTAATCGATGCAGGTATTCCTAAAGGTGTCTTTCAGTTTGTTCCGGGGAAAGGATCAGAAGTGGGTGCATATATGGTAAAACATCCAGACGTACATCTGATCGCTTTTACAGGTTCTCGTGAAGTGGGATGTCGTATTTATGCCGATGCAGCCATTCTACAACCAAGACAAAAACACCTAAAACGAGTTATTGCAGAGATGGGCGGAAAAAATGCCATCATTGTCGATGAAAGTGCAGACTTAGATCAAGCGGTTGCAGGTGTCGTGTATTCTGCATTCGGTTACAGTGGTCAAAAATGTTCTGCTTGTTCTAGAGTCATTGTACTAGATCCTGTTCATGATGCTTTTGTTGAAAGATTTGTCGAAGCAACGAAATCATTAAATATCGGCCCAACGGATCTACCCAGTACCCAAGTCGGCCCCGTCATTGATGCTACTGCCCAAGCCCGTATTAAAGAGTATATCGCCAAAGGGAAAACAGAGTCAGAAGTAGCTTTAGAAAGAGAAGCCCCAGAAAATGGCTATTTTGTCGGGCCAACCATCTTTAAAAATGTATCAGCTAATGCAACGATCGCACAAGAAGAAATCTTTGGCCCTGTGGTTGCAGTAATACGAGTAAAAAACTTCGATGAAGCATTACAGGTAGCCAACGGAACCGACTATGCTTTAACTGGGGGTTTGTATTCCCGTACTCCAGAACACATCGAACGCGCAAACGCAGAATTTGAAGTCGGTAACTTATATATTAATCGAGGAATTACAGGGGCGATCGTCTCTCGTCAACCCTTTGGCGGTTTCAAGCTATCGGGTGTCGGTTCAAAAGCAGGTGGGCCAGATTATTTATTACAATTCCTAGAACCACGTCATATCAGCGAAAACATTCAGCGACAAGGGTTTGCACCCATTGAAGGGGTAGACTAGATCAGTTTTAGAGGTGGGTTTTCAAATCCCACCTTGTTTTACTGATTTAAGTAGCTAATCATTATCTTCTCTTTTTCAAAACACTACTGATTTCAAAATATTTTTATAAAGATTTTTAAAAAGAATTTTAGAGGGTTTCAACACCTGTTTATTTTTTTAAGCTTTTTTTACAATAAATCCTAAAGTAAGTCTTTTTATTAAGAATTAAGATAAATTCTGGAATTCATTGAACATCTATTGAACAGATTACTACACGTAAAATCAAATTGACCTCTTAAAAAAGTAATATGACCACGATTAACAGACTTAACAAATTAATTGAATATGCTTGGAGTGTGCCACTTTTAGGACAGTTAATTAACCGAATTGCCGTCAATAATTTGGCTAACTCGAATCCACCAAGACCTCGCCCCTACAGCCTTTGGTCGGCTAAAGAAAAACCAGATATCTCCGATTATACGGCTTGGCCTTCCCTAACAGATCGAGATTTTTCCGGTCGTCATCTGCCTCCTGCCCCTCAATCTTATACAGATTCTCTCCCGCCCGATAAACCTTATAAACCACAAGAAATCGGTGAGATTACAGCACTTTTTCAAAGAAAAAACGGGGTAATGATTAAAGATCGATCCAGCGTGCTATTTATGTTTTTTGCACAATGGTTTACCGATAGCGTTTTACGGGTTGACTCCGATGATCGACGTAAAAACACCTCTAACCACGAAATTGATTTATGTCAGATTTATGGACTTGAGGAAACAACAACAAATATCTTGCGTTCCCACCAAGGAGGCAAACTCAGAAGCCAAATAATTGACGGTGAGGAGTATTTAGATTATCTTTATGAGCAGGATGCTGAGGGAAAATTAGTTGTTAAGAAATGTTACACTGATTTGCCATTTATCAGCAAGATTGATGGTATTTTAGAGATATTTCCCGAAAATACGCGGGAAGACCGTAAGAAAAAGCTCTACGCAACAGGGTTAGAACGCGGTAACGCCAGCATCGGCTATGTGGCGATTAGTACATTGTTCATGCGTGAACATAATCGGATTTGCAAGGAATTGTATAAGTATAATCCGAATTGGGATGATGAACGGCTATTCCAAACGGCTCGCTTGATTAATATAACACTGCTTTTAAAGTTTATCCTGCAAGACTATATTAATCATATTTCTGGTGCAAAAGTATTTCGGATGGATACATCGTTTGCCGAGCGAGATAAATGGTATCGAAATAGTTGGCTTGAAGCGATCTTACATACATTACAAAAATCGATTATAACCCACTGGAGCGCAACGGCATTACAAAGATGGTATCTCAGCAATTGGGTAGAATATAAAAGATGGTATCGAACCAACTGGATCGCTATTGAATTTAATCTTTTATATCGGTGGCATGGTTTAGTACCCGATGTTTTTGTCGTCAACGATCGCGTTTACTCTGGTAATGAATTTAGATCAAACAATCAGATATTAGAAGATGTAGGCATCGGAACAGTATTAAAAGCGGCTTCTCAACAAGCTGCGGGCAAAATTGGTTTATTTAATAATCCTGATTTTCTGCTAGGTGCGGAATATCAAACTATCAAAATGTCAAGAGATTTTAGATTACGTCCATACAATGAATATCGCGCTCAATTTGGACTTCCTAAGTTTAGCAAATTTAGCGAAATCACTAAAAATGTGCAAATTCAAAATGAACTAAAAAGACTTTATGACAACGACATCGATAGAGTAGAGTTTTTGATTGGTTTATTTGCTGAAGATCCGACGGGAAATGGACTATTTGGAAGTCTTTTACAAACGATGGTAGCCAGCGATGCTTTTACACAAGCGTTAACCAATCCATTATTGTCACAAAATATTTTTAATGAGAATACCTTTACCGAATATGGGTACGATTTGATCAAGGAAACGATCTCCTTACAAGACTTTGTTGATCGCAATATCAAACCAGATCCCAGTGTCAAAGTCGCCTTTCAAGTCAATTAATTGATGTTTTCCTTTTTTGGGTTTGGTCATCAAACCCTCATAAAATTATTTCCTGAAAAATTGACAAAATCAAAAAAATATGCTTAAGATAGCCCAGATCTTAGCACTTAGCCGATGTTTCATATCCAGTAACTAACAATTTTTAGAGAGTTGTGTATTTATGGGGAAAATTAGGGAACGCTATAACTGAGACACTTATTAGCTCAAGCATAATGCAAGTTGCAATGACACCGGCTAAATATCCTTCATATAATCCAATTTCAATTCGGGAATTCACAGCCTCGAAACAAGCTAGTTTTTTTGAAGCCCTCAAACAACCTAGGTTTAGTGGTCAAGCGGTGTTGACTGGACCCAAGGGACAGAAATGGATTTTCTATCTCTACCTAGGACGAATTATGTATGCTACGGGCGGGCTACATCCAGTCAGAAGATGGCGGCGTAGTCTTGCCATCTATTTCCCACAAATGCTCTCTCAAGAATCTTCTTTAGATCTAAATCTAGAAAGTATTAGTACATCAGATCCTCAGATCTGTTGGGAATATCGGTTACTGTGTTTGTGGGTGGAACAACAAAAAATCAACCGTGAACAGGCAGCACGAATGATTCGGGGTACTGTAGTAGAAATTCTTTTTGATATTACCCAAGGTATGGAAATTACCTGCGAACTCAAACAAGATGATTTACTTTCGGCTCGTTTAGTTCTCATTGATGCCGAACAAGTAGTCGCGGAAGCTCAACAGCTTTGGAATGCTTGGCAAGGCGCGAAAATTGCCGATCGCTCTCCCAACTGGGCGCCAGTCATCCGACAACCCGAACAACTTCAACAACGAACCTCACCCCAAGTTTACGGTACCCTCAAACAACTACTCGATGGACACCAAAGCCTGAGAGATTTATCAGTACGGATGAGACGGGATGTTTTAGCGGTAACGAGTTCCTTGTTACCCTACATTCAGATGGGGTTAGTCGAATTGACGACGATCGCTGATTTACCTTCTCCTGTTGCTACCCCACCTGCGAGTCATCTTGATACCGCTTCGCCACCAATTGGAGCTTTAATCGCCTGTGTTGATGATAGTCCTTTGATGTGTCAAACTATGGAAAAAATTGTCACAGAAGCTAATTATCAATTTATTGGCATTAATGATCCACTCAGAGCGATCGCCATTCTTTTAGCCCGCAAACCCGAATTAATTTTCCTTGATTTGGTGATGCCTAATGCTAATGGATATGAAATTTGTTCTCAACTGCGTAAATTATCTTTTTTCCGGAATACGCCGATCGTGATTTTGACGGGCAATGATGGCCTTATTGACAGAGTACGAGCCAAAATGGTTGGTTCATCGGACTTTGTTAGTAAGCCTGTTAATCCTGAAATCGTTTTAAATACCATCCGAAAACATCTTAGACAAGATGTCGCAACTTAAGGTATTTTCTGCCTCTAGTTACCTCATTTTTTATCAAGCAGTTTAGTAATTTATCCATTTTATTAATTAGGCAATCATTATGAGTATCGCTTTAGTTATTGAAGATTCTTTAACAGAAAGAGAAATTATTACTTACTATTTAAAATCAGCCGGAGTTACTGTTTTAACCGTCAAGAGCGGTGAAGAGGCTTTAGAAAAACTAACCTTATCAATCCCTGATTTAATTATTTTAGATGTTGTTTTACCCGGACGCAGTGGCTTTGAAATTTGTCGAGAACTCAAAGGCGAAGCAAAAACACGGAAAATACCGATTATTATGTGTTCGACAAAAGATAGCGAAATGGATAAATTTTGGGGAATGAAACAAGGCGCAGATGCTTATATTTCTAAACCCATCGATCAAGACTTGTTGGTGCGTACCGTTAAAAATTTGCTCCGTACTTAATCATGATTGTGTGAAAAACTATGTCATTTGAAGGATTTATCCCATCATCCGTTTCAAATTTCCAAAAACCGGGGATTCAAGAACAATTTTTACGGTTTTATCTCGTTCCAGAGACAACCGTAATGTTGCCGGTGACTCAACTGATCGAAGTGTTAACCATTCCCATTGGTCAGATTATACCAATTCCTCAGATGCCCTCTTGGGTGATGGGGGTCTATAATTGGCGGGGAGAAGTTCTCTGGATGGTTGATTTAGGTCATCTTTTAGGCTTAACACCGACTCACCAACAAACCAGAATTATTTCTAATTATCGTGCGATCGTCATTAATAATACTCAAGACGAGTCGAATCAAACTCGCTCTCTTAATCAAATGCTAGGTCTTGTGGTGAGTCAAGTTGAAGATATCGAATTGTGTAACCCAGACGAAATTCAGTCGCCACCTGCTTCGGCAATATCTTTAAGTTTGGCTCCTTTTTTACGGGGTTATTGGCTAAATTCCGACGGTGATCTATTAATTGTCCTTGATGGTGCGGCGATTCTTGCTGCAATGCCCAAATAGCCTCAACAATCACGGTTTAGGAAAGTCTTAACAAAACTTAGGAAAAGGATAAATAACTGTGTTAGTATCTTGAGGAGAAATTATTCCTAAATTAGCGAAACCGAGCTAAAAAGGAATTTCTCGGTGGAGGAGTGTTAAGGAGTAATATTCATGACCAATCAAGAACAAAGCACAGTAGGAGCCAGATGTCAACTCCGTCGCCCAATTCGTGTGGGTGTTATTGGCGTTGGTAATATGGGACAACATCACACTCGCGTCCTCGGTTTACTAAAGGATGTTGAGTTAGTCGGAATATCTGATGTTAATGTAGAGCGCGGCATTGATACGGCGGCTAAATACCGAGTTAAGTTTTTTGAAAACTATCTTGATTTATTGCCTTATGTTGATGCGATTTGTCTAGCAGTCCCGACTCGTTTACACTACAAAGTAGGTATGGATTGTTTACAGGCAGGAATTCATACACTGATCGAAAAACCGATCGCCGCGACCATTTCTGAAGCCGAATCTCTAGTTAATGCAGCAGCCGAACACAATTGTATTTTGCAAGTCGGACATATTGAACGCTTTAACCCTGCATTTCAAGAATTGAGTAAAGTTCTCAAAACCGAAGAAATTTTAGCTCTAGATGCACATCGCATGAGTCCCTATTCGCAACGGGCGAATGATGTGTCTGTTGTTCTAGATTTAATGATCCATGATATCGATCTTTTATTAGAATTAGCGGCCGCACCCGTTGTTAAATTAACGGCGAGTGGTAATCGTGCATCAGCCGACTCTAATTATTTAGATTATGTGACAGCAACTTTAGGTTTTAGTAATGGTGTTGTTGCTACTTTAACCGCGAGTAAAGTCACTCATTGCAAAATCCGCCGTTTAGCCGCACATTGTAAGAACTCCCTCACCGAAGCTGATTTCTTAAACAACGAAATTTTAATCCATCGTCAAACCACCGCTAACTATATTACTGATCATGGTCAGGTGTTGTATCGTCAAGATGGCTTAATTGAAAAAGTGCATACGAGCAATATTGAACCTTTACACGCAGAATTAGAACATTTTGTGCATTGTGTACGAGGTGGTGATCAACCGTCTGTTGGTGGCGAACAAGCCTTAAAAGCTCTGCGTTTAGCTAGTTTGATCGAACAAATGGCGCTCGATGGACAGATTTGGCAACAGTCTGATTGGAATTACCAGTATTTGAATACACCTTTATCAACGGTTTCACGATAGTTTAATGTAGAAGGGTTTGGGGACCAAATTACGGGTTTGGAGACCAAACCCCTACACTAGCGGAAAAAATCTAACTTTTGATAGATTTTCCAAAAATATTAATCAATAAAATTTCTAAAAATAAAGTTTTTTAAACTTTTTATATATTGTTATTCAGTGTTTTTACGGTAAATTCATTTCCTCATTTTTTGCTTAATTTCGCGCCAGAGCCGCTTCAATCTTAGATCGAGAGAAAAGCCCCGCTTACTCGGTATAATTACTGTTCCACTGAGGCGATCGTGAAAAGCTTGATTATACTGTTCATCTCCTAAAGCCATCCCACAATCGGCTAAAAGAAATGAAGAGAGGAGAATCATCGATATAGGATTGGGAAAAGTATAATTAAGTCCTAACATAGTCAAAGCCGCACACAGCCCAACGATTCCTTCACGCTTGGCTAGTTCAACCAAACCAGGAATCCTTTTAAAGCGTAAATCAATAACTTTCATATCTAAAGCCCAACGCCCTAAACTTTGTCCTTTATTTTTTTCGACCAAAACAACTCTTAGAGCAAACCACGCAACAATAAATACTAAAAATTGTAACAGCCAAACTGTGCCCGCAAATGAACTGACGAGCCAAACAGTGACAAAATCGATGAGAAACGCATAAGCACGGCGATCAATAGAAACTTTAGGAAGCTTTAGAGGTTGGGAGTCTTCATTCATATTGATCTCGATACATGACCGTTCATAAATTAAAAAGGAATTGTTGTTTGTTATACATTCGTTTTCCCTCAGTCTAATCATCAAGTTCTATGGATTTTACGATCTTTTTGTTATTGAATCCACTATTTTAAGATGATTTTTTTATGAAGACTAGACATTTTTAAAACTAATAGCTATAGTAACAATAAAATCAAATTAAGACATCACACATTTAGTTAGCTAACAGACAGACCCCTTATACTAACTCAAAATCTAGGACTCATAACAAAAGAGATGAAAACCAAACACTTACTAATCATCGGCTTAACAGCGAGTAGCCTGGCAATAGGTTCCTCTCAAGCAATAGCCGCCTCCTTTTTAATAGATACCTTTGATGTTCCTATTAGCTCGCCACCTGGCTTTCCACTGCCTGATACTGGTACTAACCCAATCTTTTTAAATGGGCCTGGGCAAATGGCAACTAATACCTTTACAGGGCCTACAAACCAAGTCATCGGTGGACAACGTGAGATTAAATTTACTCAAACGACCTCACTCGCACCAGGTCTATCATCCAATGCCAGTGTTTTTACGGGTAGTGGTAATTATGATGGTTTTTTTGATCTCGACAACAATAGTAAAACAAATTCAAAGGCTGAACTGACGTGGAATAATATGATGGCCACGGGTCAGCAAAACTTTAATGTTCTTAGTGGAGCCAATGACGAAAAAGGGATTAAAATTGACTATTCTTCTGAGGGAATCGCTTTCAACTTACAGCTTATTGTTTTCGATGGAATGAATGCGTCGACCGTCACAAAAAGCTTTAATCCTGGTGGTGTCGCAACTGATGATTCAGCCTTATTTAGCTTTGACGAAATCTTGATGGGTGGGCCAGTTGATTTGAGCATGGTTAACTACGTGAAGCTTATCATAACAGGCAATCGCGGCTTTGACTTATCCATCAATCAAATTGGGACTTATGAAATTCCAGAACCTTCTACTTTATTAGGTCTTTTGGCTGTATTTAGTACAGGAGCGTTTTCTCTTAAACGTAAAACAGAAGAAAAATAGATTAAGCTTTTATCCTGTAAAGGCTACCTAGCGGTGATTGGTCTCATTTGTGTTGCTAGGTTGTTTTGGCGTTTTATCTTAAATGGAATGATTCTAGAGAAAATATAAACAACTAGGCATGAAGTAAGGGGAATTAGTTACTATGCTCTTAGAAGTAACCTAGAATACATGAAGGTGTTATGGAGCCAGATTTATTACCAACAGAGGTTATTCTGACTTATCCTCGTCAGAGCCTTGGCAAAATTCAACTTGACTGGATGCCCCAACCCGGTAACTATTTAGACCTAGAGGGCAAATTCTACGCAGTACTAGAACGCCACCACCACTATCAATACAAGGTTGGTGGCTATTGTTTACAAAAAATTTCTCTTTATGTGCAAGCCGCTAAATCACTAGACGAACAAAGCTTAATTAATGGGCGCTGGGTTGTTGGTGATGCTGAGTGTCGTTTTAATGCTCATTCGGAAATTTTACGCTGTGCCGTCAATCCAGAAGGTCCCTGTGAGGGTTGTCGCTCTTTTGAAGCTAGAAATTAACTAAACTAAATTAACTCAATTGGTCTACTCCAGCAGCTAGACGCACTCCATTAATAAAATCTTTGCCTGACTGGGGTCGTTTCCCCGCTAATTGAACTTGTAGTAACACCAGTAATCCATCTCCTGTCTGCACGACGGGGCCAATATTTTTGAGGATACCAACAATTTGTCCTCTAGTTCCTTCAGCAAAAGTAGGTAAAGTCTGAGGTATTTTTTGTAGTGAAGAAAGTTCACTCCAGTAAAATGAGATGAGGGGAACAGTCGCCGTAATTTTGAGGGTTTGGTCACGAAAAAAGGCAAAACAATCGGGATATAATCCTCTAACTTGATTATGAATCGCTATTGCCGATTTAGTCCAGTCTATCTGATAATCTTCTTTTTGAATGAGAGGGGCATAGGTTGCTTCTGTTGAATTTTGGGGAGTCGCTTCAATTTCCTCTTGTTCGAGTTGTGAGAGGGTTTCAATCAGAAGATTTGCGCCTTGTTGACTCAGACGAGAGCTAATTTGTTCGGCGTTATCTAAAAGTCCGATGGGAGTTCGTGCCGTCAATAACATTGCTCCCGTATCCATCCCTTCATCCATCAGCATCGTCGTAATACCCGTTTCAGTTTCTCCGTGATAGATACTCCATTGAATGGGAGCCGCCCCGCGATATTTTGGTAAAAGGGAGCCATGAACATTAATACAGCCCAGACGAGGCATCGCTAAAATTTCGGGCGATAAGATTTGTCCATATGCCACCACAACAAAGACATCAGCTTGGGTTTCTTTTAGTCTAGAAAGTGTTTCTTTGGCTTTTTTTATTCGTTTGGGTTGCCAGACTGGTAATTGATGTTCTAGGGCTAATTTTTTGATGGGTGAGGGGAGTAATTGATTACCTCGGCCTCTCCGTTTATCGGGTTGGGTAACAACAGCAATGATTTCAAAATTAGGGGAATTTAATAAGGCTTCTAGGGTAGGAACGGCGAAAAATGGCGTACCAAAAAAAACGATTTTCATGTTTGCTTCAATTAAAACGCAATATATATAAGCGTAAAGACGCACCATGGTGCGTCTCTACAAGTTTATTCAAGAATGACTTATTTGGTTTCGGAGAATTCGGCATCGATGACATCATCACCACCACCCGAAGGAGGAGTATTACCACCGGTTGCACCGTCATCAGTCCCCGTAGGTTCAGTCGTTGTACCCGCTTGCTGATACATACTTGTACCGATGCTATAGAGGGTTTGCTGTAACTCAGTGATGAGGGTTTTGATGCGGTTATCGTCATCTTGTGCGATCGCATCTTTAAGCTCAGTAATCAAACCTTCTGCTTTCAGTTTATCGGCAGAGGATACCTTGTCACCAAAGTCTTTAAGTTGTTTTTCTGCTTGGTACACAAGAGAGTCTGCTTGGTTTTTGCGATCGATTTTCTCACGACGTTCTTTATCAGTACCCGCATTGCTTTCAGCTTCTCTAACCATGCGTTCTACTTCGTCTTTTGGTAGAGTAGAAGCACCAGTAATGCTGATCGACTGTTCTTTACCTGTTCCTTTATCTTTTGCGGTAACGTTAAGAATACCGTTAGCGTCAATATCAAAAGTCACTTCAATTTGAGGAACACCACGAGGTGCAGGAGGAATACCATCTAGACGGAAGTTACCAAGACTCTTATTGTCTTTGGACATTTCTCGTTCCCCTTGGAGAACATGAATTTCTACATTCGTTTGTCCATCAACAGCAGTCGAGAAAACTTCGGATTTTTTCGTCGGAATGGTAGTATTGCGGGTGATAATGCGAGTCATCACACCACCGAGAGTTTCTACCCCAAAGGATAGAGGAGTCACGTCGAGAAGTAAGATGTCTTTGACTTCACCTGCGAGTACCCCACCTTGAATAGCTGCACCTACAGCAACAACTTCATCAGGGTTAACACCTTGGTTGGGTTCTTTACCGAGTACTTTTCTAACGACTTCTTGAACCGCAGGAATACGGGTAGAACCACCGACTAAAACGACTTCATCAATTTGCTCTTTGCTAACTTTGGCATCTCTAACCGCATTTTCGACGGGAATGCGACAACGATCGATCAGATCTGAACAGAGTTCCTCAAATTTAGCGCGTGTGAGGGTAGTATCGAGGTGTTTTGGCCCATCTTGAGTCGCGGTAATGAAGGGGAGATTAATCTCAGTCTGAGTCACGCTAGAAAGCTCAATTTTAGCTTTTTCGGCGGCTTCTGTGAGACGTTGTAAAGCTTGTTTATCTTTACGAAGATCAATTCCTTCTACTTTTTCAAATTCACCCGCGAGATAGTCGACGATTTTTTTATCGAAGTCATCCCCTCCGAGGTGAGTATCTCCAGAAGTAGCGAGAACTTCAAATACACCATCACCGACTTCTAGGATCGATACGTCAAAGGTACCACCACCTAAGTCAAAAACAAGGATCGTTTCATTGCTTTTCTTATCTAAACCATAAGCTAAAGAAGCAGCAGTTGGTTCATTAATGATCCGCAAGACTTCAATACCTGCAATTTTACCCGCGTCTTTTGTAGCTTGACGTTGGGAGTCATTAAAGTAAGCGGGAACGGTGATCACTGCTTGTGTAACCGTTTCACCTAAGTATTTACTAGCATCTTCGACTAATTTTCTCAGTACTTGTGCGGAAATTTCTTCGGGTGCAAACTGCTTTCCTGCCGCAGTACAGTCTAACTTAACGTTTCCGTTGCTATCTTGTAAAACTTTATAAGAAACTTCCGTTGCTTCGTTGGTAACTTCGTTAAATTTACGACCTATAAAACGTTTAACTGAGTAAAAGGTGTTTTGCGGGTTCATGACTGACTGACGCTTGGCAATTTGTCCCACCAAGCGATCGCCATTTTTCGCATAGGCAACGACAGACGGTGTAGTTCTAAACCCTTCTGCATTAGCAATAACAGTTGGTTTACCACCTTCCATAACTGCTACGCAAGAGTTCGTCGTCCCTAAATCTATTCCAACAACTTTTCCCATATTTTTTAGTGCTGCTCCAGTGTAACTATATAATCTTGACTAAAATCTGAACTGTAAGGGAGTCTAGCGGCAACACCAACTATGCTTTCAGTTCAGTGATGTATCTCTATAGTGACGGGAATCAGTATGTATGCGATAGTGTAGTTTCCCGAACCTATAATGACGGGTTTAGTCAGTTATCAGTCATCAGTCATCAGTATTTTCAGTTATTAGTAATCAGTCAGAGTTCGTTATTTTTCCTCTACTGTTTACTGATTACTGTTTACTGATTACTGTTTTTGTTCAACACCAAACCCGACTAAAACCACATTTTGGGGGGGTTCACCTTCTGGGGGACGTTGATAATTAATGATGCGTCTGAGCCGTAGGTTAGGATTGATTAGAATAATAGAATCTACTGATACAGTCCGTGTATAATTTGTCGTCATTAAAAGTTCTTTGGAATGAGAATTAAATTGAAAATGAGATATAATAGGTCGTGCTTCTTCATAAGCTCGATCTCTTAAGTAATCACCTTCTAAGATTAAATTATTTTCGGTTTTGGCAACAAATAATAAATTTAGATTTTGTGATACTTCGTCTCCTTTTTCAGAAATCGTATAAAATTCTAAGTTAAATCCTGGAAATTCATCTAAATTTTCTAAGGATTTATACTGATTATCACTAAGAACTTTATTTTTGATTTCGGGTGTTAGGGGTTTGACTGTAAATTCGGTTCGGGAGCGTTCAACTTCTTGATAAGCTAGATAGTGATAGGTTCGTTCAGTTTTCCAACTCCCAACACAGCAATCAAAGAATTCAATAAATGCAGATGTATTCATTTTGTTCGGTTTCTGATAGATTTATTCAAATTATAAAATTATAAATCAATTCAATAAAGTACAGATTAAATGTAAGGAAAATAATCGCCCAATCCTTTGATACAGTGAATAGTAATCAGTACACAGTACACAATAAAAGAAAAGGAAATTCACTGACTGGTCACTGATGACTTTATAAGGTAAGGTATCCAAACCCGAAAAGAATATCGTTATTAATCTTAAGGAAATTTCCTGACTTGATATTCCTTAGATTCAAGCATTTCATAAGATCTATTTTCCAATGCTTGAGCAAATTTTTTTTCAGTTTCGTCTAAAATACTTTGTGGAATAGCTTTCCATTCTTCCCGTGTTTTCCAGCGAATTATAAAAATAATTTCGGATTCATTATTAGGATTAATCCAGATTTCTTTACCTAAAAAACCAGGATATTTACTCAGACTTGCTGTCCAAATCTCAGCATCTTTCTCAATAAATTTTTCTCGCTCTTGATTAATCTTGAACTTGAGCCACTCAATAACCATAATATTTTATTTCTATTCTTGATTTGCTTTTTGTATTTTAACCAAAAATTCCTCAGTTAATTTAATAAATGCTTTAGCTCCGCTAGAATTAGGTAAAGCGACAGCTACAGGCATAAACATATCCACTGCTTTAGCTACATTAACATCCATTGGGATCGAATTTTCAAATAATTGTTGCGCTTGAAAATCTTGTTGTACTCGTCGCATCACCTGATTATAATATCGACTCAATAATCCGCCACCTGATAAAATAAAAACAATTCCTAATAGTTTAGGATTAATTCCATCTTCATTTTGATGACTCGCTTTCAGTTTAACAATTCGTCTTTCTAAAAGTTGCATTCCCACAACCGATAAAGGTTCAGGACGTGCCGGAATAATATAAAATTGACTAGCAGCTATTCCACTGCGAGTTAATAAATTATATCCAGGCGCACAATCCATAATAATATAGTCATACTGCTCCATAACTGGCGCAAGAATTTTAGACATTAAATCTCGTTCTAAATTATTCCAGACTTTTTCAAACTCCGAAGTTTCATATAACTTTGCTTGTTTGTGCAACATTTCCGAGACAATATATTCGTCATAAAGTTCGATATCTCCGGGTAAAATATCTAAACCAGAAATTTCACACACACTCGGATAAATAATATCTTCTATGGTTAATTTATTATGTGGATTGGGTCTAATAACAGATTCTAGTAAATAACTTAATGTTCGTTTTTTACGACGGATCTTAGCAAAATCATGAGGCGACATTAATGATAGGGTAGCACTGATCTGAGCATCTAAATCTAAAACTAAAACTCTTTTTTGGTGATATTTAGCGAGACAAGTGGCTAAATTAACGGTTAAAGTCGTTTTACCGACTCCTCCCTTCATATTTACAGTACTAATAATTGTTCCCATACAACTAACCTATGATTCTGCTTGAAGATCTCGACGGAATATCTTACCATTTGGAGCCATAATAAAACGCGGTAAGCTTTGAATATTGATTACACTCAGCGTTTTAAGATCATATGTGGTATAAATAGTCTCCTGTTTACCCAAATGAATATCTACTACGGTTAGCGTTTTAGTGGGTGGTAAGTTACTATTTAAGAGTTGTCTTGGTCCACTCCCCAAAGCACCCGCGTGTAATAATTCTAATTGACCACGTTTTCCAGGATAATAAGCGTGATCATGTCCACTGATATAAGTATGCACTTTATATTTTTCCAAAAGTGAACGTAATTGCTCGGCATTATCTAAAAATTCTCCCACTTTATCGCGTCCAATAGATATCCCATATAAGGGAAGATGTCCGATCGCTATTCGCATTTTAGCTCGTTGTGCGTCACGACTCCCTAGGCTTTTTTTCACCCAAGCGATTTGATTTTCTGAAATAATATGACTTGAAGCATCCCAAACGAGATAAAAAATCTTGTTTTGTGTAAAAGTATAGTAAAAAGGAAAGCCTGAGCGATCGATAAAATTTAGCTTAGGATCATGTGTCGGGTTTTTCCAGTAGATGGCTGCTAAGTCTCGTTCTGCTTGAAAGATATATTTTCCTTGTGATAAACTACCCGAACCGTCATGATTTCCAATGGTAAACCCAAACGGGATCTTAGCTTTTCTCAGTGGTGCAGCAATATGATGATCAAAAGCCTTCCACATATCATTAATTTGCTTTTTTGTCAAGCTTTTTTTTTGTCCTGCAATCATGTCGCCACCGCACAAAACGAGATCGGGTTTTAAGTTGGGGATAAGTGCGATCGCTTGAGTCACTTCGCTTTCATAAGTCGTTGAACCGTACTGACTATTGAGATCGCTAATCACTACAATGCGGACATCACCTCTAGGGGGTGCTTTTAAGCCAAGTGATGCTTGAGTTTGACGCGAAGCAATAGCAAGACCCAACCCGCACAAACTCCCCGTTAAAATCAATAAATTGCGACGGCTATAAATCATGATATTCAAGCAATAGAACGAATTTGTTAAAATATAAGAAGAATGTTAAGGAAGATTAAGCTTATGGATCTGATGACGCTCGCAATTTGGGGACTGGGAATCATTTTAAGCGTAATGACGTTATTTTTTATCTTTCGGATCGTTTTAACTTGGTATCCTCAAATCGATCTCAATCGTTTTCCCTTTAACATTATTGCGCTCCCCACCGAACCCTTATTAATTCCCGTTCGTAAAGTCATATCACCTATTGGGGGTGTCGATATTTCCCCAATCATTTGGGTGGGAATATGTACCCTATTAAGAGAAATCTTAATCGGTCAGCAGGGTCTTTTAACAATGGCGACTAGGATTCATTAAAATGAACAGACGCAGACTTTTAGAAATGGGTACAGTAATCATTGGTACAAGCTGGTTTTCCAATTATTTATTAGGAACAAACGTTATGGCAACCTCAAAAGAACAATTTGAAATCAACAAAACTGAGCAAGAATGGCGCGAAACACTCACACCCGAACAATTTAACGTCTTGCGGAAACATGGCACCGAAAGAGCCGGTACCAGCCCCCTCGATAAAGTCTATACAGATGGTGTTTTTGCCTGTGCTGCGTGCGATTTACCCCTGTTTACCTCAAAAACAAAGTTTGATAGTGGGACAGGCTGGCCAAGCTTTTATGAGCCGATCCCCGGAGCAATTGGAACATCAGTCGATCGCACCTTGTTTATGACACGTACCGAAGTCCATTGTCATCGTTGCGGGGGACATTTAGGACACGTCTTTAATGATGGACCTGCACCAACCGGTAAACGTTATTGTATGAATGGTGTAGCGATGAAATTTGTTCCGAAAGCTTAGTTAGAATGGGGAGAAATCCCCTACCTAGAGAAAAATCATAAAAATGAATGAAAAAGAACAAAATAAATATATCAATCAGCTTAGACGACAATTAGCCAATGCAGTTGAGCGCATTAAAATACTAGAATTAGACTTAGAACCAGACGGTCGTATTAGTGAAGCTTTCAGTGCATTAGAAGAGCATATGGATTCTAGATTCGACCAGATGGATTCTAGATTTGATCGCATCGAAAACCGTCTTGAGCGTATGGAACATCAATTTAATCGTTTACAAGGTAAGATGGAGGTCATGCTTGAATCAATAACTGGATTAGGTGATTTACCAGAAGACGAAACATAGTAAATGCGATCGTTATATTTCCCCCCAACATCTTCATGGGTTGAGGAAATCACTGAAGCGCTCGGACTACTTTTGAAGACATAATAAAAATTGGCTTGTTTTTTTGTCTTTATTCAGCTAATGGGACTTAAACGAGAAACCAGAGGAAATAAGGGTAGAATAATTACTATGTAAACGTCTCACGTTAAATTGATTGCC
>NZ_PXOH01000037.1 GCF_003007785.1 Aphanothece hegewaldii CCALA 016 | reverse complement strand
ACGTAATCTTTGTCCGCAATTCATCCCATCGCTAACTAACGTATAGCGTGGGACTTCTTGCGGCGAACAAGTTAAATTGACTGATTCTTCGGCTAAAAAAAGTCAACCTAATCTAACTCAAACCCAAGAAATCGCTTTTATTGCGCCCAATATAACGGATTATTTACAATTAGCGCAAGGTGTACGCCAAGATGTTGAAGCGATCGTTTTAGATAGTCAGAGTGATGCAGTTGAACAGATTACAGAAATTCTTTCACAACGTCAAGGAATCAAAGTTATTCACCTAATTTCGCATGGGACATCGGGAAAAATTGCTTTAGGGAATAGTATTTTAAGCAAAGAAACAATATCTAGTTATGCGCCTCAACTGATGCAATGGGCAAAAACTTTAACCCCAGATGCCACCTTATTAATTTATGGTTGTGAAGTGGCACAAGGAAAAGAAGGACGCACACTAATTCATCTGTTGAGTGAGTTGACAGGATTACACATTGCTGCATCGACCACGAAAATCGGTGCAAGTGTATTAGGCGGAAATTGGCAACTAGATACGACGACTTCACCACTAACAGTACAATTAGCGTTATTGCCAGTGGTAATGGAGAATTATCAAGGTGTTTTCGTCTCTGGTGATGAATTTCTGGTCAATACTTACACCACCTCCGATCAACTATACTCATCAGTGACCGCCTTAAATGATGGAGGATTTGTCGTCACTTGGTCTTCATTGGGGCAGGACGGCGGTGGTTATGGCGTTTATGGGCAACGCTACAATGCTCTTGGAGTGGCAGTTGGTTCGGAATTTCGGGTCAATACTTTCACTAACTCCGATCAAAAATACTCATCAGTCACCACCTTAAGTGATGGAGGATTTGTCGTCACTTGGTCTTCATCGTTGCAGGAAGGCAGAAATTATGGCATTTATGGGCAACGCTACAATGCTCTTGGAGTGGCAGTTGGCAATGAATTTCGGGTCAATACTTACACGATGTCCGAGCAACTATACTCATCAGTCACCACCTTAAGTGATGGAGGATTTGTCGTCACCTGGTCATCATCCGGTCAGGACGGCAGTTTTTATGGCATTTATGGGCAACGCTACAATGCGCTTGGTGCGACAGTTGGCAATGAATTTAAGGTCAATACTTACACCATCTCCGATCAACAAAACTCATCAGTCACCGCCTTAAATGATGGAGGATTTGTCGTCACTTGGTCTTCATCTGGTCAGGACGGCAGTGGTTCTGGCATTTATGGGCAACGCTATAATGCTCTTGGATATGCAGTTGGCGATGAATTTCGGGTCAATACTTACACCACCTCCAATCAACTATACTCATCAGTGACCGCCTTGGGTGATGGAGGATTTGTCGTCACCTGGTCATCATTGGATCAGGACGGCAATGATTTTGGCATTTATGGGCAACGCTACGATGCTTCGGGTGCGACAGTTGGCTCGGAATTTCAAATCAATACTTACACCACCTCCAGTCAAATTTACTCATCAGTGACCGCCTTGGGTGATGGAGGATTTGTCGTCACTTGGTCTTCATTGGGTCAGGACGGCAATAGTTATGGCATTTATGGGCAACGTTTTAGTGCGGATGGTGCATTAAGGGGATCAGAATTCCGAATTAATCAAACAACTGCTGGATCTCAATTGTCTGATACACGGAATAACGGAACCTATACAATCGATACCCTCGCCAATGGCCAAGTAATTGCGACTTGGGAGGGAAATGGTTCGGGTGATACTTCAGGAGTCTATGCCCGTATCCTTGATTTTGATTACGATCCGACTAATATTACCCTAAGCAACAATAACATTGCTGAAAATCAAGTCAATGCTTTAATCGGCTCTCTCAGTACAAGCGATCTAAACCAAGACGATACCCACACCTATAGCATTGTTAGCGGATTTGGTAACGATACAGCTTTTAGCATCAGTGGCGATCAACTTTACACGAATGGCAGTTTCGATTACGAAACCCAGAACACATATACTGTTAGAATTCGTACCACTGATCCCACTGGCGCATCCTACGAAAAAGACTTGACAATTAATGTCACAGATGTTAATGAAAACTCAGCCCCAGTTGTCACGAATCCTGTTACAGCAACTGCCACCGAAGATGATGCCGCGTTTACTGTTAATCTTCTAACAGATGCTAGTGATCCCGATGCTGGAACGACTTTAAATGTTTCTAATCTAACTCTCACAGGTGGTAACGCCGCAGGAATTACCATTAGTGGCAATACGCTTGATGTTAATCCCAATGCCTACAATAGCTTAAATGTAGGTCAATCATCCATAATTACCTACAGCTATGATGTAACAGATGGCTCATTTTCTGTTCCTCAAACCGCAACAATTACCATTAATGGTGTAAATGATGCAGCAACGATTACAGGAACATTATCTACATCTGTTACAGAAGATGATAGTGATCCTAATTTAACAGCAACGGGAAACCTAACCATCAGTGATCCTGATACTGGAGAAGACCAATTTAGTACAAATGTAACAGGATCAGGTAACTTAGGCAGCCTCAGCATCACCAGCGACGGTGCATATACTTACACCGTTGTCAATAGTGCCGTACAATACTTGGGTGCAGGTGGAACGAAAACCGAAACCTTTACCGTATCAAGTGTCGATGGAACTACTCAAGACATCACCATTACGATTAACGGTCTTGATGATAATTTATCACCTGTTGCGCTCGATAATACAGCAACGGCGGTTGTTAATTTTCCAATAAACATTTCAGTATCTACATTACTAAGCAATGACACTGATGCCGATGGAGATGTCTTAAGCATTACCAGTATCTCTAACATCACTGGTGGTACAGCAACCCTCAACGATAACGGAACACTTCTGGATAAAACCGATGACTTTATTACCTACACGCCTTCAAGTGTGGGTAATTTCAGCTTAGACTACACCGTAGACGACGGCAATGGTGGAAATGATATCGGTACAGTTCAGATAACTGTATTAAGAGAACTCTTGGGAACTTCCAGCCGAGATACCCTGAGTGGCAGTAATAGTGATGATATCATCAAAGCCCTAGCCGGTAGAGATCTTGTCTATGGTAATAGCGGAAATGATCGCATCGAGGGCGGTCTTGGAAATGATACCATTTATGGCGGTGACGGTGATGATTTCATCCAAGCTGGTGATGGAGATGACCTGCTATATGGGAACGCGGGCAATGATACCATTTATGGCGGCAATGGTCAAGATACTTCCTATGGCGGTGACGGTAATGATCTTCTTTTTGGGCAGTTAGGTAATAATATACTGGTAGGCGGTGGTGGAAGTGATACCCTTTATGGCGGTTCACAAGTTAACCAAATAGTTTATCAGCAAATAAGCGATCGCGGCACAGCAATAACGGGTGATCAAATTAAACAGTTTGATACGAGCCAAGATAAGCTTATTCTAACGGAATTATTCGACAATATCGGCTATAGTGGCAGTAATCCCGTAGCTGACGGATATTTACGCTTGCGCCTGTCAGGAAGTAGTACCTTATTAGAGATTGACGCTGATGGTGGGGCTAATAGTTTCGTCAGAATGGCGACTCTGTACAATGTTACTGCATCTAATCTCGACATTGATACAAATGTAATTATTTAGTCTCCGTAGGGGTTTGATACAGTAATCAGTAATCAATCAAAAAAACTTTTATACTGATTACTGGTAACTGATGAATGATGACTGTAGAGACGTAATATATCACGTCTATCTTCCTACTTGTAGGATTAAGCTCGTATAATGGAATCAACGACAAGCCTAGCCGCAAGCTCAAACAATGTCTAAAACACCTAAATTATTACTGGTTGATGATGAACCTGGAGTACGAGAGTCAGTTCAAGCCTATTTAGAAGATAGCGAAGAATTCGACGTTGAGGTCGCCAGTAATGCAAATGAAGCTTGGGAATTTCTCCAAAAAAATACCCCAGAGTTAGTCATTTCTGATATCATGATGCCTCAAGTCGATGGATATCAATTCTTACAAAAACTCCGCAATGATGCGCGTTTTCAGGCGATACCCGTCGTTTTTTTAACCGCTAGAGGCATGACGAGCGATCGTATTGAGGGTTATAATGCGGGTTGTGATGCGTATTTGTCTAAACCCTTTGATCCTGATGAACTTGAAGCTATTGTCAAAAATTTATTAGAACGTCGTCGCGTCAGTGTTAATGCAAATAGTGAAAGCGCTAAACTCGAAGAAATTGCCCAAGAAATCAAAGAAATTAAACAACAACTTGGACAACAACAAACTTTTACAACGACTCCTTCTCCCATTAAAATAGATTTGACTCCCAGAGAACAAAGTGTTTTAGACTTAGTGGCTGAAGGTTTGATGAATAAAGAAATTGCGAGTCGTTTAGATACCAGTGTGAGAAATGTAGAAAAATATGTTAGCCGTCTTTTTAGTAAAACTGGAACAAATAGCCGAACTGAATTAGTTCGTTTTGCCCTAAAACATGGTTTAACCAAATAAATGTCTTATAGTGATTTCACCCTTGCCAAAATCTATCAATACTGCCAGAGAATAAATTCTCTGTCTGATAGTTCAAGTCGGTTAAAACCGACTCCCCTTAATCAGTTTTTTAGTTTGCGCACTGCCAGAGAATAAATTCTCTGTCTGATAGTTCAAGTCGGTTAAAACCGACTCCCCTTAATCAGTTTTTTAGTCCGTTTTAACGGACTTTAGCTAGTAGACAGTGAATTCATTCACTGACTTAATTCCGTCGTTTTCGTTTAACAATATAACTACCGGGGCGACGTTCCTTTGTACTAGATTTTCCCGTTCCCCCTAATTCTTGACTCACTTGCATAAAAACATCCCGACGCAAATAAGGATATTCTCCCACCCAGAGATTTTGTTGTGGTAGATAAACATCTGTTATCTTAGAAATGGTTTCTAAATCAGGTTGTTTGGATAAGACCAATAATTCGGCAACGACACCAGGACGAATTCCTTTATAGATGCGACGTAAAGGGGCTTGTACTGTAACCTTAAACCCAGATTGATCCCCTACTAATAGATTAATCCGTTTTTCCATATTTTCAATAATAACCAGATCACCGCGTTGATTAACGGTTTCCTCTTCTGAGACTAACTCGTCAGTAATAAACGCATCCAAAACCCTACCACGCCAAAAACCAGAATAAGGAATACGACGATAAATATTATTTTTGATACTGGCTAAATAAACAGGACACCATAACCAATATAAGCCCGCAATAATATCTAAAATTATTTTAATCGTAAAGCCGCCAGGCCCGAATAAATTTCCCACTAACCAAGTGATAGTTAAAGCAACCACCGAAATAAGTAAGCGTCTCAACAAATCTGACCATTTACCCCAATAATAACCGTACTGCGGTCCAGTAGCAATAATGGGGATAATTTGTTCCAAGGTTTCACGGGTGAGAGGAAACAGCATATTAGGTTTTAAGTGTTGGATATAGTAGAGACGAGTCATGGCGCGTCTTTACAAATGTTAAAGGATTTTTTCTAAACCATAAACCAGAGTTTTGAGTTGAGTCACTTTACGAATGGAGAGTAACACACCAGGCATATAACAGGACCGATCGCTGGTATCATGTCTTAGTGTGTAAATTTCCCCAGGTGCGCCAAAAATCACCTCTTGATGGGCTATTAAACCAGGTAAGCGTATACTGTGAATGTTAATATTCTCGCCAACAATACCGCCTCTAGCCCCTTGAATTGTTTCTTTTTCCTTGACTTTTTGCGGATTATATGCTTTACCGATTTCGGATAAAAGTTCAGCCGTTTTGATAGCGGTTCCACTAGGTGCGTCGGCTTTTTGGTTGTGGTGTAGTTCGATGATTTCTACGTGTTCAAAATATTGGGATGCTTGCAAGGCGGCTTGTTGTAAGAGTACCATGCCGATACTGAAATTGGGAATAATTAGACAACCTGTACTGGCTTTTTCGGCGAAGTCGGCAAGATCTTTAATTTGTTCGGGAGTTAGTCCAGTTGTACCAACTACGGGACGCACCCCATAGGCGATCGAACTCCGCACATTATCGTAAACCCCGTCAGGATGGGTAAAATCGACCATTACGCCTTGTACTTTTTCTTGGGTGGCCAGCACCAAAATACTTTGTAAATCGTCTAAAACAGGCACTTCTAACGCCCCACAGCCCGCAATTTCACCGATGTCCTCGCCGCGATATTCGGGGTTGCGATCGACTGCACCGACTAACATCAGATCATCTGCATTAGCGATCGCTTTAATTACTTCTCGTCCCATTTTACCAGCCGCGCCGTTGACTACTACAGGTATCGGTGCATTCATCGTCATTGTTGTAGATTGATTCTTCCTAGGTTCCTTTAGCAATTGTAGACGAATTAACTACCCTTTTGAGGCTTGAGGACTCCAACCTCGAATGATATTAGGATGAATAGCAGAAGTAGGAAATAAATCTTTAAAAAGAGTACGACGTTTTTCCGCAGGTTCGTCAGCCATGTTCCATAAACTTTCATAGAAGAAAAACGAAACACCAGCAAAACCATTTTCACGAGCGATTGTAACTTGTTCAGTAATATTTTTTCGATTAACAGGACGACCTTTTAAACCTGCCAGAATACCGATTCCTACAGGAATACGAGCTTTAGCAATTTGTAATTCTTTCGATTGTAATTCTCTGAGATAGTCCTCTTTTTTAGAGCGATACACTTGAATCACTAATTCATCAATTAAACCCTTTTTTTCCCATTTATGCCAATCTGCAAGATAGGATTCTAAAGAAAAAGCTTGAGGATTAGGAGAAACTGAAATAATTACCTTAGAAGTCCGAAGTCTTATCGTTTGAACTAATTGCTCCATATATTCTGTTATTTTATCTGCTCTCCATTGAATCCAATCTTTATCTAAATGATTAGTAGGTGGTAATTTTCCTTGATGTTCTTGTTGATAAAGTTGTACAGTGAGTGGATCGTAACCAAAATCAGACGGATAACCAAAATGATCATCAAATTGAATCCCATCAACATCATAATTATCGATTAATTCAAGGACTAAATCTGTAATAAATTTCTGAACATTTGAATCAAGAGGATTTAACCAAACACGCTGATGCACCTTTCCTTCTAACCAAATGGTACTTTTATCTTTACGTTGGGTTAACCATTCGGGATGACGTTTTGCTAATTCCGAGTCTGCGGGTGCCATAAACCCAAATTCAAACCAAGGAATAACCGTCATTCTTTTGCGATGTCCTTGATCTAAAATTTCTTGCAGGATATCTCTTTTTTGCAATGATTCAGTGGGATCTATTTCTATTCCAATCGCTTGTTTAGCGACTTTACTGGGATATAAAGTGTAACCCCAATTCCACACTGTCGGATAAAGGGTATTAAAATTCAGTTCTTTAAGAGTAACAATTGAGTCGGATAATTTTTGTTCGCTAAATAAAATATCACTATCAATATTCGTTAACCAAACTCCTCGCAGTTCCGATGATTGAGATACAGGGAACGATAATAGTTTTGGCGACTCCAAGCTCATTAATAAAACTAGGCTGAGGAAAAAAAGAAAAATATATCGAAATCGATGAAACATATAGATATTGAGAAAAAGATACTGATCTAGTGATTGTTAACTGAGGGTTTCTGTTCCTCCGGCTTCAGTAATTAGACTATAATACTATATGAATAAATTCTGTTAAAGAAAGATATCCTATGTTATCCACTGCAATTGATGAAGTAATCAAAATAATGGAAGTACTGCCAGTTGAGCTTCAAAATCAACTTGTAGAACATCTTAGAGAATATGTTACTGATTTACAAGATGATCAAAAATGGGATGAATCTTTTGAGAGAACACAAGATAAATTAATTATGGCTGCTAAACGCGCTAAACAAGAAATTGCCGAAGGTAAAGCAGTAGAACTAGACTATAATTTACTATGAAATCTGCTGTACTTCCTTCTTTTTGGATAGAGTATCGTCAATTAAACGAGCCAATTAGACAAAGTGCTAGAAAAGCATATCGTTTATGGTCAGAAAACCCTTTTCACCCGTCATTACATTTCAAATGTATTAACACTAAGGAGGGAATTTGGTCGGTACGAATTACTAGAGATTATCGGGCAATTGGTATATTAGAGGGTGATCTAGTTACTTGGTTTTGGCTCGGTAATCATGATGATTATGAGCAATTTTTTTCATAAATATAATTACTGATTTGATAAACTTCTGGGATCTAAGGCATCGCGTAAACCATCTCCTAATAAATTAAACGCCAAAACTGTCAGAATAATTAATATAGCTGGTGGCCAAATTAACCAAGGTTGCAAAACAATAATTGATGCTTTTGTAGCGACAGATAATAAATTTCCCCAACTCGGATCGGGTTGTTGAATTCCTAAACCAATTAGACTTAAAACAGATTCTGAGGCAATAAATCCAGGTACGGCTAAGGTTGCCGAAATAATAATATAACTGGCTGTTTGGGGCAGAATATGGCGTATAATAATATACAGTGGATTTGCTCCTATTGCTTTTGCCGCTTGAATAAATTCTTGTTCTTTGAGTGATAAAACTTGTCCGCGAATTACTCTTGCTAGTCCAGACCAACCGATAAAAGATGTGATTAAAACGATTAATAAAAATCGTTGTGCGCTACTTAATCCCTGTGGCAAAACTGCGGCTAAAGCTACTAAAAGATAAATTCCTGGAATGGTCATTAAGACTTCGACTAAGCGCATTAAAATAGCATCTAACCAGCCACCAAAATAACCAGAAATTCCGCCGATTAGCATTCCTAAAGGAAAAGATATCGCTACACCAATTAAACCGATAAATAAACTAATTCTACCCCCAAATAATAAACGACTAAATAAATCTCTACCCTGTTCATCTGTTCCCAGTACATTAATATATCCTTTTCCGATTGTTCCAAATAAATGACGGTCGAATTTAATCCCTTGAAAGAGTGTTACTTCTTCAAAACTTGGCGGTAAAGGAAGGCGAATTTGTAAGAGTTGATAGGGTGTTCCTTTAGTAAATAATCTAATGGGTGAGGGTTGCGTAAAATCTTCTAGTATTTTGCGATCGCCTGTTTTTAAATCCGTTGGACTTTGGGTAGTAGGATAAACATGAGGCCCGATCCATTGTCCCTTTTTTTCCCCTCCTTGTACCTGAAAATAGAGCCTCGTTGGCGGTAATAAAGAGCCATCAAGTTGTGATGAATAACCATCATAAGGAGCAATAAAATCAGCAGCAATTACCATTATATAGAATACTAATAATAGAATTGCACCAAAGCGAGCCAAAGGATTATTTTTAAGTTTACGCCACCAGTCCATAATAATTCATTTCTCTATAGACATTAATCGATTTTTCGGTACGGGAATAGAACGACCATTTGCTTGAGCAGTTTCAATCCATTCTTGTATAATTATTTCAGCATTTTTGACAGCTTCTTGATAAGTTTGCCCATCAGCCATACATCCCGCTAATTCTGGAACTTCAACAATAAAAGCGTTGTCTTCTTCACTCCAATAAATTACTAATTCATATTTAATCATCTTGATTTACCAACTGATACTTAATGATTAAGCTTCTAACTTGTTTAACTTGATAAGATTTAGCTTTTGCTCCTTTGGGTTGTAAGTTAATTATTTCCTCTACATTTTTTTGACTAAATATATAATGATCTCCTTTAATTCTCTCCTCAAAACCAAAGCGTAACAAAAGTTGACGCAATTCAGAAAAATCTATATTTGCATCTGATGTACCACTTAAAATCTTTTGACGTAGCTTTTCATATTTTCCCATTGATGATTAACTAATTGCGATATTAACTTTTTTTCTCAGGTTTAAAAGACTATCATACGTCATAACCAAACAAATTAGGGTTAACTTCTTTATTCAAGTCTAAATCATCGAGTCCGTATTCTTGCCAACGTCGAGACACCATTGCAGCAATACCAGAATCTGATTCTAACGGTTCTCCCCATTCGTGTTCGGTTTCGGGATACATTTTCGTCGTTGCATCTATACCCATTCTCCCACCTAAACCGAGTTTTTGACTGGCAAAATCAAGGGTATCAAAAGGAGTATCCGGAAGAATAAAAACATCTCTAGAGGGGTCAACCTTGGAACTAATAGCCCAAACCACCTGACGCGGGTCACGGATATTGATATCTTTGTCTACAACAATAACAAATTTAGTATAAGTGAACTGGGGTAAGGCACTCCAAAAGGCTAAGGCTGCGCGTCTGGCTTGTCCAGGGTATGCTTTATCTATAGAAATAATGGCTGCTTTGTAACTTAACGCTTCCATCGGTAGGAAAAAATCGGTAATTTCTGAAACCTGTTGTCTTAGTATTGGTGTATAGATGCGGTTGAGTGCGATCGCCATCATTGCTTCTTCTTTCGGGGGACGACCGCTAAAAGTAGTAAGATAAATGGGATCTTTGCGATGAGTCATGCAGTGAAAGCGAACTAAGGGCGAATCTTCCACACCGCCATAATATCCCATATGATCCCCAAATGGCCCATCGGGTAGGACTTCACCAGGGGTAATGGTTCCTTCTAAGACTATTTCTGAGTCTGCGGGAACTTCTAGATCTACGGTTTTGCATTTGGCTAATTGTACCCCAGAACCGCCATATAATCCCGCAAATAACCATTCTGAGAGATCGACGGGAATAGGTGTCGCTGCGGCCATAATAATCAGAGGATCTACACCCAATGCGATCGCTATTTCTAATTTTTTCCCTTGTTCTGCAGCTTTCCTGAGATGTCTTGCACCTCCGCGCACGGATAACCAATGAACGGTCATAGTATTGTTAGACTGGAGTTGTAAGCGATATACCCCCACATTCGGTGTACCTGTTTCGCAATCTTTGGTAATGACTAAACCCAGAGTAATAATTTTCCCTGCATCATTGGGATAGGGTCGAATCATAGGAATTGTATTTAGATCAAGATCATCCCCTTCTATAACCACTTGCTGACAGGGAGGAAAAAAACTTTTACTCGGTTTAGCTTTCAGGACATCGAACAACACTTTACCAAAATTGATCGCTTCTTTTAGTTTTTTCGGGGGTTTGGGTTGTTGCAAAAGAGCTAGTTTTCTGCCTAAATCTTCTAATTCTTCGGCTTTTTCCAGATTCATCGCCCAGCAGATGCGTTCTACTGTACCCATCAGGTTTACAGCGACGGGAAACGATGCACCTTTAACATTTTCAAATAATAACGCAGGGCCACCGACTTGTAACATTCGGTTTGAGATTTCAGCGATTTCTAAGTCTGAGTCTACCAAAGTCTTGATGCGTCTCAGTTGTCCTTTTTCTTCGAGTAGTTTGATAAATCCCCGTAAGTCTCTGGCCATTTTGATTAAGTTTTGTTTCAGGTGGTCTGTTCTTTATTTTATCTTGATTTTCTAACAGATTTTTGGTATACTCAATGTATAAACACGTTTTTTTGACTATGATTACTCAAAAAGTAAGTATGTGGGGAAACTCACTAGGTGTTAGGCTTCCACAGGCTATTATTCAACAAGTAGGCTGGAAAGAAGGAGCTTTAGTTACTATTTCTGTTGAAAACGATCAAATTATTCTATCTCCAGCGAAACCTAAATATACTCTTGAAGAATTACTTAAAAACGTAACACCCCAAATGCAGCACGACGAGGTAGATTTTGGAGATCCTGTAGGAGAAGAAATTTGGTAAAAATTGAGGGACGTATTCCTGAGAGAGGGGATATTATTCGACTGCAACTAGATCCTCGCACGGGTAGCGAACAAGCTGGTTATCGTCCTGCAATAGTGATTTCTCCATTCGCATACAATCAAGTTTCAAAACTTATCTTAATCTGTCCAATTACGAGTCGTCAGAAAAGTTGGTCTTTTGAAGTAGAGTTACCTGATCTTATGCAAACTTATGGAGTTATATTAGTCGATCAGATTAGAACCGTTGACTGTGATGCTCGAAAAGCAACTTTTATTGAAAAAGCACCTTTAGAGTTAATTAATGAAGTTTTAGGCAAATTAGGAACTCTTGTGAGTTGAATGGTATAGATTAGGATTAGTAAAAGGTGGAAATCTATGAAAGCTTCTGAATTTGATAAAAAATTTGATGATGGTGAAGATATTATCGAATATTTAGATTTATCTCAAGCGAAACGACCACAATTCAATCAAATTAACCTTGATTTACCGAATTGGATGGTAGAGAAAATCGAGCAAGAGGCAACTAGACAAGGGTTAACTCAGCAAGCTATTCTCCAAAATTGGATTGCAGAAAAATTAGAACAACTACAAGCTTAAACTCTCATCCAAACCCTTTCTTACTCTTTTTCGGTTTTTCGGAAATGATTTGTTTTTGATGGGTGGGAACTTCGGCTAAGGCTTGATCTGGCAATACATATGAACTAGCAATTAATTGTTCATCCCAATCGATTATTTCAGGAAAGCGAATACCTTGTAATATTTGTACTGCGAAGATTTCTTGTACTGCATCCTCAAACTTCAAAAACGCTAATGTTTCTCCAGTTTCGATATTTATTACCCAAACCCCGCAAGTTCTTTCGGTGAGTCTTTCAGTCAAAGGAATACCACTAAATACTACTGTTTCTCGCACTTGAGATAAACCAATAAACGCTAATTTTCCACAAAAATCGATACCCCGTGTAAATCCTGGTAAAGTTGCGATCGTTTCTAATTTCCCTGTATTGCGATCGACTTTCGCTAAACTGCCATTACCCGATTCTAATACCCACAGATGACCATTATACCATCTAGGAGAATGTGGCATTGATAAACCTTGGGTAATTAATTCTTGGGTTTCTACGTCGATTAAAACCCCTCCGTTTGCCTTCTTTTCTCGCCATCCATTTAAGATATCTGTAGTGCCTAAAGCGGTGACATATTTCGGTTGATTGTCTACCATTCCTAAACCATTCAAGTGACATCGATCTTCAGGAGAATAAGCGGTAACAAATTTTGGTCGCCAACGGGGTACAAAACTATATTCAGGATCTAGTGTACACAAACAAGAAAAACGAGTATTAACAAACCATAGTTCATCATTTGCCCAAGCCATTTCATGTATATCAATATCCCCCGTCACTTGACAACTGCGGAGTAAATAACAAGCGTCATGTTTTCCCTGTGGTTCAATTTTTGCCGCCACAGCAGGGACATTTTTAAGTTGCAAAATCTGAGAATTTGTTCCAATGGCTAAACGATTTTGATCACCCGCTAAACCCATCGGTTTATTAAAGACACGAAAGTGTGTATTAATTACATTTCCATCAGCACGCAAAGCAATCAGTTTACCCGCTTGATAAGTAGAAACTACTAAAGAAATCCCAAAATGATTCAAAATTTGAGGAAAATTAGAAGTATGAATACTCCGTAATGGTGCATTTTCGGGGTTAGACTGTGGAGATTGGGTCATTGATTTAGAAGAAAAAGTGCTTTTTTTTAGAATAGCTGACAAGAATGTTTTTTAGAAAAATTTCATTATTTAATCAAGGTCTGTAAATTTTTTTATAAAAACACTTGACAATATATATATATATATATATTATGGCTCTCAAAATCTCCCTAACCAAAACAGAATTTATTAAACTAATTATCCCCTTAAAAACATGGCACTTTTTAACGTTACCAATCTTTTTGATTCTGGTATCGGAAGCTTGCGTCAAGCAATTTTGGACGCGAATTCCACCGCAGGAGACGACGAAATTCAGTTTAGTTCGATTAGTGGTACGATTACTTTAACCAGCGGAGAATTAAATATTACTGATTCTCTAACGATTAATGGCATCGGTGCAGATTTACTAACTATCAGTGGCAATAATGCTAGTGAGGTTTTTGATATTGACGATGGAACATCTAATGTTATTAATGTTTATCTGAATGGGTTAACGATTTCCAATGGTTATGATTATGGGATTGTAAACCAAGACAGTTTAACGATTACTAACAGCCAAATATCAAATAATGATATTAACATTTCCAACTCTGGTGTTGTAACGCTCACCAACAGCCAAATATCAGATAGTTATAGAAGTGGCATTTCCAACTCTGGTATGATGACCATTACCAACAGCCAAATATCAGATAGTTATAGAAGTGGCATTTCCAACTCTGGTGTGATGACTATTACCAACAGCACGATTTCTGAAAATGGAAGCACATATACTAATGGTGGGGGCATTTATAATAGTGGTAAACTTACTATTACCAATACCAAGATTTCCCAAAATGTAGCTAGCTTTGGTGGTTCAGCCTTATCTCGTCGTGGCGGTGGCATTTTGAACGAAGGTGACACCACGATTATCAATAGTACGATTTCGGGTAATAGAGCAAATTATGGTGGCGGTATTGAGAGTTTAAATGGTACAGTTATCATAATTGACAGTACAATCTCAGGTAATGTGTCACGCTATGGCGGTGGCATAAATAACGGAAGTTCAAGTACTGCTATCATTAGCAATAGCACGGTTTCGGGTAATAGTGCAGATTATTATGGTGGTGGACTAAGAAGCACTGGTAAATTGATCATTACTAACAGCACGATTTCGGGTAATAAGGCATATTATTCCGATGGTGGCCTTCTCAACTTTAATAAATTGATCATTACTAACAGCATTATCGCTAATAACTCAGGGGGAGATTGTTTTAATAATGGGACAATTACTACCAACATCAACAACCTCATCGAAGATGGTAGCTGTAACCCTGCACTGTCAGGAGATCCTAACCTTGGCCCCTTACAGGATAATGGCGGCCCAACTTTTACTCAAGCTTTGCTATTGGGTAGTATTGCCATCGATGCGGGAGATAATGCAGCGATACCCCCAGATATCCTAACTGACCAACGTGGGGCAGGTTTCCCCCGTATTATTAATGGTACTGTCGATATCGGTGCCTATGAAGCGAGTCAGAATGTGCCTCCTTCTGTTCCTGAACCCTCATCTTTGTTTGGTATCATCACCCTTGGGTTAGCTGCAATTGGTTCATTGCGACGACGAAGAAAATAAGGTTTTTTGTGTGGGTAGAAAGACCAAACCCCTACAGGTTAAATTTAATAATGGTAGGGGTAAGGTGTAGAAATCCTTTTTTGACCAAATAATGATTTTAAAAGAATTTATACTTTTTATTATCTTTTTTTTTCTCAGTCTTATTTTTATTATAAAATGGCTTCGGCTTCCTTCTTCGACAGGAGGTAAATTGGATGAATATCTTAAAAGATGGGAAATATACGCACCAAAATCTTATGCTCAGATCCGAGAAACGGATGATATTGATCAAATTGCCCAGAATACTAAACTACCTATCCGAAAAATTCGCAAAATTAAAGAACATCTTTTTATTAATCAACATCAATTGGATGATGGAGTAAGATTATTTGATCCTGATCCTGTATTGCTGATGCTTGGTTTAGATTACAACGCGGAGATTTTGCTACTGAAGATATACAATTATTGGAGCATGAGTATTTTGAGGCTCGTTTTGAAGGAATTTTTCAAACAGATTATCGTACTGCACATAATGCAACGATTCGCTCCGGAAGGCTTTGGAATCCTCTTTAATTTGTTATAGTAGTTTTATTTAAGGCAAGAGAGAGTTAGATAGAATGGCATTTTATATAACTTTAACTAAAGAAAGTGAAGATGAGCAAGGTGTTATTTATCAATATGAAAGTGCGCCTGAGTATTTGGGTAAGATTTATTTTGATAAAAGTCATGGAACAATAAAAAAAATTCAATCGATTCCTGAGCATTTATTAGTTAGAGCCGAGATTAAACTCCGTCAGCATTGGCAAAAGGGGCATTTTCCCGATAAAACTTGTTGGGCTTCTTGATATACTGTTTAGCGATTAATATTAACAAGCTTACCGAAAAATTGGGTATAAAGCCCCTAGGTTTACCTAGGCTTTAAAATAATATATTGCTATACACAATTCAATCTGGTATAATTGATTTATTCTAAAAGCGTCAGCGTAAATGTTTGTTTTAGAATTTAAAGTCAAAGCTAAACAACAACAGTATCAAGCGATAAATGATGCCATTCGTACATCTCAATTTATCCGTAATAAATGCTTAAGGTATTGGATGGATAATCAAGGTGTAAATAAGTATGATTTATCGGCATACTGTAAAGTTTTAGCTCATGAGTTTAAATTTGCAAACGAGTTAAATTCTCAAGCTAGACAAGCAAGTGCTGAAAGAGCATGGTCTTCTATCTCTCGTTTTTTTGAGAATTGTAAAAAGAAGGTATCGGGCAAAAAAGCGGAAAATGCGGTCTTGGGGTCTCCCCAAGTAAAGCAATTTTCCAAGACGGGATACCCTAAATTTAAAAAGTTCTCTCGTTCAGTAGAATATAAAACGACTGGATGGAAGGTTTTAAGCCCTAAGACCATTAACTTTAGTGACAAAAAAGGGATTGGAACCCTTAAGTTAAAAGGTAGTTGGGATTTGGGATACTTTAATGAGTCTGACATCAAAAGAGTTAGACTTCTAAGAAAAGCTGATGGGTACTATTGTCAATTTGTTCTATCGGTTGAGGTCAAAGAAGAAGTTAAGCCGTCAGGTAAGTGTATAGGGTTAGATGTTGGATTATCCTCTTTCTATACTGATAATGAGGGAAATAAAATTGATAACCCTAAATTCTTAAGAAAGTCAGAAAAGTCCCTAAAAAAACTGGCACGGCGATTATCTAAAAAGAAAAAAGGGTCAAATAATCGCAAGAAAGCACGGGCTAGATTAGCCAAAGTTCACCTTAAAGTAAGTCGGCAGCGTAAAGACTTTGCTGTAAAATTAGCAAGGTGCGTAGTTCACTTCTCAGATGTGATAGCCTACGAGGATTTAAGAGTTAAGAACTTGGTAAAAAATCATTGTTTGGCTAAAAGTATTAACGACGCGGCATGGTATCAGTTTAGAGAATGGGTAGAGTACTTTGGGGTTAAATTTGGCAAAATAACAATTGCCGTGCCTCCACAATATACCTCTCAAAATTGTTCAAGTTGTGGGAATATCGTAAAGAAAACTCTATCTACTCGCACTCATATTTGTAAATGTAGTTGTGTATTGGATAGGGATGAAAATGCCGCTATTAATATTTTGAAAAATGGATTAAGTACCGTAGGGCATACGGGATCTAAAGCTTGGGGAGAGAATGCCTCTACTTTGATGGAAGAAATTTTGTCAAAGCAAGTAATCTTCGTGAACCAAGAATCTCCGCCGCAGATCGGCGTGAGAGTGTCAAAGATAGCTTGGCCGTGACGATCCCAAAAAATAGTACAGATACGCTTGTAATCTCCTCCTCGATCTTCACCAAAACTGTCATTTTAAGATTACACTTGTATTACTGATAGATCTAAAGGAGATTCATTCCATGCGTACATTAACACGTGCTACCACAACTGATATGGAAGTCACTAGCATTCGTCTAGAAAAAGCACTCAAAGATAAGTTAAAAGAATTATCGGGCAATCAGGGCTATCAAGCAATGATACGTGATATTCTCTGGAACTTTGTTCATCAACGATCGGGTGATTATCGACCACAATTTTGTAAAGCTGATATTCGTGCTACCATTGACGCTACAGCGAAAAAGGATGAAAGTTGCGCTTTGACGGGCAAATTAATTTTAGAAGATGAACCGATGCTGTTAGGACTGACGATACATGGTGATTTTGTCCCTTTGAGTGTGGATAGCGTAGAAAATTAACCTCACCCTAGCCCTCTCCTATGAGGAGAGGGAACTATGAGGTATAATTCAATCCACCAAAGAATATTGATCTTTTTCTCTCCCAATGGCATAACGAAGCGAAGATATTAACCCTTTATTAGAATAACCCAAAAAGATGACAAGAGCGATCGCCGCAAAACTTCCCGCAATCATAAATAATTCTTCGTATTCTATCGCAAATGCCCCCAGAATTGGTGCAGCAAGCGCACCCCCTACATCAAACCCACTGGTACAAATCGCAAAAACTCGACCTCTTTCCATAGCATAAGATCGATCAGAAATCAAGGCCAAAATCATCGGAATAATAATCCCGCCACCTGCTCCTTCTAGAATAGCCGATAACATCAGCATGGTCGGATTTTTGGCTATTGAGAGTAACAGCATTGATAACCCATAACAAATGATGCTAAATGTAATAAAAATACCCCGACCAAAACGATCTCCGGCTCTGCCTGATAAAATACGAGAGGTAAAACTTGCGATCGCTGCTGTGGTATAAAATAAACCTGCACTAAAATCGATCTGACTTTGACGCAGATACAAAGGTAGAAATGTGACTAAAACCCCAAATAATAGCCCAATTAAGAATAAAATCAGGGTAGGAACTAAAATAGCACGATCAAATAATATTGCTTTTAGACTCCGATTAATTCCTTCAAACTGACTTTTTTCTTGCTCACTGATGACAGGTGGTCGGCCTGCTGTTATACAATTGGCCAATATAAAAGATAATAATCCTGCTGTTGCTGAAAATAAAAACAACGCTTGATAGCCCAGATCTTCCTCTATAAAACTTCCTAATGCAGGGCCAATAGCCATCCCGACTGGAACGACTAAACTCATATAACCAATGATCTCGCCGCGTTGTTTAATGGGAGATAGATCGACAACTAAAGCACTATATCCTGTGGTAAATGCTGCGATCGCCACACCATGAAAAGCGCGTACACTGATTAAAGGATAGACCGATTTAATCAATAAATAACCAAAAGGTGCAATACCAGCGACAATAGTACCGATTAAAATAACTAATTTACGGCTACGTCTATCGGCTAATTTTCCTAACCAAACACGAGAAGCGAGTAACCCAATAGCAAAGCTTCCCATTACTAAACCAATTTCTTGTTTACTTCCGCCGAGATCTTCTATATAAGCGGGTAAGGTGGGCAATAAATTAGTAATACTAATCCAAAATAATAAGCCTGTAGCAAAAAGAATTAAGAGATTTTGTAAACTTTTAGAATCGATCGTTTTAAATATTTTAAGAGCTTTCATTCAAAAAAAGGTGAAAGGCATGAGGAAAAAAATCACCCTTTTCTTAGGATAGTGTTTTTCTACTTGTCTTGGGGTGATCTGCGCTTAGGTTCACACCTCTGTCTTAAACAATAAGTCTACCGTGAAATGAATTTCTTACAGCTAAAGTCCGTTAAAACGGACTAAAATCATTTAGTTAGTCGGTTTCAACCGACTTTCGCTGTAAGACAGGGAATTTATTCCTTGGCGTATTTTAAATCAGGATTTAAGGTTTTTAACCTGCAAAATCTTCTTTTTTGGTGAGATGCGCTTCTAAAAACCATAGACGCATATCGATGTTACGGGAAATCTCAGTATAAAGATCCGCCGTATCTGCATCGCCTAATTCATCAGTACTATTGATCGCTTCACGAAGATGAGCCGCATACATTGCATAGCGATCGGTGAGGGCGATCAAATGTTCCATCCCATCAACTGCATCTAAAGGATATTCAGGTAAAATAGATTTCTCAGCAGCGACGCGGGCGGTTCCTAATGCGGTTGCACCCAGTGAGGTAATACGTTCCGCTACTAAGTCGATATGTCCTTCTAATTCGGTTGCTAGTAGGTCAAAAAGTTCGTGTAATTGAAAGAAATTTAGTCCTTTAACGTTCCAGTGAGCTTGTTTTGCTTGTGTTTTGAGGTCTAAAGTCGCAGCTAAGGTTTGAGAGAGAATATCAACAACTGATTTACGGACATCTTCGCTCAAATCAAGGCGTGTTTTGCGAAATTGTACAGATGATTTAGCTTTAGCTTTCAGTGTAGTAGCCATATGTGTTTCTCCTGTGTCTATTTAAAGGTTTAACAAATTCTTAAGTTAATTAACACTAAATTTTTAGGATGACAAACCATACCATAACGCTTAGAGTACTGTATTAGCCAAGCCTCTTAAGACTGATTAGGATAAGCTTTAAGCATTGAGATAAGCTTCTAATTCTTCGGAACCACCAATATGCTTACCATCTATAAAAACTTGGGGTGTTGTAGTGCGTCCACTGACAGCGCGTAACGAGACGGTTGAGGCATCCTGACCTAAAATAATCTCTTCGTATTTTAATCCTTTTTCGGTCAACATTTTCTTGGCGCGGGTACAGTAAGGACATCCGACTTTAGAAAACATGGAAACTAAAGGGCGTGCTTTCGCTGAGGCATTAATGTACCTTAGCATGGTTTCAGCATCGGAAACTTTAAAAGGATCTCCTGGTTCTTCGGGTTCAATGAACATCTTTTCAACTACCCCATCTTTAACCAGCATAGAGTAACGCCAAGACCGTTTACCAAATCCTAAATCAGCTTTATCGACTAGCATTCCCATTCCTTCGGAAAATTCACCGTTACCATCGGGAATTAGGGTTACATTATCACATTCTTGATCTTTTGCCCATTCATTCATCACAAAAGTATCATTGACTGAAATACATACGATTTCATCAACACCATTTTCTTTGAATACGGGGGCGAGTTCGTTATACCCTGGTAAGTGAGTCGTCGAACAAGTTGGGGTGAATGCACCAGGTAGCGCAAAAACAACAACGGTTTTACCCGAAAATAATTCATCACTGGTTATTTTAATCCATTCGTTGTTCTTGCGGATGGGAAAGGTAACGCTAGGTACTTTTTGTCCTTCATGATTCGGTAACATTAGCTTAACTCCTCTTTGATTAAGTCGTACTCATTCCGAGTTTATTATTTATAGTGTAGTCATAACGAGTATGACTTGTCAAGTGACTACGAGACTTTGCTAGAAGTTTAATATATTCTGGCGATGATAGAATCGAATGAAAAAGGTAAAAAGGCAATTATGGCAGAATTAACGATACAAGTCTATGATGAAGTATTAGATTTCCTGCTTAAGAGTCCCACTCCACAAGAAATCATTACTTTTAAAGTCTCACCTCAAGCTCAAAAACGTCTACAAACTTTACTCTTAAAAAATCGAGAAGCGACACTAACAGACAATGAAAACGCTGAATTAGATGTTTATGAAAAACTTGAGCATCTTATGATTTTACTTAAAGCTCGTGCTATCAGTTTAGATTTTTAATTTGTCCGTTTGCTTAAGTCATGGGAGTAAGAATAATATTACTTTCCTTCATACTCAGGATTAAATTCTTTAATTGATTCTAATGAGTATTCGGGTTCATTTTCGTCATAAGCATTATTTAATCCCGATAAAGTAATATCATTCCATACCGTAGGGGTTTGCTTTCCAAACCCTATAGAATTTAATTTGAGAAATGCTATAACTAAATCGACTAATTCAATCTTGCTATTTTTGATAACTGCCCAAAAAGTCTGTAACATAAAAATAAATTATCATTTTTAATTATTATATACTATTTAGGTTTGGAGACCAAACCCCTACCAATTATCTGTACTTATTTCAAAAAATTGTTGACAAGTTGTTTGTTGTGGACAAATATCGCATAGATTAGATTTTATTGCTGGTGGTGGTGGTGATGATGTATTTTGTTTCCATGTTATCCAATTTTGCATCTGTTGAAGTTTATGAGGAATCAGTTGATAAACCGTATTTTCTAATTCTTCCCAAGGGTAATAATATTCTTGGAAAGTTGGTAATACTTGATGTACTGATGAATTAACAGGAGTAGAAAGATTTTTAGTTTCTTTAAGCATATAACTATAAAGCGCAACTTGGGCTAATTGTGCAGCTAAATCACTGGGTTGATAGGTTTTATATTCAACAACACAATAACGACGCTTTGGGAAATCATAAATTACACTATCGAGTCTACCAATTAGTTGAATTTTATTTCCTTTAGGTAGTGTAAATAAATGAATAAGTCTAATTTCTTCAGCAGTAAAGGTTTTTTTTAATAAAACATCAGGTTTACAGAAAGAGCGATTTTTAATTAATAGAGTAACCCAATGACGAATCAGTGGAATAATACCTTGCCAAATTTGGTAATATTTATGTATTAATTTCGAGTGGTTTTGTTGAATTTCTTTTTGAAGTATGGGAAAAAAAACAAATTGATAAAATAGCTGCTGAAATTGTGCGGTAATGTCTTCTACATCTAATTTATCGGATTCAGGTACAAAAAGTATAGCAAATTGAGAATTATGTTTTGCAGTATCGATTAATTTTTCTGCTAATTGATGAAATAAAGAACCAATTCCTTTAATATGAGCAGAAGGAACAAATAAAGTTTGTCCTCGAAAATGGTAGTTTAAATAAAACAAACGAGGACATTCAAAAGCGACTCTAACTTGTGTGACACTAAAAGTTATCATCTTTTATTTTTGGAGTAATGTTTAAACAAATCAACTGTTTTTCTATTGGTTCATCAGGGTTAGTTATTATGGCTAAGTCTTGTTGACAAATTTCTTTTGTTAATTGCTGTACTTGATCAAAATTTAGTAAAAAGTTATGAGAAAAATGCTCTAAAGCTTTTTCGATTAAAGCTGGAAGACTAATAAAGTTTTGAGTTTGAATTATCTTTAGTAAATAATTTTTAATTTTCTCATTTTCTTCTTGATTACTTTCTGTTTTTATTAAATTTTCTTCTACGGTTTTTTTAATTAAACCCAAATCTAATAAAAGCTGACAATTTTCAAAAATACGAGATTGTCGCATTAAATCTTCTAATGTTGGTAAATCTATTATTTCACCTCCAATAACTAATTCTTTCGATTTTGCATCCATCATTAATTGATGATAAGTTGTCAGATAATGAATAGATGTAAGAGTTGGTTGTATATGCTTATGAGGAGATTTAAAAATACTTTTATAAATTTGATAACCTTTATTACTTGGATTTCCTAATGTCGAGTATCGTAATAAATATAAGTGATGATAAGTTTTTGCTTCAATTTCTTTTTTACAATATTTCATTACATTACAAAAATAGTTCATGTTTTGATCTTCAGTCCATATTATACAATTTTTTTCAAAAGCTTTTAAAAAACTTAGATAACCACTATTGACATTATTTGATGAAAACTTTAATGATGCTTTTGTACATTTTAAAACTTGTAAAACTTCATCTAATATTTTTAGTAATTCTAATGCCGTTAGTTGATTAACACTAATAATTTTATTTCTAGACTTTTGAAATTCATCAGGCCAAGATAATTTAAAAAGAGATAATAAATCAGGATGCGGTGTAATAATAGATAAACCATCTTTATAAGATTGATATAACTTTCGCCCAACAATTAAAACATTTCTCGGTAAAGTTTTTCCACTCGAAAAATTAATATCTATTTGCTGTTGATTTAAGGGATAAATTGAAGAATTAGGTTTAGGTTTAGCTTGTGAGTGAAGCCCAGATACTTTTAAAGTCCAAATAGCTTCTATTTGTTTTTTATTAATTGTTTTTAAGGTAATTTTTTGATGTAATCTTCCTTCTGCTAAATCAGCAGGTTGTATTCTTTTTTCGTTATCATTCCATGTGCTTGTCGGCATTGAAATAATTATTAAAAAATTCTTAACGATTTGCGTATGTATATTAGTATTGAAATTAAAAAGAGATTGCAAATCAATAAAACCAGAGGACGATAAAGGAATATTATCTAATTGATCGAAACAAAAAATAAACGGTAAATTTTCTACAGATATTCGCCCCAGATTTTCTAAAATACCTCTGGCGTAGTCTTCATTATTAATAGATGAACTTATTCTTAAATCTTTTAAATCATCTTCCGATAAATGATCACCTTTGAGCCAATCACTAGCCAGATCTGATAAACTAGGATTTAACAAATCATACAAAATACCGAAAAACTCTCTCGCATTATTTATTCCATTAGGATAAGAGTTTTTTAACTGCACTATAAATCTTTTTCTTTCCTCATTATTAAAGGATTTTTGAAACTTACTATTTTTAACAACTGGTAAATTTTTTAGCCATAATATTAACTGAGACTCACTTTGATTTGGTGGAATATAAAGAAGACTACTAATCGTTTTTCTCAGAATATGTCGCCAAAGAAACCGACTATCTACCCAAGGATCAATATAAACAAAAAAAGCTTTATTATTTAATTCTCTCTTGAGTCTTCCTAATAAATAACTTTTGCCTGAACCTGAGTCACCTAAAAGCAAAAGAGTACGACTAGAATGATCAAAAGAAACTACATCTAAATAAGATTCGATCTTTTTTATTTCCTCTAAATGGATAGACTCAATGGTTTGTTTAGTGTCTTGTTGTTCAATCCAAAAATTACCCGCTTTTAAATCTCTTTCATCAAAAGGATTGATTGATTGACAGATTAAAGAATCAATATTTACCATATAAATACCTTAGTTAACAATAATAAAAAATAGTGGCCCACCGACAGGTTGAGGAATACCTGTATCAATTTCTTCTATACTGTATGCTTTGACTTCTGCGAGAGTACTGACTTCAATTTTATCTTTCCCCTGCAAACGATAAATTGCTTGATCTAATTCTGAGCGTGATAAAGGAGGTTGTAACGCTTTCCTCAGATGAAAAATCGGTAAATAATTATTCGTACCTAACTCTTGATCTAATTGAATAATCATTTGTAAAATAGCTTCATCAGTGGGTTTTTCTTTCGGTTTCTTAGGAACCTTAGTAAAACTATTTTCCCAATTTAAAAAATAATCATTGACTTGCTGAATACACTCTAAACCTTTTTGGGTTAACCAAACCTCACAATGATTTCTTTTCTTTTTAGTCGTTGTAGAAATTAAACCCTTTTCACAAAAACTATTAATGATAGATTGACAGTCTGCTGCTTTTAAAGACTTACCCAAAAGCTTACTCGGTGTAATCTCTGAAAACTTGGCAATTTTTTTTAAGACTTTATACTCTATTTCCGAAATCAATAAATTTACGGTATTTAACTCAAGTAACCCTTGTCCTGCGGGAGTAATCTTAACTGTAGCAATCTCTCGTGTAAAATCAACTAACCCTCGTTCTCCCAATTGTTCACAAATCTGATTTTTTCCCTTAAATTTAGACCATTTTGCCAGATAAACGCGATGATGATTCGATTCATACAGTCTCAGCAGGAAATTTAAACAATCGATATTCATAAACTAAGCGATCGTAATTCATTTTCTACACTACTGGATAACTCAGCAGTTGTACTATGGTAATTTTACGGATTTTGCGCTTCATAAAATCAATGTCAAGAAAGTTCCATCTCTTGCTATGATCACATAGACTGTTCAATTCTCATTGACTACATTTGCTTAACAATTCCGTATTACTAAGACAAGTCAGAGTCTTAAATCCTCTCAATTGCGAGGATTACATTACTGATATACTGATCCGTGAGGGTCAAATTACAGCAATCACCTCCTCACTCTCAACACCAAAAGACACCGAAATCATCGAAGCACAAGGGTTAATCCTCGCACCAGGTTTAGTAGACTTATATAGTAGAAGTGGTGAACCTGGACACGAAGAACGAGAAACCCTAAAAACACTGATTGACTCAGCAACCGCAGGAGGGTTTACCCGTGTTTCCATCCTCCCGAATACCCTTCCTCCTCTCGACACCCCAGAAGTTGTTCAATCTCTCTATCAGAAAAGTCAAGCAATAACCGATAATACATCCTCTCGTCTTTCTTTTTGGGGAAATCTTACCCTCGGAGGAAAAGGGGAACAGATGACAGAGTTGGATGATTTAGCTAATGCTGATATTGTAGGATTTACGGATGGAAAACCGCTCGAAAATTTTGCCTTACTCAGAAGACTATTAGAATATCTCCAACCAATAAATAAACCTATTGCATTATTTCCCGTCAACACACTCCTCAAAGGAAATGGTGTCATTAGAGAGGGAACAGAATCTATTTTATATGGTTTACCCGGTAATCCCACTATTTCCGAAACCACTGCGATCGCTGCTATCCTAGAAATGATCGATTCAATTAGAACACCTGTACATTTAATGGGGGTTTCGACACGTCGCGGAGTCGAACTTATTAGGGACGCGAAAGCAAAAGGAATACCTGTAACTGCGAGTACCTCGTGGATGCACTTAGTGTTTAATACGGAGGACATTAAAACCTATGATCCGAACTTACACTTAGATCCTCCTCTCGGAAATGAAAGCGATCTTCTTGCATTAGTAGAAGGAGTGAAAACTGGAATAATTGATGCAATTGCGATCAATCATAGTCCATATACCTACGAAGAAAAAACCGTCCCTTTTGCAGAAGCACCCCCAGGCGCGATCGGATTAGAATTAGCATTACCGATACTCTGGGAAAAATTCGTCAAAACCGAACAATGGACAGCATTAGAACTTATACAAGCACTTAGTATCAACCCGCTTCGGTGTCTTGGAAAACAACCCACATCTATAGAACCACAAAAAAACGCGGAAGTTATTTTATTTGATCAAGAGAAACTTTGGACAGTTGATCGCCATCATCTTAAATCACGGAGTTACAATACCCCTTGGTGGGGAAAAGAAATCAGAGGACAAGTGATCAGAATTTGGAATCATCAAAATTAATTATTATGAGAACTGCTTTTTTATTTACTAAAAAAATCGGTTGGATGTTAGCACTCCTACTAATTCTTGAAGGAACCATTAACAAAACCATCGCCCAAAGTTATCCAGCTTCACCCATCGATCAACCCGTCACTCATCCAGTTTTACCTAAAATAAACCGTCCTTTATCACCTTTAGAACGTCGTCTTTTAAGAGAATCATTAGATCAAATGAATGCTGAAGCACAAGCACAATTAAACGCGGGAAATGAACCCGAAGCATTTAACATTTGGTATAAAGAATTAGCATTAAGAAGATATCTAGGGATAGAAGAAGAAATCCCCGCATTAGGACGAGTTGGGGCGATTGCTTGGAATAGAGATCGAACCGATGATGTTCGTAGTTTTACTCAACGAATTAATACACTTCAAGTAGATACAGAAACCAAAGGACAATTAACCCCCGAAACCCTACCGATTTATGCTCAAGCGTATCAAGAATTACATAGTCTTGATGATTCTTTAGATATTTATCAAAAGATGTTAGCTAATGCTCGTCAAAGCGGTGATAAAGTAGCAGAAGAAGAATTATTAAATAAAATTGGTGAATTACATTTATCGCGTTTTGAATATCCAAAAGCTGCGCCCATTTATGAAGAATTATTAGATATTGTACAAGCGCGATCGGATTCTCTAAAAGAAGGAATTTATCTGCAAAAATTAGCCGAAATTTATCGAGAAATTCTACAGCCTGCTAATTCTGTTAAATATAAAGAAGAATTAGTAACTAATTATTTAAAAAATCAACAATTACAAGAATTACCTAACCTAAAAATCTCGATTGGGGAAGATTATGAGGCGTTAAATCAACCCGAAAAAGCCAGCCAAAGCTATCAAGAAGCTTATTCTTTGGCTTGGTCACTTTTACAATTTGGTACAGCAGGGCAAGCTTTAACTAAACTCGGAAAATTATATGAGAATAGTCAACAATATGATTTAGCTCTACAAATCTATCAAGAATTAATTAAAGTACAGCAAAGAGGTTATGATTATTATGGTTTGATGGGTACTTATGATCTAATTGGAGAAATTTATCTCATTCAAAAAAATCAACCTCAAGCCTTAAATTCATTTCAAAAAGCTTTAGAATTAGCCAAATCAATTAGCTACAAAGAAGAATATTTTACTAATAAAATTGTTCAAATCAACTCACCGCCAACACCAAGCCCTCAACCTTCGCCTTAAATTAAAAACGAATAAAGTGGGACTCGCCCACTTAAAATCCTCTTTAACTAAACTTTTCTAACACGACTTGTCCTAATTTGAATAGCTCAAATGTAATGAACAAACTCAAAATCACTGTAACTAGCTGATTTAAAATTGGGATATTATCCTTACCCAAAAGTGCCGCAGCAAATTTAATAATAACCAAAAGTGCAGCAGCGATTACCAAAATTTTTAGTACAATCATATTATTATCTCCGAAGTTTAAGAGTAACCACTTGCTTTGTGACTCGCTCAAGCAGAATAATAACTCTCGTAATGTTTTTAGAATATCACCATCTTTGAAGTGCTTGCTATTTATCCCGGTAGTTTTGATCCAATAACATTAGGACACCTAGACGTAATCGAACGAGGTGTTAAGATGTTTGAACAGGTAGTGGTCGCTGTTCTCTATAATCCTGAAAAAAAAGCCGTCTTTTCCGTCGAAAAACGAATCGAACAAATTCGCTGGTGTACCCAACATCTCCCCAACGTAGAGGTTGATAGTTTTGTCGGTCTGACGGTAGAATATGCTAAATTACGACAAGCCAATGTTTTACTCAGAGGCTTAAGAGTATTATCCGACTTTGAAAAAGAATTACAAATGGCTCATACTAATAAAACGCTTTGGAGTGGTATTGAAACGGTCTTTCTGGCAACTAACAAAGAATATAGTTTTCTCAGCAGTAGTGTCGTCAAAGAAATTGCTCGCTTTGGTGGTTCTGTTACTCATTTAGTTCCCGAAAATGTGGCATCAGACCTCCACCTATATTACAGTTAATGTACGAGATCGTTTGCTTCTCCTAATTAACAATTTACCTATGGCACGTAAAAACACATCTTCTCGCAAGGGAGCAGATTCCACCAATCATAATCATTCTGGCTATAGTCATAAGATCGAGCCAGATGTTTATCAGGAGTTAGCGCGACTCCAAGAAATGATTTATGATAGCTTTCATATTCCGATGACTCGCTGGACAGTTATTGATGAAGGAAAAATTCTTGACCAACTTGAACTTATTAGCGATAACGTGCCAGAGGCTATAAATCGCGCTATAGCTATTATCGAAAAAGAACAAGAAATCATAACCGATGCTGAAGCTTATGCTCAACAAATTGTACAATCTGCTCAACAAAAAGCTAGTTTAATATTAGATCAGACAGGGATTGTTCAACAAGCGGAGTATCAAGCAAGTCAAATTCGTGAGCAAGTTCAGCTTGAATGTGAGGCCTATCAACAACAAACTCGATCTGAAGTTGAGCAGATGCGTCGCAGTGTGACACAGGAATTAGAGCAAATTCGTCACCAAACTTTTGCTGAATGCGAAGCCATTCAAAACGACGCGGATCAATATGCGGATGCTGTTTTAATTCATCTTGAAGAACAATTAGACGATATGTTGCGAGTCGTTCGCAATGGACGCGCACAAATTCGGCAAAATTCCTTACCCGATGAACCCCCACCAAAAAACTTACCTGAAGGAAATGGACACAACTAAATAAGACAACAGCAAAACCTGTTCGTCAAGAATATTATGAGAAGCTTAATGTAACAAAATTTCTTAAAAAACTTTTTTTTGGCACGAAATGGCAAAAAATCTTTTTGTAAAAAAGGTAGAACTATTTGAATTAGTTCAAAGGAGGAGATAACTTTTATCGATAAGCTCTACTGTTTCAACCACAAAACAACTTCTTGCTATGTGGGCTTTAGTGGCATTGCAAAGTATCGACAAAATCCTTACGGATAGAAATATTAAGCAAATTTTTATGAAAGCTGCTGTATTTAATTATACACAAATATTTTTAATTAATATCTTGTTTAAGTAATGTTACTAAATAATGATTTTTATACTTCATCATATTTTAAAATTTCTTAATATAATCCTTAGTGCTTGACGTGTACTGTATACTTTATAGAAAAGTAAATTTTTTAGTTGGGTTGGTTTGGAATTAAAAAATCATACAAAAAAAAAATAATCAAGGCTATTTCTGTGAGGAAAATAAACAATTAATTCGATTAAAAATTATTGGTTTGAATAACTCCAAAACAGATAACTTAAAAGAGTTTCAAAGCTCAAAACATTGAATAAAAGCAATATTTGTGAGCTATTGTGATATTTTTCTTGATTTTTTGACAAGGCTCTATTATTCCCGTATCATTCCATCTCAATCATTAAAACTAAAACTCATTAAATAGCATTTCATGAAGAAAGTATCTAAATTAATCGGTTTAAGTTTTCTAGGAATTATTCTCTTTCAAGCAGATTTAAACCTAGCGCAAGCACCGTCGCCACCTTTCGCCTATCCAAGTCGAGGACAGAACGTGGAAGAGCAACAGCAAGATCATTTTGCTTGCTATACGTGGGCGAAACAACAAACAGGAATCGATCCTGCAGCCTTTTCGGCTCAATTCGCGGCTCAATCTGCACAATCTCCCCCTAGCCAAGGTGGAGCCGTTCGAGGAGCAGCAGGAGGGGCGGCTCTAGGTGCCGTTGGGGGTGCTATTGGCGGTAATGCGGGTGAAGGAGCAGCGATCGGAGCAGGAGTAGGAGCCTTAGCAGGATTGTTCCGCAGACATCGAGCCGAAGAACAAGCACAGCAGGCCTCTGCCCAAGCGGCTACTCAAGAACAACACGCTGTTCAACTCTATTATCAGGCTTGGACAACTTGTATGCAGGGACGGGGTTATACCGTCAATTAATTATCTGTATTTTGAGAACAAACCATGCTGAATCGAAAACATTTTATATCCTTTTTATTAACAGCCATACTAACTACAACTTTATGGGTCGGTTTTGGCTTGTGGAAAAATCAATCTTTTCTAACCATCTCAGAAACAGTGAACGCGGCTCCTGAGATGGCTAACCTGACCGAAGCGGAAGCCGTAGAAATAGCCACAGAAGCCTACATCTATGGCTACTCACTCATTACAACGGAAGTCACCCGCGTACAAATGACCAATGTTCCCAAGCTCGAAGAATTGCGTGCACCGATGGGACAATTTGTCAACGTCAAGCGCTACCCGCCTGGCGACTATCGCGGTGTGTCGGCCCCTAATGCAGACACGCTGTACTCTCTGGCTTGGCTCGACGTGGGGACTGAGCCGATGGTGTTCTCATATCCAGATATGGGCGATCCGCAAAGCGGATCTCGCCAGAGGCGAGCGCGCTATTTCCTGTTTCCGATGTATAGCCTATGGATGCCAGTGATCGAATCACCAGGCAGCCGTACTACTGGACAGAATGCGGGTACTTTCCTCGTTACTGGCCCAAACTGGAAAGGCGAAGTCCCCAAAGGCATGAAGCAAATCAAGTCACCGACACGTTATCTCGTCATCCTCGGTCGTACCTATGCGGACGGCACCGAACAAGACTACAATATCGTCAACGCGCTGCAAGCACAGTATAAGTTAACGCCCTTGAGTGCATATGGTAAGCCTTATACCTTTGTGCCGCCAAAAGTCGATCCAAATCCTGGCTTCAGCATGACAGACAAACCGCAAGATGTGATCAACGCAATGGACATCTCTACCTACTTCAACATGATGGCGAAACTGATGGGCAGTGCCGCACCGCCAGCACCAGAAGATGCGCCCATCGTAGCCAAGATGGCCAAGATCGGTCTTGTTCCAGGGAAACCTTTTGACATCACCAAACTCTCTCCAGCCGCGCAAGCCGCCCTCAAAAATGTTCCTCAGAGCAGCTTTAAGAAAATCATCGCCCTGCAAAAGACGGGAGGTAAGGTCGAAAACGGTTGGCTGATTCCAGCAGCAGCCGGAAGCTACGGTACCAACTATCTTGGGCGTGCGCTCATTGCTGCCGTTGGCTGGCCTGCTAATCTGCCAGAAGATGCCGTCTATCCTACGGCGATGGTAGATAGCAACGGCAAGACACTCAATGGTGCTAACCAATACACAATGACTTTTCCCAAGGGTCAAACCCCTCCAGTGCAAGGATTTTGGTCAATTACCATGTATTTTGACGACGGCGGCTGGTGGTTCTATCCAAACAAGCTCAACAAATTTACCGTCAGCATGAGAGACAACCCTAAGTTTAATCCCGATGGCTCCTTGACGCTATACTTCCAGAACGAGTCCCCAGGGAAAGAGAAGGAGGCGAATTGGTTGCCATCACCCCAAGGTGACTTTATTCTGACGATGCGTATGTACTGGCCAAACGAAAAGCCACCCTCAATCCTTCCTCCTGGTTCTGGCACTTGGAAGCCTCCGGCGGTACAACAGGTTAAATAAATAGTATTGAGGATTTGAATGACCGATTAAGGCGGCCTCTCCTGTAGGGTTGCCCCTCAGGTTCTAATATACATAAAACTCAACAAAACCGTTTATAAGAGCAAAAACTGAGTCAATTCTGCTTTTAATTGCAAATCTTTGCTAAAAATAGGGAATTTAACCCACAAAAATGAAACAGCTAATTTTTCTTTTTTAACCAGAAACTTTTCCCAATCATTATTTTAGGAGATTTTTTATGTTCTATCGTGTCACTATTTTTGGTCTCTTAGCTTCAATACTGAGTCTTAATTTACCCGTACAAGCTGAAACCTGTACCCCCATCCCAGTCGTGGGTAGTCAAGACAATACAGTCACTAAGAAAGTTTCTCCACCTACTATTCCGGCTGGTCCTTTAGGAATGGTGGGAGTTGATGTCACTCGCAATAACTGGAATACAGATTGGGCTATTCCAGGAGATGTCGAATTCCGTCGCTTTGTCGTCACCATTAACTCTAATGATGGAGGCCCTTTTGAGATCAGAATGTATCTCAAATACAGTGACCAAACGACAGGTGAGTTCTTTAACTCCCAGGACGTACAATTTCAAGCAGGTAAGCCTTTAAAACTTGAAGCTACACCGCGTCCTGAAGATGAACCCTATCAGGTCAATCTATTTGTTAATGGAATCGAATCCATCGGCAAAACTTACACCGCTTCAGTCGTTGGCTGTCGCTAAAATATTTATACACTGGTTAATCTTTCGAGGCCAATTTCTGACCCTGATGGGATTTTAGACAGACAGTGAGGGAAGGGGCTTGATTTATGCGGCCTCTTCACAGATAACAAGAGATTGTCAGGAATTCCCCATTATTTCCTATTTCTCTAACTTAATCTAACTGCCTAGAACAAATGCTCTATTGAGAAGAAAAATTCCTCGCCGAGTGTTACCTACGATTGAATCACACCCAATTTTTTTATCACTGTCTTGATTACTTTCGTCTGAAATATTTAGATTACAGTAGCTTTAGACAATTGATATTTTATTTTAGAGATTCTTAACTTTACTTTTATCTTAAGTTTATTTTTTTTTATAACCAAATAAAACTTTACTTTTTAATGTATTTTGGTAAAGAATATGATTTATGTTTCTTAATAATTGGATAGCTTAAATGTCTAAAAACCTTGTTTACTATACTTTTTATCTCCTTTTGTTTTTTATTAAGAAATATTTAACCAAAGGATAGCTACTATATAAGCAACAACGTTTTATAATATTTAATAACATTTAATTATTAAAGTTTGTTACATAAATAACAAAAATATTTATGTAAACATCTAAAATGTATATTGTTTAAAAAGAGAAATTAATAATAAATGTTCTAGGAGGCTCAAACTTATGGTTATCTAATAAATCTATTAAGCATTTAAACAAAAAAAGGTAGTTATTTCGCTCTGTGGGTAAGAAGTCAAAACTAAAGACTCACAACTTTTTTAAAAGAAAAAATCAACAGATTGAAAACATTACCAAAATTTTTATGCAAGATGAAGATATTTTTACAAAATAAAAATCATATTTTATGAGGTACAGTAGTTCGCAATGAACAGCCTAAAAAAATTTTTCCCTTTATTTGTATTATTGCCTCAACTTTTGATGGTGATCGCCCCCTTGAACGCATTGGCTCAACAGCCCCAACAGCCTCAAGGAAATGTTCGCAAAGAGCATCTGGAGTATTGCATAAAGCAACTTACCGTGCAAGTCGGTCAGTTAGAAGCAATCGAGAGCGTCAAGAAACAGACTAATCTCACCCCGATGCAAAAACTTGAAGCAATCAATCAAATTCTTTCACCCCAGCAAAAACAGCAGTTGAGACAGTGCATGCAGCAACCTATGCCACCACAGCAGCAACCTATGCCACCCCAATAAAGGTGATGAGTATTATGAGACTTCTAATGCTTACATTCCCGCTCTGCTCGCTCGCGTTGAGTGGACTCTTAATTTCTCTGGGCGCACGTGCCGAGAACGTTCAGCAAAAACCGCCGAGTGACAGACGGGATACGACCGAATCCCATCTAGCGCTAGAACCGAAAGCGATCGCTCTCCTGAAGGCGATGAGTAGCTGTTTGGCCACTGCCCGCACGATGACTTTTACAGCGATCACCACCTATGAGAGTCCGAGTCGAATTGGCCCTCCCCTTGTCTACACGACTCTCTCTGAAGTGACCTTACAGCGACCGAACAAGCTTCGGGTCATCGTACCTAGTGACGGTTCTGCCTCTGAGTTCTATTACGACGGCAAGACGATGATGGCCTATGCACCTGGCGAAAATCTCGTCGCTGTGGCCGACGCTCCGCCTACAATCGATGCTGTTTTGAAGGCAGTCTACGACTTAGCTGCGATCTACTTTCCCTTTACCGATGTGATCGTAGCCGATCCCTATCAAGATATTGCCGATGGTCTGAAGCAGGCTTTCTACATCGGTCAATCCCATGTAGTTGGTGGAACGACAACGGATATGATTGCGATCGCTAATGACCAGGTTTTCGCCCAGATCTGGATCGGCACAGACGACAAACTGCCTCGCAAGATCCGCGTTGTGTATCGAGATGATCCATCAAGACTGCGTCATCAGGTAGAGTTTTCCAACTGGCATTTAGATGAATCGATTTCAGCAGACACCTTCGCATCGTCTCGCGCCAGCAGTGCGCCGCGCATCCAGTTTACACGTCCCGATCCGAAGCTCCCAGGTAATTCTATGCCTCCAGCGAGGGTCAAACCGACCAAGATTCAATGATTGATAAAGAGGTAATCTATTATGAAAAAGATTTTTATGAGTTTATCAGGTCTTCTGAGTGCTGTACTCTTTTCTAGTCCAGCTACAGCATGGATGCACGCAGGAGGCGGCTCTTGGAACGCTAGCGGTTTTCGAGGCTCTGCATCGGGCGGGGGTGGCTCTTGGAGTGCCAGTGGCGATCGCGGCGGTTCAGTCTCTGGAGGTGATGGTTCTTGGAGCGGCACGGGTTTTCGTGGCAGTACTGCATCGGGCGGTGATGGCTCTTGGAGTGGCACCGGTTATCGAGGTGGGACGGCATCGGGTGGTGATGGCTCTTGGAGCGGCACCGGTTATCGAGGTGGGACGGCATCGGGCGGTGATGGCTCTTGGAGTGGCACCGGTTATCGAGGTGGGACGGCATCGGGTGGTGATGGCTCTTGGACGGCCACGAACTCTTATGGCACAACGGCTTACGGTGGATATGATCACTATTACGGTGGAACCTACGCGACATACCATCCGCCTACCGTAATCAACACCTATTCAACTGGATGTTATAACTGCGGAGGTTGGTACGCGGCGGGGGCTGCTGCTACGGGTGCCGCGATCGGTGTAGCCTCGGCTAACGCTGCTAGTACCAACGCTTACGCCGCTGGTTACACTGCGGGGAGTGCTGCTAACACTGCCTATGGTATGGGAGCGATCTATGCAGTGCTACCTACTGACTGTGTCGCCAGAAACGTCGGCAGCACGACTTACTACGAATGCAATGGAACCTGGTTTAGTCCATCCTTCGGCGCGAATGGCGTTTACTACCGCGTAGTCCCCGCTCCTTGATGCGTCATAGCTGCCCATAGAAAATACTGTATTGCAACACCAAATAAATCGCTTTTTCAAATTTTTCCTAGAGATTAATCATGTCACAAAACGATAAAATCCAACGCCATCGGCTACGAGTCTGGCACACCAGTAATTCCCGACTATACAGTCGCAAGCAGCAAGTTCACTGACAAAATCCACTGGGTACAGATTGATATAGGGTTGGATAATCACGACCACCTCATCGAGCCAGAAGAGCGATTGCGTATTGCTATGGCAAGGCAGTAAGTCCCTGTAAGGTTAACCCTGTGGTTCTAATATACATTTTCTTTCATCGGAGCGAATTTAACACTATGCAAGCTCTCAAACGTGAACTTAAAAAAATTGGCTCTCTCGCCTTGTTTTTTTTCATTGGGTTTGGTTACATCCTCCTATTGATGAAACTCTTTTTAAAAGAATATTCAATTAGTAGCTATGTATTATCAAAAGCTTTTGTTGGCTCATTAATAGCCGCTAAAGCAGTCGTTTTGATGGAGATGTCGCCTTGGATGGAGCGATTTCGAGGCTCTGCACGTTATGTCAGCGTTTTGTATAAGACGTTTGTCTATACCTTAGCCGTATTAATTATTGGACTAATTGAACGGCTTATTGATGGCTATTTGAAAACAAAATCGATTTCTGGTGCGATCGAACTGTTTATCAACAGTGAACACTTTTATCCTTTTCTGGCGACGATTCTCTGTATTGCTGTCGTTTTTCTCATTCACAATATTTTCACAGAAATCGACACCTATCTAGGCAAGGGAAATTTACTCAAATTTTTCTTTAACCGTCCGCAAACCCAGCAAAACCGTTTATAAGAGCAAAAGGTGACTTATGCAACAATTTAATTTTCGCTGTATAAAAATTACTGGAGCAATTACGGCTCTAGCATTAGGCACTGGTTTAATCGGACTCAGTTTAAAGACTCACGCACAAAATCAAGTTGATCGAGATCAAAATGCTGCACTGCAAGTCGTTGCTAAGATGACCGAAGGACAGCGCACTTACTATCAAAAAAATGGTCAGTTTCGCGCTCCGATTAACGATATTAAAAAAGATTTCGGACTCACTTTACCGAATAGCTTTGATTACGCCGTTCGTACCACATCCGAAGCCGCCTACAGTTACGTGATTCCTGCTCAATCTTCCCTGACAGGCAAACTAAAAGCTTATGTTGGGGGAGCTTTTATCACCCCGAATCAGACTCCTAAAATTACCACAATTATTTGTGAAAACACGACACCAGGACAGGTTCGTCCCGCAGATCCCCAATTAGTCAGAGGAAGTGATCCCGCAAACCCGACGAAGCTCGCCTTACAATGCGGTGATTTTTCTACCCAAGTGCCAGCTTCAGAGTTGACAGAATAAACATTTTATGCTATGGGGTCAGGCATCATGGACAAACTTCTAATTAGTAATTTTGCAGCCAGCTTATTCGCGCTCTTAAATCCGTTAGGCGTTCTTCCGATTTTTATCGGTTACAGCGCAGGAGAAAAGCGGAATGTCCAACGATGGCTGGCCTTATTTGTGGCTTTAACTGCTTTGGCTATACTGCTAGTGTTTTTCTTTGCTGGTTCATCTCTGCTCAAGTTTTTCGGCATTTCTCTAGACTCGTTTCGCATCGCAGGAGGTATTCTTTTACTGATAATCGGTATTGGGATCGTCAACGGTGATTCTAGTAAAGCTGCAAAAAATGTCGCAGCAGAAGACCAAAACAGCGATTTTAGAGCAGCACAGTTAGTCTATCGCAAGATTGTGATCCCCTTGGCTATTCCTTTGTTAGTCGGACCTGGTGTTATTGCCAATGTGGTTCTTTATGCAAGTGAAGCGGAGGCGAAAAAAGATGATGCTCTTTTTGCAGGTTTGATCGGTACGATTATCGTCATCTGTTTCTTGGTATTTGTGATTTTTTTGTCGGGTCGCTGGTTGCAAAAAGTAGTAGGGGATGTGGGATTAAACATCATTACCCGAATTCTTGGACTCTTAGTAGCAGCAATAGGGGTTCAATTTATGATTACAGGTTTATCTAACATTATTGTTGGTACACTTGTCCCTGAAATTTTAAAAGTTCGATAACTTGATTTTTATTAAATATTGATTAACAGGAAAATATTTAGAATATGATATTTTTAGAAAAACCATTTCTTTTTCTCCTAATTAGTCTAGCTTTAATTGGAATGCCGCAAAAAACGATCGCCCAAAACCAACCAGCGATCAATCCTCGTTCTGAACGCATTTTACAAGAAGCCACGAATGACTTAAAATCCGCTAAAGCTTTTATCCAAACAGATATTACTATTGCTTCTTCAAAGACGATCAACGAGATTCTTAAGCCATCGATCGCTTCTTCGTGTCCTGATTTTACCCCGATCACTAACACGATCGAGCCGAATGAGTCAAGAAAAGAATCAGAAAACCCAGTTGTACCAAATAGTGCTTGTGCTTCCGATTTAGTAAGTGGATCTGGGAATACTTTTAATAGTCAACTCACTCCAGAGGAGATGGAAACACCCAAACCAGAAGAAACCATACCTACTGAAACTTCTCCAGAAACACCTCCTAACAACGGTGAGGAAACCCAAGCAGTTGAAACTAAAGACTGGCATATTGATATTCAACCCTACGCGACTATCCCTGTTACAACTTATGGTTCGGTAACAGTCGGAAAACGAAGTGTAGATTACCATCTTAGCCTTGGTGAAGTAGTGGACGTGCTGCGAGTGGTAGCAAGTGGTCGTATTGAAGCTTGGAAGGGGAATTTCGGCTTGATATTTGATGGATATTACGTTAGCCTTCACGGAGGTGGAATTAAACAAGTAGAACGCCCTATAGTGAATGCAAGACTCGAATCAAATCTCACCTTTGATCAAGGAATTTATGATTTTGCGCTCAGTTATCACATCGGCGATCGTCCAATTCCCTATCAACCCACTAAACCATCTTCGGCCGCTTTTCCGCGAATCTGGTTTACTCCTATCCTTGGGACTCGTCTCAATGATATTAGTAGCACGATCGAAACTACATTAACTTTTGATCGTCTTGAGCAGACAGTTGAAGGCTCTGGTAGTGATGGAAGAACTTGGTTTGAACCGATGGTAGGTGGTGCGATCGGTATACAAGTTTCTGAACCGATTACCTTGTGGGTAAGGGGAGATGCTTCTGGTTTTGGACTTGCTGGCGAAACCGATCTGAGTTGGAACGCTATTTTTGGGGTAGACTGGTGGGTTAAACCCAATATTTCACTCAATTTAGCCTATCGTTTCTATCAGATCAAGTATGGGAATGGCAGTGGTGATAACGCCTTTAAGTTTGAGCAAAATTTTAATGGACCTTATCTAGCAGTAACCTTTCGTATCTAATCAGATGTTTTTGTGAAAATACAGTCATTTTTGTGTTTAATAATCGTACTTTCATGCCTAAGCTAATGCTAAATATCAAATCTAAAATTATTTCTGTATTGATGGCTACTTTATCCGCTAGTCTCATAGCAATTCCTGTAAAAGCAGCTGAAGAACTTTTTTTATCCTATGACTCTGTTTTATTATCTGTAAAAGTTGCATCTTTAGAAGCTTTTGCTAAAGAAGGGAAAATCAATACAGATTTACAGCTTTATTTGAGTCGTGCGAATGCAGCAGAAAAAGAAGAATTTCGTCAAATACTCCTAAAACGAATTGATATCAATCCCGTTTTATTATCCCGTTTTTTTAATAGCGCAATGGGAGCAGATATTCTCTACCGTCTTGGTAAAGGGATTACCCTTCAAGGCGGAACTAATGGTAAATATGCACTGCGCGGCGCGATCGTTTCAGCAGCCTTTGATCCAGATGGACTAACCTTACTCAATGTCCTAAAAAAACTGCCTGTTAATATAGAATTTCAAGGAGAAATGGTGATTGGTCTTGCCAAAGAAGCTAAAGAAGTTGTTCGCGCTACGGAATTTTTGGTCACAGAAATGCGTTCTTTGGAGCTTCAAGAAACCAATGCCGATCCTAAAGTTAATTATTCTACCCTGCCCGATCTCCGTAAACAAGGTCCATATAAAGTGAGTAAGCAGGTTTGGCATTTAACCGATCAAAGTCGTAATCGCCAGTTTTATGTAGATGTTTACATACCGCAACAGGAGAGTAAAAAGAGAATTCCTGTTATTGTTTTCTCTCACGGTTTATCCTCTCGACCCGAAGATTACACAGTAGGACTTGAACACCTAGCATCCTATGGATATATGGTAGCTGCACCCCAACATATTGGCAGTGATACCATTTATCTACAAGAAATGTTGCAAGGCTATCATCGAAATATTTTTGATCTCGATGAATTTATCAACCGTCCTAAAGACATTAGCTATGTTATTGATGAGCTAGAACGACGCAATCAAAATGAGTTTCAAGGTAGGCTCGATCTCAAAAATATCGGTGCTGCGGGTCATTCCTTTGGGGGATACACGGTGTTAGGTATTTCGGGAGCCCAAATTGATTTTGAAAATCTGCAACGGGATTGCGATCGCTTATATGCAGCTATAGATATTTCGCTTTTACTCGAATGTAGAGCCTTGGAATTACCCAGAATGGCGTATAATTTCCGAGATGAACGAGTTAAGGCGGTCTATGCGTCTAATCCTGTCAATCGCAGCATTTTTGGTCAAAAAGGAATTAGCCAAATTTCTATCCCTACTGTTTTAGGTTCGGGAAGTTACGATCCTGCTGCTCCGCCATTCTTTGAGCAAGCTGCTTCTTTTACTTGGTTAACTACGCCAGATAAATACTGGGCAATGGTTGAAGGACAAGCACACGTCGATTTTACAAACCTCGACCCTGGGATCACGAAAGCCATTAATTCTGTCTCTCATCTTACCTTACCAAGTCAAACTTTAATCGGTGATTATGACAATGCACTCAAACTCGCTTTTTTTGAAACTTATATCCAAAAAAATGAGGCTTATCGTCCCTATCTTCAGTCTTCCTACTCTGAATATCTTAGTCAAGACGAAACGTTTAAATTAGATTTTATTAGCGGGACTTCTTCCAATCAGTTAGAGGAGGCTATCAAAAAGTTTAAATGATAGCATCAAAAAACCTTTTTTCGATTAATCATTTGTTTGACTGATACAAGAGCTTCCGTTTCCTGCAAATTCTAGGTTTTTTTTGGGGAATCCACCTACTTTGGTGAGTGCCGAGACTCCTGATTCTATAGTGGGCTGGCGATTCCCTCATTATTTTTTTACATTTAATAAAAAAAAATTAACAAATCTAATTGGTCGGCAACCTTTCATTGTTAGCTAGGAGAACTATTAGGAGTGACTATAAGACTTAGTTTTTTTAGAAGAGCTTGGCTAAAATACAAAACAAGTTTTGTCATCATGTTGCTAGCTGTCTTGTTGATGGCTTGTCATCAAGTTTCAGTCGAGCAACCATCAAACCAACCTGGACAACTCGAAGGAAAACTCTTGATCTGGCATCCTTTTCAAGGAGATGTGGCCACAATTTTTCTCGATGGTCTTAAGAAATTTCAACAATTAAACCCATCGATCGCTCTGATTAGCGAATATGTTCCCCAAAATGAAATTTCTTCGCGGTTGAGCGCTCAGGCGAAAAACAGCTTAGGCGCGAGTCTCATGATTGACTTCGCTCGTCGGCAGATGCCAGAAATGATTACAGCCGGACACATTCAACCGATTAATGAGGGGACTTTTGACCTGTCTGTTTACTTTGCGCCAACGCTGACCCAAGTTCGCTATCAAGGACAAATCTACGGTGTGCCTTTAGGTTCTCAAATTGACGTGCTTTGCTATAATCAGGCTAAGATTAAGCAAGCTTCGAGTAGCGCTCAGTCCCTAAGCCAGCCCCCGACCCGATTAGAAAGACTAATAGAACGAGCGCAGAAGGGCTATTCAGTTGGTCTGGTTTCGACTTTTGAGGATACGTTTTGGGGAATGGGAATTTTTCACGCTCAATTTTTTGATAGTCAGGGATTTATCGAGCCTCAGCTTGAGGGATGGGCGCAATGGCTCGAATGGCTTAGACAAGCTAATACGCAGCCCAACTTTATTCTCACACGTAGTAGAGACATTCTGCACAAAGCTTTTGCCCAAGGAAAGCTAACTTACTACGTCTGCAATTCTAGCGAAATCGGTGACTTGAAAAACGATCTAAAAGATCACTTGCGGGTTGCACCTCTACCTGCAGAACTTGACCGAAGAGCTACTCCTATCCTTTATACCCAAGTCATGATCCTCAATCGTAGTGCTAGTCCAGATGAAACGCACTTGGCACTCAAATTAGCGAAGTTTATGACTAATCCAGAACAGCAACTCCAAGGGATTGTTCAATCTCAAAGCTTCATTCCTACCAATCAAAACGTAAAAATTGATGAGGATTTATTACCAATAGAAAAGGTTTTATTGGAGCAGGCGAAAACATCTGTCGCTATTCCCCTTGACGAACTGGAGCGAATTATGTCGGTCTTTGAGCAAGGAGATCTTTTGTATCATCAAGTCCTCGAGGGCGATCTTACCTCATCAGAAGCCGCTAGACAACTGAGCGAAATTGTTAATCAACAAATCGAGCAAAAGGAGAAGTGAAGATGCCGATTGAAGAACGCTTGCCGACTTTAATTGAAGCTGTCGTTAAACAATTTCTTTTTTTAGGACGTTCTGAGGTTCAATCTCAGTTGTTGGCGATCGCGCTTTCTCTGTCTCTTAGCTGGTTACTCTCAAAATGTCTCTGGCATTGGCTTATCAGAACCTTTCCTCAAGCAACCGTAATTATTTGGGAAGATGCTAGATTTTCTTCTCGTCAGTATCTCGCCGTACTGCTTCAACATCTCGATTTTTCTGTACTCAGTTTGATTGCACTAAATTTGAGTCTAGAGCTTTTTCGGACTCAAGATTGTAAAAGAGGTCTTCTGAATGTCGCCATAGGACTAATGTGGGTTTATTTAGGATATCGTTTCTGTCTAGCTTCTTTATATGCCGTGTTTCCTCTGGCTTCAGTTCGACGGTATCATTATCGTCTTTTTGCCCCTTTATTTATTTTATATGTTCTCGGAACCATTAGTAATCTTGCCAATAATCTCGAACTCATTGCACAAATATCACCATTTAAGCTGTTTAATAGTCCCTTTACTCTAGGCTCTATTTTTAGTCTGATTGCAGGACTCTATTTCTGGGTAGTAATCGTAATTTTTTTAGAAGATATCTTCCTAAAAATTTTGGAGACTAAAAATAAACTAGAAACCGGAGCAACACAAGCCGCTTTTTTACTAATTCGCTATTTTCTGATTGCTTTGGGAATTATTCTAATTTTAGGCTATGTTGGTGTGAATGGAACGGCGGTCGCTGCGATTACAGGAGGGCTATCGGTCGGAATTGGTTTTGGGTTACAACAGGTTGTTAGCAACTTTGTGAGTGGCATTTTATTATTGTTTGAAGGCGTGTTAAGACCAGGAGATATTATCGATGTTGAAGGGCAAACTAGCGAGGTTACTAAACTAGGCATTCGGGCAACTACTGTAAGAATATTAAAAAATAATTCGGAAAAAATAATTCCCAATCAGACTTTTTTTACCAAGGATGTGACCACTTATACATCTAGCGATCGCTTAGTTCAATGTTCAATCAAAGTTGGCGTTGGCTATGAATATGATGTCCATCAAATAACGACTCTCTTCTTACAAATTGCTAACGAGCATCCAAGAATTCTCAAAAAGCCGGCTCCTTTAGTCTTTTTGCTTGATTTCGGGGATGCCCATTTTAATTTTGAACTCAAGTTTTGGTTAAATGATATTAATCTTCAAACCGAAGTCATTAGCGATCTCAATTATACGATTTTAGAGAATTTTACTAAATCTCTTATTGAAGCCCCTTTTTTTCAAAGAGAAATTCATATTCGTACTGGAGGATAATAGGGTAGAGTAGCATAGCAAATTCATGTGATGAAAGAAAGGCGTTTGACTTTCTTTGCTCCTGACTTGTCATACCAAATCCGTAGTTATTAGCCATTGTATACAAAGAGGTTTTAACCAGCCTTGAAAACTTCTGGATCTGGCCACCAATGATAGTTAGTCAAAGCTTGAATTTGAGGTTGCATTTGTGCAAGAACATGACAGCGTTGAGCGAGAACCACTTCCAAAGCATCAAGAGTTTCAAAGCTCTTGTTGACCAAAGGCTCATCAGCCAAAGCCCAAAGTCTCTCGGCTGGTTGTAATTCGGGAGAGTAAGGAGGTAAAGGCTCAAAAAAGATGCCTAATGGTAACTCAACTTTCTCGCTCATATGCCATCCAGCGCGGTCAAGAACCAAAAGGATAATTTTGTCTTGTCCTGCTCCTACAGCTGCGGCAAAGGATTTT
>NZ_PXOH01000036.1 GCF_003007785.1 Aphanothece hegewaldii CCALA 016 | reverse complement strand
AACTTTAGTGGAAGCTGTGGAAAACATTCTCAAATATTTTGGAGAAAAATATACAATTAATTTTACATAGCTACTTATCCAGCAAGGTGTCGCAGTAGCTATCATGATTAAATTACCCAAGGATGAAACAAAATGAAACAAATTCACCAGTTTACTGCAATCATTGAGCGCGAAGATAATAGTTATGTAGCTTTGTGTCCAGAACTAGATATTGCGAGTCAGGGAAATTCTGTTGAGGAAGCAAAAAATAATCTTATTGAAGCTTTACAATTATTTTTTGTAGTTGCCGAACCTTCAGAAATACAAAGCCGTTTACATGAGGTTACTTAATGGCTAAAATTTATCATGCTCATCTGTGGGGTTCACGAGAAGATAAATATCAATATCTTTTAGAGAATGATATTACTACTGTTGAGTGGACAGAGTTAAATCCCCAATCTCCATTTTATTTATTTATTCCTCAAAATACGGATTATAAAGCAGAGTATGAACAAGGCTGGAAAATCACGGATATTATGCCAGTTAATTCAACGGGAGTAAAAACCCATAGAGATCATTTTGTCTTTGATTTTGATTTATCAGAACTTCGTCAACGTATAGCAAAGTTTAGAGATATAAATATTACAGATCAAGAAATCAGTGAAATATATAATATTCAAGATACAAGAGATTGGAAGTTAGCTCAAAGACGACGTTCTCTTAAAACAAATTTAGATTGGAAAAAATATTTTACACAGTGTCTTTATCGTCCATTTGACTGTAGATTTTACTATCATCATGAAGATGTAGTCGAACTTCCAAGACATGAAATCATGAGACAAATGATGATGGGAAATAACCTTGCTATTGGTGTAGGAAGACAAGGTAATGCTGTAGAAGATATTCTGTGGAGTTTAATTTCTGTTTCACATTTCCCTGTAGATACTAATTTATTTAGACGTGGAGGAATTAATATATTTCCTCTCTATCTTTATCCCGATACCAAAAATAAACAGGGGAGTTTATTTGTTGAAAAAACTCCTAATATTTCATCAGATTTTATAAGTACAATTAAAGAAAAACTTGGCTATATTCCTACACCTGAAGCAATTTTTTACTACATTTACGCTATTTTCCATAGTCCCACCTATCGACAACGCTACGCCGAATTTCTTAAAATCGATTTTCCTCGTGTTCCTCTTACCAATAATGAGCAACTATTTAAAAGTTTAAGTGAAAAAGGTAAGGAATTAGTAGAATTGCACTTGATGAAATCAAAAAAACTTAATAAACTAATTACAAAAGTTGTAAGTAATGGCGATAATACTGTTACAGAAGTTACTTATAAGCCAACTGAACAGCGTGTTTATATTAATAAAAACTGTTATTTTGAAGGAATTGAGCCTAATGTCTGGGAATTTAAAATAGGTGGCTATCAAGTTTTAGATAAATGGCTTAAAGACCGCAAAAAAGCCAAAAGAACCTTATCATTTGATGATGTTTTACACTATCAGAAAATTGTAGTAGCCCTCAAAGAAACTAGACAACTGATGAGCGAAATTGATCGATTGATTCCCAGTTTTCCAATAGAGTAAAATATTTTAAGGAGAAGATGAGATGAAAATAAATATTAAATCTCAATTATAAACTTTTACACAAACTTTTGAAGTTACTAAAACATATGAATACAATAAATGTGAAAAATATTAAATTGTCGATGGAACAAATTCAAACATTTTGCGATCGCTGGAACATTACAGAATTTGCGTTGTTTGGTTCCGTGTTACGCGATGACTTTCATGCTGATAGTGACATTGATGTATTAGTTACATTTACCCCAGAGTCTGATCATACTTTGTTTGATTTGGTACATATGGAAAATGAGCTTAAAAATCTCTTTGGGAGAGATGTAGATTTAATTAGTCGTCGAGGAATTGAAAGAAGCTTAAATTACTTACGTCGCAATGAAATTTTATCTTCTGCTCAGGTGATTTATGCAGCGTGATGTACAGTTAAGGTATTCTTTAAAAATAAGATAAAAAGATTAAGCAATCATAATTTTCAAAAGTTGAAGTTGTCTAGGATACCGCAAATTCTGTAATTTTACGACGTTGAATTGATTTAAAACCTAAAACAATTCGATTTTTAGGTATTCCCATTGCTACAAGTTCATCAGCAACACCTTCTTCAGTCCCATCTTGTTGTATCCACACTTTACCGTCTATAATATCAATATGAATTAAAGTTCCATAAATACGATTGTTATTTTGCCAACCTATTTCAACTAAAAGATAATGATCACCTTTTCGATCAAAGATTAATTCAATCTGTATTTGCTCTTCTTGTCCTAAATAGTTTGCGTATTCCTGCAACAGCTTTTCAATAATGTTACGATCGTTATTCAAGGTATCCATCTAATAATTGCCTCCTCTAATGGATCAAAAGTTACAAGACGAATAATTCCATCTTCAATTAAAATTTGTCCTGCTTCTTCTTCAAATACTAACCTACTTACTTCCTCAGTGACTGCAAGGTATAAAGTTCGCTCAGGCTCATATCGAGTTAAAATACGGTGATAAAGAACAAATTGTCCTAATGCTTCTTCTAAATCTTTTATATCGGATGCTCGTCTAAAGCTTTTAATTTCTACTGCTATTTTCTCTATTCCACGTTCGGCTGCAATTAACCGTTCTGCACCAAGGTCGATAAATAAGTTTTTCCCTCTAATTAAGCGAATATGAAAAGGATCATGTGTAATTGTCCATCCACTATTTATCATTGCTTTTTTTACTACTTCATGATAAAAATCTTTTGCAGGCATGAGCTTATATTTTATAATTTTTCCTTAATGGATTGTAATTTTTCATCGATGCGTTGTTCGGCAGCTAATCGTTCCAAGGCATAATCATTCATGTCTACAAAACTCATCTTTGCTGTTAATGTGGGATGAACGGCTTTAATTTGTTGATACATTTCTTGGGCAATGATTCGATAAGATGGATGTCCTTGTCGTGAACTTCTTAACTCGGCAAGATGATAGACTTCCCTTAAATTTAGTTTAATGCGCCAACGAATTTTATAAGCAAAGGGAACAAGATATTGTGCAGCATCAAAAAAATCTTTACTAATTAATTCGGTTGTCTCTGCGGCATAATCTAAGGCATCACGATACTGTTGAGCTAATTTTGCTTCTTCTAATTCTATCGGAACATCATAACCATGAATAACGGTATAGCGTTGACGTTCTTGTGTCATCACTCGATGGCGATGTAAATCACGATAAGCACCTAAATCAGCCAATATATCAAAAGTATAATAGGTTTCTTCAAAAGCACGCCCAGGTCGATGAAATCTTGTTGCTCTTTCACCTATATAAGTATTAATAATTTCGATTCGTTCTGAGGTTGATAAATGGGTGGCGTATTCTAAAACTTGTTTAAAAGTAAGGTTTGTATGTGGATATAAAATAGCGGCAATAACTTTAGTTTCTGCGTCCTTATCATATTCTACTAACTGTACATTTGGTGGTGATTTAGGTTCAGTATTTTCTAAGTGCTTTTGTGTGAGTTGTTGAGTTTGTGCTAAATTATTAGACAAGTAACGTATATACTGCGCCCCTCTGTCACTTTTTGCGCGTTTGACGAAAGAAGGAATAATTTTATCGAGTTCTTGTTGCATTAATGAGCCTAATGCTTTAACTTCATGATGAGGAAAAGCGGCAAGTTTAACCAATAAATACTCAAATGCTCTACCATTGCCGAATAATCCAACATTAGTCAGAGTTGCCATCGGTAGCAACCCTCGTAATAAATCTAATGCTTTGGCTCTTGTCGCATTATTATACGCTCGTTCTGTGATATCTGCATCCTTCGGTGTACAAGATTTCAGCCACGTTAGAAGCGGTTCGATTAAAGTTGTATAAGTATCGAATAAATAATCCAGTGTTTTTTCATAATTGTCCGCGTATTTAGAAGATAGGATAGACGGTTCGCGGTAATAGCGATAATATCCGTTGATTTTGCGGTTAAATGGAACATAGCGCGTCGATTTTTCCAGTGGAGATATCCCCAAGCGACTATCTTCTAATGCTTTAGCGGCGATATTACTAATACCTTCACAAGCTAAATGCGCCCCACCCAACTCCGCAACTGAGTCATCACCATAACCGATTAAAACGCGATCGTAAAATGCTTCTGCACTTCTTATCGCTACAATTTGATTAGCATTATCCTGACTCCCGACCAGATCGCTAAAATTGGCTTCAGGTGCTTTAATAAATTCATCGAGTAAAATACGGCGTAAACTTTTATCACTGCGACTATAACGAGAAAATAAAGCCCCTTTAACAACTTCTGGTAAATTCCGCAAACCGAATACAGATTGATCTAAGTTTGTCACAAAAGGCTGTAATAATGTGCCTTCCGTTTCGCTAAAAGGTTCCTCCAAAAAATTAACCATCTCCTTTCACCTCTACATAACTAACCCCAGTTGAACCAAAACCCCCGCTACCTCGAATTGATGGGGAAAGTTCATCAACTTCTTGAAATTGTCCTAAAATAACGGGTGCAATCACTAATTGCGCTATTTTTTGCCCTTGAACGATGTGGAACGGTTCGGAACCCAAATTAATTAAAATCACCTTGATCTCGCCTCTATAGCCCGCGTCGATGGTTCCAGGTGTATTTAAAACAGTGATACCATGCTTGAGAGCTAATCCACTTCTGGGACGCACCTGTAATTCATATCCCATCGGTATTTCTGCCGATAATCCTGTAGCGATCGCAAAACGTTCCAAAGGTTGTAAGGTATAGTCAATAATCGAAACTAAATCCGCCCCAGAGTCGCCAGGATGTTCATATCGGGGGATTTTTGCGTTATCGTTCAGTCGCTTGATTTTGACTACGACTTGGCTATTCAAAGTCATTTATAATTTGTTTAACGAATGAAAATATTCCAAAGCCTCTTATCATATCATCATACAAGCGATGGTTCAAATCTTTTAAAGGTGTAGCTATGACAACTATTAATCAACCTTTTGCTGAAAACCGAGTCATTTTAACTAAAATTAGTTGGGAGACTTTCAATAAAATCCTAATAGACACAGGTGAAGATCGAGCAAGTCGGTTAGCTTATTATGAGGGAACTGTCGAATTTATGTCGCCTTTAGCAGAACATGAACATAATAATCGTTTTCTTGATGTACTAATTGGTGCTATTGCTGAAGAACTAAACTTAAATATTAAAAGGTTAGGTTCAATGACGCTCAAAAATTCTCGTATGAGACAAGGGGCTGAACCAGATTCCTGTTACTATATAGAAAATGAACCAAGGGTCAGAAATAAAAAAAAGATAGATCTAGATATTGACCCTGCTCCCGATTTAGTTTTAGAAATTGATATTACCAGTGGTTCAATGGATAAATTGCCGATTTATGCAGCCTTAGAAGTTACTGAAGTCTGGCGATATAATGGCACAAAATTAGAAGTCTATATCTTAGATGGGCCGATTTTACACTACAATCTATCCGAGAATAGTAAAATTTTTCCTTGGTTAGATATTTCCAAAATTCCCGACTTTGTTCAACAGAGTTTAATCGATGGAGAAACAGCAACTCTAAAAGCGTTTCGGAGTTGGGTACGTCAACAAAATATAAGCTAAACAATAATTAATGAGTAACTTAGAGTCATTAATAATGCTATATAAGCACTTTTAAAAAATTTAATAAACTATAAATAAAATATTTTTGACATGAATTTTGACTATATTCAACAAAGTCGAGAAATTTATGAGCAAGCTACATCAGACTATGAACGTTATTATTTTGACGAAAATACAGGAGGATTTATCTTAATTCATCAAGAACATAATAAATCCACATCTAATGTACAGATTGCTACAGTGTTAGCTAGACTGGGTAATCGAGTTAAATTATTAAGTGAACAAGCTACAACAAGTGTCAAGACTCCTGATGCTGAGATTAATCACGAGATTTATGAGTTTAAGGAACTAACAGAAGAATCACGCAGTTTGAGTAATAGAGTGCAGGAGGGAATCGGACAAGCTAAAAAACAAGGAGCAACAGCAGTAATATATTATATTAATCGTAGTACCTACGACATTTGGCAAATTAACCGAGGCATTAGACAAGCTTTTTTTTGGGATAAAAATCAACAAATCCAAAAAATCTCGTTGTTGTTACCGACAGGTGAACTGAAAACAATTTTTAGGGAGGATTGGGAAAATGGAGAATATTTTTGAGACTTTTAAGGAAAGGATTGAAAAAGGACAATCTAACAATATGCCTAGAGATGCTAAATTAATTCTTTTAGGACAAATTCTCTATGCAGTAACTCGAAATGAATTAACTAATCAAGAAGCCTGGAAGTTAGAAACAATGCTAGGCAACCCAGAAGAATGGGAAGAAGGTTTATCTTATGCAATTTTTGGAGAATCAATTAAGGTTAATTAGAATTGTAATTGAACACATTAAAGTTAATGAATAATTTAGAAGAACAACGACCCTCTTGGGATGAATATTTTTTAATGATAGCCAAATTAGCCGCTACACGATCGACTTGTTTAGCGTTTCCAGTGGGTGCAGTTATTGTTAAAGATAAACAAGTATTAGCAACGGGTTATAATGGGACACCATCAGGATCAATTCATTGTACAACCCAAGGTTTTTGTTATTCAGATTTGGTGAGTTGTGATGCTTCTAGTAGTTTACCATCACGTGCGATTCATGCCGAAGCAAATGCGATCGCACAAGCGGCTAAACATGGTATATCTACACATGGAGCGTGTATTTATGTTACCCTAGAACCGTGTTTATCGTGTCTAAAACTGATTATTTCTGCGGGAATTAAAGAAGTTTATTACGAAACGGTTTTTAATAGTGGGAATAAACAGTTAGTTAGAGATGCTTTTGTTGCTGATGGGTTAGTGACTCTTAAACAAATTCAGCTAAGAGAGGAAATAGCCAAACAAGCTAGTTCATTTTTACTCAATCCTACTTCAATTGCACGAACTGTTTTAGAATCATCTTCTACCTAAAAAATTGACGATTAAAGGGCTAATTTCTTTGTTCCAATGTTCTTGGGGATAGTGTTTCGCTTCTTCTAGGGTGACTAACTCAAGATTTTTGTTTTCTTTAAGTTTATTAACATCAGTGGAACTTAACCAAGGGTCAGCCATTCCCCAAATAACGAGAGTGGGTTTTTCCCAAGTGACTAAACCTTTTTCGATTTCGCTCATCGATTCTGCTAATTTTAAATTACGGATGGTAGAGACTAATGCTCGTCCAACTGCGGAACTTTTGAGATAAGGTTGACGATACATTGCTAAATCATTATCAGAAATAATAAAACCGCTACCCTTTTCTAAGGTACGATCGACTAATATGGGATCTTGTGTCAGCATTTCCCCCGCTAAAGGTAAACCCCATTGTTGCATCATCCAAGGTAGCTTTACTGTATTGGAAAGAGGGGTATTGAGAATTACTAGGCGATCAATTGTATTAGGAAAACGTAAGGCATATTGTAAACCGACTGAACCTAAATATCCTTGTACTACTAAAGATATTTTTTCTAATTCTAAGGTTTGAAGTAAGTCAGAGAACGCTTTTAGATAAGCTTCTGGTGTATAAGCAAACTCGCGCTGACTAGGTTTGTCGGATGAACCAGAACCGAGCCAATCAGGGGCGATCGCTTTTAGATTATAATCATCTAAAATCAGTAATAATTGTCGCCAAGTATAGCTATGAGACGGTAAACCGTGTAAAAGTAAGACTGGTGATACATCGCTGGTTTGTTGGGGTGTTACTTCACGGTAAAACCATTTTAGAGAATTAACATCGATCGTTTTTTCAGAGATAGACACTTTTTTTATACAGGGTTAATAATTAATTAACCATTTTCTCATCATCAAGTCGTATTGGATTAATTATTTGTAGGGGTTTGGAAACCAAACCCAAATTTCTAAACCCAAATTTTCAAACCTAAGCAAAATATCTTATTAATTTGTGATATTTTATAATATTATTAAAAAAATCGTTGGTTAAGGGTTTGGCAACAAAACTCCTACAGTTTATCTTTAAAGTTAACTTAACTGACTTTTGACCAGTTCTTGTATTTTTTTCCCGTCTGCTTTACCTTTAAGTTGTTTCATCGCAACACCCATTACTTTACCTAAATCTTTGGCTGAAGTTGCACCAACGGATACAATGATGTCATCGATAATTTCTGTTAATTCTTCATCTGTTAATTGTTTGGGTAAATAGGTTTCAATAATAGCAAGTTCTTGAGCTTCTTTTTCTGCCAGATCCTCGCGTCCTGCTTTGGTATACTGTTCGATAGAATCTCTGCGTTGTTTTGCTTGTTGAGTTAAAACCTCTATTTCTTGTTCAGGTGTTAAGCTATCTTGTCCACTGGGACGTAAAGAAACTTCTTTTTCAATAATGAATTTTTTAATGCCTCTAACTGTCTCTAAACGGATTTTATCTTGAGCTTTCATAGCATTTTTAATATCTTCTCCTATACGATCTTTTAAACTTATAGAAGATGGGGTTGTGGTTTCTACTGCTTTAATAGGTTCATCTTCTTTTTGTTTATTTTCTTCAACTTCAGCAACAGGAGAGATAATAATTTTTTCCTCTTCTTCCTCATCCTTGTCTATTATTTCTGCGACTTCTACTGTGATGGTATGAGTCGGGTTAATTTCGTCCTCTTCTTCTACTTCATCAGATAAAGATAAATCTTCTTTTAAAATAATATGTTGAATGATGCCGTGATCTAAAGCAATTTTGCCTCGTTCGTTAGAAAGTTTTACAATAAGTTGTCCGATTTTTTCGCCTTGTGCTTGAACTTGTTCAAAACTACTAAAGTGTGATTTAGCTATTTCTTTCAGTAAATAATTTAGTTCTTTATTGCCTTTTTTGGTATTAGGCTCAATTCCGTTTTCTAAAATAATTTTTTTGATGCTCTTTTTGAGTATTTTTAATAAACTCTTTTTATTCAATTCTTTTTGTTCAAGTAAAGACATGGTTTTAACTCCTTATATATTTAGAAAAATCTGATAAAATAGTAATCAACTTTCTTTAAGTATAATAGAAATGTCAAAAAAAGATAAATTAATTTGGCTTTAATTATATTGTTAATATTGTCAATTAAATTATTTATGTAATATATAAAACACAATCTCGTCCGTTTTGTTTTGCTTGATACAAAGCCTCGTCAGCAAGTCGAAAAAGTTGCTCATAAGTCGTTCCGTGATAAGGAAAACTAGCAAGTCCGATAGAAACGCTAATTGAGGCTAATTCTTTTCCTTCGATATGAACTTTTAGCTGTTTAATACCCTGCCGTATTTCTTCAGCCCGCGTTTTAGTATTTTCAAGTGATGAATTGGGCATAATAATCACTAATTCTTCACCACCGTAGCGACAAGGAATATCAGAGTTGCGGACATTTTCTTGTAAAAAATTACCGATAGCCCGAAGAATTGCATCTCCTGCATCATGTCCCCAAGTATCATTAAAAGATTTAAAATAATCAATATCCATCATTAAGACGCTTAAAGATTGCTTATTACGGATAGCTTGATGTAATTCTCTCGTAATGGTTGCTTCAAGATAGCGACGGTTATAAAGTCCAGTTAATGAATCACGAAAACTTTGTTGTTGTAATGTTTCTCGCAATTTCAAATTAGCTAAAGAAATTGCAATTTGTTTAGAAACGGTTTCAGCTAACCGTCTTTTAGCAGGAGTTAAATCATCAGGAAATTCAAAATTTAAGTAAAGTAAACCTAGGGTTTCACCTTGTGCCATCATTGGTAAACATAGAGTGGCTTCAGGAATTGGATCTTGATGAATATGTTTACAATATAAATTAGGTGAGGTTTTTTCGCCAGTATGAATCGAACCTCGTCGCAAAGCCCAACATTCATAGGGATGAAAAACCATTTGACTCGAAATTGAATTGCCCCAAATAGCGACAGCTTCGACTAAATTCCGAGATTCTTTCATGACAAATACAGCCCCAGAACTTTTAATAAATAAAGGTCTTAATAAGTCTGCTAATGCTGTTTCAGCTTCAGATACCGTCAAACAAGCTTGGAGAAAATCTGTCATTTCTCCTAAACGTATCATTTCTTGAGTTCGTCTTTCTAATTCTTTTAATCGTTCCGAAAATTGGTCATTAATTTCTTGTAATTTAAGTTCGGCTTTTTTTCGTTCTGTAATATCAGAAGCAATGCCTAAAATTTGTTGTATCTTTCCATCAGTTCCTTTTTCAAAAAATGTATCACGAGCGTTAAACCAATGCCAATTACCATGACTATCTTTTATTTGATATTCAATTTCCAAATAGTTTCCCTGACTAAGAGATGAACAACGCACCAAATGTTGTTTAACTGCTTCTCTATCTGCGGGATGTATATAGTCTTCTATAGGATTTGTATCTGGGTTTTGAATTTCATCGGGAGTGTAACCTAAGATGTCGCTTACAAAACGATTACAATAAATGGTTTGTTGTTCTTTGAGGTCGAAAATATAAAGTATATTAGGAGTAAACTGGGCAATTTGTTCGCTAAGTTGTTTGCTTTTCATTAAAGCTAATTCTGCTTGATGTCGTTCAGCAATTTCTATCTGTAACATAATATTTGCTTCTTCTAAATCGGCCGTCCGTTCTTTTACTCGTTGTTCTAGTTCTGCGTTTAAATTGCGGACTTCTTGTTCAATAAATTGACGTTCTTGTATTTGATTAGCCAATTCTTGGTTAAGATTTTCTAGCTGTGTGGATGAGGGTAAGACGAGCGCTTGGGGAATTAGAGGATATAATTCTACAGCAGTATAAACAGAAACAAGGGCAGTAAAAGCCTTTGTTACACCCGATAACCAATAGGCAGGATACCATAATGTCCAGACTTCTAAAACATGAGTTGTTCCACAAGAAAGAATAAAAACACTAAATAGAATAAATATGGCTTTAAACGGAACATCTTGTCTTTTCTGGACAAAGTAAACTAGCATGATGGGAATTGAATAGTATGCAGCCGCAATCATCATATCAGAGACGACATGTAGCCAAATTAGCGGGGTTTGCCATAAATAACAATGTCCATGAGGTATATAATTATTCGGCGATATTATATTTGTGATCCATTCCCACATAAAATCCTATCCTCTGTAGAGATAAAATTCTTAAAGAATTCTGTGTTGCATTATTTATCAATCTGAATTCAGCATCAAACCGACAATGACTAAAACAATTCTTTTTCTTAGTAATGGCCATGGAGAAGATTTAAACGCTAGTCTCATTTTACAAGCCCTTCTTAAGAATTATCCGAAAATTGCGTTTATTTCAGCTATGCCTTTAGTCGGTGATGGAACAGCCTACCACCGTCTTAATATACCCATTATTGGTCCTACACAAACTCTACCCTCTGGTGGAATGATTTATACACAGTTAAGTAATTTAGTCAAAGATTTATGGTCGGGTTTAATTAAGTTAACTTGGCGGCAAATTAAAGCTGTTTTAAAATACAGTCAGAATTGTGATTTAATCATTGCTGTTGGTGATATTTTTCCGATTACCCTTGCTTATCTAACACGCCGTCCTTTTGTCGCTTTTATTGTCTCTACTTCTAGCTATTACGAAGGGCGTTTACATCTTCCTTTCCTGACATGGTGGTGTCTCAAGTCGTCTCAGTGTCAGCAAATTTTTACACGAGATGCTTTTACAGCAAAAGATTTACAGCAACAGGGTTTTAAACAAGCAATTTTTTTAGGTTATCCCGTGATGGATGTTTTGCATCGTACAGAAACGGATTTAGGATTAGAGAAAAATTATCAGCCGATGATTGCGCTTTTACCTGGAAGTCGTTTACCTGAAGCTTTGTCTAATTTAGGTTTATTACTTAATATTTGTGAAGAAATTGCTTTAATTCGTCCGATGCAATTTCGTGTTGCTTTAGTTCCGAGTATTACTGAAGATGATTTAATGATCCTCGCACAGAACATAGGCTGGCGATATCTTGAACAAGGAAAATTAATTAAACGAACCCAAAAAGATGATGTGATTCTTGTACGGTATTTTTTTAATGCTTTTGCTAATATTTTATACGAATGCGATTTAGTTTTAGGAATGGCAGGTACAGCCGTTGAACAAGCGGTGGGTTTGGGTAAACCTGTGGTACAAATACCTGGTTATGGACCACAATTTACTTATCGTTTTGCTGAAGCACAAATGCGATTATTAGGTGTATCGGTGACTACAATTGGCAAAAATCCTAATGAGGCTAATCTTTTTCGTCATGCAGCACAAGAAGTAATCAAAATTCTTCATGATCCTGATTATCTACACAGTTGTGTCGGAAATGGCAAGGAAAGAATGGGCGAGAAAGGGGGATCTGATGCGATCGCAAAACAGATTATATATCTTCTGTGAACTACCGTCGTTTTAATCTTTTTAAAGAACGTCGCCAACCGATCATACCTCCGGCAATACTTCCTAATATTATTCCAATTAACCAACCTAAGAAAATATAAACAAGAGATGCTGATACATTAGCCGTTTGTTGGGTTGCGCTAAGACTATCGCCAGGTTCTAAACGAATTTCAACGGGTAAAATAATCCTATAATAGGCGTACCAATTTCCAATAATCACACCAGCGATCGCAGCAATACACCCGCCAAAAATAGAATATAAAGCGACTTTTGAGCCACCTTTTTCGTTGTGAAAGCGCATTTGCCAAAAAACGCTGTATATTATGGCGATAATGCCCGAAAGACTTACAGTAAAGAGAAACAAGAAAATATAAACCGCCGCATCTTCCATGCAAATTTACCAAAACCAAATATACTGTAGTTCAATCTGTATTTTTGAATCTATATTAACCTGCGCGTGAAAACTCGTTCTAGTTATTGGGAACTCATTCCCTATATTCGCCCACAGACTCAACGAATTAGTCTAGCACTCGTCTGTACAATTATCTTTACCATTTTTTGGCCGATTTTAGCTTGGTTAGTCGGACGAATGGCTAAATATATTGGCGCTGGTGATGTGAGGGCTATTGCGTCTCTTGCTGGACTTGCTGCGATTATCTTTTTAGTTCGTGGAGTCGCTCAGTTTGGACAAGATTCGATGATGTCCTATGCTGCTCTCAAGATAACATTAAATCTTCGTAATGCAATTTATGCTCATGTCCAAAGGCTAAGTATTGATTATTTTGAACTGACTAAAACAGGGGATCTCGCTTATCGTCTGACGGAAGAAGTAGACAGAGTGGGGGAAGTCGTCAGAAAGTTTTTTCATGATTTTATTCCTTCTACTTTACAGCTTATTGTAGTCATGGGGTATATGTTTTTTATCAACTGGCAACTTACCATCGGTGCTTTAATTATCGCGCCTTTAATGGGTGTAATTATTGGAGGTTTTGGGGAAAAATTATTAGAGATTTCTCGTCGAAGTCAAAAAAGAATTTCTAATTTATCTGCTTTACTCATTGAAGTTTTTAGCGGCATTCGTTTAGTACAAGCTTTTGCGGCTGAAGATTATCACGCTCAACGTTTTTCGGAAGAATCTGAATCTAACCGACGCGCTAAATATCAAGCTGAAAAGTTTAAGGCTTTACAATTTGTGATTGTTGGTTTTCTGGAGGCGATGAGTATTGTTTTACTGTTCTTGTTAGCGGGTTGGCAAATCTCAGAAGGAAATCTGACAGGAATTAATTTCTTAAGTTATATTGCTGCTGTGGCGATGTTACTTGATCCGATTGCTCATTTAACTAATGATTATAGTATTTTTAAAGAAGGTCAAGCCTCAAGCGATCGTCTTTTTGAATTACTCGCTATTCAACCTAAAATTACTGAAAAAGAAGATGCGATCACTTTACCATCACTGACAGGTAAAGTAGAATATCGTCATGTTAGCTTTGCTTATACTGAAGAGCGACCCGTTCTAAAAAATATCGATTTTATTGCTTATCCAGGAGAAATGATCGCTTTAGTCGGGGCTTCTGGTGCCGGAAAAACAACGCTAGTTAACCTTCTCCCTCGCTTTTATGATCCAATTCGTGGTGATATTTTGGTTGATGGTGTCAATATTAAAGATGTCAGCTTAAAGAGTTTAAGAAAGCAAATTTCAATGGTTTTACAAGATAATGTTATTTTTTCTGGAACGATTTTAGATAATATTGTTTTTGGCAAAACAGAGCTTGATTTATCCGATATTGAACTCGCGGCTAAAATAGCAAATGCTCATCAATTTATTAGTGAGTTACCACAAGGATATTACAGTTATTTAGGGGAAAGAGGTGTTAATTTATCGGGTGGACAAAAACAAAGAATTGCGATCGCTAGAGCCATTTTAGCAAATCCGAGAATTTTAATATTAGATGAAGCAACTTCCGCCTTAGATTCAGAATCAGAAGCTTTAGTACAAGAAGCTTTAGAACGAATTATGAAAGAGCGAACGGTTTTTGTAATTGCCCATAGATTAGCAACTGTACGACGCGCTGATCGTATTTTAGTTCTTGAGAGTGGTCAAATTATTGAATCAGGAACTCATGAAGAATTATTATCCCATAATGGTAAATATGCTCAGTTTCATACAAGACAATTTCAAGATTGAAAAAGAAAAATGTGTCATGATGAATAATATAAAAACGCCTTCAATAAAGCGTCTTTAACCAATACACATAATCAGAATTTTGAATGTCAATTTCTAATCCTTTAAAACTTCTGATCAGTAACGATGATGGGATTTTTGCACTAGGTATCCGAACCTTAGCCAATACCTTAGCAGAAGCAGGACACCAAATTACGATCGTTTGTCCGAACCGGGAACGATCCGCTACTGGTCATGGTTTAACTTTACACCAACCGATCCGCGCTGAAATGATCAATGATATTTTTCATCCCAATGTTGTCGCGTGGTCTTGTTCAGGAACGCCAGCCGATTGTGTTAAATTTGCTTTAAGTGCGAAATCTGTCTTAAACTATCGTCCTGATTTTGTTTTATCCGGAATTAATCACGGCTCGAATTTAGGCACAGATATTCTATATTCTGGCACCGTTTCCGCAGCGATGGAAGGGCTGTTCTATGGCATTCCCAGTTTAGCAATTAGTCTCGCAAGTTATACCGATCGACAGTTTCAAACGGCGGCTGATTTTGTCACAACTTTCTTGACAAAATTAACAACTTACCCATTTACCGAAGCCACTTTACTTAATATTAATGTTCCAGCCGTTAGTTCAGAAAAACTAGCTGGTATAAAGATAACACGGCAAGGATTACGCCGTTATCATGAAACCTTTGAAAAACGCTTTGACCCTCATGGTAAATGCTATTACTGGTTAGTAGGTGAAATTATTGAAGATATAGAACAACCTGATCATATTCATTTACCTTCCCATGTTCTCACCGATGTTCAAGCCATTCAAGAAAACTATATTAGTATTACCCCTTTACAATATAATCTGACTGATGTTCAAAGTTTTGAATATCTTGCTCAAGCTGGATGGTTTCACTCCTGAAAGCCACATTATGATAATCTGATTCAATCACAGATAAGTTAGAATTCTATGTCCTCATCTCAATTCAACAATGAACTAGACGATGTTGAAAAAGTTACTCTCAAGGATGAAGCTGGGCGATCGCTAGAATGCTATATCGAAAACTCCTTAGAAACGGATGATCTCCAGTATCTTCTTCTGATGCCTGTCGATATCCCCGTTGTTGTCTTGGCGTGGGATGATGAAGAAAGCGAGGAAGAAGATATATCAGATGCTTTTTTAATTGAAGATAACGAAGAAATAGAAAAGATTTTTGCTGACGCTAAAGCTGTTTTAGCTGAACAAAACCTAATTTTAAAATACACTGCTTATACTCTAACCGTAGGTGGAGAACTACCGCCACTCGATGAAGATAATATCCTCACTTTAGAAATTGACTTAGAAGGTCAACCAACTTCCGAACCTGAAGAGTTACAATATCTAGCAAGTTTCTATTTTGAAGAACAAAAGTACTCTATTTATACCCCTTTAGATCCCCTTCTCTTTTTAGCGAAGTGTGATGTTAATGGGAATGTCGAACTCGTTTCGCCAGAAGATCAGCGAATGCAGACCATTCTAGAGGAATTATTATTTGATGAAATGGAGGAAAATTAAAGCCAGGGCTTCACCCTAGCCCAATAACCTCACCCTAGCCCTCTCCTACAAGGAGAGGGAACTAAAAGGAAAACTTTTATATATTGGAGGGGGGACTTTAGGGGTTTTATTTTTATTCGGGTAAAGTTAGAATTTCCACTCCATCTTCAGTAACAGCGAGTGTATGTTCAAATTGTGCCGAAAGTTTCCCATCTTTGGTGATAGCTGTCCATTTATCTTCTAATATGACTGCTTCCCATGTTCCCTCATTAATCATCGGTTCAATGGTAAAAACCATTCCAGGGCGTAAACGTTTTCCTTTTCCTCTAGTACCATAATGGGGAATTTGCGGGGCAGTATGGAAAATATTACTAATACCATGTCCGACAAAATCTCGAACCACTGAAAAGCCTTGTGCTTCGGCATATTCTTGGATTGCTGCGCCGATATCACCAATCTTACCATTGGGACTAACCGCCTCAATCCCTCGTCTAAGACATTCTTCAGTCACTTCTACTAACTTTTTTGCAGTGGGTGAAGGCGTACCGACAAAAAAGGTTCTTGAAGTATCACCATAATAACCATCTAAAATCGGTGTCACATCAATATTAATAATATCCCCATCTTTTAAAATTTGTTTTTCATTAGGGATACCGTGACAAATCACTTCATTAACGCTGGTACAAATCGACTTGGGAAAGCCATGATATCCTAGAGGTGCGCTTTTTGCACCATGTTTTTGTGTCCAGCGTTCTGCTTCATCATTCAATTCTAGGGTACTTACACCAGGTTTAACCATTGGAGCAAGATGATCTAACAATTGCGCGGCAAGTATTCCAGCACGACGCATCTTTTCAATTTCTCGTTTTGAGAGTAAGGTAATCGTATCGCTTCCCATTCGTCCTTTATTTTTGAGCCATCAACTCAAGTTTATCGTTTTTAGATTGTTTAATCCTTCTCGATCCTAGCAGTGTCTGTATGGGTTGGACAATTGATCAATCAGATTTAATATTATCTTCGACGATTGAATCATAAGGACTTTTTAAAGCTTTATAATTTTTTCATAGCTGGTAATTCAATTCGATGAATCCGAATTTGAGTTAAACGGGGACCTTGGGCGGCAACTATTGTAAATTCTAAATTATCATAGTGATATACTTCCCCTTGCTGTGGGATTTTTTGCCATTGATAGAGGAGAAATCCGCCTAAAGTTTGATATTCATCAGTAACGGGTAAATTGAGATCTAAGACTTCATTAACATCCTCTAAATTCATTTTAGCTTGCACTAAAAAAGTATTTTCATCTAACATCTGAAATTCAATGGTTTCTGAGCCTGTAGCGTCTGATTCGTCGCCCAATATTTCAGAAATTAAGTCTTGTAAAGTGACTAAGCCGGATGTTCCTCCATATTCATCAACAATCATCACCATTTTGACGTTAGATCGCTGCATGATCGATAATAATTCAATTAATGGGGTTGATTCGGGATAAAAATTAATCGGTTTGCTCCAAGGTTGTAATAAGGTATTAGCATTAATACTATTTTGGGCTAAAGGAATTGCTAAATCTTTAAAATCAATCATCCCTTTTATATCATCTAAAGAGTCTCCTTTGACGGGATAACGTGAATAGCCACTTCTGGAGACTTCTTCAAGTAATGTCTTAAATGTAGCATATTTAGAAATAGCCACTACTTGCGTTCTTGGGATCATGATTTCTTCGGCTGTTACTTCTTTAAATTTAAAGACGTTATTAATAATTTCTCGTTGATCGTCTTCTAAACCCATTGATACTTCTTTGGTACTAATCATTAATTGTAATTCTTGTAAGGTAAGGCGATCGTGCCATCGAGTATCTGATGAACGTATTCCAAATAAACTGAGTAAAAAACCTGTGGATTGATTTAAAATCCAAATGAAGGGGTTAAAAATTTGAGAGATTACGCCAATAGGAACTGCTAAGAGTTTGGCTAGTTTTTCGGCATAAATTAAAGCCAGTGATTTCGGACAAAGTTCGCCTAAAACAATTTGTAAATAGGCAATAAAAATAAAGGCAAGGGGAACCGATAAAATATGAGAATAAATCTCGGCTGAGCTTAAGGTTAGGGGCAGATATAAAATACCATTTTTAATTAATGTTGCCATTGTACTTTCACCAATCCAACCTAGAGCTAAACTGGAAAAAGTAATGCCGATTTGTGTCGTCGTTAAAAGACGATCTAAACTTCTTTGTAATGATTGAACGGTTTGTGCTAAAGTGTCCCCGCTTTTGACCAGTTGAATAATTCGAGAACGACGTACGGAAACAATTGAAAATTCAGCCGTCACAAAAAAAGCATTAAGTAAAATTAAAAATAAAACTAAGGATAATCGTAATATAAGATCTTCAGATGTCATTTAAACAAAGAGAAAGATTCTCTTGAATTCGGATAATTTTGAAATAACTATTGGGTTGCTGTTACCTCTTGGTTTTGGCTAATGGGGATATTTGGCAAAGCAAGATTGACTTTTTGCTCTGGATAATCACTAAGTTTTAAAGAAATTAATTGACTTTTTTCAATTAAAGAAATAGGTATTTCAACTGTTCCTTGAAAAGTTTGTCCATTAGCAGGAATTTCACTAGGTAAACCTTCTGTAATTGCACTTAAAATTTGCCCTTGGCTATCTTGAATTTCTAAAAAGCTATAGAGAAACTGAACGGCTTTTTCTCCTTCATTTTTCAGGCTAATATTGAGTAAAAGAGACTCGCCTTGATAGGTCGCTTTTGTAATTTCTAGAGTCATGTTCTGCTCTTTGACCCTTAGAGGAAAATTAATCAGTACATCAGTACGTTTCTGGGGAGGGGCTTCAATTTCTTTAGCCGAGGGTGATGGCTTCGGTTCAACTGTCTTAGGGGGTTCTTTTTTGTCTCTGGGCTTCGTTTTTTGATTTTGAATATAAATATCTACTTTTTTGAGGATATCTTTTTCATTAATCGGTTTAAAGGGTTTAGGACGGGCGGTAATTTGCTGGCTGGTTGAGAATTTATTGGTAGGATTAACATCGGGTGGGCTAACTCCTTTGAGTGCTTCAGTTCCCATTCTATAGGCTAACACAGCACTTCCTACAGAGGCTCCTAAAATAGCCATTAAGATACCAAGAGTCAGTAAATAAGTTTTAAGTTTCATTACGTGCGATCGCGTTCATGTTTAAAATAGTCAAAGCTTAATTAAACAGGATATAATACACTGAGAATAATCACCAGGGTTGGCCGAGCGGTTGAGGCAGCGAACTCATAATTCGCGCAAGGCAGGTTCAACTCCTGCACCCTGGATCATGAGAGTCGAACCAAAAAAATTCCTTAGCGACCTAAATAAGAAGGATCTTCTTGAATTGAACTATCATAAGGATTAGGTAAATCCTTTGTTTTAATTGTGGGCTTTCTCATTTCTTCATGAAGAAAAAAGTAAAACAATGTTTCAACTAATTTAGCATCTTTAGCAATTTGGTTATCGAGAAACGAGCCTGGAAAAGTCCGCGCCCCAAAAATATTATTAGCTTGTCCAGAAATATTCGTGATTTCATAAAATCTGCCCGTATTGTGATAAAACGCCCGATTAAATAACAGAGAAAGATTGTTATTGTTTAAGCCACCATCTAAATTAGTTACAGAAAAGTTACCTGTACTTGACTGTGTTTCCTTTTGTGCCACTTCATACCTTACTTCTTCGGCTTGAACCCCAGGGGCTAAAATAAGAGAGGTTGCTAAAAGACTGGGAAAGCCAAAACCCAGACATTTTTTAATGGACATGATTCGCTCCATATGTTTAAAGATGTTAAGAAAGTTAAAACAATTTCATCAAAAAAGGCAGGGTTTCTCCGTAAATTCAACTAAAAACCTGACAAAAATGATGTTTAAAACATTTAACCAGCTTGACCCAATTGTAGCCGAAAAATCCATTAAACAAGAGTAATCCGCAATGATATTTTTATTAGATCGAAAATCAAATTTTATGTCTAATTTTTCCGTAGCAAGTGCATCTGGATCAGACCTCCGTCAGTTTCTTCTCGATTTATTAATACAGTTAGCCTACCGGGAAGGGGATTTTGTTCTATCTTCTGGGCAAAGCAGTGCCTATTATATCAATGGTAAAGAAGTGACTCTCAATGCTGAAGGTGCTTTAGCTATTGGCCGTCTTATTTTGCCACTGTTGCCCCCACAAACTCAAGCCGTCGCCGGATTAACATTAGGCGCTGATCCCATCGTTTCGGCGGTTAGTGTGGTTTCAGCTTATGAAGCACGTCCCATCCCAGCCTTAATTATTCGTAAAGAAGCAAAAGGTCACGGAACCAAAGCTTATATCGAAGGGCCCACCCTTCCTGCTGGTGCCAAGGTAGTCGTTCTAGAAGACGTTGTAACCACTGGAAAATCAGCCCTACAAGCTGTTGAACGCTTACAAGATGCTGGGTATGTCGTCGAAGAAATCATCGCCCTAGTAGACCGAGAACAAGGGGGAGGCGAACTTTATCAATCTAAAGGACTTCAGTTTCAGGCGTTATTTTCGATTCTTGAACTGCAAGAACGCTATAAAACAGTAAACAGTCATCAGTAATCATTTTTGAAAGGATAACTGAAGGCTGATAATCGTTAGGATAAAAATGAACGGTTGAACGCTTACTCTTAACTGTTAACTATTCACTCTTAAAGACAAATATGCGATTTTTACGAACATTGTTCGGTTTGGCGATGGGTGTAACCCTAATGATGTCGAGTTGGGGTTTATTTTCGTCTTTTGCTTATGCTCGTTCAGAATTGACGGTTGCACAAGGGACTAACCCTTACTTAGAAAAAGCGATCGAACGAGTGACCGAATTTACCCTCGATAATGGGCTAAAGTTTATTGTGATGGAAAATCGTGAAGCCCCTGTTGTTTCCTTTTTCACCTATGCTAATGTGGGTGGTGTAGATGAACCCGATGGTAAAACAGGTGTCGCTCACTTTCTAGAACATTTAGCCTTTAAAGGCACAAAAGACATTGGCACAACAGATTATCAGGCAGAAAAAGCGATTTTAGACCGTCAAGATGAGATTTATGCTCAATTACAAGCCGCTAAAAAAGCTGGAAAAGTCGCAGAAGTCAAACAATTAAGCCAAGAATTTGATAAAATAACAGCACAAACTAACCAATTTGTCAAGCAAAATGAATTCGGTCAAATTGTCGAACGTTCGGGCGGAGTTGGCTTAAATGCGGCAACTTCGGCGGATGCAACGGTATATTTTTATAGCTTTCCCTCGAATAAACTAGAATTGTGGATGTCTCTCGAATCAGAACGGTTTTTAGAACCAGTTTTCCGAGAATTCTATAAAGAAAAAGAGGTAATTCTTGAAGAACGTCGCCTGAGAACCGATAATAATCCTGTTGGGCAGATGATCGAAGCCTTCATCGATAAAGCCTTTACCGAACATCCCTACAAACGTCCTGTGATTGGTTATGACGAAGATATTCGTAATCTATCTAGAGAGGATGTCACACAGTTTTTTAGGGAGTATTACCCACCAAATAATCTAACGATTGCGATCGTTGGTGATGTCGATCCAGCTAAAGTAAAAGAATTAGCTAAGATCTATTTTGGTCGTTATACAGCAAAACCCAAACCCAAAGAAAATATTACCGTTGAACCTAAACAAACGCAACCGAGAGAAGTTGATTTAACCCTACCCTCTCAACCTTGGTACTTTGTCGGGTATCATCGTCCCCAATTAAATCACCCCGATAATGCGATTTATGAAGTCATGACAACGATAATGAGTAATGGTCGTACTTCACGTCTGTATCGTTCTCTAGTGGAAGAAAAACAAATCGCTTTAGTTGCACAAGGATTTAATGGCTTTCCAGGCGATAAATATCCTAATCTAATTGTGTTTTATGCTATGACTTCACCGAATGGAACTCTAGAAGAAGTATCACAAGCTTTAAATCAAGAAATCGAACGTCTTAAAACCGAACCCGTCTCCGAACAAGAATTACAACGGGCTAAAAACCAACTGCGGGCGCAACTGTTGCGGACACTTAATTCTAATTCAGGAATGGCGCAAGCTTTAGCAGAATACGACGTTAAAACAGGTTCTTGGCGCAACTTATTTACCCAAATCGATGAAATTTCGGCGGTTACGGCTGAAGATATCCAACGAGTCGCCAATCAAACCTTTAGTAACGAAAATCGCACCATCGGACGCATTAAACCCGCACAGTAAAAGGATCACATCTATGCAAAAATCGTTTAAACGTTTTCAGTGGTTAGGTATATTTGTATTAGTTATGGTCATGGTTTTGACCCTGCGTTTACCAGCTATTGCCCAAACTCCCAGACATTACACTGATTTAACGTATCCTACTTTACCTGAAATCAAGATCCCAAAATACGATCGCTACCAACTCAAAAACGGCATGGTAGTCTATTTAATGGAAGATCATCAACTTCCTTTAATTAGTGGTAATGCGCTAATTCGCACAGGTTCACGCTTAGAAGCAAGTGAAAAAGTCGGTTTAGCAGAACTAACCGGAACCGTAATGCGAACCGGAGGAACCCAGTATCATTCAGCAAAAGAAGTGAATGAACTCATCGACCAAAATGCGGCAATTATTGAGACAGGTATCGGTACAACGTCAGGTACTGCCAGTTTTAACGCCCTCAAAGAAGATATAGAAACGGTTTTCCCACTATTCGCCGAAATTGTGCGCTATCCTGTTTTTGATGCCCAACAAGTCACTCTAGCAAAAACCCAACAAAAAGGCGAAATAGCTAGACGAAATGATGACCCTGGTGATATTGCAAGTCGGGAGTTTGAAAAGCTAATCTATGGAGAAAATAGCCCTTATGCACGCACTATAGAATTTACGACTTTAGATAATATTTCTCGTGAGGATCTTGTAGGATTTTATAAAACCTATGTGCGTCCCGATGAGATTATTTTAGGGGTTGTTGGGGATTTTGAGCCTCAACAAATTTTAGCCCTCATTGAAAAAACTTTTGGTGATTGGACTCCTCCTGCAACTCCCGCTAAAGTCGAGATTCCTACAGCATCACAAAAATACAAAAGCGGTGTTTTCTTGGTTAATCAACCTCAACTGACCCAAAGTAACATTCTTTTGGGACATTTGGGCGGAAAATTTAGTAATCCTGATTATCCATCTCTTAGCGTCATGAATGAGGTATTAAACGGATTTGGTGGACGTTTATTTAATCAATTGCGATCGCGTCAAGGGTTAGCTTATTCAGTATATGGTTATTGGGGTGCAAATTATGATTTTCCCGGAACATTTCTCGCAGGTGGTCAAACTCGTTCCGAAACAACAGTTACCTTTGTTCAATCATTGCTCAAAGAACTAGAACGAATTCGCACCCAACCGATTACTAAAGAAGAATTAGAATTAGCCAAAGATTCGATTCTTAATTCGTTTGTCTTTAAATTTGCCAATTCTGGACAAGTTTTATCACGTTTGATGAATTATGAATATTATGGTTATCCTGCTGATTTTATCTTTAAATATCAACGAGGTGTACAAGAGACAACCATTGCAGATATCCAACGAGTCGCCCAAAAATATCTACAACCTGAGCAAATTGTGACCCTAGTCGTCGGCAATAATCAAACGATTCAACCCCCATTATCTCAACTGGGAAGCGAGGTTAAAGTCGTCGATGTCACCATTCCTCAACCTAAGAGTTAATCATTTGTGTAGGGGTTTGGTTTCCAAACCCTTCTAAAAACAAAAATCATCCAAAACGACCGCTAATATAATCTTTTGTTTGCTGATTTTCTGGCTGACTAAACATATCCTGTGTTCGACCAAATTCTACTAATTCACCCAAATACATAAACGCGGTATAGTCAGAAATTCTCGCCGCTTGCTGCATACTATGGGTAACAATTAGAATCGATACTTGTTCTTTAATAATACCGATTAACTTTTCAATACTATTAGTCGCAATGGGGTCTAGTGCGGAGGTCGGTTCATCAAATAAAATAATTTCAGGGTCACTAACTAACGCCCTCGCAATACATAAACGTTGCTGTTGTCCCCCCGATAAATCATAAGCAGAGGTATTCAAACGATCTTTCACTTCTTCCCATAATGCGGCACCTCTGAGGGATTTTTCCACCTTTTCATCAATAATATTTCGTCGCATTTCTCCCCGAACTCGTAAGCCATAAGCGACATTTTCATAAATCGACTTTGGAAACGGATTCGGTTTCTGGAAAACCATACTAATTCGCATTCTAACTTCAATCGGGTCAACCTGACGACCTAAAATATTAATTTCATCGACCGCAATTTGTCCCTCATAACGATTTCCGGGGTAAAGGTCGTGCATCCGATTAAAACATCTTAAAAGCGTCGTTTTGCCGCATCCTGAAGGGCCAATTAAAGCGGTTACTCTTTTATCCGCCACCAGCATATTAACCTTTTTCAGAGCGTGAAATGAACCATAATAAAAGTCTAAATTTCTGACTTCTGCTTTCGGTGGTGTATCTAAAAACTCTTGGGCGATATACGCCATATTTTCTACCATTTGATCCCCTTGCGAAAACGATAACGTAAAAAGATAGCAATACCATTCATCGCTAATGTCATGAATAATAAAACCGTTCCAGCAGCAGCCGCATTTACCTCGAATTCAGGTTCGGGACGAGATACCCAATTAAACATCTGAATAGGCATTAATGTAAATGGCGCTTTTAACCATTCAAAAGAAATAAACGGAAATTCGCTTTTAATTGGTGAATCGGGCAAAAAAGCAATAAAAGTCAATGCCCCAATTGTAATAACTGGCGCAGTTTCGCCAATGGCACGAGATAAACCGATAATAATTCCTGTGAGAATGCTACCAAAAGAATAGGGTAAAATGTGATCCCAAATCATCTGCCATTTACTCGCCCCCATTGCATAAGCTGCCTCCCGTAAACTATTGGGAATCGCCCGCAGTGCCTCACGAGTGGTTACAATCACAACAGGTAAAATCAGTAAAGCCAGCGTTAAACCCGCCGCTAAGATACTTTCTCCTAGCTGGAACTGATAGACAAAAACGCCTAAAGCTAATAAACCATAGATAATCGAAGGAACACCCGCTAAATTAGTGACATTAATTTCAATTAAAGCCGAAAGCCAATTTTTACGGGCATATTCTTCTAAATAGACACCCGAAGCAATACCCAGAGGAACAGCAAAAAAAGCAGTAACTAACATGACGAGTGAGGTTCCCACCCAAGCGGAGAGAATACCAGCATTTTCGGCGCGACGACTGGGAAAAGAGGTAAAAAATTCTGGTGTAATGCGTGACCATCCATTAATTGCCAATTGTAGAATTAAGGCTAATAAAATTAAGACTGACACCAAAATGATGATTAACCCAACAACCGCAAAAAGATTATTAACCAATTTTCGCTGATTAATTTCCCCTCGTAGTATTTGTAAATTTTCTGCAACCATTTTTTAATAAATTTCCCGATACTTTTTGGCGAGAAAATAACCAATAATGTTTAAAACTAAAGTCATTAATACCAGAGTAATTCCTGCGGCAAATATAGACTGATATTCCAAGGAACCATGAGGTAAATCACCTAAACTGACTTGGACAATATAAGCTGTAATTGTCGCTGCTTGGTCAAGGGGATTCCATGTTAAATTAGGTTGTAATCCTGCTGCGATCGCTACAATCATTGTCTCACCAACAGCACGAGAAATTCCTAAAATATACGCCGCACTAATTCCCGAAATAGCCGACGGGAAAACCACTTTTAACGCCGTTTGTAAACGAGTCGCCCCCATCGCATACGACCCCTCTTTAATTGATTGTGGCACAGCCCGCATCGCATCTTCACTAATCGAACTAATCAAAGGAATAATCATTAAACCCATGACTAAACCCGCACTGAGCATATTAAATCCCGATAACTCAGGAAAAATCATTTGTAAGATTGGGGTAACTGAGAGTAAGGCAAAATAACCATAAACAACGGTGGGAATAGCTGCTAATAATTCAAGACAAGGTTTAGCAATTTCTCGCACTTTAGCGGGCGCGAATTCACTTAGATAAATGGCAACAATTGTTCCGAGTGGAATCGCCACAAACATAGCCACCATCGATGTTACTAAAGTTCCCGATAATAAGGGTAAAATACCATAGTGAGGGTCAGCAAAGAGCGGACTCCATTGAGTATCGGTCAGAAATAGTTTAATAGGTACTTTTTGGAAAAAGCTAATGGATTCACCTAGCAAAACTTCTAAGATTCCAAAGGTTGTAAATACTGAGGTTAAAGCCGCTAGAAGCAGAATTATCTCAATAATTTTTTCTTGTAAGTTACGTTTTTTTCTGTGTTTATTTGTCCAAGTTTGCATCGGCAATTTTTGTGAATTGGATTAAACAGTATCGGTTTTAATGGAGGGTTTGGCGACCAAACCCCTACAATACATTACCTATCTATTTGTTGAAGATTGGTATCAATAAAACAATTAATCTTTGGCTTCCATGCGGACGATATCTTGTACAGTTACACCAACGATATCTTTACCAACGAAAACGCTACCTGTTTTATTTTTTTTGAAGTTATCTAAAACATCTTTATAGGTAGCAGCAGGTAAAGGTATATACTTTACTTCAGAAACCAATCTAGGAGCATTATTTAGATAATATTCGACAAACTGTTTAACTTCAGGACGTTGAGCCGATTTGGAATTAACATAAATAAAAATGGGGCGAGATAAAGGGTTATACTTCCCATTTTCGACAGTAGATTTAGACGGCATAACTGGGCCTTTACCCCCATCAATTGCAATGGCTTTTAGTTTATTTTTATTTGCTTCATAATAAGCATAACCAAAATAGCCAAGAGCATTTTTATCACGGCTGACCCCTTGAACTAAAACGTTATCATCTTCACTGGGAGTAAAGTCAGTGCGACTTTTTTTCGCTTCACCGACAATTGCTTCGGTAAAATAATCAAATGTACCTGAGTCCGCACCAGGTCCATAAAGTTTAACAGGTGCATTAGGAAACTTAGAGTTAACTTGATTCCATTTCGTAATTTTACCGGTTGCGGCGGGTTCCCAAAGTTTTTTCAGTTCAGCAACCGTCATACTATTAACGGCGGTGTTTTGTTTGTTTGTAACAACTGTTAACGCATCAAAAGCAACGGGAAGTTCAATAAACTTAACACCAGCAGCAGCACACTTTTGACGTTCAGAATCTTTAATGGGACGAGATGCGTTAGAAATATCGGTTTCACCTGCACAGAATTTTTTGAAACCGCCACCTGTTCCAGAAACACCGACAGTAACTTGAGTATTACGATTTTTCGCTTGAAAATCTTCGGCCGCCGCTTCGGTAATGGGATAAACGGTACTTGAACCATCAACTTTAATGGTGGTACGACTTTGGGAATAAACCGAAGGTACTGTTACAGCCACCGCAGCTATAGTCGCTAGTCCGCCAATTGTCCAACGATTGAGTTTAAATTGAAAATTACTGATCATATGTTCCTTTATTGTTGTTAGTTGAAATCTTATGAAAGAAAAATCACAATGACTTACACAAAATCATTATATAGAGTTAATAACTAACTTAAGTTAAATCTAATTTAAAGACTTTATAAAGTTAAAAATAGGTTAATTTTATATTAATAAAAATAGCCATAATCTTAATGTTTATCAAATAAATAAAAAAGGCGGGAATGACCCACCTCATCAATTTTTTTTTCTTGCGTAGATTAACCGAAACGACCCGCGACATAATCTCTAGTTGCTTCTTGGGCGGGGTCTTGAAAAATTTTCTCGGTTCGGTCATATTCAACTAAATAACCTACTTTGCCGCCTTTAGGAGTTGGTTCAGCATTATAGAAAGCTGTGTAATCAGAAACTCGTGACGCTTGCTGCATATTGTGTGTCACAATGACGATCGTATATTGTTTTTTCAGATCGTGCATTAACTCTTCAATTTTTAAAGTAGAAATGGGGTCAAGTGCTGCACAAGGCTCATCCATTAATAATACTTCGGGTTGAATCGAAATGGCACGAGCAATACACAAGCGTTGTTGTTGCCCACCTGATAATGCTTGACCATTTTGTTGTAGTTTGTCTTTAACATCGTCCCAAATGACGGCTCTTTTTAAAGACGATTCGACTAATTCATCCATATTACCTTTATAGCCATTCAAACGAGCGCCAAAAGCAATATTTTCATAAATCGATTTCGGAAAAGGGTTCGGTTTTTGAAAAACCATGCCAATTCGACTCCGCAAACCTACGGGGTCAAGTCCCGTCGCATAAATATCTTTACCTCGATAGGTTACTTTTCCTTCAATTCTGGCACTTTTAATTAAATCGTTCATACGGTTAAAACAGCGTAAAACCGTACTTTTTCCACAGCCAGAAGGTCCAATAAAAGCGACGACTTGCTTTTCTGGTATATCTAAAGAAACATCTCGAACGGCTAAATTAGATCCATAATAAACATGAAGATTTTTCGTTCTTAAAACGGCTTGAGTTTCGATATCAGTTGCTAACATAAAATTTCATAAAATCAATAAACAAAAACAAAAATAACGCCCTAACTTAACCAAATTTACCGCTTACATAATCTTTGGTTGCCTGTTCATTTGGAGAACCAAAAATAACTTCAGTTCGGTCATATTCTACTAAATATCCAATTTTGCCACCTTTAGGCGTAGGTTCTGCATTAAAGAAAGCCGTATAGTCAGCAACTCTTGTCGCTTGCTGCATATTATGAGTCACGATAATAATCGTATATTTTTCTTTTAATTCATGAATCAATTCTTCTACTTTTAAAGTCGAAATGGGGTCTAACGCGGAACAAGGTTCATCCATCAAAATAACTTCGGGTTGTGCGGCAATAGTACGAGCAATACAAAGGCGTTGTTGTTGTCCACCAGAAAGAGAAAAACCGCTTTCTTGAAGTTTATCTTTTACTTCATCCCAAAGAGCCGCTCGACGCAAAGAAGTTTCGACAATTTCATCGAAATTTCTCGTATCTTTTTGGATTCTGGGTCCATATACGATGTTATCATAAATCGATTTTGGGAAAGGATTCGGACGTTGAAAGACCATTCCAATTTCATCTCTAACCTTGACAGGATCGACATCTTTTGCATAGAGGTCTTGTCCTAAATACTCAATTTTTCCCGTGAGATGAAAGCCTTGGATGAGGTCGTTAAGTCGATTAAAACATCGTAGAATTGTACTTTTACCGCAACCAGACGGGCCAATAAGGGCAGTTACCTTATTTTTCGGTATTTCCATTGATACGCCCGTTACAGCGCGATATGTCCCATAGTAAATATCAACGTTGTATGTTTTTAAAACCGTTTGAATTCGGTTTGCTGTAGTTGGCATCTCTCTCATTGTAAATTGTCTCCTCTAGACATTATATTTTTTGGGTTTGCGATCGACTTTACCTCTGCCGCGTAGCCAAACGAGCCGCTATACTAGCGATTAATACCAACAACACCAAAATCAGTGAACCCGCCCAAGCAAGTTCTTGTTGAGGTTGAAATGGTACGGTTGCAAAGTTGAAAACCAAAACCGATAAAGTTGCGATCGGTTCAAATATCCCTCTAGGCCAGAAGTTAGAAAATAATGCCGTAAAGATTAAAGAGGCCGTTTCTCCTGCTGCACGAGCCACAGCAAGGGTGACACCTGTTATAATTGCGGGAATTGCTGCGGGTAAGACAACTTTTAGCACTGTCTGATAATTATACGCTCCAATGCCCAAAGCCGCCCAACGAATATCTTGGGGAACAATTTGTAAGGCTTCATCCGTCGTTCTAATAATTGTTGGCAACATTAACACAGCTAAACCAATTGCCGCCGCGATCGCACTAAAGCCAAAAATTCCCCGGTTGCCGATCAAAGGTGCAACAAAAAGACCAAAAGCAAAGATACCAGCAATAATCGACGGTACACCGCTTAATACGTTCGTGGCAAATCTAACCCATTGGGCTGTTTTACCACCGCCGCTAAATTCTGATAGGTAAACTGCTGCTAAAACACCAATAGGAACAGCGATCGCCGTTGCTATCGATACAACTATAATCGTTCCTAAAATCGCATTCGCAAAACCACCGCCTTCTAATCCTGGTGGTGGAGGAAGTTCGGTAAATAGGTCAAGACCGAGACGGCTACCACCTTTATAAATAACATAACCGATCAATAAAAATAGAGGGATCGTCGTAATGGTTAGACATACTGCTGATAGCCCTGTCATGATTAACCCAAACAGAGAACGAGGGCTAGAAGTTTCTCTTTTTAAATTCAAATTTGGGTTAGTAACTTCCTCAAAATCTAAAGTAGACATACAATTAATGATCTAAAATGACCCCAAAACTTGTTTTAGTTGTATTTCGCTTTAATCTTATTTACGATCACTTCAGCCAGGATATTGACTAGCAAAGTCAGGAGCATTAGCACTAAACCAGCATACATGAGGGCTGCTACTTGTATCCCCGATGCTTCAGCAAACTGATTCGCCAACAAAGAGGCGATCGTATTAGCTGGTTGTGTAATATTAGGACTGATCCTGTTTGAGTTGCCGATAAGCATCGTTACTGCCATTGTCTCACCCATTGCACGTCCGAGGGCTAACATAATTCCCCCAACAATCCCAGAAATTGCCGCAGGAATCAGTACACGGAAAATGGTTTCCCAACGAGTCGCCCCTAAACCTAATGACGCTTGACGTAAATCTGGCGGTAAGGCAAACAGAGAATCACGAGAAATCGAAATAATAATCGGTAAAATCATGATGGCTAGTACAACACTAGCGACAAGCATACTCGGTCCTCTGACTACGGGAAAAAAAGGAATAATCCGATGTAATGACGACAAAAAAGGAATCATTACAAAAATACCCCATAAACCGTAGACAACACTTGGAATAGCGGCTAAGAGTTGCACTAAAAAAACCAGAACAGTACGAATTTTTAGAGGGATAAAATCTTCACTTAAAAAGATTGCAGAACCAATTCCCAAAGGAACTGCAAGTAATAAAGCCAAGAAAGAGTTAACTAGAGTTCCGTAGATCACCGGTAACGCCCCAAATGATTCACGCCCTTTAACAGGGTTCCAATCAGTGCCAAACAGAAAACCAGGTCCAAATTGACTAATCGCGGGTAAAGCTCTAATGGTAATGACTAATGCGATCGCTAATAAAATCAAGCCAATTCCGATGGCAAAAATTTGTGTTAATGTAACAAACCCTCGATCAAAAGTTTTCTCTACATCTGAACGGGGAGCAAAATCGGAGTTTTGAGAAATTGGTGGTGAAGCCATACACTATGTTGTCATCAACGATAAACAGCAAACAAAAATACTACTTTAATTACATTTAGGGTTAGGGGAGCAGATATCGGCTTTTGAGACATACTTTATTAAGTTTCTCTTAAATTACCGTTTCTCCTCTTCACCCTTCCCGTTTCACCCAATAGATGAATCTACTCTACCTTAATCGTATAGTCAGGACTGATTTGATCGGCTACTGCTGCTACTTTTTTGACGACTTCTGGTGGTAAAGGAACATATCCTAAAGCCGCACTTTGTTTTTGACCTGTGGTTAGACCATATTCAATCATCGCTTCTATCCCAATAGCCTTGTCTTTATCGGGGTAGCTTTTGTGCATCAACATCCAAGAATAAGTCACAATTGGATAAGATGTCTCTCCTGGAGGATCGCTGAAAAATAATCGCATATCTTCGGGTAAGGGTTCTGAGGCTAAGGTAGCTGACGCTGCGGCCTCATCGGGTAATGTAAATTTACCTTCTTTGTTTTCTAATGCTGCCATCGCTAAACCATTGTTTTTAGCAAAGCCGTATTCAATATAACCGATCGTCCCTTCATTTTGTTTAATGGTTGCGGTTACCCCTTCATTGCCTCTCCCACCTAAAAATTTACCTTTGCTAGTTGGCCATTGAACGGTTTTACCTTGACCGATGCTCTTTTTCCATTCAGGACTAATAGCACTTAGGTGCATTGTAAAGATTCCCGTCGTACCACTACCATCAGCGCGATGTACTACAGTAATTGGTGTATCAGGTAATTTCAAATCGGGGTTAGCGGCGGCAATTTGGGGATCATTCCATTTAGTAATTTCACCTTTAAAAATTCCGATAAAGGCATCTCTCGATAATTTTAATCCTTCGACACCTGGTAAATTGTAAGCTACGGCAATACTACCCGCCGTCATGGGTAATAATAGAACACCATCTTTGACATTAGCCATTTCTTTATCGGTCATTGCTACGTCACTTGCGCCAAAATCGATCGTACCCTGGGTGAACTGTTCAACTCCTGCACCGCTACCAACAGATTGATAGTTAATTTGGAGTTGGGGAACTTCTCGATTTAACTGTACAAGCCAGTTTTGATACAATGGAGCGGGGAAAGATGCTCCCGCACCCGTTACGGCTACGTTGCCAGAAAGAGGAACTTGTCTTGCTCCTTCTGTGGTTCCAGATGTGCTATTTGTCGATGTATTAGTGCCACCACCGCCACAAGCGGCTAGACTTGCAGTTAGTGCAAGTAGGGTTAGAGAACTCGCTAATTGAGAAATTTTTCTCATAATATTATCGTTTTGATTAGACATACTAGGACTGACGAAATTAGTAAACCTAGAAAATCTTAAGATATAAACTACACTTTGTTAGTAAAGAATAGATTAAGGAACTCTTTTTCTTTAAATAAATTATTAAATCACTTTTGACAATTTTTTTAGAAAACTTAGCCCCAAATCCTTGCCCATACTGATTTATAGCCCTTTTAAATATATCGATTAATCATTGTAGCTGGCTCTTTAACTCTCGGTGATTCGTTCGGGTGACTTAATTAATCTTTAATTTTTTCTATTTTTGTATCTTTTTTGAAGAGATTTTATAACAATTTAATCTGTTTTTAATCTTTTATAGTTAAGCTTTTTTTTATTAAATACTTAATTAATTTTTGAAAAATATTAGGAGAACAGAAAATGAAAAATATATCTCTAAAGCTATCTTTTACTCTAAAAACAGTAATGGCAACGGCCTTTATTCTACAATCATGCGCTTCAATTAACCCAAATAATATTAAACCTATTAAAATAGATGGCTCTAGTACAGTTTATCCCATTACTCAAAAAGTTCTAGAACATTATAAAGCTGATCCTTCTAACAAAACCTTGAGCAATATTACAATTGATGATAACTTTTCGGGAACAGGAGGCGGCTTTAAAAAGTTTTGTAACGGCGAAACGGATATTAATGCTGCTTCTCGTCCTATTTTAAAAGATGAAATGGATGCCTGTAATGCAAAAGAAGTTCGTTACATTGAGTTACCCATTGCTTTTGATGCTTTAACTGTTACTGTCAATGCTCAAAATACTTGGGCGAATGATATTACTGTAGCTGAATTAAAAAAACTCTGGGAACCTTCAGCACAAGGTAAAATCAATAAATGGAATCAAATTCGCTCCACATGGCCCGATAAACCGATTACGCTTCATGGTGCTGATCAAAATTCTGGAACCTTTGACTATTTTACTCAAGCCATTGTCGGTCAATCTGGGGTGAGTCGTAAAGATTATAATTATAGTGAAGATGACCAAGCGTTAGTTAATGCGGTTAAACAAGATGCAAATGCTCTCGGTTATTTCGGTTATAGCTATTATGATCAAAATAAAGATCAATTAAAAGCATTAGCGATCGATAATGGTAATGGTGCGGTTACTCCATCTTCAGAAGCCGTCGAAAATGAACAATATCAACCCTTAGCACGTCCCTTGTTCATTTATGTTAATGCGAAAGCCGCGCAAAATAATCCTGCATTAGAAGCATTTGTCGAATATTATTTAGACCATGCACCGAAAGCTGTTACCGAAGTTGGTTATATTCCTCTACCAGAAGAAGCTTATCATCTTGCACAAGTTCAATTTCAACGGTTTGAAGTCGGAACCGTTTTCGATGGTAAGGCTCAATATAATTTAACCATAGCTGAATTATTACGCAAGCAAGCCCAATTTGAAACCGCAAATAAATAATTAGATTTCATTTCTAAATTGTAGGGGTTTGGAAACCAAGCCTTTTTTTAATCCCTGTTTTCTAGATAAATTTGATGAAATCAGTGCATATTTACTAACTATTAGTGGCCATGATGCTAGTCACGTTTTTAATGTTATTGATGTTTATCTTAATGGTTTGACGAAGAAAATGGGATTTTTGTAAGGGGAAAGGAAACCAAACCCCTACAGGTTAAATCTAATCATGGTATGGGTTTAGTCGCGTTTATTTTTTTATCAAAATAGTTAAATTGTGCATCATTGCCCAAGCAGTTTCAAAAGTTGAGCGATCGATAATTCGTTCTCCTTGAAGTGGATCGTATACCGAAACTTGGTTCGACTCTACTCCTACGACAATGATAGCGTGTCCTCCTCTAATTCCATCAATCGGCAACAGATTAACAAAAACAATTGGAAAAAAACCTAAGTCAACTAAACTGATTAATTCCTGTAAATTCAGCGTTAATTTAGCTGATTTTGTAAATCCCAATTGGCGAACTGCATCAACTGCTTTTAGTGCTTCTGTTCCCAAAGGTGTACAATCACATAGATTACGAAGTTCAGCTTCACTCAACGTAAACCCTTGCTCAGAAAGTACCATTCTCAAACAAGCGGGTACACAAGAAAAAGGTGTTTCCTGTCTATAAAAATGCAGCTTGGATGTCATCGTGATAAGATTCGTAGAGTTTAAGCCCTACTTGTTTCATGTCTTCTATAGGCGTGTGAAATACGATAACATTCGAGCTAGTGCTGATCTTTATTTCTCCAACTTGTCCAATAGACCCAATAACTGGATAAGCTAGGATAACTGGAATCTGCCAAACCTCCCCAGTCTTATTGAGTATAGCTTGGTCAGCACTGAAGCGATCGCCTAGATGATTGCTGAGAAAGTTATTAGCAGTTGCCTGCGCTTGTTGCGCCGTATCCAGTGGAACAGTTTTCATCGCTGATCTTCTTTATCTAACCTTAATTCAAAAAAATGAAACGGAATGAATACATCTCTACATTTAATTAAAAAAATACGATAACCTAGATAAATTACAGAATTTATTAATAAAATTAGATGTCATCATCTGCATATCTGTTGGTTTATCACGGAAGTCGAGATCCTCGCCCTGAGCAAGCGGTTAGAACCTTAACGAATTTATTCCGTCAGCGAATTACAATAAATGAAAGTTTAGTCAATGTCCATCATTCCATCAATAATGTTACTGCCTTACTGACTAAGCCTCAATATCCTCTTATTGATATTGCCTCTCTCGAATTATCTGCTATTCCTCTACATCAAAATATCATCAAATTTGCTAAAGTAGCGAGTACACTAGGTTTCACTAAATTACAGATTATTCCCTTGTTTCTTTTACCCGGTGTTCATGTTAGAGAAGATATTCCCAGAGAAATCACATTAGCCAAGTCAGAAATTATAGAAACAATTCAACTTGAATTAAAATCTTATTTAGGCGCATCTCTAGAACTTATTCCCTTACTTCGTCAAGAATTGGAAAAAGACAGCGCAGATTCTAGTATCTTATTATCTCATGGTAGCCGTTATCTAGGTAGCAATCAAGCCGTTGAAGCTATAGCTTATCAACTAAATGCTATTCCTGCTTATTGGTCGGTTGCACCTAGTTTAGAAACACAGCTACAAGTTTTAATTGAACAAGGGGCTAAAAAAATCGCCATTTTACCCTATTTTCTCTTTACCGGTGGGATTACAGAAGCGATCGCACAACAAGTCCAACAATTACAACAGACTTACTCACAGATCCAACTATACTTGAGAGAACCGATCGGACCTACAGAAGCTTTAGCCCAAATTATACTAAATTTATTATAAGTACATTAATACTTAAAAAATAATAGAGGTTTGGACTCCCTATCCTGTTTGTGTAAGGATTTGGTAACCAAATCCCTACATCATTATATTACCCACAAACCTTTAATATGGAGCAACCCCGACAAAATTAGCCGCCGGCGTAATCATTGGTTGTACTGTATAGGATTCTATATTAATCGTACTACTTTTAAGAGGGCGTATTGTATTACGAAGAGAAAAAGAATCTAATAAGGTTGTAGCTAATTTTTCGGCTTGTTGTCGGCTTTCTTGAACAGCCGTTGTTTCCCACAGACAGCCTTTTTGTAAGGGACCAAGTGTATATAGTGTAGTAGATTTAGCACCAGTTCGGCTGACTAATGACCCATTGTCTGCTACTTCTAAACCTAATTCGAGTGCGTCAGGTTGAGCAACACCTGTACTAATAATATTTTTGAGTAAAGGATATTGCCATTGACTGGTTAATCGTTCGGAACCTGTGCAATTAATTACCGTCTGAACTTTAATCGTATGAGTATGTTCACTTCCTCTCGGACGAACTGTTACTGTAACACCATCCATATCTTCTTGATAAGCGATGATTTCTCCAGCATATAGACTTAACTGTTGTGAGGTTCTTAATTTAGTAATAATATCGGAAACTCCAGACGCAATACGATGACGATGATTATCCCAATAAGCGCGAAGATGGCGGATAAAACGGCGTTTTTCTACAAGAGTAAGAGATTTCCAAATGTCTTGGGTATGAGGACGTAAAGCATCCATCACCGATCGCCAATCATAGCCTAATTTTTCCGCTTTTTTTACTTCTTGACGAATATGTTTAAATAAACCATTCAAGTTTTGTTCAGTTTTCAAGCAAAAGGGATAAGCTGGTGTTTGTTGATGCGCTTGAGGAACTAACCCTCTTTTGGAAATCATGTATATTTTCCCTTGATGTCCTTTGTAGTGTAAATTAACGACTAAATCAAGGGCAGTTAATCCAGAACCAATTAATAAAATAGCGTCGTCAGGCTGTACAATATTTTCTAAAGATGTAGACCATGCCCAACGTTGATAACGTCTGCTTTGATAGAATGATGGATCGGCAATAGGTGGATTACTTGGTGGTAGATTACCTAATGCTAAAACTACACGATCCGCCGTAATTTGTCTTCCATTCCCACAAGTAATAACAACTTGATCATCTACGGGTTGTAATTCCGTCGCTTCATAGTGTATATGCTCTATTTGAACATCTTTTCTCGCTTTTTCGTGGGCTTCTTGTAAGATGGATTGAAGATACTCGCCGTAATAATGACGTGAGACAAAAGAATTCGCTGTAAAGGCTTTTTCAGAATAGCGATTTTGTAACCAATTGATGAAATGTTCTGACTCTTGAGGAAAAGCACTCATTTTTCCTGCTGGAACATTGAGGACATGATGTTCTACAGCAGTACTGTAGGCCAAGCCTTGACCGATATTAGCACGTTTTTCTATAAGTTTAATCTGGAGTGGGCAATTAGCTAAACGCAATAAATGTGTTGCGACCATTGTTCCACTAAAACCACCGCCAATAATTGCAATTGTTAAAGGTTTAACCATTGAGCCTATCTCCTTTTGTTTTCTAAATGTATTTTAATACATTTCAAATAAAAAGGCAAGATAATTTTAAATCAATCATACTGGGGACAGAAGCGTAGGGGTAGGGTCTCCAAACCCTCTTTTGAATTGAATGATGGATAATGAAAGAGTTCATCAAAAATCGATCGCAATGCAGTCAGTAGACTATACAACTTTAATCGCTTCTTGCGCGGAACTAAGATCCCAGTGGCTACCCGCCCGAATTGAACAAGTGTATCAATGCGATCGCTATACCATCGCCTTAGCATTACGAACCCTAAAAAAAAGAGGATGGTTAACAATATCTTGGCATCCTCAAGCAGCGAGAATTAATATGGGTGATGCGCCCCCAAAAATCCCCGATACCTTTACTTTTAGCGATCAACTGCGTCATCAACTCAATGGATATGCCCTCACCGCGATAGAAGCGATCGCACCTTGGGAAAGAGTCATAGATTTTACGATCGCCAAACGCCCTGATGATCCGGCAATCTGGCATATATATATAGAGATCATGGGAAAATATAGTAACGTGATCCTAACTGATGCGAGTAACCAAATTATTACAGTAGCTCATCAAGTGACAGCCTCACAATCGAGCATCCGTACTGTGGAAACGGGGCAACCTTACGAACTTCCCCCACCTTTATTCGGAACTAACCCCAGTTTAGAGGAATCTTTGAACAGTTGGTTTGAACGAGTTAGCCTCATTCCGGATCAGATCGAACGACAGTTAATTAAAACCTATCGCGGTGTAAGTCCAGTTATTGCCCGTTTTCTCCTAAAAAATGTCCATATTGACACAAAAATAACCACTGATCAATTAACCGAAACCAACTGGGAAAATTTGTTTAATGAATGGCAAAACTGGTTAAAAGTCTTGAAAACAGAAACCTTTCAACCAGGATGGACAAATACAGGATATACGGTTTTAGGTGGAGAAGATATTAAACCTGTTTCCGACGTACAAACTCTCCTCAACCGTTACTATACTGATTATCTCAATCAAGAAACCTTTAAACAGCTACGTCATCAACTGAGTCAAAAGATTAATGCTATTTTAGGAAAACTCAGACAAAAAGCAAATATTTTTACAGAACGCTTAAAACAGTCGGAAAACGCTGATCAATACCGTCAACAAGCCGATCTTCTCATGGCGTATGTCTATCAATGGGAAGCGGGAATGAGTTCTATTACTTTACCCGATTTTGTCACAGAAGAACCCGTAAAAATTTCCCTTAACCCCGAAAAAAACGGCGTACAGAATGCCCAAAGCTTGTATAAACAACACCAAAAGCTAAAACGTGCCTTACAAGCTGTTCAACCCTTATTAGATGAAGTATTAGCCGAAATTCAATATTTAGAACAAGTATCCGCCAGTTTATCTGGGTTAGAACAATATCAAACACCCGATGACTTACAGACGCTAGAAGAAATTCGAGATGAACTGATCGAACAAAATTACTTTGAATCACAATCTCGCCCACGTCAATCGACTGATCAATCAAAGCCCTATCGTTATATTACGTCATCAGGGTATGAAATATGGATCGGTCGTAATAACCGCCAAAATGACATACTAACGTTTCGGACTGCGGGGGATTATGATTTATGGTTTCATACCCAAGAAATCGCCGGAAGTCATGTTTTATTACGCTTACAGCCAGGTTTTGTTCCCGATGAGAGTGATTTACAACTCGCGGCAGACTGGGCGGCTTATTTTAGTCAAGCCCGTCAAAGTACACAAGTTCCTGTAGTATACACAAAACCGAAATATGTCTATAAGCCTAAAGGTGGAAAGCCAGGAATGGTTATCTACAAGCAAGAACAGGTTTTATGGGGTTCTCCAGAGCGTGTTACAAGATACCTCAAAAATTTAGTTTAGGAAAAATTCTTTACTTTTTTTTACAAAAGTGTGTGTCTTCTGTTACAATTTTATTAAGAAATTAAAAGAGCTAACGGTTTGGGAACGTAAAGCTTGGAATTTCCTTTTATGACAACACAATATCGGAAAAACCAGTGATTGCTTATATCATCTCATCAGATAAGCGATCGCTGGTAATTTATTTTCAGCAAAAATCGCTCCTGTTTATGAGCGACAATAATTAAAGATAGACGAAACAAATTCAAGGAGTAAGGGTTAGTGATCAGAATTCTGAAACTAGCGCAGATGACAGCAGCAGATCTCACCACGCTTAAAAAAAGGGCTGAGTTAGATATCGATAATGCCCTCAAGATTGCTAAAACGGTGATTGATGAGATACAACTTGAGGGAGACAAAGGCGTAATTTCCTATGCCAGAAAATTTGACTATGAAGGCGCGACCGTAGAAAATATAAGAGTTACAGCCGAAGAAATAGAACAAGCAGAACATTTAATCGAACCTGAAGTTAAAACCGCACTCGAACAAGCTTTTAGAAATATTTATGAAGTGCATCGCCGACAAATGCCCGAAGAAATTCAACTTGGCGAAATATCACCAGGAGTCTTCGCAGGTGAAAAAATTACACCTCTTCCCAGTGTTGGTTTATATGTTCCCAGAGGACGTGGCGCATTTCCCTCAATGATGTTAATGTTAGCCATCCCTGCCAAAGTCGCTGGTGTTAAAAGAATTGTCGTCTGTACCCCTCCCGATAAACAGGGCAACGTCGAACCCGCTTCCCTCGTGGCTGCAAAAATGGCAGGTGTAGACGAAATTTATAAACTTGGGGGCGTACAAGCGATCGCAGCAATGGCCATCGGAACTCCAACCGTCGCAAGGGTTGACAAAATTACCGGACCGTGTAGTGTTTATGGAGCCGCCGCCAAACGAATTCTTTACGGTACTGTTGATGTGGGCTTACCTGCGGGGCCAAGTGAATCAATTGTACTAGCCGATGAATACACAGATCCTCGACTTGCAGCCATAGACTTATTAATTGAAGCCGAACACGGTTCAGACTCAGCCGCCTTACTGGTGACGCATAGTGAAGCAGTAGCCCAAAAAGCGAGTCAGTATGCGAGTGAATATATCCAACAATTACCCGACTGGCGACGTGAATTTTGTGAACAGGGACTTGCTGCATATGGTGGGATTATTCTGACTTCTAGTTTAGAAGAATCGATCGCTTTTATTAATGATTACGCCCCAGAACACTTAGAAGTATTGGTTAAAGATCCTTTTGCGGTTGTGGGAAAAATTAAAAATGCAGGAGAAATCTTACTCGGTGCGTATACCCCTTCTTCTGCTGCTACTTATGCTATTGGAGTTAATGCAGTATTACCGACGGGCGGGTTTGCGCGTTCATATTCAGCAGTATCCGTCTATGATTTCCTCAAGCGTTCTACTCTCGCCTATCTAACGTCTGAAGGCTTTGAAAAATTGAAAACCACAACTACAACTCTAGCGAATTATGAAGGCTTTCCCGCACATGGTTTAGCCATCACCGAACGCGAAAAACTATTGTAAATTTTTATTACAAATACTATGCAAATAACCGATAAACTGCTTCATATTCCTACTGGACGGATCGCCACCGTTAGCCGTACCACCAAAGAAACCGATGTCCAAGTTAGTTTAAACCTAGACGGACAAGGAAACTGTCATGCAAATACAGGGGTTCCTTTTCTCGATCATATGCTACATCAAATCGCCTCACATGGCTTAATTGACCTAGAAGTTAAAGCCACTGGTGATATTGAAATAGACGATCATCACACCAATGAAGATGTAGGGATTACACTAGGACAAGCCCTGTTTCAAGCATTAGGCGATCGTAAAGGAATCATTAGATTTGGTCATTTCGTCGCACCTTTAGACGAAGCCTTAATTCAAGTCGCCTTAGATTTTTCTGGAAGACCGCATTTAAGTTATGGTTTAACTATTCCCACCCAACGAGTCGGCACCTATGATACTCAACTTGTGCGGGAATTTTTTGTGGCGATCGTCAATCATAGCCAAATGACCTTACATATCCGTCAATTAGATGGCATTAATTCCCATCATATCATCGAAGCCACCTTTAAAGCCTTTGCGCGTGCAATGCGAATGGCACTCGAAATCGATCCCCGTCGTGCTGATGCAATCCCCAGTTCTAAAGGAGTGTTATAAGAAAATACAGTGAGAGTAGGGGTTTGGTCACCAAACCCTTATAACATCTCACTTGTGATTAATATTAAAACACGATTGGAGAATCTATCATGAAACAAAAGGAATTAAATGAACAAGAACTTAAAGAAATTTTAGAATTAGCCAAAGAAGCTGAAAAAAAAGCTAAAAAAATGTGTGAAATTATTACGATTCACAGTGCTAAATATCAGCGTTGGCACGAAGATGCAAACAAAAAAGTTGTACAATAGTTTGGCTTACTCCGATGATAGTAAACAACATTGAGCGAGAAATATTTGACTCATTGTAGATGTAATAACATAGTAAGGGTAGTAATTTTATCTAAAACCATGACTACACCAACTACACAGGCTCAGAAAACTTTATATGAAAAAGATTTTTATCTTTGGCTACAAACTACAGCCGAGTTACTCAAAAATCAGCGACTTGACCAAATTGACTGGGAAAATTTAATAGAAGAAATCGAAAGTATGGGAAGAAGTGAGAGAAAGGAAATAAAAAGCCGTTTGATTATCCTCCTTGAACATCTTCTCAAACTGAGTTACTGGGAAAGTGAAAAAGAATATAATTCTCGCGGTTGGCGTAATACAATTATTGAACAAAGAAGACAGATCGAACTTACTTTAGAAGATAGTCCTAGTCTCAAAACTGTATTATCTGAGAGTTTCTTAGACTGTTATCAAAAAGCGAGAATGGATACTATCCAAAAAACCCAACTTTCCTCAAATTTGTTGCCATCTGAGCCACCTTTTACGCTAACAGAAGTCCTAAACCCTCAATACTTCCCCCAATCACTCCAAATGTAGCTAACCACACCTCACACCGAAAGACATTGGGTAGAATGTAAAAGACGTTCTTTAAACTGAACTAATGAATCTCTACACAAGTATTCTGCATACCTTGGGATCTGGGGCGACTGCCTTCATTATGGCCCGAAATCTATGTGATCCTCAAACTCGTCCTAATACTCTAGCTAGTTTACAACTCGCTGAATCTGGTGCCGTTCCTTTTTTAGAAACTCTACAACAACGCGCTATTCAAGAGGGTGATCAATGGTTAGCCGAAAAACTAGCCCGACACGCATCCGATGAACGCAGACACGGGCAGATTTTTGCTCAAGCTTTAAAACGCATGGGAAAAGAAGTCATCGATCCTAAACAACTCGCCCAACAAAACTCCCAAGAAAGAAGAAGCCCTTTTTTTGATGCTTTTTTCGATGGTTACACCAGAGAAGAACTCAAAGCAGATAACATTGATTGGGCTGTTTTTATGGGCAGTACATATATATTAGAATTAGATGCCTGTAATGATTTTTTCCGTATGGCGAGAGTTTTAGGCGAAAAAGACGCAGCCCTCAAAAAAGGAATTTTTAGTGTTGCTCAAGATGAAAAAGGTCACGCCGCTTATCTCTATGAAGCGATGCAGCGTCGTTTATCGACCCCACAGGTGGAAACCCTCATCGACGAATGGCGTACCCGTAAAATTAATGCAGTGATGGCGATGGTGAAAAATTATATAGAAAAAGGAACCTCACAACGATCGCTTGTTACTGAAGGTACACCTAATCAAGCTGAAATGGAATTAGCTTCAGTTGCTTAACCAAAAAATAATTAGTCTGAAAGAGGGTTTGGAGACCAAACCCCTACAGATTTAATTCTGTAAAAAATATTTTTCTACTCTGCAAGACATTAGACAATTAGTATTATAGACAACACAAAACTTTAGACTAACAACTGTAAACAATCATGAAGTTTGCCTCAAGAGTGACTAACGTTGTGCCTTCTCTGACCCTTGCTGTTGATGCAAAAGCCAAAGCAATGAAAAAGGAAGGAATCGATATTTGTAGCTTTAGCGCGGGGGAACCCGACTTCGATACTCCCACTCACATTAAAGAAGCTGCAAAAAAAGCCCTCGATGAAGGTAAAACGAAATATGGGCCAGCTTCAGGAGAACCCGCTCTCAAAGAAGCCTTAGCGAAAAAACTTTTTGAAGAAGATAATCTAAATTTTAAACCAGAAAACATTATTGTTACCAATGGCGGTAAGCATTCTCTTTTTAATCTAATGCTTGCTCTCATTGAAGTTGATGATGAGGTGATTATTCCGGCTCCTTATTGGGTAAGTTATCCTGAAATGGTCACTTTGGCTCATGGTAAGTCGGTTATTGTACCTACAACTGTCGAACAAAATTATAAAATTACGCCAGAACAATTGCGCCAAGCGATTACCCCAAAAACTAGAATATTTGTTTTAAATTCGCCCTCTAACCCGACAGGGATGGTTTATACCCCCGAAGAACTCCAAGAATTAGCCAAAATTATCCCTCTTCTGTCACTTGAGGATAGAAAATTAATTAACCTGTCAAAAAATGGAAAGGAGACCGTCCTGAGAAACAA
>NZ_PXOH01000035.1 GCF_003007785.1 Aphanothece hegewaldii CCALA 016 | reverse complement strand
AAGAAATGCTATCGTTGCCATCTCCAGAAGAAATGCTATCGTTGCCATCTCCTCCAACTAAGCTGTCATTACCTGCACCGCCATCAATGTTATCGTTGCCTAGCCCACCAACAAGAGTATCATTACCTGCACCACCATAAAGGGTATCATTTTTGCTAGTGCCAGTCACCTGTAAGCGGTTGATGCCATCGAAGGAAATATAATCGAGGTAAGCGCTATTATTGCTGTTGTAGCGATAGGCAGCCCCATAGAAGCCTTCTGTATCATTATAGGCATACAGATACACCGCTTTTCCTGTATCACCGACTGAGTAGTCTATGATGAGTAGGTCATCTCCTGCACCACCAGAAACATTATCGTATACTCCTAATCCTGCATTTAATGTATCGTTGCCTATACCTCCATTCAGAGTGTCAGCGCCTGCACCCCCATTAAGAATATCATTACCATCGCCACCATTAAGGGTATTGTTCCCACTATTTCCCGTAATAATATTATCTAGTGTATTTCCTGTACCATTGATATTACTTGTACCAGTAAGGGTTAGGTTTTCGATGTTGGTCAGTGCGGCTATACTAAAAGTAACGCTGGCATTAATTGTATCGGTTCCCTCGTTAGCGTTTTCCGTGATGGTATCAGTTGTGGTATCAACAATATAAATATCATCTCCTGTACCACCAACAAGAAAATCAATACCCGCACCTCCATCAAGGGTATCATTACCACCTTTTCCATCAAGAAAATCATTCCCCGCAGTACCCAGAATATTATTAGGGTTATCATCTCCGATAAAATTATCCTGCTCAACTGCAATATTTTGACCATCAACTTTAACAAAACCTCTATCATCTTCTGCTTTCAACAACGCTAACTCATCATCTGTCAACGTTTCCCCTAAAACCAACGCGGAAAATATCGCCCCTTCATCTCCCGCACTATCACCCACATTCAACACGCTATCTAATTTATGCCCAATTTCTTCTAATAAAACTCTAACCAAAGCATCCGCATCACCTAACAAAACCTCAGAAAGATAAATCTTATTCGTCGATACGGCAAACCCACCCAGAGCACCATTCATCGCCGATGCACTTAAAACCTCAATCTCAGGAATAACGCTAAAATCCCCATTCTGCCAAGTATACGCTAAATTTCGCGCCACCGTCACATCAAAATTCTCACCAAATGCTACTGCTAATTGTCCCAAAAAACGATTCTCACTAACCAAAGTAATTAACGATTCTTGAACTGTAAGAAGGGCGACTAAAAGAGATGAATTAGGCATTTTGCGTTACTCCAGATTGGCTAAAAATGAGACAAAACTTACTTTAATGGACAAAAAAAGCTATTAATTTTTAGAAACAAGAAAAAATAAAACCCAGTCAATCAATTCGATAAATCCTTAATATGCAAGCTGAAATTAATGATTAAGCTTAGATATTTTTCCGCAAAGCTTTCTACAGCAAACTTTATAGTAAGGGAAATCCCAAAAGTTTACTTCATTGAAAAACGGTTAAAAAAACCAAAAAAATTTTCAGAAGGTGACATTTAAATTTTAAAAATGCTATTTTAAAATTTAAATGTCAATTTTTTTTTATATTATTTTTATTTTTGGTATCGTTATTATTAAAATCTCTAACTTTATCCATTAATATTACCTTTTTGGATAATAATTAATGATTATATTACGTGAAAATACGGTTGACATTTTAAGATTTGTAGAATATGTGACTTAAAAAAGTAAATCTTGGGGTGTATTACAGTTTAGTAAAACCCTAGGATCACTGACTAATATTTGTTGTACTGTGGACTGATTTAACCAACCTTGAAACGATCGCCCACCTTTTTTGATAAAATATTCTAGTGAAGCAAGACAACAACGACGGTAAAACCCACACAAAGGATGCCAAAGATCATCTTGTTTTGGTAAATAGGCGATCGCTGTTTCTGGTACACCAGGTAAAGAATTTGCCCATTGTTGAACGATCTCACTCGTTAATAAAGGTAAATCACAAGCGAGTAAAAGTATCCAGTCTGACTCAACGTGATTTAAAGCTAAAAAAAAAGCCACCAAAGGGCCATGAGTAGGGGTATTTTCTCGGATAAAATGACAAGATTGAGGAAGTATCGAGGTATATTGTTCAATCCAAGGAGAAATAACATACACATTCTGCGTACAATCACTAGCCACAGTATAAATTTTTTGTAGTAGCGGAATTCCATCAATAAGCAATAAAGCTTTATCTTTTCCCATACGAGAACTTTGTCCCCCGGCAAGAATAATCGCATTTAGGGAACTCTTAGAATAGAAAGCCATTTTTTTATCCTCAAACTAAAGACGTTGACATCCTCACCGCCATAAATGGCGATGATTCCCAAACCTTACGATTTGGGTTTCTGCTTCAATGCAGATGCCTTGACAGATTTACTCTGTTCGGGTCTTACACTCGCTCCACAGACTGACACCGCAAGAGAAAGCGGCCAAAATATTTTTACTTGCGTTAATATCTCGGTCATGGCTTGTACCACAATTAGGACAATCCCATTCTCGAACGCTTAACGGCATTTTCTCAACAACATACCCACAATCGCTACACCGTTTAGAACTAGGAAACCATCTATCTATTTCAATGTAATTTCTCCCGTACCAACGACACTTGTAGCTTATTTGACGAGTAATTTCACCCCAACTGGCATCTGATATAGATTGAGCTAACTTGTGGTTCTTGACCATGTTTTTCACCGCTAAATTCTCAACTACTATCGTTTGGTTTTCACGAACTAATTGAGTTGTTAGTTTATGTAAATGGTCTTTTCTCGTATCGCTAATTTGAGCGTGAATTAAGGCAACTTTGATTCTTGCTTTATCTCTATTTTTAGAGCCTTTCTGTTTTCTTAAAAGACTTTTTTGCGCACTCCTTAAACGGCGGTAGTGTTGTTTTAGATGCTTAGGATTAGAAATTTTCTTTCCATCACTGGTTACAAGCATTTCTCTAATCCCTAAGTCAATTCCTATGGCTTTATCCGAGACAGGCAAGGGTTTACATCTGGGGTCATCAAATCTTATTGAGATATGCCAACGTCCAGAAGGATGTAATCTAACTGTAACCGTGCTTGGTTCACAGAGGTCAGGAATTTGTCTTGACCATCGAATCGGCAAAGGTTCTGAACATTTTGCTAGATAGATTTGTCTGTCTTTCCATTTAAAGGCTGACTTAGTAAATTCTGCACTACCTCCCTGATGTTTTTTCTTGAAATTGGGGTACTTGGCATGGCCAGCAAAGAAATTAGTAAAAGCACTTTGTAAATGCCTCAACCCCTGTTGCAAAGGGACACAACTAACTTCATTTAAGAAGCTAAATTCTTCTTGCTTTTTCCAGTTGGTCAACATTGAAGACGTTTGATTGTATCCGACTCTTTCTTGTTTTTCGTACCAAGACTGAGTTCTTTCATGGAGAGCTTTGTTGTACACATATCTTACGCAACCTAACGTGCGCCGCAGAAGCGACTCTTGTTCGAGCGTTGGGTAAAATCGGTAACTAAAAGCTTTTTCCATGCCTTACATTCTAGCATATCTTTTGTGAAAATAGTACAATTAAAGAGTAAAGCCGTCCTTAAGGACGGGGTTTCTAACCCAAATTTTCGATGAATAATTCTGATCCTTTTTATGAAACAAAACTTAATAAATTGCAATTGATGGTTTATTTAATTCCTGTCGTGGGTTGGATACCTGCGATGTGGACACTTTACCACGGTAAAGGAAATTCGGCACAAAAATCAGTGAGCAGAATTTCGGTTACTTTAACTTTAACTTGGGCGATCGCTTATATTTTATTATGGACGAGTTCGAGTTTTGCTCTCCCAACCACAACCTTAAGATTGCTGTATTTTAATGGGTTACTAACTTCGGGTTATATTGTGGTGAGTTTAGGCTTAATCTTGCGTTTGTGGAAACGAAAATCTCGTTAATAGAATATAAAAAAGTTAGATATTATTATGGTTATTAATCTTAAAAAAAGATAGATTTTTTAGTAGGGGTTTGGTTTCCCAACCCAATTCACTCGACAAACCCTCTTGTTTAACTAATACAAACCTTGAATCCATTCCCATTCTTGAGCTAAACCATCATCTAAAGAAACTTGAGGATTAAACCCAATTAACTGTTTAGCTTTAGTCGTATCTGCACCGGTATGACGTGCATCGCCCATCGCTTGTTCTTGGTGATCTCTTATTATTTTATAACCCACAATTTCATCAATTTTATCTAAAACATCGCATAAAAAGACCCGACTACCTCCACCAATATTAAACACTTCTCCCACCGCTTGTGAGCAAGTTGCCGCCGCCAAATTAGCCGCTACAGCATCACTTACAAAAGTAAAATCTCTTGTTTGCTTACCATCACCATAAATCGGAATAGAATTTTTAAAAATAGCCGCTTTAAAAAACTTATGAAAAGCCATATCAGGACGTTGACGCGGCCCATAAACAGTAAAATAGCGTAAAGCCGTTACTGGAACGCCAAAATTATGATGATATAGCCAGCATAAGCGTTCTGCGGCAAGTTTTGTAATCCCATAAGGAGAAACAGGCTGAGGGGGAATAATTTCGGATGTGGGTAACGTTTCTGCATTTCCGTATACCGAAGAAGTAGAAGCAAAAACCAACCGTTTTAGGGCGGGAGTTTCTTTCACCGCTTCTAAAATAATTTGTGTCGCGTTGATGTTGCGTTCGGTATAATGACGAAAGCCAGATCCCCAACTTGCTCTAACCCCGGCTTGGGCTGCTTGATGAAAAACCGTCTCAACTTCTTTTAAAAGCGTTAACCAATCTAGCTGTTGGATATCAGCTTCTATCAATTCAAAATCTTTGTATTGCTGTAGTGGTAGTACATTTTTTCGCTTGAGTGTGGTGTCATAATAATCATTGAATTGATCCACACCAATAACCTTTTCTCCTTGTTGCAGTAAAGTTTCTGCTAAATGAGAACCAATAAAACCCGCAACACCAGTAACAATATGAGTAGCCATTCTGTTTGATAAGTCAGCGTTTATTTGTAAACCGAGTCATGACAACTCGATGATTTTTTGCTTATCTTACTGTTTTTTTATAACTTTTTGGAAAATTAACAAGTGATCGAGATCACAATTTTATCGCTTCTAGATCACTTTGCATTTGCTGAAATCCTATTACCATAAGTATTAAGGAAAATATTATAACATTAAAAATGGCTAGAGTCTCCAATGACCCCTTACAACCTAACCCATTTACAACCTATCGAGATCCTAAAACTGGTACTTGGATTGTAATTCAGTCTCAGCTAAAGGTAGATCTTTGTGTAGGCAAAAACGTAGAATCAAGTCAAATTTATCCAGTTATTGAGCAATCATCTACGGGTTAAGTTATGCTTTCTTGTGATCCTGCTATTATAACTTTATGCAGCCTTTATCGATTAAAAATGCTGATTTAAGACAAATTCGACTGATTGCCACCGATTTAGATGGTACGCTCACAAAAAAAGGCAAGTTTAGCCCAAAGCTATTACAAACGCTCGAAAAGTTGGCTAAACATGATATTACTGTCCTAATCGTAACAGGACGCTCAGTTGCTTGGGTTGATGGAATTAGAACTTATTTACCCATTGAGGGTGCGATCGCAGAAAATGGCGGTATCTATTTTCCATCATCTCATGACGAGCCAGAAATTTTGATTTCTATTGATAATTTAGTATCCCATCGTCAGGCATTAAGAGAAACATTTCAAGAGTTACAAAATTTTTTTCCTCATCTTGAAGAATCTTTTGATAATACATTTCGGATAACTGATTGGACTTTTGAGCTTCAAGGATTAACTTTATCTGATCTCCAAAAAATTAATCAATTTTGTCAATCTAAAAATTGGAGTTTTACTTATAGTACCATTCAATGTCATATTAAACCGTTACAGCAAAATAAAGCAAATAGTCTTTTACAAGTTTTAAAAAAACATTTTTCTATTTTAAGTCCTTACGAAGTTATGACCGTTGGTGATAGTCTAAATGATGAACCTTTATTTAATCCAGAATTATTCCCTATTTCGGTAGGTGTCGCTAATATTTCCCACTATTTATCTCAGTTAAAACACTCACCCCGTTATATAACTAATAAACCTGAATGCGACGGATTTTCTGAATTAGCTAATTTAATTTTATCTCAGAAAAATTTATGAAACCTCTTAATTCTATTCAAGGCGATAAACTCAATGAATGGCTCGTACAAGCCAAAAAACAAATACATCTGGGTCAATTGCCTAATTATATCCCATTACTCGGTCAAGCTGATCCAAATGAGTTAGCTTTTTACCTACTCACCCAAGATAATTATTGTGTTGCAGTGGGAAATATGGCTAAAACTTTTTCTTTAATGAGTGTGAGCAAAGTTTTTTCATTGCTTTATTTACTTTCTTTATATGGTGAAGAATTTGTTTTAAAAAGAGTCGGGACAAAAGCGTCTGAATATCCCTTTAATTCTTTAACACAACTGCAATTAGATCAAGGTTTACCGCGAAATCCAATGATTAATAGTGGTGCCATAACTCTCGCTGGTTTATTACCTGGAAAAAAATCTAATGATTGCTGTAATAATTTACGAATTTGGTTAAATGAATGTAGCGGTAGTAACCTTTTTTTAGATGAAAATATGCTAGATTCTGTTCGTTCTTTACCCAATCCGAAAAATATAGCTTTAGCTGAAGAATTACACAAAAGCGGATACTTAGAAAATTTAGAAATAGCCTTAGATACTTATCAACAAATTTGTTGTCTTTCGGGCAATATTATTGATTTAGCTAAGTTAGGAATGCTTTTAATTAATTCTCCTTTAATCTCATCACAAAATCGTCAAATTGTACACGAAATTCTGAGAGAATGTGGACTCTATGAAGAATCACAAACTTTAGCTTTTAATCAAGAATTTCCCACAAAATCTGGGGTTAGTGGTGCAATGTTATCCATCGTTCCCCAACAAGGTATTATTGCTTGTTATAGTCCTCCTTTAAATGATCATGGAAATTCTGTAGCTGGGTTATTTTTAATTGAAAAAATAGCTGATTTTCTCAACTAATTTTAACCAGATAACGCGGCTATAGCTTCTTTAATTAATTGATAATAATGGGGTTGTGTAACATCAATTGTTTCAGCAGTTTCTCGATTAATGCCTAATAAACCTGAGCGATGTCCTCGTTTGACAGATAAGACTTTACCTTCCTCATTTTTAATGCGTAATTCGTCTATTTCTTGCCAATGACTACAAATATAAGCACGTCCTTTATATTGAAAACTGGCTTTTTTTATAACATTATTTTGGATGTTAGTAAGTCGAATTCCGATAATTTCTAATTCAATATCTGTGTTACCATTCCAGATGTTTTCTCGTAATTTATAGGCGACATCAAAGCGAGGAGGTAGAGGAAAATATTGACCCCAACGCCATGCGATCGCTTTAATCTGACAGCCATCATCTTGCGCTAAAGTTACCTTGAGATGATTTTTTCCGATCATTCTCTGTTCAATTACTCTAACATTTTCTGTCCAAAATACAGGAAAATCATTTCCAATTCCCCAAGGTTGTAGACTATCAATTTGTTGATAGAGTGCAGCATTCAATTGACTAAAATTAGCTTGGGCATCAATTTTAACCAAAGGTTTAAGATATTCGATTTTAAGACATTGATGGGCAAACTGACTTAAACGCTTTTTAAATAACTCTAAATTTTCAGTGGCTAAACTAAACCCACCTGCTGCTTTATGTCCACCAAATTTACCTAAAAGATCTCGACAAAACTCTAACGCTTCAAATACATTAAATTCTTGTATTCCTCTGGCCGATCCTCTAATCTTAGTCGTATCTTCTTCCTCATAAGTTCCAATAAAAACAGGAACCCCGTAACGTTCAACTAAACGAGATGCGACAATTCCGATTACTCCATGATGCCATTCTGGGTGAACAACAACTAAAATACGATCGCTTTTCCATTGTATCGGAGTATTTTCGATCAAATGAATCGCTTCTAATTCTATTTGTTCGCATAAAGTTTGACGCTGATGGTTGATTTGTTCGCATTGCATCGCCCTCATTTTAGCAATTTCGGGATCATCCGTTGTCAGGAGTTCAATTACAATTTGCGGATCGCCAATACGTCCTACAGCATTAATTCTAGGGCCTAATCTAAAACCAATATCATCGGGTTTGACTGGTTTTTGTTGATCACTCACCCCCGATTTCTGCATCAATGCTTGTATTCCTGCTAGTTTAGACTTGGGCAACTTTTTTAAACCCCGTTTTAACCAGCGACGGTTTACCCCAGTCAAAGGGGCTAAATCTGCTATAGTTCCCAGTGTGAATAGTTCTAAGAGTTGATCCGTTAATCCCTGTAATTTTCCTAAATGTTGTGCCGTAGTGACCGCTAAAATATAAGCAACGCCCACACCTGCTAAACCTTGATAGGGTGAATTAAAAGAAAGTAATTTAGGATTGAGAATCGCATCGGCAGGGGGTAAAATTTCGGGTAAATCGTGATGATCCGTAATAATAACCGTTAATCCTAATTCTACAGCCCTCGCAATCGGTTCATAGGCGGAAATTCCATTATCAACCGTTAGAATAACACCAACTCCAGCCGAGGCGCATTCTTCAACGATACGAGTATTAATTCCGTATCCTTCTTTCATGCGAGACGGAATCAGATAGTTGACATCTGCGCCTAAATGTGTTAGTGAGCGGAGTAGTACTGCAGTACTGGTCATGCCATCTGCATCATAATCCCCACAAATAATAATTTTGTCTTGAGATGCGATCGCTTCGGCTAATAAGTCTACACTCAGTTTAAGATCAGAAAACTCATCTAGAGGTGAGGGAAGATTTTGACTTTCAGGGTTAAGATAAATCTGAGCGAGATCTGAAGTAATAATCTCTCTATTGAGTAAAACTTGGGCGAGGATGGGGAATAATCCTGTATTTTGTACTAAATGTTCAACCGATGTCTTATTAGCTTGAGCAATAAACCAGCGTTGATCGGGTAATGAATGAGACATTGTGTAGTAGCATGAGCAGATTTTAGACTTTTATTTTCTCTTGGTTGCGGGTATTTTGCTTAAAACAACCAAGAATATTAAGGATTGAGGGATTGTTTGCGTCTGACCACAAAGTATAGAATACTGAGGAAAAATAAGCCCATTACACCCGCTAATGGGTTGCGATCGACTCCTGTAATTAAAGGAGATACAGTATTAGTATAAGTGATCAACTGACCCACCTGAATGACATAATAGCCCCAGACTAGCCCCCCGTGTATACCGATGCTCATTCCTAAGCGACCTCGGTTAAGATGTTTTGTTATACCTAACGTTAAACCCAATAAAACTAAAGCGGGAAACTGAGGGAAAGTCCGAATAATTTCTGCGATCGGTTTAAGAAAATGGAAGGATGAATACAGTAGCGCAGTTTCCCAAATCGCCGTAGTAAGATTATAGTCCTTTTCTAGTTCATCTAAAATCCAGCCACGAAAAAATAATTCTTCAGCAAAACCGATCCCAAAAGAGACGATCAGCCCTTCTAAGATAATACGTCCAATCGATGCAGTAGGCGTTTTAAATGTCACCCAGGAGAAAACAGCTTCGACGATAAATAGCAACCAAACCAGTAGAAAACCAATACTTAAACCATTAATGAACTCAACACGATTCTGATGAGTCCACATAATCCCATAATGTGTTAAACCTTGATCATGATGATGAACTTGACGACTCCAGCGACGCAGTAACCAAAGGAATTCAGCATACAAGATCACCATTGTCAAGATCGTAACCAGATTAGGATCAGAACGGAAAAAGAAATAAATCGGAATGGCCAACGGTAGCCATAATGAAACTAAGATAAGAATGAAAATGCCCAGCCTCAATGGTGCTGGGTAAGTAGCAAGACGTTTATTAAACACTTTTACTCATCGGGTTCAATAGTACTACTTAAACCATTTGCTTTTAAGGTTTCACTATAAAACTCAGCGTGTTCTAAAGCGCAAGTGATCACCAAAGCTAACCCATTAGTATGAGCTTCCATCATAATATCAACCGCTTGAGGCTGGGTCATTCCTGCGATCGTTTGCATCAAAGTTAGTACCACGTGTTCCATCGAATTATAGTCATCGTTATGGAGTAAAACTCGATAACGGGGTGCATGTTTACGAACGGTTGAGGTTGTACTTTTTTCTATTACTTCTGTTGAAATCATTTTTGTCCTCTCGGTGGAACGGATTTGAGTCAGAGAACTTAGACCACCTTTTATGATAATCAAAGTTTTGCCTCTCGACCAACATTAGAAAGCTGGATCTCAAAAAAATAATCTTTGAGCGATCATGTTACATCGACTCATTAAATTGGGCATACTCAGCAAGAGAAAGCTTTTAAGAGATAATGTGGTGAGTGAGGAGTAAAGACGTACTATAGCACGTCTTGAGAGCGCAAAAATAAGAAATTTGTATAAGGAATTGCTCCAAATGCGAAAAAAGATCGACTTAGCTTATCAAAATTTCCGAGGGTTTTGCGGTGAGCATTGCCTTTTTCAAGAAAAACAGATCATTTTTCTAGGATTGGCAGAAACTTTCTTTGAACAAAATCGTCTAACTATCCATTCTAAAAACCAGTCCATCAAACGAGGTATTTTAGTTCATGGAGCGATGAGACGGGCTTGTGTAAATGGGAAAACTAAGCTAACCTTTCATAGATATCATGACCCAAAGATAGATTTAAGTGAGGTGTTTGGCATAATTCATTAACAGACTAAACAGAAACCCTGTGTTAAAAAGCACAGTTATCGTACAAGACCAATCGAGTCATATTGAACATTAAGGACTTATGACACGAGATAAAGGTTTATAAAGAAAGAGGCATTTATGAAAAAAATGGTAACGACTTCCTCAGATTTGACAGACACCACTCAATCTCTAATCGATTTGTTGACCGATTCTTTAGAAGAAACGAACAACCCCAATGAAGGAACAAACAAAAATTGCTGTTCAGTTATTCTGAGTTTAGCGATTTCGATGGGAGCATCTAGCTTATTGTTAGCGAACACAAATCAATCGGCGTTTGCTGCTGATGTACCAACCCCTCAAAGCACTTCAGTCGAACAAAACGAACAGAATCCATCATTAATTCTAAGCCCTGAAAACTATCATCTTGAACCAGAAGCGATCGCACAAGGAAATAACCCTAAGCGATCATATGATCTACAAGTGGGACAAACTCTTAAAATTGCAAGTCCTGAAAATCAAATATCTCCACGCTCAGAAAAAATCTCTACCCCAGAATTGGAGCAATCTCTAAGCAATCTTAAAGAAAGCCGGAGAAAATTACAAGAAAGTCTAGCCGCTTTACGGTCTAATCAAATTATCTCTCAACCTACTGTGATCGCTCAAACCCCAATTCCAGTAGTAGAAGAACCCATCAAACCCTTTAGTGATCCGATTAATGAGATCGATGAATCTTCTTCTTTAGCGATCCAATTAAATCACCCTATTCCGATCGTTGTACCCACTCCAGACACAGAAGTTAGTAATATTCCGCCTCAACCCACACTTATTAAAGACGACGAAGTAACACCCCAAACAACAATTTCAACTACAGTAGCATCTACTCAATCAATCCCTGTAGTCGAATCCTATACAGAACCCGTGTCAGAAGAACACGCCGTGGCCTTCCCAACACCGAAACTGATTACACCGAATCAAGAAACCTATTATAAAGTTCAAGTCGGAGATACCCTGAAAACGATCGCTAAATCTCATGGTATATCAGTACAAGCATTAGCCGAAGCGAATAAAATCACCGATCCAAATACGATCAAGGTGAATCAATCTTTGATTATTCCCTCTAATTCCCTTGAAGTCCAAGAAGCGAACCAACTGCCACCAGTTCCCCAAGTCAAACCGATAGAAACAACTTCTACAGCTAGAGGGTTTGCAGTTAAACCGAACAGTGCGATCGCATCTTCCCAATCTTCAGTCATTAGTCTTTCTGTCGAATCTCCCACACAAACTCAAACCGAAAAATTACGAGAAGATTTCGCTTATTTAGAACAAGCTGAAGAAAACCCTAGAGATCAAGTGTCTGTTAGTATTCCAATTGACGCTGACACGACTGAAATAGAAGTACCACAAACCCGTAATTCAGAGTGGGATCACGATAACAGGCGTTCAGCCTTTAAAAGACCCCAAAATATTGAATCAAGACCCATTAATGACAAACCGACCATTGTGGGGACAGCATCCATTCAAGTAGAGCCTTATATTGATAATCTACAGATTCCAGTCGGTACAACCGTTGATCCTGAATTTCCGTCTCTGAATAACCCTAACCAATATTTACCCGAAACCCAACCCGTATTTCAAGGATTTATTTGGCCAGCAAAAGGGGTTCTAAGTTCGGGTTATGGCAGACGTTGGGGAAGAATGCACCGAGGAATTGATATCGCGGCTCCCGTTGGTACACCCATTATTGCAGCAGCACCAGGTCAAGTGATCTCCGCCGGTTGGAATAACGGAGGTTATGGCAATTTGGTTAAAGTTCAACATCCTGATGGCAGTGTCACTTTATATGCTCACAATAGCCGTTTGTTGGTGCGTCGCGGTCAACAAATACAGCAAGGACAACAAATTGCACAAATGGGTAGTACAGGATTTAGCACAGGTCCCCATCTCCATTTTGAAGTACATCCTAATGGAAAAGGTGCCGTTAATCCGATCGCCTTTTTACCTAAGAGAGAGCGTCGTTAATGTCATTCGGGAAAGCAAACAACTTTCCCCTTTTTTTTCAAAAAAGTTGTTCAAAAGTTTAAACTTTGTTGTATAATTAAATATTGTGGAAAGAAACGGCTCAGTAGCTCAGTGGTAGAGCAGGGGACTCATAAGCCCAAGGTCGCAAGTTCAACTCTCGCCTGAGCCATCAGAATAACAAGCAATTCAGCAAAGATTCAAGAGAATACCTGCTGAATCATTTGGGTGTTTTTAGAGCAGTTTGGGTCAATAATTGGGGTAAAATTGGGGTAAAATATAGTACAGATGACTTGCTTATCTTCTAGTTATCCAGTTTTATCGGATATGAGTAGACTCCCTCATGTACAATGAAAATTTTTCAGGTAAAGCCTCCAAAGGCACTGTCAGTCTTAAGATTTCCAACAACCGTATCCAGCTTGTCTTCACTGTAGGAGGCAAACGCCACTATCTCTCTACCGGACTGGCAGATACACCGGCCAACCAAAAGGTAGCGGCACGAAAAGCCGCTCTTATTGAAGATGACATTTATAAAGAAAAATTCGATCCAACCCTACAAAAGTACAAGCCACAGTTAATACCAACTACCGTTACCCCGATTGTTCTCCCAAACAACGAACCATCGAAAACCTCGCTTCTGGAGCTATGGACTTCGTACACCGAATTTCAGCGTAAGCATCTTGAGGAGTCAACGATTCTGCGAGATTACGGCAAAATTGAGAAGCGGATTCGGAAGTTCCCCAAGCAGTTTGTGGAGGATGCCATTGACGTTCAGGCCTACCTGCTGAAGAATTATTCTACAGAGGTAACGAAACGCACTCTCAAGTATTTAAGTGCTTGCTGCAATTGGGCAATGAGGAAACGGCTGATTGCAGAGAATCCTTTTAAAGAGCTTGCCAAGGAAATCAAAACCAAGAAAACCAGTCAAGTATCTCGCAAACCCTTTTCTCGTTCTTGTGTAGCGGCAATTATTTCCGCATTAGAGCATAATATCTATTCTTCTCGCTATTCTTCAGTGCCTCACTCCTACTATGCTCCCTATGTCAAATTTCTCTTTCACACAGGTTGTAGACCAGAAGAGGCAATCGCTTTGAAGTGGAGGCATATTGAAAAGGATCGCATTCATTTCTGTGAGGCGGTCGCAACGGATGTGCGAGTTAGGAAAACAACAAAAACCGATAAGCCTCGCTATTTCCCGATCAACGCTGAACTACAAACGATTCTTGAGATAATCAAGCCAGACAACTGTACTTCGGATTCTCTCGTATTTCCTGCTAAAAATGGCAGGGAATTAGATGCTCATAATTTTCTCAACCGGGTTTGGAAGCCTATAGTTCAGGCGTTAGTCAAGGAAGGTAAAGTTAGAGAATACTTGCCTCAATATAACTGTCGGCATACTTTTATCACTCTTTGTCTCGAAGATGGAATCCCATCTCGCAGAGTTGCAGATTGGTGTGGCACATCGGTTCACGTAATCGAAGATCACTACGCGGGCGCAATCGCTCAGATCCAAGTCCCCTCTTTTGGACTGGTGCAAACCGAATCATCAATCAACATCTGAATTCCCATTAAGCACTCAACTTAAGCGTCAATCTCCAACATGAAGGTATCTAGTCCTAAAAGGAATCGTTTCTCCTGTAATGCTTTTCTAGATCTCTAAGGGCAAGATATCAACCTAATTTCTGAGCTAAATTGACGAGATGGGAGACAAAAAAAAGGGGGGACAACCAATTATGTAGACTCAATTCTTTAGGATTCTTCATAGGCTTGTTCATCCATTTTTGTCGAAGAATTTGAAGATGAGGAACTATTTAGATAAATTTCAGTTTCGTATTGAGAAGTATTTTTAGGCTCAACAGGAATAATTTTAGATTGACGACGACTCTGCCAGAAAGAGCCTGCCCAAAAGGTACCTCCGATCATTGCTGTTCCTATGGGAATCACGAGCCACAAGGGTAATTGTTCAGAATTTGTTACAGTATCCTTTGTTGGTGAAGAAACTTCTTTTTCGTCACTTTCTGCGCTTGGTATCCCACCTTTAAGAGATTGAGCATACAGTTGAGGCGCACGCTGAGTAACAATTAAATCATCCTCAAATAGTCCACTTTTGACTTCTACTAATTGATCTGAGGTTTGTCCTAGCCTTACTTCTACAGGCTGGAACGCATCACCATTTTGTAAATAGACTAATTGTTTACCATTCGCCTCAACAACTGCTGATGTAGGAATTGCTAAAGTATTTGTAGAAGATCGATCCATCAAAACTTCTAGTTCGGCAAACATCCCTAGTTTAAGTAGACCGTTTGTATTATCTAATTCGGCTTTGACTGGAACAACTCTGGTTTCTCCTTCAACATTTGAACCAATCAATGTAATACGACCTGTAAAAACTTTTCCCGCTAATGATGCAATTTTGGCATTAACCCGTTGACCTTTTCTAATCTTAGCTAGATCCTGCTCATAGATATTGGCGGTGATGAAAATGCGATCGTCATTAACAATAGTCATTAACCTACCCCCTGCATCCTGAAAGGTTTGACCAATACTCACTTCTCGATCTACTACTCTTCCTGTTATTGGTGCGGTTACTACAACTAAACCTTTATCATTAGCACGAGTTCCAATTTGTTGTAGTCGAGACTGATAAGCTTCATTACTTAGACGAAGGCGAGTTTGAGCAACTTCTAAATCTGATTGAGCGCGTTTGAGTTGATTTTCGGCTTCAAGTACATCTTTACTACTTGTGGCAGTGGTCAATTGTGCTTTCCCTTGCGCTAAATGAGCTTGCGACTCCAAGAAATCACGGCGTGGTAAGGCACCCGCTTCATAGAGCTCCCGATCTCGATCATACTTTTCTTGAGAAACTCTTACTTCAGTACTCGCTTGAACAATTTCTGCTTGAGCAATTTGACGCTGACGTATTAAATTTTCTTGAGCAAGTTTTAAATCCGCTTTGGCTTTCTCAACATCAGCCTCAGCCTCAGCTTGTTTTTCAGTTGCCGTCACTCGTAACTCAACTAATTCAGGTGCAGCTACAACCGCCACTGATTGACCTGCTTTTACTAGATCTCCTGGTTTGACCAATAGTTCAACAACTTTGCCTGATGTCGGTGCTGTCACTTCAACTTGACGGTTGGGTAAAGTTTCGATCTGTCCTGTGGTTTTAATGCCGACCGAAAGACGCTGGCGTTTTACTGGCTCGACTTTAATTCCCATCTGTTTTGCTGTTTGAGCATCAACTTGGATCGCTTCGGTTGTTTGATTCGACTCACCACTGCCTTGAAATTCGTCTCCATGACCGCCATGAGCCAAAACGATCGCGGGAGTTGTCAAGAGAATAAGATTCAAAAAAGTTGCGGAGAAAAAGGTTAAGGTCTTTGACATTGAGGGGTACCATGAGTTGCGTGTAAGTAGAACCAGCGAATAATAGTTAAAAAAGATTAAAGTTAAGTCGTTTCAATTTAAAAAAGACAGATATAAATAAAGTTGCTAAAATTAATTCATATTTATAGTGTTTCAACTCAAAATGAAATTAGAATGAAATGAGCAAGTTTTCTCAATCGTCTGTCGCTTGGTTAGTGAAAAGCAGCTATTGAGATAAACTTACCAGACGGGGTGACAAGCATTCTATAAGCTTTGCCAAATAAGGCTTTCAGCCTATAGTCCTTAAAAAAGATTGTCTAGCCATTTCATCAAAAAATAGGAAAATTTAACCACAGAATCAGGCTTTCCTAAATTAGAGATCGTTTATTAATGCTCCTCAAGCCTATCTATAAGCTTTAATCTTTTTGAAGGTCAACTAGCTTAAAAGCATTACCAATAAGGGTTTCAAAGAGTTTGTCACCCCGTGAGTTCCTTTATATATCGTCGGATACAATCTCAGGATTGTTATTCATCCTAAAATCCAAAAGAATAACCAACCTTAAACCGTAATTCGCTACGCTCTCCTCCACCAGTCGCAATATCCCCTTCTAATCCAATATCAACAACACTTCGTAAGCTGACTTGCTGCCGAAGACCCACACCCGTTAATAGAATCGCGCCTCCTTTACTATCCTCACTCGCTCTGACCCCCATCTCGGCTAGAAAAGTTTTGTCAAAACGTTTTGGATAACCAATCGGTCTAGAGTACCCTAAAATTAAACCGGGAATCACCGATCGTTCTTCGCCATCAGTATCGGTTTTCAGATTTAGATCGAGATTAAGATGGAGGCGATTATATTGTCCAACGGTTTTACTAGCAATCCCTCGTAACCGTACATCTACCCCCCGCGAGTCCCGTCCAGTCGGAAATCCAACATCACCCCGAATCGCAAAAGCAGGTACATTATCGTACTCTCGATTGAAATTATGGAACACCCCGACTGATAGATTACCTACATCAAAATCAGTATCGTCTGTATCTGCTTTACCCCCAACTCTAGGATCTAGACCAATTACTAAATGACTATTAAGGGCAAATCCATACAGATATTCAATATCAAAAGATCCCCCAACACTTCGATTACTCGGTAGGTTTAATCCTGCACCAAATTCGATTGATTGTTCCCGATAGGCAATACTTTCCGCATCATCAAAAGATAGGGGACGACCTGCATCAAGATTATTGTGATCGACGGCACTAGCGGGATTGAAGGCTACAATGGTAGATGAGATGACTCCCCAGAATAAGATTCTTTGTAAATTCATTTTAATTTTATCGGCTTGATTGATGGTTTTGGATAATAACGAATTACTGCTTAGGCTTGGACATTGAGGGTTCAGAGAGTTTTTGAGTCGGTTGTGGCATCGGATGGGTCATACCAGGCATCGAATTATCGTGATTCATATTCGGCATGGAATTGTTATGTTGCATTCCTGGCATCGAATTATCATGATTCATATTCGGCATTGAGTTGTTATGCTGCATTCCTGGCATTGAATTGTTATGGTTCATACCTGGCATTGAGTTATCATGATTCATATTCGGCATTGAGTCAGAATTGTTCTGATTTTCTGACATATCATGTCCTTGATGTTCAGTGCCTTCAGGCATTAAACCCATACCTGGCATTCCTGCCATAAAACGATGATCATGCAATCCATCACCCCCGTAGTTTTGTCCTGCTTCCATTCCCTCATGATTTTTCGCCATTACTAACCAAATCGCCCGTTGAATTTGTTCTTCTTTTTGTTTTTCAGTGATCCAATCTGAGGCGAGAATATCGTTAACCATATCGTGTAACATATGCAGATTATCAAACGTATTAGCCAGTTGTGGGAAGCGTTGAGCAAAGCGTGGACTCACTTCAGCAAACATCGGCATAAACGGGCGGTCTGTCCGATACAATTCAACCTCATGATATTGTTTGCCAACTGTAGCATAAGCCGTTTTTTGTTCTTCTAAAGTTTTGCCGTACAACAGATCGTACATACTGCCTTGCAACCAGTGATAACCCCAAAAAAGCCCGTTGACTTTGGGATATTCTTGACGAAACGCTTTTGAATAAGGCTGTCCATCGAGATAACCCATATTCATCGGTAAACCTGTAACCGCATAGGGGACATTTTTGATGTAAAATTCATACAATCGTTCAATTTCTGCTTCTTTTTCGGCTTCAGTCATTTTGGTACTGACTAAGACATCTACAGTTTGAGCGTGAAGAACATGCGTCCAGTCAAACACCTGTTCTAATACACCATACTTGCGTCCGAACGTAGGTGAGATATTCGCTTCATCGGGCATAAAACGCGGCGGATTTTTTAAGACATAGTTAATGCGCTCAAAAGTTTTGCTTTCTAACTCTTTTTCTTGTCCCGTGACTAAATCTTCGTAGGCTAAAGCATGACCAACGGCAACCGCATTTATATCTAGGGCAAGGGGTTTAATATTATAGACGGCATCATTATAGACACCCCGTTTGCGATAGATATGATTTTCCTTTTTGTTGTTCATCCAACTGGGTAAGTCAGTAGGTATAGGCGGTAAGGCTTTCGGTTCAGATGAAGTATCCATCTGGGGGGTCGAATGCCCTTGATGTTGTTGGGCAGTTACCGAATAAATTTGAATCCCCAAGACTAGAGCAAGTGTACTGGTAAAAAGGGTAATTTTTTTGAGTAGTTGATGTCGCATGGCGAAAGTCCGTAGTTCTACTTCGTATTTTGATTAATTGGTGAGTCTAGCTCTCTCAATTGAAATAGTTTAGGAGAGAAAAATGAAATAAGGATGAAATTTTAAATAGGCTACATCTAGTTATTCTTTAGGTCTGTTCATTTCTTAGCAGTCGTAAACCACTAAGTGTTACCAAGACTGTAGAACCTTCATGCCCTAAAACTCCCAGAGGTAAAGTAATATGTCCAGTAAAATTAGCAATCAGGAGGAATACAATAAAACTCAGAGCAAAGATGATATTTTGTTTGATAATACGCTCAGAACGACGACCGAGACGAATCGCATACTCTAACTTTTCTAGACGATCTGCTATTAATACGATATCTGCTGTTTCAAGAGCAACATCACTTCCCCCAGTTCCCATAGCAATTCCAACTGAGGCCTGTGCCAAAGCTGGAGCATCATTAATTCCATCACCTACCATTGCTACAGTGCCATACTGTTTTTGAAGTCGTTGAATGACCTCAACTTTATCTTCAGGTAATAGTTCTGCATATACTCGATCTACTCCTGTTTGCTGGGCGATGCTGTGGGCGGTTTGCTCATTATCTCCCGTTAACATGGCAATGAAGCGAATACCTAAATATTTTAAATGAGCGATCGCTGTTGAGGCTGTAGGTCGCACAGTATCAGCAATAGCAATAATCCCCAGAATTTTGTTAGCATGAGCTACCCAAACGACGGTTTTTCCGCTCTGTTCCCACTGCTGGCTAGATTGGAGGAAGGTTTCATTTTCTAAGTTAATTTGGGTTTGAACAAAAGTCGCTTTCCCAACGACCGCTCTTTGACTATCGAGAACGCCAGTAACGCCCTTTCCGACTTGAGCTTGAACATTAGTTGCGCTACTCCATTCTAGTTTTTGTTGACGAGCCGTTTGTACGATCGCTTCACCAATCGGATGCTCGGAAAAACTTTCTAAAGCGGCAGCGACTCGAAGTAATGCCGCCTCATCTTGGTTGAGGGCGATCATCTGTATTACTTCTAACTTTCCTGTTGTCAGCGTTCCTGTTTTATCAAATGCGATCGCTTTGACTCGTCCCATCATCTCCAACTGTGCGCCATTTTTGAATAAAATCCCCTGTCGTGCGCCGTTGGCAATTCCTGATAAAAGAGTCGGCATAATTGCCGCCATCAAAGCACAAGGTGAAGCCACCACTAGAAAAATCAGCGTCTTATAAATCGTATCTTCCCAAGTCCAACCCAATAGAAACGGCGGTAGCGTTCCGAGCAGAAAACCGCTTATAACGATGATCTTGGCATAAATCCTCTCAAATCGTTCAATAAATTGCTGTGAGGGAGGCGTTTCTGTTTGCGCTTGCTCGACAAGACGAATTACTCGTTGAATTAGACTACTCTCTGGAGGTTGATGAATCGTTAGTCTTAAGGCTCCATTCCCGTTGAGTGTTCCTGCAAAAACTTCATCACCGACTGTTTTTTCCACAGGGAGCGATTCCCCTGTAATCGATGCTTGGTTGAGGGTGCTGTATCCTTCGACTACTATTCCATCAATAGGAACCCATTCACCGGGTTTAACTAAAACCCGATCCCCAATTTGCATTTTAGCAACTGGAACAATTTGTTCCTGACCATTAACCAGCCGTCGTGCGGTATCTGGTGTTAAACTCATCAACCCTCGGATGCTACGTTCAGTGCGCTGCATGGCGTAGCTTTCTAATGCGCCACTAATGGCGAAGATTAAAATGAGGACTGCACCATCAATGATGAAGGAATATTGCTGTTGCCACAAACCTAGAATAGCCGCACCTAATGCAGCAATAATCATCAGTAAGTCTACATCTAATTCTTTTTCTTGAAATAACGTCGTCAGTCCTTCTCTTGCACTGCTATATCCGCCGATGACATAGGCAAATGGCAAAATGAATAAGCTCAAACCTAGCCAACCGAGATGGAGAGTAAGCCAACCCAAGAAAACGAGAACGGCACAAATGCTTGCAGTGATAGCATCAGGATGTTCTTGAAAAAGGTTTTCGATAGAAGAAGATGACATGGTAATAATTAAGCCTGATTAACACTTTCACTTTACACATTGACATTAGTGTTAATGTCAACCTAATTCACTAAAATAATAAGAATGAAAGACCAGTATTTAACGATTAAAGAACTCACCAAAAACGTCGGGGGGAAGGTAACGCCTCGAATGGTACGTCACTATCACACTTTAGGGTTGATGCCACCCGCACAACGTTCGTCAGGAAATTATCGGCTTTATACTCAACAGGATGCTCAACGCTTAAAGCGAATTGTTGCCCTCAAAGAACAAGGATTTCAGTTGTCGCATATTCAACAGTTACTCACCAACGACTCAGAGACAGAAGTTAATCCAACATTGATGACGCAGCTACAGCAGCAATATCAAGCAGTGATTAGCCAGATTTCTCGACTTCGCCAAACGGCTACTGCTTTAGAAGGAATTTTAGGACGAGATGAACATTGTCAAACTCTACAAGCTAACTTATTAGCACATCTCAGGCTACTCGAAGTAGAAACACAAGATAGCTTAGAAGGGCTAGAGCAACTATGGCAAAATTTGGATGCTGCTGTATCTTCTCATCCTGAAGATTTTAAAGAATCTTTACAACACTTGCTACCTGAACTTTGCGATCGCTCGGAAATCGAAATCGATCTGCTTTCTCAATTGGTTTTAGCTTGCGGTGATGTTAGTATCATAAATTTTGTTCGGTTGAGTCGTGATGCGATCGCTGCTGCTCGTCATGCAATGCTCGCTCAGTGTCAGATTGTGGGCGATGTACCTGCTGTCACTGCGACGCTCGATCAAACTCGATTAGCTCATTTGAAATGTCAGGTTACAACCTTAATTAATGATCCTCATGTTACTGATGTCGTAGAAGCCGAGCAAGCATTCTGGCAACAATCCACCTGGGTCGAAAACTTAGAAAAAATTCCCCCTCAATCGATCTTAATTGTTGGTTATGCTCCATCAGTTCTGATGAAGATTTGTGAAGCAATTTCTTTACACCAAATTCAACCTGCTTTAGTAGTGGCGATGCCCATTGGTTTTAGCCATGCTCCCGCCGCTAAACGCCGATTAATCCGTTCTGGGATTCCCTATATTACGATTGAAAGAACAATGGGAGGAGGGCTTTTAGCGGCTGTTGTAATTAATGCTTTGGCTAAATCTCTCATCGACAAACCCAATTGTCACTGCTATCTTCAATCTTTGTAAGTGAGTGTTAATTTCCTTCGATAATCGGACAAATTAAGGCTTCATCATCTTGAGCAAGATCTTCTCTGTCGAGTAATCCTTGCAATTCCCGTTTGAGAATTTGAAGTTGTTCGATTTGCTGCTCAATTTCGGCGATTTTTTCACTTAATTTTATTTTTACTTGGTCACAAGGTAAATGTCCTCCATCATGAACCTCTAAAAACTCTTTGATTTCTGATAAACTTAAGCCCAATTTTTGAGCGCGTTTGATAAAGTTAAGGCGTGAAAATACATCAGAATCAAATAATCGATACCCTCCTTCTGTTCTGCCTGAAGCTTTGAGCAAACCTAATTCTTCGTAGTAGCGGATTGTTTTAATCGGTACGCTACTTTCTTTAGCGACTAAACCGATCTGTTTTAGTGATTCTTGTGCTAACATATCTAGTTCCTCATCAAATCTAATTACGCTTTAACTTCGATAACACCTCGAAACATATTCATCCCACAATTAAAGGGATAAATTCCTGGTTTGTCGGGGGTAAATTCAATAGAAGTAACTCGATTTAAAGTTAGTTCTTGAGCAATCCGAAAATCAGGAAGGCGAACTTCTTCTAAGCAACTGCTCGGATCTTTCCGATAGAAATTGAGTCGTACAGGTTGCCCCGCATTGACTACGACTTGATTCGGTTCATAGCCACCATCAACGGTAATTGTTACTTCCTGAATACCTTGTTTTGTTTCAGCTTTTTGAGAACGAGGTTTACTACCAAGAAACCACCATAATTCAAGACCGATCAATCCTAAACCGCCTACTGTAACAGCACCTTTCAGCCATAAAGGTTGTTCGACTTTTTGAAATTGATTCTTTTGTTCAGTGTTAGAAGGTAACATTTCTTCATGGGTCATTTGAGCAACTACTTGAGTTGAATTTATCCCTAGAAAAAATCCCATCCCTGCCATACTTCCAATGATAAATTTCTGATTAAACATTTATTAACCTCTTAGAGAATTACTCCCGAAATCGCACCGACTAGAAAACCAAATCCTAATAATGTCCCGAAGAAACTAATTTTTTGCCGCATTTTATTTAACTCCTTTCTTAATGAACGATTTTGGGACGGAAATTTCGTAAACGTAGCGCGTTCGTGACTACGGAAACTGAACTAAAAGCCATTGCTGCACCTGCGATAATTGGACTGAGTAACCATCCAGAAATGGGATAGAGAATCCCCGCAGCGATCGGGATACCGAGTACATTGTAAATAAAGGCAAAAAAGAGATTCTGTCGAATATTTGAAATGGTGACCCGTGATAACTGAATCGCGGTGACGATACTTTGTAAATCACCAGAGATTAAAGTGATATCACTAGCAGCAATCGCTACATCGGTACCTGTACCAATAGCAATACCGACATCCGCTTGAGCGAGTGCAGGTGCATCATTAATACCATCCCCCACCATTGCGACGTTCTTTCCTTCTTGTTGAAGTGTCTCGATTTGTGCCGCTTTTTGCTCAGGTCGTACTTCTGCAAAAATCCTTCTAATGCCGACTTCTGCGCCAATTGCTTCAGCAGTACGATAGTTATCACCTGTCAGCATCACCACTTCTAAACCCATCCGTTGTAAGTTCCGAATGGCATTGGCAGAAGTGGGTTTGACAGCATCAGCTATCCCCATAATTGCTTCTACTTGTCCATCAACCGCTATTCCGATAACGGTTTTACCCATAGATTCTAAGCGATCCCAATCTTGCTGTAAGCGACTCGTCTCTATCCCCAATTCCTTAAACCATCTCTGTGTACCAATTTGAACTAATTTATTCGATACAGTACCCTGTACGCCACTTCCTGCAACTGCTTCAAAAGATTGAACATCAGTTAAGGTGACTTGTTGAGATTGGGCATACTGTACAACGGCTTCGGCTAGAGGATGTTCGGAATTTCGTTCGACTGAACCCGCTAAACTTAGAAGATTTAATTCATTTTGATTCGCTGTACCTCGAACTGTAATAAAATCGGTCACAGTAGGTTTACCTTGGGTAATCGTGCCTGTTTTATCCAAGACGATCGTTTGAATCTGATGGGCGAGTTCCAGACTTTCAGCACCTTTAATCAGTATTCCATTCTCCGCACCTTTTCCCGTTCCTACCATAATCGAGGTAGGTGTGGCTAAACCAAGCGCACAGGGGCAAGCGATAATTAAAACACCTACGGTAGTAATTAGAGCGAGTGTTACATTCCCCATCAAATTAAACCAGATGATAAAAGTGACAATGGCAATCGCAATCACAGCAGGGACAAACCATCCTGTTACTTGATCTGCTAATCTTTGAATCGGTGCTTTTGAGCCTTGAGCTTGTTGGACGAGCTTGACAATTTGCGCTAAAAATGTATCTTTCCCGATTCTTGTTGCTTTAAATTTAAAGCTACCCGTTTTATTGAAAGTTGCCCCGATGACTTCATCACCTGATTGTTTTTTCACAGGAAGACTTTCACCTGTAACCATTGATTCATCAATCGTTGAGGAACCTTCGACAATCTCACCATCAACGGGAATCTTTTCACCAGGACGAACAAGAATAATATCGTTTAGAATTACTTCAGCAATAGGAATATCGATTTCTTGACCATTTCGGATCACTCGCGCTGTTTTTGCCTGTAAACCAATGAGTTTACGGATAGCTTCCGAGGTTTGTCCTTTAGCTCGGTTTTCTAAAAGTCTTCCGAGTAAAATTAGGGTAATGATTACCGATGCTGCTTCAAAATAAACATCAGGATTGATTCCTTGTTGGATGAACCATTCGGGGAAGAAAGTCGGAAACAGAGAATAGAGATACGCAACACCTGTACCAAGTGCCACTAGAGTATCCATCGTCGCAGTATGGCGTTTCAGAGATTTCCAGGCATTGATAAAAAATAAACTTCCTGCCCAAAACAAGACAGGTGCGGTTAGGATAAGCTGTAACAATGGATGATGTAGCCACATCGGGATCAAAGGAATCTCTAAACCTGTCATCGCAGGTAGGGAACCGATGACGAGGATACTGCTGATGATGCCACTTACCCACACTTTTCGAGTTAAGTCACGATTTTCGGCTTGTCGGGTGCTTTTTTCGGTATCATCTTCTGGCGCAAGAACATCATCTTGCATTGGTTGTGCTGAATATCCTGCTTCATCTACTGCACTTTGGATATCTGCAATGCTGGTTCGGCTAGAATCATAGGTGATAGTTGCTTGTTCGGCACCAAAATTAACGTTACAAGCTTCGACACCAGGAACGGAACGAATCGCATTTTCGATGTTACTCGCACAGGAAGCGCAACTCATCCCGCGTAGTTTCAAGGTAGTGTTCTCCATAAATCACCTCTTTTAGGCAATGGTGTAACCAGCAGTAGTAATCGCTTGTCTGATTTCGGTTTCTGAGGCTAAGGTGTCAACACTAACCAGTTTTGTTTTTGGATCAGCGTTAACTTTAGCACTAGGATCTATAGTTTGAATAGCTTTGGTAATGGTATCGCTACAAGCAGAACAAGCCATATTCGGTACGGTAACTTGAAAAGACATTGCTTTAAACTCCTATCTAAAGTGGTTAATTTTATGGTAAAGTCTCTAGCCAACTGGAGAGTCAAGGGGTAACGGGAAGTTTTTTCTTAAAAGCAAAAATGGATTAATTAGTAGTAATCTCCTTAGCCTTACAGATAAAAATGAAATTAGGATGAAATCGAGGTTATCAATAGTAAGAATGTTGAATTACGGCAAAAGAAAGAAGTAATCAGAGCAAGGTCTAACTAGGATGAGGACACGGAGTTAAAAGCTCTGTCAACAGTACCTTAAATAATTAAAGAGGAAATAATCATGACTCATCAATTAACTTTGTCCCAAGTTAAACCAGAAATGCAAGATTGTATCCAAAATTGCCTAGATTGTCACAGCGTCTGTTTAAATACTGTTACTTACTGCTTACAAAAAGGTGGGATGCACTCAGAAGTTGATCATATCCGTTTGATGTTAAGCTGTGCTGAAATCTGTCAAACGAGTGCTGACTTTATGTTACTGGGTTCTCATTTTCATCACCGTACCTGTGGAGTGTGTGCTGAGATTTGCGAACAATGCGCCTCTGACTGTGAAAAAATGGGGGATGATGCTCAGATGAAAGCCTGCGCTCAAATTTGCCGTCAATGTGCTGAGTCTTGTCGTCAAATGTCGATGGCCATGGCTTAAAATTAAGAATCAGATGGGAAAAGGAATTAATCTTCTTTTCCCAATTGTTGATTGATTGAGCGAAAAAAATCAGCCAAGCTATGAAAATTTTAATAATTGAAGATGATCTGCGTATCGCTAAACCTTTAGCAGAAGACTTAAAACATCAAAATCATGCTGTAGATCTTGCTGTTGATGGTTTTGAAGGGTTAAATTATGCTCAATCGAGTCAATATGATCTAATCTTATTAGATTTAATGTTACCTAAATTAGATGGAATTAGTTTGTGTAAAAAATTGCGTTCGGAAAATTGTCAAAGCTTTATTTTAATGTTAACCGCTAAAGATACAACAACTGATAAAGTAATTGGACTGGATGCAGGAGCAGACGATTATTTAATCAAACCTTTTGAATTAGAAGAATTAGCCGCTAGAATTAGAGCTTTATCGCGTAGAAGCTCAGAAACGAGACAGCCGATTTTGAGTTATGGAGAACTACAACTAGATCCGAGCAATTGTCAAGCTACATATAACAATAACAAACTGCTCTTGACTCCAACAGAATATATGATATTGGAATGCTTTCTCAAAAATCCTAATCAAATTTTAACGCGCTCATTACTCATTGATAAATTGTGGGAAATAGATAAGTTTTCAGGAGAAGAAACGATTAAAACTCATCTGACTAATCTCCGAAAAAAATTGAAATTGGCAGGATGTCTAGATAATTTAATTGAAACAGTTTATGGCATTGGTTATCGTTTGAAAAAAGAATAAAATATGTTTCAAGAAATACGACATCGTTTGTTGTTGTCATATCTAGGTGTATTAGCAACTATCTTATCTATTTTTGCTGTTTCAGTCAGATTAATTTTCGCTCAAAGTCTGATTCAACAACTGTCAGATAAACTAACAGCATTGGCGCAAGGAGCCGCCGCTAATTCTGAATACGAAAATGGCAAGTTAAAAATAGAAGATGATTTCATCTCACGAGATTTATTAGCTCGTCATCAAGCTTTACAATGGTTTACGCCACAAAACCAACTAATATATCAAACTGGGAATAACATTATTAAATTACCACTTTCTGTTAAAGAACCTATTCAGATTCAAAAACAAGGGAAGCGAATAATTGCGGTAACTTTACCTATTTTAGAGAATGAAGAACGGCAATTGATTGGTTATGTCAGAGCTAGTCAATCTTTAGAAGAATACGATGAAACCTTAAGAAAATTAGATTTTGGCTTGGGAAGTGGCATTTTAACAGCTTTAATTTTAAGTAGTTTAGGAGGAATTTGGCTAACTCGTCAAGCGATGCAGCCAATTGAAGAAAGTTTTGCCAGATTAAAACAGTTTACCGCCGATGCTTCTCATGAATTACGAAGTCCTTTAATGGCGATAAAAACAAATACAATGGTTGCTTTAAAATATTCTGAAGGAATGCGAGAAAATGATCGAGAAAAATTTGAAGCGATTGCTAGTGCTACCAGCCAAATGACTCGTTTAACTGAAGATTTACTCTTTTTAGCTCGTACCGATCAAATGCCTGAAATCAATTGGGAATGCCTTAATTTAACCAATATCTTAAAAGAATTAATTCAAATTTATACTCCTCACGCAAAAAGCAAGAATATTAAGTTACAAGAAAAAATAAGCGAAAATTTATTAATTACGGGTGATGCTAATCAAATTAAACGTTTATTCACGAATTTAATTGATAATGCAATTCATTACACTTTACCAGATGGAGAAATACAAATTATTGCTAATTCAATTGATGAGCAAGTTTATATACAAGTCAAAGATACAGGGATTGGCATGACTTCAGAGGATTTAAAAAAAGTATTTGAACGATTTTGGCGGGCTGATCAAGCTCGTTCTTATGATCAGCAAAAAACAGGTTTAGGTTTAGCGATTGTCCAAGCGATTGCACAAAATCATCAAGGCTCAATTTCAGTTAGTAGTCAATTAGGAAAAGGAAGTATTTTTACTGTCTATTTACCTAAAAGTGCAGAAAATAATTGCTGAAGTTTGTTTTTTCAACAATTCTTGATTCAATGACTAATGTTTAATCTGATTGAGAGTAAATACACTCATTATGAATTAATTATCGTCATTTGTTTCTCGGTCATTATTCTGAGAATTAGGAACTTGAATACTACTGCGAGGACGAGATGCTTCAGCAGCTTCATTATCTTCTTGATTAAGCTTTTCAACGTAGAGAACACGACCATTACCAGCATCTACTATTACTTCTGTTTCACCGATTTCTACAGTATAAACAAGATTTCCATTTTCGTTTTCTAGTTCAACTTGATGAGGTTCACCACCGATTTTTTGTTGTGCTGCTTGACTGGCTTGCTGAAGTGAAATTTTAGCTAACTTTTGCAATTGAATTACTTCTTGTACTTCTTCTAGATCATCATTGGCTTCCCAATTTCTATTTACTGCTTCAGCCACTTTGTTAAAAGTTTCCTTGGAAAGTGCATAAGTGGTTTGAGTAATTGTTGCTACTCCTAAAATTCCTAAGACAAAAGTTGCTACAGCGATTTTAGTTGATGTTTTCATTGTTGGTAAACGTTTTAATTTATGTAGACAGTTCTTACCTTAAATGACAAATATTAAGAAATCGAAAAGATTTGAATCAGCTTTAAGTTTAATTCTTTCCGAGTTCTTGATAATTTTTATCTACAGTCAAACTATCAACTTAAATTTATAGCTGATTGAATATGAAAACTCGCACAAAAATAATAGTTCTGGCTTCGACAATTAGTGTGATCGGAATTAGTGGATTAACTCAAGCGATTTCGGCCAACCAATCACCCACACCTGTAGCGATTGTACATCAACATAAAGATAATGATACTGATACAGAAGTCAAAGATGATCGAGTTCCAAAATCTTTAAGCGAAGTAGGCGAATTGGGTGAAGATCTTTATGATATGGCTAAAGCTAAAAATTGGACAAAAGCTTCAACAAGTTTGACAAAATTAGAAACAGAAGCGAAACGTCTTGCTAGAGATTTACAAGGAGAAAACCCGACGAAACTCAAACAGCTTAATGATAACATTGTCTTACTGAAAAATGCGCGCTCGCCGTAGGCGAGATCCCTGTGGGATCGCCGCTAAAAATCATCACGTAGTAATGCAAAAAGCTAACCAAATAACACTAATCGCAGCTAACCTAACCGCATCTTATCAATTAAAAGTACCAATTAAAGTCACCTTACTCGATTATTACGGACGTGAATTAGAAATCTGGTCAGCTACAGGAAATACAATGAAGTTAAAAGAGACAGCCTCCCAAATACAACACACTTGGACTCTAGTAAAACCCTCTATTCTAAAACATGATAGAACGACACAAGCGCAAAAATTTGACTACTTCAGCATGATTGTGTTTGCTGTTGCGCCTTTATTCTTCAATACACTAGAGCAAAAGAAACTTCACTCTAACTTAAATAAATGGACTCGGCTGTTTCTGTTTATGGGTAGCACAGCAATGATGGTGTTTAGTGGATATTTAATGTATCTACTTTTTGCAGTCATTAAAGCTGCTTGCCTTTACTGTATTGTTTCAGCTTTGTTATCGACTAGCCTTTTTATCCTATCGATCATCGGGCATGATTGGGAAGAAGTCGGACAATTGTGGTTTATCGGGATCATCGTTGGAATTATCGTCTTAGTTGGTACTCTGGGAATGTATGCCCCGATTAATAATCCTCGCGCTGAAAAAACACCAGGTGGCTATGACATTACGACCGTCTCAGGGACGGCTGAAATTGCTTTAGCACAGCATCTCAAACAAGTAGGGGCTAAAATGTATGGTGCGTTTTGGTGTCCTCATTGTCATGACCAAAAACAACTATTTGGTAAAGAAGCAGTTGCCCAAATTAATTATATTGAGTGCGATCCCAGAGGGAAAGATCCTAAACCTGAGCTTTGTCAAGCGGCTAAGATACAAGGTTTTCCAAGCTGGGAAATCAAAGGAAAATTCTATCAAGGTACACAAAGTTTAGAGCAATTAGCTAATTTATCGGCTTATCAAGGGCAGCGTAATTTCCAAAATAATTTGAGTCCTAAATAGCCATTGATAGTACCGATTTTTAAAAAGCTTAAGGACATATGGAAGAAATTGCTTGCTAGGAAAAAAATAAGAAAACAACAGTTTAAAGCTTGATTACAGAAGCTTTAGGAGTTACATTAATGTCTGTTTTGAGCAATGATTTTAAGCAATCGGAACCGACTCAATATCTCTGGTTGATTCTGGGGCTACGAAGTAGTCTTTTTTTAATTGATTTAGGAATTGAGCTAATCAGTCGTAGTTTATCGCTACTCGCCAATTCGGGTCACTTATTTTTAGATCTAGTGACGTTAAGTTTAACACTGTTAGCCGTTTGGATTGTTCAACATCAAACAAATTTAGACTATCAAAAGATTTCAGCTTGGGTCAGTTTATTTAATGGAGTAAGCTTAAGCGCGATCTCATTTTTGATGATCAATCATTCCATCGAGCATTTGCGAGTTTCAGAACCAATTTTAGGATTTCCCCTGCTAATAGGTGCTTCCTTTAACCTTGTTATTAATAGTGTGACTCTTTATTTTCTGTACAAAGATGATTTGGATGATTTGAATTTAAAAGGAATTTTCCTGCATGGAATGGCTGATGTTCTGAGTGCAATCAGTGTCATGCTCTCAGCCTTAGCCGTGTATTTCTTTCAGTGGTTTTGGGTAGATGCTATTGCTGGATTGCTCGTTGCTTTGATTATATTTGGAAGTGCCTTAGTTCTAATAAGGTCGGGTTGTCAAGTCTTGCAGACTAAAGCCGTTTAATCATATGTTCTTATCAACTCTGTAGCTTGTTACTTCTATAAATTTTCTTGGATAGACTGGCTCGAAATCCGTAATCTTTTCTAAGATCAAGTTAACCAATCTTCTTCTGCTAGAAAAGGTGGCATGATGCAACTTAATAAAGCGATTATTGTTTTAGGGATAACAACTGCCTTGAATGGATTGGCACTAAAGACTAATGCCTTGCCTTCCCAGTTAAGTCAGTTATGGCTTACGCAAAATTTAGCTAGTCAAGAACGACAGCTATCTGCTTCTCAAAAGGCTCAAGATTACTTTAACCGAGGTATGGAAAAATACAATCAAGGCGATTATACAGGAGCGATTGAAAGTTACACCCAGGTTTTACGAATTGACCACAACTATGTAGAAGCTTACTGTAACCGAGGATATGTCAAAAGTATTGTGGGAGATTTTAAGGGAGCCATTTCAGATTTTCATCAAACCTTAAAACTCGATCCTAACCATGCCGATGCTTATAATAGATTAGGGAATGTTCACGCTAATCTCGGACAGTTGACGGTTGCCCTTAACGATTTTGATCGAGCCGTACAACTTAATCCTAAATTTTCTGATGCTTATTATAATCGAGGATTGACCCGTTTTAATTTAGGAGATCGTCAAGGTGCGATCGCTGACTACACCCAGGCGATCAAACTTGCTCCTAATTCAGCCGATGCTTACGGAAACCGAGGACTAACCCGAAATGCCCTCGGAGACAAGTCAGGAGCGTTAGAGGATCTACAAAAAGCGGCTCAACTATTCCTAAGCCAAGGAAACACTGAAGGTTATGAATACACTCAAGAGTTAATTAGAGAAGTAAAGCAGTAGCTGTCCAATGCGTTAAAATTATCACTTAATAATTTTTGTTTTGTAAGGTTTTTTCAACAGGTAGACGAATGGTGAAGGTACTACCTTTTCCGACCTCGCTTTGAACTCTAATACTACCACCGTGTCCTTCAGCAATGGCACGAGCAATTGACAGCCCTAATCCTGTACCCCCTGTTTGGCGAGAGCGATCGCTTTGAACGCGATAAAAGCGGTCAAAAATGTATGTTTGAGCGTCAAGAGAAATGCCAATACCTGTATCTTGTACCTCAAATACAGCATGACGATCTTCTTTAGACAGTTTAAGAGTGATGCAACCGCCTGGAGCAGTGTATTGAATCGCATTAATGATTAAATTGGAGAACAAACGGCAAATTTGATCTTCATCGGCAAAGATATACAAGGGTTCAGGCGATCGCAACTCAGACACTAACTTCAAATTAACGGAAGCAGCTAATGCCGAAAATTCTTCAATCAAATCACTCATTAAATCATTAAGACACAGTGATTGCGGGTTACTATCTAACGTATGCTGTTCCAGTCGTGAGAGTAGCAACAAATCTTTAATGAGTTCAAAAAAACGATTAACCTGACGTTCAATGGTTTTAAGGGTGTCTCGAACCTCTGGTTCTGTCACATTGGACAGCCTCAAGGCAGAATCAAGCGTGGCTAAAATCGCTGTCAGTGGTGTTCGTAGTTCGTGGGCAACATCTGCCGTGAACTGCTGCATCTGTAAATAAGAGCGGTAAATCGGTCGTACCGCTTTTCCTGCTAACCACCAACTAGAGACACCGATTAGGATGACTGTAATCGGCAATCCTACCAAGAGGACAAGCTTCAAAGCGGCTAACCGACTGTCTAGATCTTTGAGCGATCGCCCCACTTGTAGATAACCCCAAAGTTTATTGTCTAGAGTATGCAGGGGAAAGGCTATCTGATGAAATCGTTTTCCTTGCGAGTCCACAACAGTTTGCCAATTTGGCGAACTCATTGTTGTAGGGAGATCGACACGAAGTCCACTAACAGCAACCAGTTTATTTGAACTATCCAGAAATCGAATATAATAATCGTTTTGGTGGACTTTGCTTGGTATGTGGTGATTTTTCCAAAAGGAATGACTATGATTTGGATTGATTTCAACCAAACAGGGTGCGTCTGTTAAACAAACATCTGGAAGGAGTTTTTCTACAAATGGCTCCAGACGGCCAGGCTGCTTTAGATGCAGTTCGATTCCAGCATATAGTGTTTTTGCAACTGTTTCCAACTCCCGCTCCATTGAATCTGAATAAGCGCGAATAGTTACCTGATAGCTTACCAGTCCACACAGTCCAAGAATCGCTCCCATAACTAGAGCGTACCAACTTGCTAGACGGAGTTGCGTTCGATTAAACGGTTCCATCGGCATAAACTGAATTGAGACGATAGCCTCCTCCTGGAACTGTTTGAATTGCGTCGTCACAACCTAATTCTGAAAGTCTACGTCTCAAGAGCCGTACTTGTGCTGCAACAACATTACTAATTCGTTCAGCATCCACTTCATAGAGATAGTTCAAAATTTGATCTCGTGTTACAGCTTGCCAAGGATGTCTCATGATGTATTCCAGCAGTTGAAATTCCTTTTTGCTCAACCGAATGCTACGACGCTCCTTATGAACAGGTTGCCAGTAAATGACCCGATTATCGCAGTCCAAGAGCAGGCTGCCAAATTGAATCTGCTGCGGCTGAAACTGAGGTGATCGCCGCCGCAACGAGCGCAATCGTGCCAGCAGTTCTTCCATACGGAAGGGCTTGACGAGATAATCATCGGCTCCAGCATCTAAGCCAATCACCTTATCTTCCCAGCGATCTCTTGCCGTTAGTATCAATACTGGTAAAGAATTTTTCTGTTCTCGAAGACGCTTGCACAAATCTAATCCGGTCTGCCCTGGCAACATCCAGTCAAAAATAGCTAGGGTATATTGAGCTTGCTGGTTATCTAGATAGTTCAAAGCAGAGTTACCATCCTGAACCCAGTCTACAATATATTTTTCTTGGTTCAGAGTTCGCTCGATGGCTGCCCCTAAATCTAATTCATCTTCAACAAGGAGAACTTTCATCACAGATTACTTGCTCAATCTACAAATTGCCCTATCAACATCCCCAAGAGGAGGATTGACAGAATTCCTATTTCTAGAATGACAGACTCCGATGAAATTAGAATGAAATTTTAAGATGAGAGCGACAACTCATGACGGATGGTAAAGAGGATAAAGATTAGGACATTTTAAAAGCTTTGAACTTCTAGTGCCTTCCCCCTGCAAGCCTCAGCGAACACCTCCAAATTTACCTTTACGTTTTAGTCTACAGATTCCCCCTAAACCTAACAGAACGATTTCACTGATCGTGCTATGTTCTGGAACGGCGTAAATTAGAAGGTTCGTGTCACAAAGTGCAGCAAGCGTGTTGAAACAATTGATAGACAAAGATTATAGCCACGGAATGAGTGCGCTTTCTGATTCCCCATTTTCCACCTGATTAAGAATTTTTTTAAATATATCTTTGCCGAAAAGGGATGTTGAGGAGTAATTGAGCGCATGGGTCAAATCTTCATGCTGAGGACTATCTTGTTATTAGACTTTGCCTAAAAAGAGACAAACTAAGCAAAGTTTTGATGACAATTTTTTATCAATCAAGGCTCAAAAAGGATTTTTTTTACAAAACTTTACAAGGCTGCACCAAGTGACACGAACCCTATATTTACGCTAGGTTGAACGGGGCAATGAAGCCACCATCTTCAACTGGGCAGTGACGCTGGCATTCCCTGATATTGGTCTTCAGGGAAGTATTTATAGGGTTCATTGCGGGCCAGCCCCCCAAAGCCACTCGCAATGATGTGCGCGATCATGAAGATGGCACAACTGCTTGGCATCTATAAGCACTCTATCGTTACCAAATTCCAGACAATACATCTGCCTCTCTTGGAGTGTTGTTAATTATTAATCCCGAACACAACCGCGACAATGGCACAATTTGGGTTGATACCATCCGCCCCAATTTCCAGTTCTGACGAAGTTTGACTGTTTTTCGATATGCTTTAGCTTCCGCATAACATTGTCGATTAAAGCAGGTAGAATTGCGCTTTTATAATTTTGTAGAAACTACGGACAACAACTAACCTTCTTATTCCCAGTTATTGTTTGAAACTAAACCGACTGTTGATTTTTTCACCATTCACATCAGTTAGAATGGCAACTTTGTAATTTCCAACAGCACTCGCACCTGGCAATTTTTCTCCATAATGCTTGCCCTCTGGTTCGTATTTGAGCGGAAGTTCTTTGAGAGTACCATCTGGAAACTCAACCTGTGCTGTTACTTTGGCGTTAGGAATCACTTCGGTAGAGGCACCTTTATACAAAAAGAAATCGAGGTGGGTGCCATCTCCTTCTTTTGAGGGAACAAACTCCAGATGGTAATCACCCGCTTTCACAACCTGTCCACCCTGCTTGCTGGTTTGACTGCCAGTATTCTCGGTAGCGGCAGCCGGATTAGGGCTTGCCTCTGGACTGGAGGCAGCGGGTGGTGAACTGGTGGTGTTCGCTGGTTCTGAAGACGTGGGTGCGTTGCTGCCACCACAAGCACCCAAACCTAGTAATCCTAAACCTACGATCGCTGCTCCTAAAAATCGGATTAATTGCATGAGTTTCACTCCTTTTTGAATAAGTAGAATCTTTACATCTAAAACTTAGGAACACTGTATGAAGTCACTAAATCAGCCTGAGAATTAGAAATAGCTGATTGGGAAACTATGAATCGCCCAAACTGGGAGTATAAGGCGGGTAGCACCAGCAGGGTCAATCCGGTAGAGGTCAGCAGTCCACCTAACACAACTACGGCTAGAGGCTGCAAAATTTCCTTTCCGGCTCCACTACCGATGGCCAATGGCACCATGCCCAATGCTGAGGTAAATGCCGTCATCAAAATTGCCACTAGTCGTTCTATTGAACCTTCAACCAGCACTTGTTTGAGCGGTTGCCCTTCTGCAAGGCGAGTGTTGTAGTTATCGACGAGCAGTAGTCCATTTCGGGTAGCAATGCCGAATAGGGTGATGAACCCAACCAGGGACGCAACCGAAAGAATGCCACCAGTCAATGCGACTGAAATAATGCCACCCACCAGAGCAAGCGGCAAATTAATCAGAATCATCACTGTGGAGGAGATAGATTTCACGGCGAAATACATGAGGATAGTGATGACCAGAAGGGCGATTGAACCCGTAATCAGCAAGGTTTGGCTGGCTTGTTCTTCTGCTTCAAACTGTCCACCAAATTGAATGTAATAGCCTTGAGGTAATTGCACTTGCTGCTTGATCCGACTACGAATATCGGCAATCACGGAGCCTAAATCTCGTCCCTTTGCATTAGCAGATACAACAATTAACCGTGAGACATTTTCTCGATTAATCGTATTGGGGCCAGTGCCGTATTTAATTTGGGCAACCTGTGCCAAAGGAATTTTTTTGCCATCTGGTGTATCGACCAGTAAATTACTAATTGTTTCCAAGTTGCGGCGATCCTCGGGTATGAGCCAAACCACCAGGTCAAATACCTGTTGTTGTTCCAAGACTTGGGAAACCACCCGCCCATTGAGAGCCGTTTCAATGGTTTCGGCTAAATCTCCGACGCGCAACCCATATCGTGCTGCTGCTGCTCGATCAAACTGAATTTGAAGTTGGCGGACAGGAACTTGGGGTTCAACTTGCAAATCCGTAATACCAGGAACATCTTGAATTGCCGTTTGCACCTGCTGGGCGATCGTTCTCAGTTCGGGCAACTCTGGCCCAAATACCTTGATGGCGATCGCACTTCTCACGCCCGACAACACTTCATCAATTTGGTGGGAAATAAACCCGCCCACATTGGGAGCTACGCCAGGGAGTTTGTTGAATTCTTCCCGCAGTTTATCTAGGCTACCTTCTCGATCTTTTAATCCTTCCTCACTCAATGTGACATCTAGATGCGCCAGGTTGACCCCCGCCGCATCTGCATCTCCGGGTACCCGTCCAGAGCGAAATTGTACATGCTCAAAGCGGTTGTCATCCTTGAGGGCATCCTGCATCGCAAATCCATTGCTATTCGTAGACTCCAGCGATACACCAGGGTAGAGCAGCATCGAGTTAATCAGCGATCGCTCCTGAAACTCTGGTAGAAACACGCGCCCAAAGGAGGACAGAATGAGCATTGAGGCAATGAAGCTGGCGAGTGCCGCCAAGATCACAACCTTCGGTCGCCCAATCGCAAATTGAAGCGCAGGGCGATAAAGCTGCTGAGATTTATGGGAAATCCAAGTTTCATCGGAAGGTAGCCGCGTCTTAGTGAGCAAGAGCGCACACAGAGCGGGGGTGAGGGTCAATGCCACCACGGTAGAAGCGACGATCGAGAGCAGATAGGCGAGTCCCATTGGCGTGAAAATGCGTCCTTCAATGCCAGAAAGAGCAAAAATTGGCGCAAACACGACCACAATGATCACCGTTGAGAACAGGACGCTCACTCGCACTTCTACAGAACCATCAAACACAACCTGGAGCGGTGGAATGGGGTTGCCTGCCAACTGGTTTTCTCGTAAGCGGCGGTAGACGTTCTCCATATCGACGATCGCATCATCCACTACAGATCCGATCGCCACAACCAAACCGCCCAGGGTCATGGTATTAATGCCTTGCCCTGTCCAAGAAAGTACAATCATGCCGACCAATAGCGAGAGTGGCATAGCACTCAAAGTAATGACTGCGGTGCGCCAGTTCATCAGAAACAGAATTAGCACGACCGACACAATGATGAACCCATCTCTAAGGGATTCTTCAACGTTTTTGACTGCCGCTTCAATAAACTCCTCTTGAGAAAAGGTGCGAGTGACTTTGACATCCGACGGCAAACTGGCTTTCAATTCTTCCATTGCCGCTTCAACTTGCCGCGTCACCGTGGGTGTATCTGCCGCAGGTTGCTTATTGATCACCACAATTAGGGCAGGTTTGCCATCCAAGCCTCCATCCCCCTGCTTCAGTTCTGCGTCAATCTTCACATCCGCTACTTGAGACAGCAAAATTGGAGTTCCATTCCGTGCTGTGACGACGGATTGCTTAAGCTGCTCTAACGACTCAATTCGCCCAACGGCTCGGATTATAGTTTGTTGGTCAGGTGTAATCAACAAACCACCTGGTGCATTTACATTGGCTTTTCCCGTTGCCTCTACCACGTCTTGCAGTGAGACATTAAAAGCTTTGAGTTTGTTGGAGTCTGCTAGAACTTGATACTGGCGCACATCGCCACCATAAATCAAAATCTGGCTCACTCCTGGCACCGCTAACAGACGATTTTTTACCTGCCAATCCACAATCCGACGCACTTCCATCAAAGAGGTTGTATCGGCGGTAAAGGCATAGTGCAAAATTGTGCCGAGCGGGGCTGTGATGGGCGAAATTTGGGGTGGATGCACGCCTTGAGGCATTTGATTGCCTACTTCTTGCAAGCGTTCTGCCACCAGTTGACGGGCACGATAAATTTCAGTGTTTTGCTTGAAAACAATTCTGACGACTGAAAGACCCAATGCGGAGGAGGAGCGAACGGTTTCCAAGTTGGGCAAACCGTTGACTGCGCTCTCAATAGGACGAGTGACCAGAGACTCTACCTCTTCTGGGGCTAAACCTGGTGCCTCAGTTTGAATATCAACTTGGGGTGGAGCAAAGCTGGGAAACACATCTAGTGGCATTTTAGTAACCACTAGAATGCCCCACAAAGAAATGATAATGCAAGCGATGACGACCAACCATCGTTGGGCGATCGACCATTTGACGATGGTATTTAACATAGTGGGCAAGCTCCTAGTCAGACTGGCGAGGATTCGTTAAAGGTTCTTCTGGCTGCGGCTCAATTGTAGGCTTGGCATGATCTAAATAGATTTCGGTTCCATCGCCTCTGTTGTTATATAATGAATCGTTTACTAATGTTAGCCGACTGCGCCTGCTCGACCACAGAGATCCTGTCCAAAATGCTCCTCCCACAATGATTCCACCCACTGGAACGATCAACCACCACGGCAACCAGGCTGTAGCTGTAGATGAAGCGATTTCACCTTTATCTTCACCTTCACTATGATCATCAGCGGCTACGTTGCCGCCCCGGAGGGATTGGGCATACAGTTGATTTGCCCGTTGGGTCACGATTAGATCCCCATCAAAAAGCCCTTTTTTGACTTCCACAAACTCCCCGGATTCGCGTCCAAGTTCCACTTCTGTTAACTGGAAGGCGTTGCCATTTTGGACGAACACCACCTGCCGACGATCGTTGGTTTCAACCAAGGCTGATTTAGGAATAGCTAACACACCCGTTGAAGTTCGATCTGTTAATATTTCTAGTTCGACGAACATTCCTGGCTTCAACACTCCATTACCATTTTTAAGGGTGGCTTTAACGGGTACGATCCGAGTATCACCGCTGACCACGGCACCAATCACATTCACCCGTCCTTCAAAAGTTTGATCGGGCAATCCGTTAGCTCTAACTCGCACTCGTTGTCCGATTTGCACCTGATCAATGTCTTTCTCAAAGATATTAGCTGATACTTGAACGTCATTACCATTTACAATCGTCATAATTCTCTTACCTGCATCCTGCCCAGACTCACCTAGAGTTGTTTCTCGGTTGGCAACGATCCCTGAAATCGGGGCTTTGATGATGATGGCACCATCCGAGTTAGGGGTAGCTCCTAACTGTTGCAGTCGGGTTTGATAGGTCTGACTACTCAATTTCACTCGTTTCTGCGCCACACTAACGGCTGATTGCGCTCGATACAATTGTGCTTGCGCTTCAGAAACTTCTAAAGCACTTTCCGCTTTTGCTAACGCTGCCTTAGCCTCTTGCAGCTTGACTTCTGACTCTAACATGGTTCTCCGGGGGATGGCTCCTCGTGCCAACAGCTCTTGATCTTTGCTGTAGCGTTCTTGGGCAAAACTCTCCTCTGTCTTGGCTTGTCGGATATTGGCAGTAACGATTTTGCGCTGTTGTTCTAAATTTTGTTGGGCAAGTTTGAAATCTGCTTCAGCCTGTTGCATTGCTGCGATCGCCTCGGCTTGCCGATCCAATGATTCAGTTCGCAAACTTGCCAATTCTGGGCTGGTCATCATTGCAACGGCTTGCCCTGCTGTAACGGCATCGCCTGGATTCACCAGTAGCCGCGTTACTGTTCCACCGACTGGGGTTGTGACATCAACTTGCTTGTTCGGCAAACTTTCAATTTGTCCACTTGTGCTGATGCCAAAGGACAATTGTTGCCGTATCGCAGGCTCAATCTTAAGTTCCAATCGCTTGGCAGTCGCTGCGTCAACTTCGATATTTTGAACGCTGCCAGCATCTCCTTGCTGAAACTGGCTGCTACCATGATCGTGACCTGCACCAGCCAAAGCTCTTGATGGTATTGTCAGAAGTATTAAGGTTAGTATTGTTCTGGTTGTTAGTCGGACTACTTCAGCAGTTATAAGAGATTGTCGCATAGAGTCTTTCAAACCTTTCTTGAGTTAAGGACAAGTCAGTGTTACTGAATCAACAGATTTTAGAGAAGTGATTGCAATTGTTTCCTAGCTTAAATAATTAATCTTAAAGTTATAATGGAAATTTATTAAATAAATGATTCATAATCAAGTTTGCTTATAAATTGCTGTAATTGGGAAGGTCATAAAAACTACACTAAAACTCAGTTTAGTAGATAGAAATGAAAGTACAGTGAAAGTTTTTGCCAGATTTTAGGTTGAAGATGAAACCCAGAGTGCTACCCGACTTCAGCTATGAGGATGGGACTAACTCCAACTTGGTTGGATTGGAGATATTTGCGCTTGGCTCCGATCACTGACAAAGCTCGTAAATTCTTTACCTCCACTGTTTTGTCGGAACTACCAAAATTTCATCTTACTTTCATAGCTGACTGTTATGTTAATAATTTGAGAGTCTTTTTTGGCTCTCAATAGTAAGTTAAGTCAGTTATTGGAAAATTTGCAATGTCAAGAATACTTATTCAATCAGCTTCTATAATCTTAGCAATTACCGTTCTAAACCCGCCTGCCTATGGAAACCAGAATTCAAATCTTGCTGCTAGTCCTTCTATCGTCGGTGCCGTCCAATTTCCCAAAAGAAAACTATCATATGTCAGACACACTATTAGGATAGAAGTTCCTGAAGATAGTAAGGCTATCTCACAACTAAAAATCAGCGTACCTCCAGGTTTAACGGTGAGTAATAATATTACTATCCATGATGAATCGGAAGAAAATATTACTGCTGATATATCGGTCGCTGAACGGATGATAATCATCAGTTTTTCACAACCTATTACCCCTAAAAACCGACTTGAAATTAACATGAATGGAGTTCGGATTTCAGGTGCTTCTAATGTTTTTACATATAGAGTTATAGCTAAACTTGTAGACATTGAGCCAGAATTAAATCTTGGAATAGCAGAAATTCGCACCTCTCGATAAAAAAACTCAAGTTAAAATTTCATTTTTCTCGTCGATTTGATAAAATTTGGACTCCAGATGGTTAAGGCAAAACTTGAACATATCACATCTACGACACTATGACTGGAACCAACCAGGAAATTTTCTTGGAAACTCAATACCTGATGACTTATGAATAAAGCATCAGCTTTCTTTACTGACCTTGATCGAAAATTTATGATATTTTTTCGAGCTTTCTTATTGATGAGTATTGGTATAAGCATCAACCTCAGTCAATTAATACCTACGCTTGCTCAGACTGATCAGTCTTTACCCGTCAACTCCAATCATCAAAAAACGACTCCTGCTCTTGATGTTCTTGAACCTAATCCCAATCCCTTGCAATTGCCAATTTCATCTGATGAAGTGAAAATTCAGACAACCCAGCCAATTTCTCTACAGCAGGCACTCGAACTAGCAGAACGTAATAATCGAGAGCTACAAGTGTCACGTTTGTCCTTAGAACGTTCTCAAGCTGCCCTCAGACAAGCTAAGGCCGCACAATTTCCCACGTTGGGAACTAATGCAGAGCTGGCAGTTTCTGCCGATCAAGAAGCTCCTACGGACATCGATCTAAATATCAACGATTCTCCAACGAGCTTTCTTGGCGGGATGGTGGAAGTCAACTACGACCTATTTACCTTCGGCAGGCGTTCTGCAAGAATTGAGGCTGCTGAGAGACAAGTTCAATTTGAACAATTGGACATTATGCGGAATCGAGAACAAATTCGCCTAGAAGTTATTAATGCTTACTATGATTTGCAGGAAGCTGATGAACAAGTCAAGATTAATCAAGCTGCGGTGGAAAATGCCCAAATTAGTTTGCTAGATGCTCAAGCGTTAGAAGAAGGGGGATTAGTGGCTCGTTTTGATATTGTGCGCGCTCAGGTGCAGTTAGCTAATACAGAGCAAGACTTAGTTCAAGCTCAAGCCGAACAGGACATTTCTAGCGACCAACTGGCAAGAATTTTAAGCTTACCTGATGCAGTTGATACTACTGCCGCCGATCCAGTTCAAATTGCAGGTCAGTGGAACCTATCTTTAGAAGAAAGTTTGATTTTAGCTTTCAAAAATCGAGTTGAGTTAGTACAGCAGTTAGTACAGCGTAATATCAGTGAACAGCAACGACGATCAGCCTTAGCCCAGAAAAAACCCACTGTTAGTCTGTTTGCTAACTATGGAGTTGTCGGAGAATTGAATGGGAGGGTAGAAGATGGCTATGCAGGAGGAGTTAGAGTCGGATGGAATTTTTTTGATGGTGGTGCGGCGATCGCTGGGGCTGCTCAAGAAGAAGCTAATATCAAAATTGCAGAAGTCCGCTTTGCCGATACCCGTAGCCAGATTAGACTAGAAGTCGAACGAGCGTTTAAAACTTTGATAGCAAATGCTAAGAATATTGAAACAGCTACCTTCGCTCTTGAGCAGTCAAAAGAGAGTTTAGACATGGCTCGTTTTCGGTTTCGATCTGGTATCGGCACTCAATTAGAAGTCAATATTGCCGAGAATGAGTTGACACGGGCGGCTGGAAATCGAGTCAGAGCAGTCTTAAATTATAATCGTGCTTTAGCCGCACTCCAACGCGCTGTTGGAAATTTTTAATCGAAAATGAACCTTATTTAGGGACTACTATTAGCAGGGCTTGAATCAGGAAAATTACAGACTCAGACAAAAACTTTTACATTTGAATTAATTGCTGTCTTCATGATTACTTGGCTATTCTTTCCCTTTGTTATTGAGCAGACTTTTTCTTTCCCTATGTTTCAGTCTAATAGCTGGATAGCTGCCCAGTTAAATAGAACCACACAGAATACTGAGGGTGTAAATTGCCCATCTCCTATTTTGTCTCGCTTACAACGTCATCGAATTATCTCAGGGGAAACTATTGTCACTATTGCTCAACAATACAATCTAATTCCAGAAACTTTAATAAGACTTAATCCTAGTTTGCAAGGCGGTACTATTCCTGTTGGTCAAGAAATTTTGATTCCTCCTTTTAATGGTATTCGTCTTGAAGTTCCCACAGGAACATCTTGGCAAGATTTGGAAGCAGCTTATGGCGTTCGGGCTGATGTTCTTTTTGAAATTAATGGCTGTCAAAAACAACCGAAAACAGTGTTTATACCTGGCATCAGTTGGAGCCCTATAGGTAATTCTCGGAATGATGACTATACAGAATTAAGTTGTTATCCCTTGCCTTCAGTAGCGAAAATTGAGTTAGATTATGGCTGGCAAATTAGTCCTATCAATCAGCAAAACCTATTTCACAGTGGCTTAGATTTATTAGCAGAAATAAAGACTCCTGTGCTGGCGGCGGCATCTGGTACAGCGATATATGTAGGTAGTGAGGAGAATTACGGCAATTTAGTGATCATCAATCATGGAAGCGAACGACAAACTCGTTATGCTCATCTTGATAAAATTCAAGTCAAACTTGGCCAAACAGTTAAGACAGGAGACGTTTTGGGAACAGTCGGAATGACTGGAAAGCCTGATGTGAAGGTTGCTCATTTACATTTTGAAGTGCGCTATCAATTACCTATTGGGTGGGTAGCTCAAGATCCAAGTATTCATCTAAAAATGGACAAAAAAATGTATTAAGTCTTTTTTCAAATTACTGTCTAAAAAATTAAAAAGCTGAGTACAAATATGATTTAAAATCTCTATCTATCAATACTTTCTCTTCAATTAAAAACTTATTAATAATACAATCTAGCAAGAGTCCTGCTTTTGTCAAAATTTTAAAATTTTTAAAGGACACAGAACTCCTATTATAAGTTTCTAATCAAAAAACTTAACGGTTTTGATTATTCATTGTTCCCGAATGATTCTGACAACAACCACATCCTTGATTTGTCTGGTTTGTTTGTTGTGTTAATCCTGGAGTAGACGCTAATACCAAAAATATTAGACTAACTACAGATGCCCCAAGGATTGTTTTGATGTTCTTAATCATACTCATCACCTTAAAATTCAATTTACAATGATCTAAATTGATTTTAAATTCTCTAGTTATGTGGAGAGTCAAGTAAAATTTATACTTCTTAATAATAATCCAGTTGTTTTATTTCTATAGGCCTACATAATAATAGGTAACTCTATCCATAATTAATGTCTTTATGCTAGTCATTATTCAATTGGTAAGCGAATCATAAAAGTGCTGCCTTTTCCAGACTCACTCTGTACTTGGATGCTTCCGTGATGAGATT
>NZ_PXOH01000034.1 GCF_003007785.1 Aphanothece hegewaldii CCALA 016 | reverse complement strand
CAACGAATCCGTCAATTTTAGTTAGTATCTTTATAGAAAAATTTGACGGGGGTATTCACCCGACATTCTAGATAAATTGTATGGCTAAAGTTTCCCTAAATCAGATTACCCGTGAATTTGGTTCAGTAATAGCAGTTTCCGACATTACTTTTGAAATTCCTGATGGCGAATTTTGGGTATTAGTTGGGCCGTCAGGATGCGGAAAATCGACGATTCTACGAATGATTGCGGGTTTAGAATCAATAACAAAGGGAGAAATTTATATTGGGAATACGTTAGTAAATTTAATTCCTCCTAGACAAAGAGATGTTGCGATGGTTTTCCAAAACTATGCGCTTTATCCTCACATGACTATCGCACAAAATTTGTCTTTTGGGTTACGAATGCGAAAAGTCGATCCCGTCACTCAAAATAGACGAGTAGAAAGCGTGGCACGTTCCCTTAATATTGAGCATTTATTACAACGTAAACCCAAACAATTATCAGGAGGACAACAACAAAGAGTAGCTTTAGGACGTGCTATGATTAGAGAGCCTAAAGCATTCTTATTAGATGAACCTTTATCTAATTTAGACGCTCAATTAAGGGATGAAACGAGAGCTTTTTTAAAACAATTACATGGGCAATTAGGAATTACGACTATTTATGTCACTCATGATCAAGTTGAAGCGATGACTTTAGCAGATAAAATCGTGATTCTTGATGAAGGAAAAATTCAACAAATAGGGACACCACAGACGATCTACCATCGTCCTATAAATCGAATGGTTGCTACATTTATCGGTAGCCCAACTATGAATATTTTACCAGCTATTTACAGTCAGGACAATCTATCTATACAAGGACAATTGATTACTCTTTCGGAATTTATTAAAAAGCAAATATCTTTCACAGAGTCTAGTCGGTTTGAAGTGGGAATACGTCCTGAGAATATTAGTCTTTCGTCTTCTTTTAAAGAAGGACAATTTTTAGCTATTGTAGAAGCGATCGAACCTTTAGGACGCGATAATTTAGTTAGAGTTGTTTTACCTAATTCCGAGATAAAATTAAACTTATATACACCGTTTTCTTGGACTGGTAAATTAGGTGATCGTTTAAGAATTTATTGGAGTTTAGATCATCTTTTTATATTTGATTCATTTACGGGTAAAACACTTTATCCTTAATTTTTTTTAAAATAATGACTTAAATCAGTTGAGTTGGAAAACCAAACCCCTACATTGTTGCAATAATTCAACGGGTTTTTAAACCATGTAAAATGAAACAATAAATATACATTTTATCGGCATATTATTGATATAATATAAAACGAAAATTATTAATATTTAACATGAAAGCTTATCTTAGAGAAGATATATTATATATAAAAAATGAAGACATACCGAACTATAAAAAAGGCGGTTCAGTAGTGCGTAATAGCTATTTTTGGGCTTTAAAATCAATTGCTTGTTTTTCTAATCGTGAAAGAGACTGGGAATTTGATCAAGAAATTTGGCTCGCTTTAGCAAGAATGTTACTTTTTTTTAGTCAATCAGGATATTTAGGATATTCTGAAACAATGCTAGAATTTGATTCAGATTCAATTATTCCCGACGATTTAAGATCTGTTTCTACGCGGTTATGAAATCACTCAACGCTTCTGTGAGATAATCGGCTGTAGTCTCAACTAATGAAATTGTATTTTCGTACAACATTCGAGTTGGTCCAATAATTCCGACACTTCCAACTGGATATTCACCCTGTCGATAAACCGCAGAAACTAAAGTACAAATACGCATTGATTTTAAAGGATTTTCTGAACCAATTCTGACATTGACTTTCTTACTTAATGTCTCACTTTCGGAATATTCGCAAATAAGCGGAATAAGTTGATCTTGTTGTTGTTCTAATAAATGTAACAACATTTGAACTTGTTGTAAGTGAGAAAATTCTGGATGACGTAAAACTTCTGAAACACCGTGCATAATAATAGAAGGAGTTTGCTCAACTTGTAATCGTTGACTAATTTCTTGGACTAAATTTTTAATAAAATTCTTATATTGAAGAAATTCTTGATCAATTCTACTCCAATCTAAATTAACTAATTCGGAAACTGAATAACCTTTGAGTTGATGGTTCAAGAAATTTGATAAAATATTCAATTCAGCTAATACTTCTGTCTCATCATCTAAGATTGTTGCAGGAATATCCATTAATACAGATTGTGTTTGATAACCATCCGTCACAATAATTAACATCATCTGTTTTGACGACACTTGAACCAACTGTAAATGTTTTAACTTATTGCTTGCAGTCTGCGGTAAGGTAATAATCGCAATGTAGCCGCTAATATTCGCTAAAATTTGGGTGGCTCTTTGCAAAAGCGTGTCAAAATGCCAAGATTCTCGCTTTAATTGATGTAACAAATTCTGTTCAACTTGTTTACTGATTGTCTCATCAGGACTCATCAATTCATCAACATAAATACGATAGCCTGAGTCAGACGGGACACGTCCAGAGGAGGTATGAGGTTGATAGAGAAAACCTTCTTTTTCTAATTGACCTAATACATTCCGAATAGTGGCTGAACTCACCCTAAAATTATAACCTTCTACTAGGGTTTTTGAACCAACAGGCTCGGCAGTTGCTATATAGTGCTTGACAGTTGCTTTTAAAATTTTTTGATAACGTTCATTAAGGTTGGATTTTGGCATGGCTTTTAAAAACAAGGGTTTTAACTTAATCTAAAGATAGTATAAAATTTTTGTTAGTATAACCTTACCATTCAACAAAAAGCCAGTCAGAGATTTAATATCGAGGAACACTGGTATCGACTAACAATGAATAAGCATCGATCCCACCCGATATATTTTTAACATTTGTAAAACCTTGAGCTTGTAGCCATTGGCACATCTGAGCCGAACGTATACCATGATGACAGAGGACTAAAGTTTCTGCGCCCTGGTTCAACTGAGTGGTAATATTTTGTGACCATTGTTCATACTCACTCAAGGGAAATACCAAAAAACCAGGAATACTAGCGATCGCAACTTCTTGCGGTTCTCGTACATCAATTAACTGAAGATTAGGATCTTGTTCTGCCATACGGAGTCCTAATGCTTCGACACTGATCTGAGTAATATACTGATTCATAATAATTAATTTATCGCAATGAGGTTAACAAATTTAACTTCTTGTTTGATCGAGTTAATTTTAGAAGCCTAGAATAGTTTCTAGCATATACCCACATCAATCAACAAAAAAGACTTGTGAAGCTTCGATCATTTTTTATCGCTTTAGGAATAGCTGTCGCTGTGTTATTACTGCTGAGTGCGACAACTCTTTCTTGGATCTTAGGGGAAAGTTCTTTAAGTTTGTTCAAAGGGGGTGTTACAAGAGAACCGATCGCCTCACTTTTTGTTTCCCGACAAGCACCTGTGATGATATCGTTGTTGGTTAACCCAGAACGATTAGAATCTTTTAGCCAGTATATCGCCTCTGTTGCTAATCGTAGACGATCGCGCCAAGAATTAAAAGACCTCGAAAAAACACTTTTAGCCAACACTGGACTAAACTACGATCAGGAAATCAAACCTTGGTTAGGTGAAGAAATTACCCTTGCTGTCACCTCACTCGACTATAATCATAATCCAACAGATGGCGTACAACCGGGATATTTACTTGCTGTAGCGACAAAAGATCCCCAACTCGCTAAAGAATTTCTCCAAGTATCTTATTCTAAAAAAGCGATCGCCGGCACATCCGATTTAGTCTTCAATGAATACAAAGGTATTAATATAGTAGACCAACGTTCCAGCAAAACAATTGTAAGTCGAAACTTTACGTCAAGTGCAGTGGTTGGTAATTTTGTATTATTTGCCAACGAAGCCAAAATATTACGCAATGCTATCAATAATGCCCAAGTTCCGGATCTTAATTTAAAAAATTCTCCCACCTATCAAGACTCACTAAAAACCATATCAGATCCCCGTATCGGAGTCGTTTACGCGAACCTTCCCGCATTGTCTGCATGGATCGGTAATTTGCCCGTTCCTGAAACTCCAGAAGCCCTACAAACCCTTTCTGTTGCCCTGAGCATCAAATCAGAAGGAATCGTCGCTCAAACCGCCCTCATTGGCGTTACAGGTGAAGAAAATCAGCCGCCCGCACTATCGGAGTTAGTCAGTGCATTAGGGTATGTTCCTGCTAATAGTATGTTAGCCGCCGCCGGAACTAACTTAGATCAATTGTGGCAGCAAGTAGAAACGGGTTTAGACGAAGATAGCCCATTACAACAGCTTTTTAAGGAGCTTTTAAACCGCTTCCAAGAGCCTTTAGGTTTGAATTTACCAAAAGATGTTTTTAGCTGGGTCAAAGGCGAATATAGTTTAGCGCTTGTGCCTTCTTTTAGGGGGGGTCAACCCGATTTAGTCTTTATTGCCGAACGAATGCCGGATGTAGAAATTGCTCCAGCTATTGCCCATTTAGATGAATTAGCGGTTAATCAAGGTTATAGTGTGATTGATCTGCCGATACAAAATACTAAGGTAAAAGTATGGACGAAATTAATCAAGAATTCTGATCCACAAAACTTAGCGCTTCTCAATGCGATCGTTAAAGGGGTTCACGCTACGATAACACAAGGCAATCAATACGAAATTTTTACATCATCTGTTGCAGCAATGGAGAAAATCTTATCAGATAAACAAACAATTATGGATAGTCGTAAGTTTCAACAGGCTATTTCTGCTTTACCGACTGATAATGATGGTTACTTTTATATTGATTGGAATGAAATTCAACCCTTGCTAGAACAGAAATTACCTATCGTTAAAGTCGCCGAATTTGCTGTTAAACCCTTTTTCAAAAATTTACGTTCTTTAACACTGAGTAGTCAAGGTAGCGAAAATGGAGTGCGTCGGGCGACTGTATTTCTAAATTTGGGTGTTAGAAAATAATTAATCTTCACCCGTTTGAGAGCGACGACGACGACATCGCTCAGAACAATATTTTACCTCATCCCAACAATTCGCCCATTTTTTGCGCCAAGTAAAAGGAAGTCCACACACGGGACAAATTTTAGTTGGTAAATCAGACTTAGAGCGTTGACGTGCCATATTACAAGATTAAAATGAACACTAATAGACTTGACAAAATTCGCATCGTGTTGGTTGAACCTGCTGGGCCATTAAATGTGGGTTCTATTGCTAGAGTAATGAAAAACATGGGGTTACAGCATTTAGTCATCGTTAACCCACAGTGTGATCCTTTGAGTGAACCCGCGAGGATAATGGCAGTACATGGCGTAGATATTTTAGAATCAGCCCAACAAGTTAATAGTTTGCCAGAAGCGTTGATTGGATGTCAAAGAGCGATCGCAACTACCGCCCGTACTCGTCATTTATCGACTCCTTTGGAATCCCCTAAAACTATTCTGCCCAAATTGCTGCAAGAAAATCTACCATCTGCACTAATTTTTGGGCCAGAAGATCGAGGCTTAAGTAATACTGAACTCAATTACGCTCAATGGTTTTTGCGTATTCCCTCAAATCCTAATTATCCTTCTCTTAATTTAGCGCAATCTGTGGCCGTCTGTGCTTATGAACTTTATCACACAGCATCAGCACCCATAAAACCAAGTGAAGAGACAGAAATACAAAATATAGCTACACTGGATATGCTAGAAGGCTATTATCAACATTTAGAGCGTGTTTTGTTGCAAATGGGCTATCTTTATCCTCATACGACAACAGCGAGGATGGAAAAATTTCGCCAAGTATATAACCGTGCCTCACTAACACCCGAAGAATTAGCATTATTACGAGGAATTCTCGGACATACTGAATGGTTATTGCAACATTTACCGCCGATTTCTAGTCTCAAAAGCAATAAAAAGCCCTCTGATTCAGAACAACCCTAATTAATCTTTTCTATTCATGATGCGTAAGAAAAACCCGACGGCACGACTGGTTACTAAAACAAAAACATTTTCGGTTCAACCTCGTAAAATTCAACCTTCTTTTTCTAATAAAACGTCTCTTCAAAAAAGCCAGTTAAATAGTAAAAAACGAATTCCTTCGCCAGTAATTTTACTTGTTACTTATTTACTTCGTCTATTGATTTTGGGCGGAGGTTTAGCCGCGATCGCTGGAACTTTATTAACGGTTTTTGATCCAACTAAGTTAGTATCTCCTCAAAACAATACAGCCTCTAAAAATGTGCAAAAAAGTACAGTGATTCAGCCTATTGAATCTTCAATTACGCACGATATATTACTAAAACAAGAATTAGTCCCACTTAAACAAAAAATTGAAAAGATTGCTGCTAAATATCCAAAATTACAATTAGGAACTTTTGTTGTTGATTTGGATAATGGAGCTTATGTTAATTTATCTGGGGATAGTATTTTCGCGGCGGCAAGTACAATTAAAATACCAATTTTAGTAGCTTTCTTACAAGATGTTGATGCGAAGAAAATATATTTAGATGAATCTTTAGTAATGGATAAAAATGTCATCGCTACAGGTTCAGGTAATATGCAGTATCTCAAACCAGATCAGAAATTTACTGCACTTGAAACAGCAACTAAAATGATTACTATTAGCGATAACACGGCGACTAATATGATAATTCGTCGGCTAGGAGGCAAAGAAGTTTTAAATCAAAGATTTCTAGAATGGGGACTTCAACAAACAGTTATTAATAATATATTGCCAGATTTAGAAGGAACAAATACAACAAGTTCTAAAGATTTAGTTTATATTTTAAATCGAGTGAATCAAGGAGATTTACTGTCGATAAAAATGCGCGATCGCCTGATTGAGATTATGCAAGGAACAATGACTAAAACCCTTTTGCCAGCAGGTTTAGAAAAAAGCGCGATGATTGCTCACAAAACAGGAGATATTGGCACAACTTTAGGAGATGCTGGCATAATTGATATGCCTAATGGAAAACGCTATTTAATGTCGATAATGGTTAAGCGCCCTCACAATGATGAAAATGGTAGAAAATTGATTCAAGAAGTTTCACGTGTCGTTTATCAACATTTAAAATGGTCTACACCTCATCCCATTACTCAAGCTAAACCAGAGCCGAAAAAAATTTAGACCGTCCTCTCTTCGTAATGAGATCGAGAACATAGCTCATTTAAGAACAAATATACTATAAAAATAGCGATCGCAAATTTGAAGTGTTTACCTGAATCCGACTGACTCATCTCATTTAAGGACAAACGCTCAATTATAATGTATATTAAAGAATTGTTGATTATCTTTTGCAAGAAGTAAATGTTATATAAACTATTAGTAGGGGTAGCATCCCTGTCCTTATTAGTGTCTGCTGGACTGAGCTTAAATTCAATTAATAATAAGATTAATCCGGCTTTTGCTGAAACTGATGATATTTCTCAAAAAGAAAAACTGGTTGCACAAGCACCGAACAATCGTATTGTTATTGTTTTTGCGACCCGTCGAGATGCTACAGATTTAGATAAAAAAGCACAAGCTGTTACTGATTTTCTTTCTAAACAAACAGGTTTAAAAGTAGAAGCAGTTGTGGCCGATGAAACAGCAGCCATCGAAGCATTACGCTCAAACCGTGCCGATGTAGCCTTTTTGGGAGGTCGTGGCGCAATCAAAGCAGAACAGCTTACTGGTGCAAGAATGTATTTAGCTGAAATTCGCTCTGATTATTCTGGAGGGAAAACCTATCGCTCAGTTTTAGTGGTTAGAAAAGATAGCAAGTTAGAAACCGAAAACAATGTCAAAAAAACACTGAGACAGCTAAAAGGCAAAAAAATCGCTTTTGCTTCTCGCACTTCTGGTTCAGGCTATATTATACCAACTAGCGAATTTGTCGGACAAGGTATGATTAAAAGCCCTGATGACTATGGCAAATTCTTTAGCCAAGTCATATATGGAGATGGTTATAGTAGTGCATTACAAGCAGTATTAAGAGGGCAAGTTGATGTCGCGGCTGTTTCTGAATATGCGTTAAACCCCCCTTGGATCACTGCCGAAGAAGCTAAACAATTAAAAGTAATTTTAGGAATTCCTGGTGTTCCTGCTCATGGTATTGTGATTGATAATGATGTTCCTGCAGCAACAAGAGAAAAATTAATTAATGCGCTTTTAGCGTTAAATGAACCGAAAAATAAAGCAATGTTTACGACTCTTTATAACTCTACCCAACTGGTGCGAGTTGATCATGATCAGCATTTAGCACCGATGAAAACCGCTTTACAAAGAGCAAAAATTGACCCGTAATTGAGTTGTTTTTGTTTTTTGCCGTCATATAATATGATTGAATGCCACGATATTTATAGTAATTACAATACGTCTTTGAGTCGTCCGATTCTCAATGGGATAACCTTGAAAATTAATCAGGGTGAATGTGTGGCACTCTTAGGACTTAATGGTGCAGGAAAGTCTAGTCTATTAAAAGCAATGGTGGGACTTTTACCATTACAAAAAGGGGAAATCTACATTAATAATTTAGTGATGACTCAAAAGACTCTTAATCGTGTGCGTCGTCAAATTGGTATGATTTGGCAAGGGGGAGGTTTGATCCCCCAACTCTCTGCATTAGATAATGTTCTTTGTGGTAAGTTGGGAACTGTGTCTAGTTGGTCTTCTTTATGGGGATTTTCGGCAAACGATCGCATCACAGCACAATCTTTATTAAGACAGTTGGGATTAGAACAACACGAAAAGCAAAAAGTGAGTAAACTGAGTGGTGGACAACAACAACGAGTAGCGATCGCACGTGCTTTAATGGAATCACCTAAAATTCTTTTCGCAGATGAACCCACATCAGGATTAGATTTAGTCGCCACTCAACAGATGATGAATATTATTACAGATCTCCGCAAACAAGGAATGACGATAGTTTTAGTACTACACGATTTAGCGATGGCTAGTGAATATACTGATCGTTCAATTATTCTCGATAAAGGCCGTGTAATTTATGATGGCAAAAGTGAAAATATACAGCATCAATTTGCACATCTATGTTAAAAAAATCTCAATCTTATCTACCTTCATTACTGCTCGGTTTATTATTGATTGGTGTATATATATGGGCATGGCAAGGCTTAAAAGTTGATCTAAATACTATAAAAGATGGTGGAAAATATATAGCGGTCTTTTTAAGTGATTTTTTTCCCCCTAATTGGCAAGTTTTACCCTTAGCGTTAGAAGCATTGCTAGAAACGATTCAAATGTCAATTATTGGAACAACGATCGGTGCATTTCTTTCTCTACCCATAGCAATTATTAGCGCACATAATTTATCGCCCTATGGCTTACAATTTTTGGGCAATCTCATACAAAATACTTTACGCTCAATTCCTTCAATTATTCTCGCTTTAATTTTTGTCTCAGCAATTGGTTTAGGTGCGACTGCGGGAACTTTTGCTCTAGGAATCTATAGTATTGGCTATTTGGCTAAGTTTTATCAAGAGGCGATCGAATCAGTAGAAGCTAATTCTTTACAAGCTTTAGAGGTAACGGGTGCATCTTGGTTACAAATTGCTCAATATGGGATTCTTCCTCAGATCTTACCATTGGCTTTGGGTTATACACTGTATATGTTTGAATATAATATCCGTGCTGCTTCTATTTTAGGCGTTGTGGGTGCGGGTGGTATTGGTTTTGAATTAGTCAGCTATATTAATGGATTTGAACGTACAAAAGCTTCTACTTTTATGATAGTTATGTTAGTGGTTGTGACTACAATTGATTGGGGAAGTTCTAAATTAAGACAAAAACTAGCCGATCGTTAAAGGCAATTTTTAGGATTTGCTTAAGGATTTGGGAAAAATACAACTTTTCCAATAATTCCTAATAATCCTGTTACTAAAACTCCAACGATACCTAAGAAACCTAGGGTAAATGTATTAATACGAGCATTGACCTGCTCAAATTGTTTGTCAACTTGCTCAAATCGCTTGTTAACCTGCTCAAATTGTTTGTCAACCTGCTCAAATCGTTTATCAACCTGCTCAAATCGCTTGTCAACCTGCTCAAATCGTTGATCAATCTGTAACTGAAGATCATTAAAACGTTGATCAATTTGGTCAAAGCGTTGATCTATCGATTTAAAACGTTCATCGGTTCTAGCTATGTGTACATCTAATTTCTTATCTATACCTAAAATTAAATCTTTTAATTCTTTAAGGTCTGAGTCGGTTACTGTTGACATTTGCGCTCACTCCTATTAATTAAAGGTCTTTTGGCTAAATTATTACGCTATCAAGTCAGTTTTGGTATAATTTTAACAAAGAAACTCGTTGCCTTCAACAACATTTTTTAATAAGCGTAAAATATTTCTTTTAAATAAAATATGTTCTTGTACACTCAGCTTTTAACTCTAGAACAAGATTCTAAAGTTATTAATCTATTACATTTTCCCAAAACTCCTTTATTGCCAACCGTATTTAAGCTTAGGTCGAGATTGTGGTCTAAAGGTCGTACTTTTGTCACAACTCCAAAAGATATTAGTCAATTAATCAATAACCTTTCAAAAAATAAATTTAATGAAGTCAAAGTTATTTATAATTTTGCTCCTGATAATATTCTATCAATAGATATTACCATTCATAAAATTACAAATATTTTAACGCTGGCTCCTTCTAATTCTCTTTGGGAACCTACAGGAACATATAAAGCTCTAAAAAAAACTGATGAATCGCTCCGTGCTAGTTTTGAATCTCAAGAAATTTTTGTGAAGCGAAACAATTCAATTTATCCTAATTTATTAGAAATATTTATAGAATTTGAGCTTGGATTAAACTAGCCGATCATTAAAGGCAATTTTTATGATTCTTTTAAGGATTTGGGAAAAATACAACTTTTCCAATAATTCCTAATAATCCTGTTACTAAAACTCCAACGATACCTAAGAAACCTAGGGTAAATGTATTAATACGAGCATTGACCGACTCAAATTGTTTGTCAACTTGCTCAAATCGCTTGTTAACCTGCTCAAATTGTTTGTCAACTTGCTCAAATCGCTTGTCAACCTGCTCAAATCGTTGATCTATTTGTAACTGAAGATCGTTAAAACGTTGATCAATTTGGTCAAAGCGTTGATCTATCGATTTAAAACGTTCATCGGTTCTAGCTATTTGTACATCTAATTTCTTATCTATACCTAAAATTAAATCTTTTAATTCTTTAAGGTCTGAGTCGGATACTGTTGACATTTGCGCTCACTCCTATTAGTTAAAAGTTTTTCAGTATCCCAAAGTTCGTACTAATTATATTATGGGTTTAATAGTATTATGATTGATGAACGCGTAGGGATTTGGTCTTACAAGTCACTTTTCTAAATTAGCTCCAGTTTTTAATACTCCAGCTTCACAATCTCTAAGCCATAATTGAACAGCTTGACCGATTACACCATTTGTTGTATCTATGGGGGGTAATGGTGGATCATTGGGTTGAGTCGGTTCTAAGGATGCTAATTGAGATAAACTCATGACTAACCGCCATCCTTTTTCAGTTGGCACTAAAAATAACCAATTGTAGTTATGAAATCTGACTAATTTATTATTGCTATATTGCCGTTCAAATGTTGTAAAAAAAACTTGCGGTTTAACTTCAGAAAAAATAGCTTGATATTGACTGGGACTTTGACGTAAAGGAAGGGGTTGAGTTTCACCTTGTCCAGATACAATAACATAGGTTTGAACGAATGAGCCTAAATCGGTTTTTTTGGAGCGATGCAAAACTCTATTAGCATAACTTGGTAAATCTTGCAAGAGTAATTGAGATAATTTTTCTGTATCTGTGGGACAAGTGGAGGTTGTTGGGAGGGCGCTTACTGTTAAATTCACCCCCAATAGACCCAAGAATCCGATTAAACTGTAGCTAACTCGTCGCAGATTTTTGACCATGCTTGTAGCGGATTTTCTGCCGCCGTAATGGGACGACCGATCACTAAATAGTTAGCCCCTGCTTGAATTGCTTGTTTTGGAGTCATGACCCGTTTTTGATCCCCAGATTCTGCCCAAGTTGGCCGTACACCAGGACAAACGAGCAAGAAATCATCACCACAAATTTGTCTTAGTTGGCTAACTTCGTGGGGAGAACACACGGCCCCATCAATGCCAGATTCTTTGGCTAGAATCGCCATTTGTAAGGCATACTCTGGCAATTCTAAGGGTATTTTTAGATCAAAGGCTAACTCTCGTGAGTTTATACTGGTAAGGACAGTAATAGCAAGTAATTTAGTTGAACTATTAGCCGTAGTAATTGCTTCTTTAGATGCTTGTAGGGCGTGACGACCTGCTGTCGCATGGATGGTGAGTAAATCAACTTGATAGGAAGCAACGGAACGACAAGCCCCCGCCATTGTATTTGGGATATCGTGTAGTTTCAGGTCTAAAAAGATTTGTTTTCCTTGATCTTTAAGGATTTGCAGAATTGAAGGTCCAACACTGGTAAATAGTTCGAGACCCACTTTCCAAAAACTTACTTGAGGCAGTTGCTCGACTAATGCGATCGCCGCTTCTGTACTGTTAACATCTAAGGGTACAATAATTCTTTCTTCTGGATTCATTAAAAAAGAGTTAGGAGTTACACACTGACTATTTTATTTTCTTTTCAGGATAACTCCAAAGAAATCTTTTTTATTCAGGACGAATCGTTAAAGGTTTGGGAATTTCTGGGGGTTTGATCTGAGCAGATGGATGAGTTTGCAATACTGAGATCGCACGTTTGTATTGTGGATCGGCACTTGTTCCCACTAAATCAGGATTATTTCTTAACTGAAGTTTTTGTTCAGTTGTGAGACCAATTTGTACATCTGGTTTGATGCCTTTTTTACTAATATTTTCGCCATTGGGGGGAAAATAACGTGCAATGGTTACAGCTAACCCAGAACCATCAGAAAGAGAATGGACAGATTGAACGGTTGCTTTACCATAGGTTGGCATTCCGACAAGGGTTGCTCGTCCGTTTTCTTTTAATGCTCCTGCTAAAATTTCACTAGCACTGGCTGATCCTTCATTGACTAGAAGAACCAAGGGAAGCTCAGTTATAGCGGTTCCATTAGCTTGATAATGACGATCGCCACCACGCCGATCAATTGTACTAACGATTTCGCCAGACTTCATCCACATCCGAGCAATATCAACACTAGCAAAAAGTAACCCACCTGGATTTCCTCGCAAATCTAAGACAAAACCTGATACATTTTTTTGACTAAGGTCTTCTATAGCGAGTTTCATTTGTTCGGCTGCATGAGAACTAAACTCATCAAGACGAATGTAACCGACTTTAATCTGTGCTTCTTCTTTAATAGAATAGCTGACTGAGGGAATTTCGAGTTGAGCGCGAGTCAGTGTTACTTCAAAAATCCCTTTACTTTTACGAGATATTTGTAAATTAACATCGGTCCCGACTTCGCCTTCCATTTCCTTAATAGCTTGTTCGAGTGTCATCAAAGCGGTTGGTTTACCATTAATTCTGATCACGCGATCGCCTTGTTGAACGCCGCCAGCTAATGCGGGAGAATTTTTGAGTGCTTCAATAACAATTAAATCTTTAGTGCGTTTATCAACTGCTAGACGTACCCCCACCCCGGATAATTCCCCAGATGTTTGAGTCGTTAAAGCGGTAAATTCTTCGGGTTCTAGAAAACGAGTATAAGGATCACCTATTTCTTTTAGAGCTTCTCTAATTGCTAAATAAGCTTGTTTGCGGTTAGCATAGTTACGGCTTAAAAGTTCTTGTCGTTTACGTTGCCAGTCAACATGATGAAAACTGCGATCAACAAATTCATTATTTACCAGTTGCCAAACTTCATCAATGACGGCTTTAGGACTATTTTCTAGAGTGTCGTCTTTTGAGGTGGCATTTGTTGCCATTACCGGAGTTAAAAAAGACGTTACAGCTAAGGTTGTAATGCTACTGCCTAAGAAGATATGTTGACCAACAGACAGGGAATGCCGAGACTGTTTCATAAGAAAAAATAGTTGGGGTTGAGCGTTGAAACTGTTAAGAATCAGCCAGCTTTTATAGTGCGACTATACACCAGACTTAAAGTAATTCTGGGGTGTTATGAAATTGGCTAGTACTTTCCACTATAATTCTAACTTTAAAAAATCGAGTAATATTTGTTGATGAATTTTTCCTAAAGGTCTAGATTGCTGAATTTTGCTAGAGTAAGCATAACCTTGCTGAATGTCTTCTGGGGTTAGCAACGCCAGATCTTGACCTTCTTGGAGATTAAGTTCTGTTAAAGCGACTGTCAAAGGTATATAAAAAATATGACGTGTCACATTTTCATCAGCATAACAAGACATTTTCTGAGACTGTGAAACTTTGTAGTTAATTTCTTCGATTAACTCTCGTTTTAAGCCTTCTTCTGGGGTTTCCCCTAGTTCTAAATGACCGCCAAATAGACCCCAATGACCGGGATAGGCAATATGAGGAAAATCGTCTCGTAGCTGCATTAGAAGATGACCATCTTGCTGAATAATGGCTAATGCAACTTCTAGATGATTATTTGTGTTGCTGTTTATGGGGAAGGAAGAGATCATCTGTCGGATCGGGTATGGGTTGAGGTAAGACAGCAGGAGGTTTAATTGGGATCGCGGTTGGTTTTGGCGTAGTGGTGGGTTGAGTTGGGGGCGTTGGTGTAGCAGGAGTTTGGGCATTTTGTTCCAGTTGCTCCAATTCTACGACATAAAATTCGCCTAACTCTTGGTTTCCTACGGCAATACTTTGATAATCAAGTTTTCCTTTAATTATCACTTCTTTACCAGAAGTAGGGGGTTTTTTTTCTGTGCGAATCCAAATCATACCCGTTTTATCTTGCACTTGATAGGCATTACTATTTAAAAATGGTGCAGATCCTTTAACAATTCCTTTGATGTAAACGATCGTACCCCGTTTTTGTTTGGTCAGATCGTTGACGCTATTTAGAGGAGGATCACCCAGATAAGGAACAGCGATACCTAGTTCAGCTAAGGTACTACAACCTATTAATCCTCCGATTAACAACAATATACAACTGTGCCTAACGAGGCTACTTTTGATTACCATGAGCGTTAAGTACAACAAAACATGACATCTTGAGATATCATAGCCAACAATTTATCTAGAATTGATTAAGATCATTTTTGTTCTCTCGTTTTACTTTAGAATGTCTGTTGCTACTGCTAAAATTCTAGATGGAAAAGCCCTAGCTCAAAAGATTCAAAACAATCTTAAAGCCCAAATCCCAACTTTACAAGAACAGATCGGACGATCGCCAGGACTTGCAGTATTAATGGTTGGTGATAACCCCGCAAGTGCCGCTTATGTTCGCAATAAAGAGAAAGCTTGTATAAATGTCGGTATGGCTTCTTTTGGTCGTCATTTTCCCACCGAAACAACCCAAACTGAGTTAGAATCGGTTATCCATGAACTCAACCAAGACAGTCGAGTTGATGGAATTCTCGTTCAACTTCCTTTACCTAAACATTTAGATGCGGTTAGTTTACTTCATCAAATTGATCCCGATAAAGATGCTGATGGTTTACATCCAACGAATTTGGGTAAGTTAGTCCGAGGTGAAATGGGTTTACGCAGTTGTACACCCGCCGGAGTGATGGAACTGCTCAAAGAGTATAATATTTCTGTTCAAGGTAAACATTCTGTTGTTATTGGACGAAGTATTCTAGTCGGCAAACCTCTAGCTTTGATGTTACTCGAAGAAAACGCGACCGTTACTGTTGCTCATTCTCGAACGATAGATTTAGCTAGTATGACTCGTCAAGCTGATATTCTGATCCCTGCTGTTGGTAAACCTAATCTCATTACAAAAGATATGGTTAAACCTGGGGCTATTGTAATTGATGTGGGAATTAATCGAGTCGTTGATGAAGTTACACCAAAAGGTCGTTTAGTGGGTGATGTCGCTTATGATGAAGTTGCCCAAGTTGCTGAATATATTACCCCAGTTCCAGGCGGTGTGGGTCCAATGACAGTAGCGATGTTATTACAAAATACTTTTTTAAGTTATAAAAAAAAGGTAACTTAATCCTCGATTTCTAAGGCAAGTTGATAGATTTGACGACGGGATAAACTGCTAGTTTCTGCTAGATGACGACTTGCTTGCGATCGCGTCATTCCCTGAGTCATTAATTTTTGTAATTCGATTTTTAATTGTGATTCTGATAAGTCTGGAGTATCGGAAAAATTAGCCCCCGCTACAACTAATGTGTATTCTCCTTTCGGTTGCTGTGAAGGGGAATAAAGAGCGATCGCATCTTTAATCGTTCCTCGCCATATTTCTTCGTAAAGTTTTGTTAACTCTCTAGCTAAAACAATCATTCGACTTTCGCCAAAATAGGTTTTAAAGTCTTGTAAAGTTTCTTCAAGACGATGGGGTGCTTCATAAAAAATGAGAGTACGAGATTCTAATTTTAGTGTATCGAGTCGATCAAGTCGTTCTTTAGTTTTAGTTGGTAAAAACCCTTCAAAACAGAATCTTTCCGTGGATAAACCAGATACAGCTAATGCGGTAACGGCTGCGGTGACACCGGGAATGGGAATGACTAAAATCTGATGCTCATGACAAGCTTTGACCAAATCATAACCAGGATCGGAAATTCCTGGCATTCCTGCATCAGTCACTAAAGCGATATTTTTTCCTTGTTGGAGAGTGGAAAGTAAATCTGCGGAGCGCTCAAAACGATTATGTTGATGATAGCTAATCGCTGGCGTGGTAATTTCAAAGTGTTGTAATAACTTACCCGTGTGACGTGTATCTTCAGCAGCTATTAAATCAACATTTTTCAGAATACGAACCGCCCTAAACGTCATATCTTCCAAATTGCCGATCGGTGTTCCGACTAGATAAAGTATACCCTGTTGCCCCATTTTAAATTCAACCCATGAAAGGATTATTTATTGGTTTAACCACTATAGACCTAATTTATCTTACGTCCGAACTTCCACAAACTAATCAAAAAATTGTCGCTCTTGATCAAACAATAGCAGCAGGTGGGCCAGCAACCAACGCGGCGGTTACATTTAGTTATCTCAATAATCAAGCCACTGTAGTAGGTATTCTTGGTAAACATCCTCTGAGTCAGCTTATTTTGAGTGATTTAGATGCTTGTTTAATAAATTTTGTTGATTTACTACCCCAACGTATAGAAAGCCCTGCTGTGTCTTCTATCTTTGTTTTAGAGAAGACTGGGGAACGTAGCGTTATTTCGGTGAATGCACGTTACGCACAAGCGACACCCGAACAATTACCCAAGGATATTTTACAGGGAATTGATTTAGTATTAATCGATGGTCATCAGATGGCGGTGAGTTATGCGATCGCTTCTCAAGCTAAAATAGCAGGTATTCCTATTGTGGTTGATGGTGGAAGTTGGAAAACAGGATTTAATCAAGTTCTACCATTAGCAGATTATGTGATATGTTCGGCTAATTTTTATCCTCCTCAATGTCGAACTCAAGCGGATGTTTTTCAGTATTTATCTAGTCTAAGTATTCCTTTTATAGCCATTACTCAAGGAAATCAACCTATTTTGTTACAAATTGAGGGAAAATTAGAGGAAATTAAGATTAATCCGATTCAAGCGGTTGATACACTAGGTGCAGGTGATATTTTACACGGGGCATTTTGTCATTATATTTTGGAAACACAGAATTTTGCAGAAGCGTTAGAAAGTGCGTCGAAAATTGCGGCCAAATCTTGTCAATATTTTGGGACAAGAAATTGGATGACTGAATGAGCAAGATAGGATTTTGGGAAAACTAATTTTATAATGACTCAGGTACAGTTAAGCCATATTCTTTTAAAGCATCACTAATCAATAAAAGCACGTCTGTACAAATTAAATGTAGGGGTTTGGTCTCCAAACCCAGTGTTTATAGGGATTTGGGATAAAATAGTTTATTTATCAAGTAAGAGAGTGAATTAATGAACAATTTTGGTGAAAAAGTTAGCTTTATTTGGTCAGTTGCGGATTTAATTCGGGATACATTTAAACGGGGAAAATATCAAGATATCATTCTTCCCTTTACTGTACTGCGTCGATTAGATTGTGTCTTGGAACCAACTAAAGCAGTAGTTTTAGAAACATACCTTCAATATAAAGACCAATTAGATAACCCCCATAATCTTCTCTGCAAAAAATCGGGATTTGCTTTTTATAATCACTCTCGCTATGATTTCGGTAAGTTGTTAGATGACCCGAATAACCTTGCTGCTAACCTGAAACTCTACATCAACAGTTTTAGTAGTAATATGCGGGAAGTTCTAGAAAAGTTCGATTTTCCCAACACCATCGATAAGCTAAACAATGCTAACCTGTTATTTTTGGTGATGGAGAGGTTTAAAAATATCGACCTTCATCCTGACAAAGTATCTAACCTAGAGATGGGTTATATTTTTGAAGAACTGATACGAAAATTTAATGAAGCACTAGACGAAAATCCTGGGGAACACTTCACCCCTAGAGAAGTAATTAGTCTGATGGTGAGTTTATTACTATCGCAGGATCAAGCTACACTATCTCAAGCTTACATCACCCGTACCATTTATGATCCTTGTTGTGGTAGCGGAGGAATGATTACAACCGCTAAAGACAGGATATTAGAACTAAATCCAAATGCAAATGTATTTTTATTCGGTCAAGAAGTCAATCCCGAAACCTTTGCGGTGTGTAAGTCTGATTTGTATATGAAGAGTATCGATGGTAAGGACGCTGAAAATATTAAGTTTGGTAGTACCTTATCTAATGACCAACATAGTGATAAAACCTTTGATTATTTATTAGCTAATCCTCCCTATGGGAAAGACTGGAAACGCGATGAAGCAAGCGTAAAACAAGAAGCAGAAAAAGCAGGAAGTCGATTTAGCGCAGGTTTACCCCGTATTAGTGACGGACAATTATTATTTCTGCAACAGATGTTAGGAAGAATCAAACCTGTAACAGATGGTGGAAGTCGAGTAGCAATCGTTATGAATGGTTCTCCTTTGTTTACGGGGGATGCAGGAAGCGGAGAAAGTGAGATTAGACGATGGATTTTAGAAAATGATTGGTTAGAAACAATTATCGCGTTACCTGAGCAATTATTTTACAATACAGGGATTGCGACTTATATTTGGATACTGACGAATAATAAAACAGCACAGAAAAAAGGGAAAGTACAGTTAATTAATGCTTCCCAATTTTGGACACCCATGCGGAAAAGTTTGGGAGATAAGCGACGAGAAATTAGTACAAAACAGATTGAAGAGATAACTAAGATTTTCCAGCAGTTTGAAACTGTAGAGACGGAAGATATGACCTCTGTAAGCAGGATTTTTGAGAGTACGGATTTTGGTTATCGTAAGATTACGGTAGAACGTCCATTACGGTTAAATTTTCAAGCAACTTCAGAAAGAATTGACCGAGTGAAAGAGCAAACGGCTTTTATTAATCTAGCAGTTAGTAAAAAAAAAGCAACTCAGATAAAAGAAATAGAAGAACAAGCAGGAAGAGAACAACAAAAGTTAATTCTATCGGTTTTGAGTGGGTTAACGGATGAATTATACAAAGACCGAACCGAGTTTGAGAAGTTGTTAAAGAAAGCATTTAAAGCAGAGGGAATTAAGGTTAGTGCTACAGTTCATAAAGCGATATTAACGGGATTATCAGAACGGGATGAAACCGCAGAGATTTGTCTGGATAGTGAGGGAAATCCCGAACCTGATACAAGTTTGAGAGATACTGAAAATGTCCCGTTAAAGCAGGATGTTTATGAGTATTTCGAGAAAGAAGTTAAACCTCATGTCCCCGATGCTTGGATTAATGAAAGTGTTAGAGATGAAAAAGATAACGGAGTAGGAAAAGTGGGATATGAAATTAACTTTAATCGCTACTTTTATAAGTATGTGCCACCCCGTTCCTTAGAAGAGATAGAAGCTGATATCAAACAGGTTGAAGCAGATATATTAGAAATGTTAAAGGATATGATTTAGAAAAATGAGTTATGACAGTATATTAAAGTTTGTAGTAGAAACTTATCCCCATACTTTTGTTAAATGGTTGCTAAATGTAGAGACAGAAAATGTAACTTTACTTCAAGCAGAATTAAATGTAGAACCAATCCGCGCTGATGGATTATTTTTTATGCAAGTTGCCGAAACTATTTTGCATTTAGAATTCCAAACCTTACCTAAATCGACTCCCCCTTTACCGTTACGAATGTTAGATTATTGGGTGAGATTATATCGCCAGTATAATTGTTTAATTGAACAGGTGGTTATTTTTTTGAAACCAACTACAACAGAAGCGGTATTTATTGATTATTTTCGAGAACAAAATACAACTCATCTTTATCGAATAATTAGAATTTGGGAGTTAGAGAGTGAGTCATTGATAAAAATACCTGGATTATTACCCCTAGCAGTGTTAGCAAAGGGAGAAAGTTCAGAAAGAATTTTACAGCAAGTAGCAGAAGCAATCAATATAATCGAAGATAGGAGAGAAAAAAGTAATGTATCTGCTTGCGTACAATTGTTAGCGGGTTTGAAATTTGACCAAAATCTCATTAATTTATATTTAAGTGAGGAACTTATGCAGGAATCGGTTATTTACAACAGTATTTTAGAAAAAGGGCTACAAAAAGGCTTTCAACAGGGAATGCAACAAGGAGTACAACAGGGAATACAACAAGGAGAAGTTAATTTACTGTTACGACAACTTAAGCGACGATTTCCCGATTTAACAGAAGCGGTAGAGGAAAGAATTAAACAGTTATCTATCGAACAGATTGAAGCTTTATCGGATGCTTTTTTTGAGTTTCAAGAAACAGCAGATTTAGTTCAGTGGTTAGATAGAGTTTTTTCGTAATTATTTTAGGTAAGAACAATGCAACAAATTACTTTACGTTCTCGTGTTGGTGAAGATGGAATATTACATTTAGATATTCCTGTCGGTATGAAAGAAACTGATTTAGAGGTAACAGTTATGGTTAAATATATCAATCAAAATGACCGTTCTAAGAATCAGTTATTGCAAGAGTTGAAAGAACTTTTTAAAGAAACTCAGGCTTTACACTTAGATAATCCTTTAACAGAAGCAGATATTCAAGCTGAAATTGATGCTTATAGACGAGGAGAATGAAAATAGTTATCGATACTAATGTTTTAGTTTCTGCTGCTGTAGCAAATAGAAATCCAGAAGCAATTATTCTGTTTGTAACTTCTCAAATAGATTATCAATGGCTGGTTTCAGAAGAAATATTAAGAGAATACAAAGAAGTATTAAGTAGAAAACGTTTAAAATTAAATGAAGACAAAAAGCAAAGATGGTTTTTTGTGTTAGATACTTTTACGACTTGGGTAGATATTAGACTGGTTATAGATTTTCCGAGAGATAGAAAAGATGCTAAGTTTTTAGCTTGTGCTGTGGAGACTCAAGCAGACTATCTGATTACTGGGGATAAAGATTTTGATGAAATTAAAAGCTTGGGTAATACAAAAATTATTTCTGTGTCTTTATTTAAAAATTTGGTAATTGATAGAAATGAATAATTAGTATATATCTGTATAATGTAAGAAATTAAAGTTATATTAAAAAGGAAAAAATTAGAATTTATGAGAATGAATGACTAAAAAAAATAAGTTTTTTACGGGTGTATAATTATTAATACTAAATTTTAGAGGTGACAAAAATGCAACAAATTACTTTACGTTCTCATGTTGGTCAAGATGGAATATTACATCTAGATATTCCGTCAGAATATAAAGGGGTTGAAGTTGATATTACTGTAACAATTAAAACCGTTACAGAAGATTTTAGTCAATTAGAATGGCATGAGTTTCTTAACAAAACTGCTGGTTCTATAAATGATGAAAGTTTTATCAGACATCCTCAAGGAGAATACGAAGTTAGGGAGTCATTAGAATGAGATATTTATTAGATAGCAATACTTGTATTATTTATTTAAAATATTCTAATTCTACAATCAGAAATCGCTTAGACAGTTTATTATCTAATGATGTTGCTGTTTGCTCTGTCGTCAAAGCCGAGTTATTTTATGGTGCTATTAAGAGTAGAAAAGTAGCTGAAAATTTACAAGCTCAAAATAACTTTTTTAGTAAGTTTGTCTCGTTTCCTTTTAATGACCAAGCAGCTATAATTTATGGCAATATCCGTACTCAGTTAGCAATTAGAGGAACTCCCATCGGCCCATATGATTTACAAATTGCCTCTATTGCTATAGCTAATAATCTTATATTAGTCACTCATAATATAAGAGAGTTTAGTAGGATTGAGGGGTTAAGTTATGAAGATTGGGAGGAAGAATGATGGATGATTTTAAGCAATGGAAACAATACCCAAAATATAAAGATTCAGGGGTTAAGTGGTTGGGGATGATTCCTGAACATTGGGAGGTTAAAAGATTAAAATTTATCTCTAATATTATTATGGGACAATCTCCTAATTCTGATGACTATAGTTATGAAGAAGGTGTTCCGTTTCTTCAAGGAAATGCAGAATTTGGTGAGCAATATCCCCAAGCTAAAATTTATTGCTCTACTGCTAATAAATATGCGAATAAAGGTAATATTTTGTTATCAGTTCGTGCGCCTGTTGGAGCTTTAAATATAGCTAATCAAAAGTATGGAATTGGTCGAGGTTTATGCGCTATTAAAAATTGTGAAACATTAATTAATAAAGATTTTGCTTGGTATTTATTAAATGTAATAAAAATAGGATTAAGTTTTTTAAGTACTGGCAGCACTTATGAGGCTGTAACTGTTGACGATGTATCAAATCTTGTTAGCGTAATTCCATCCCTCACCGAACAAAAAAAAATCGCACAATTTCTCGGCAAAGAAACTGCAAAAATCGACAATCTAATTAATAAAAAACAACATTTAATCGAACTCCTGCAAGAAAAACGTACAGCAATCATTAGTCATGCAGTTACTAAAGGTCTTAACCCAGATGTACCGATGAAGTATTCAGGGGTTGAGTGGTTGGGGATGATTCCTGAACATTGGGAGGTTAAAAGATTAAAATTTATCTCTAATATTATTATGGGACAATCTCCTAATTCTGATGACTATAGTTATGAAGAAGGTGTTCCGTTTCTTCAAGGAAATGCAGAATTTGGTGAGCAATATCCCCAAGCTAAAATTTATTGCTCTACTGCTAATAAATATGCGAATAAAGGTAATATTTTGTTATCAGTTCGTGCGCCTGTTGGAGCTTTAAATATAGCTAATCAAAAGTATGGAATTGGTCGAGGTTTATGCGCTATTAAAAATTGTGAAACATTAATTAATAAAGATTTTGCTTGGTATTTATTAAATGTAATAAAAATAGGATTAAGTTTTTTAAGTACTGGCAGCACTTATGAGGCTGTAACTGTTGACGATGTATCAAATCTTGTTAGTGTAATTCCTCCTCTCACCGAACAACAAAAAATCGCCGAATACCTCGACATCCAAACCCAAAAAATAGACACACTCATTAACAAAACACAAACCAGCATCGAATACTTAAAAGAATACCGTACCGCTTTAATATCTGCCGCCGTAACAGGTAAAATTGATGTTAGGGAGGAGATATAATAAAAATGCCAGCTAGAGATATTTATCATAATGCTGAATTTACTTTTGCTATTAATTAGAAACACTCTAACTATGAATACAAACACTGACCAAACTGCTTTAAATTTCGAGCAGTTTTTAAAATTAGTTAAAAAACTTTCTAACTCAGAAAAAGTGCAACTTCATCAAGAATTAGGACAAGAAATAGTTAGTCACAATTTATTAGAGTCTAGCGAAAATACAAACACAGATAAACCCTTACTTTTTTATCAAGATAATGTCTTAGTCTTTGAAGCTGAATCTATAGAAAATTCTGAAGTAATTAATACGCCAGAGATTAAAATCCCTGTCTGATAGCTGAAGTCCATTAAAATGGACTAAAACTCTGACTTCGGAGTCGGTTTGAACAAGGGGCTGTCTGGGCGACCTGCGCGCCCAGCTTGTAAGCTCCGCCGACTTTAGCTGTGAGCCGTGAAATTAATTTCACGGTAGTTTATTGGACTAACATTCTAACAGAATTGATTTTTTAACTTTCATAAACCGACTAACTTTTATGGCATTCAAGTCCATTAAAATGGACTTTAGCTGTGAGACAGTGAATTCATTCACTGGCTATGCTTCCTCTCAAACCGCTTATTTTTCCTGCCATAGCGAAACAGTTAATAGAGCAAAATTTACAATTATTTATGGTTATTCCTCTTACGGCTGTCGATTATAATGAAGTTATTCAACGTATGGTAACTAAAAATATAATTGGTGGTGGGATTTATGATGCTTTAATTGCTCAAATTGTTTTGAAAGAAGAAATTAGTTATTTACTGACACTTAATGCTAATCACTTTACTCGATTAGGTGAAGAGATTGCAGCTAAAGTTAAAATTCCTTAATATTTTTAATTGGGAAATATTATAGAAATAAATAAATTTACTATGAACTTTATTTGAATAACAACTATTTAAACTTAATAATTGTATTAATTAAGGACACTCTAACCATGAATACAAACACCGACCAAACTGCTGTAAATTTCGAGCAAATTTTAGAATTAGTAATTAATACGCCAAGGATTAAAATCCCTGTCTGATAGCTGAAGTCCATTAAAATGGACTAAAATTCAGATAATGAGTCGGTTAAAACCGACTTTAGCTATGAGCAGTAAAATTTATTTCACGGTAGTTTATTGGACTATCATTATAATAGAATTAATTTTTTAACTTTCGTAAACAGACTAACTTTTAGGACATTTAAGTCCATTTTAATGGACTTTAGCTGTGAGACAGTAAATTCATTTACTGGCTGGCTATGCTAAGATAGTAAACTTTCCAAAAGAAATAATTTTAATGATAGACACCTCAGAAAAGAACTTTGAAGAAGCAATAGAAACTTACCTACTCGCTAATGGCTATCACAAAAGCACCTCAAACAACTATGATAAAACCCTTTGCCTCATTCCAGATGATGTTATCAATTTCCTTATAGCTACCCAACCGAAAGAATGGCAAAAATTCCAAACTCAATACGGAACCGACGCTAAACAAAAACTTCTCAAACGTCTCGCCGATGTCATCCAAAAACAAGGTACATTAGAAGTTCTCCGCAACGGTATCAAAACGAATGGCTGTCGCTTTCAACTGGCTTATTTTTGTCCTGTTAGTGGACTGAATGAAGAAACCCAAAAACTCTATCAAGCGAATTTTTTCAGTGTCATCCGCCAATTCTACTACAGCGAGAAAACTCCCGACAAAAGCATCGACTTAGGTTTATTCCTCAATGGTATCCCTATCTTTACTGCCGAACTCAAAAACCCCTTTAAAGGACAAACCGTAGAAAATGCCGTCACACAATACCGAACCACCCGCAACCCCAGAGAACCTGTACTCAGTTTCGGTGTCTGTCTGTCTCATTTTGCTGTAGACCCTGATACAGTCTACATGACAACCCATCTACAAGGGACAAAAACCGAATTTCTTCCCTTTAATCAAGGTTACAACAACGGCGCAGGAAATCCACCTAAACTATTTTCCCCTCGTCTAGATGGAGAGGGGTCAGGGGTGAGGTCATATTTCAGTACCGCTTATCTGTGGGAAAACATCTGGAATAAAAATAGCATCCTCGACCTTGTACAGAACTTTATCACTCTTGTCGAAGAAGATAACCAAGGACGCAAAACAGGAAACAAAAGCCTACTGTTTCCCCGCTATCACCAACTTGATACCGTCCGAAGATTGATAAAAGATGCTAAAGCTAAAGGTTCTGGACAAAAATATCTCATTCAACACAGCGCAGGTAGTGGTAAAAGTAATACAATTGCTTGGCTATCTCATCAACTCGCTTGCTTACACGACAGCAAAGATAATCGTATTTTCGACTCTATCATTATTATTACCGATCGCAGAATACTCGATCGCCAATTACAGCGAACCGTCAAACAATTTCAGCAAGTAGACGGAGTAGTCGAAAACATCGATAAAACATCTCGCCAACTCAAAGAAGCTTTAGAAAATGGCAAAAATATCATAGTCACCACCCTCCAGAAGTTCCCCCGCATCGTAGACCAAATTCAACAACTTTCAGGGCAACACTTCGCCGTTATTATAGATGAAGCCCATTCCTCCCAGTCTGGAGAAAGCAGTAAATATCTTAAAAGCGTCTTAAATGTCAGTAGTTTAGAAGCTGCCGCCCAAGAAGAGGAAAATATCGAAAATGACCTCGAAGACCGCATCACCGAAGAAGCGAGAAAACGAGGCAACTTACTTAACCTGAGTTATTTCGCCTTCACTGCAACACCCAAAGCGAAAACCCTAGAATTATTTGGCATCAAACAACCCAACGGAGAATATGTCCCTTTTAGTCTCTATTCCATGCGTCAGGCAATAGAAGAAGGATTTATTTTAGACGTACTCCAAAACTACACCACCTATCAAACCTATTTTAATCTGATTAAAACGGCTGAAACTGACCCGCATTTCGATAGAAGTCAAGCCACTCGCTTACTGAGAAATTTCGTCGAACTGCATCAACACACCATTAACAAGAAAGTAGCTATCATCGTCGAACACTTCAAGGATACCGTCGCCCATCAACTCAACGGAAAAGCCAAAGCCATGATAGTCACTCCTTCTAGGCTTCATGCCGTCCGCTACAAACTCGCATTAGACCAATATTTGAGAGAGAATAGCTACCCTTATCAATCTCTAGTTGCTTTTACGGATACTGTCAAAGATGGTGGCAGTGATTTTACTGAAACGGGCATGAATACCGCCTCAGCCCAAACAAGCATCCCTGAAACCGCCACAGCCGAAACCTTTAACCAAGACCCCTACAAATTCCTCATCGTTGCCAATAAGTTTCAAACAGGGTTTAACCAACCTTTGCTAGTAGCGATGTATGTAGACAAACGGCTAGGAGGAGTCAACGCCGTACAAACCCTATCTCGTCTCAACCGTACTTATTTGAATAAAAACAGTACAATAGTTCTAGATTTTGCCAATGATGCTGGGACAATACAGAGTGCATTTGAAGTATATTACGATCGTACTGCCCTCGCCACAGAAACAGACCCTAATCTACTCTACGATATTCAGTATCAGTTAGAAAACTTCGAGCTATATACGGATACGGAGGTAGACAACTTTGCCCGTATCTATTATGACCCCAAAGCCACACAAGATCAATTACACGCTATATTAGTACCCGTCATTGACCGTTATCAAGCCACAACAGAAGAAGAACAATTTACATTTAGAAACCAATTAAAAGACTTTGTGCGTCTCTATGGTTTTATTTCCCAATTACTTTCTATTCCTGATGGCGAATTAGAAAAACTCTACGAATTTAGCCGTCATCTAGCGCGTAAGTTACCGATATCCAGCCAACGTTTACCCATTGAAGTACAGCAAAATATCGCATTTTTTACATACAGCATCCAACCAACCCATATAGGAAGAATACCACTAACACAGGGTATCCGAGAATTAGACCCTATCGTCAGTGCAGGGATAAGTCAACTTCCTATCGAGGAACTAGAACCGCTATCCCAGATTCTACAACAGCTTAACCAACAATTCGGCACTAATTTTACTGAAGATGAACGAGTATTTATTCAACAAATAGAAACAAAATTAGATCAACATGAAGCCTTAAAAGCGAGTCTTCAGGTCAACAGTTCCGAAAATGTGAGATTAACCTTTAATACTATCATCAATGATCTAATGCAGGATTTAATTGAGTCTAACTTCCAGTTCTATCGTCAGTTCAATGATAATAAAACTTTCGCTCAATACTTATCAGATATGCTATTCCAACGCTATTTAGAGAAAACAACTCAAAACAGCGATCGTCAAATTTCTTAAAGTTTTTGTACAATTATATAAAAGTGTGATATGGAATCCGCTATAAATACCCGATAAAAATGACCTGTAGGGATTTGGTCTCCAAATCCAAATATGTATAGGGTTTGGCAACCAATCCCCTACAATTGTATTAAAGGGGATAAAACTCTATTTTGAGTTTAATTGAACTCTTTAAATTCAAATCACGAATGTAAGAATATTTTTTAGAAAGCAATCATCCTAAAGTAAGGTTGCTCTCTAAATTTTATTTGGGAACAAATTAGGGTTACGTTCTTCATCGCATCAATAGGCTAATTTTTTTAAAATTAAATTTAACTATTTTTGAATATTCGTTCCCTCTAAACAACAATCATCAAAAATTGCGCCTGTCAGTATAGCTTGTTCTATTTGAACACATAATAAATTAGCTTGAGTAAAATTTGTTCCTCTTAAAACAGCACCATTTAAAATAGCTTCTTCTAAATCTGCTTGCGATAAATCTGCACCTGAAAGATTGGAACTACTAAAATCAGTTCTGTTTAAAATAGCACTAATTAAATTAACTCCCCGCAAGTCTGCACCACGAAAATCAACGGCGGTTAAATCTAAATGACTTAAGATTGCTCCTGCTAAAAACGCACCTGCAAAACTCGCGTTATAAGCATTAACATCTAATAGTATTGCTCCTCTTAAATCAGCATTTCTCAAATCAGCACCGACTAAATTCGCACCCGTTAAATCAGCCCCTTTTAGATTTGCTCTTAAAATAGTATTTTGTAAGTTTGCACCCGAAAGATTAGCACCCGTTAAATTCGCTTGAGATAAATCTAATCCTTCTAAATTTACGCCAGCTAGGTTTTTAATTTCTCCTTGGATAATGGCGTTTAAATCGATTTGAGTAATGGTATTCATGTTAATTTGTTGTTTTTAAAAATGAATGATTTGTGACAAAGATGAGGGTTTGGAGACCAAACCCCTACAATAACGAATGGGGTTTAAAAAAATTGGCGTTTAACTTTTATTAGTAATCGTTTCTTCTAACCAAACAGTGGGTAATTGACTAGGACGATCGGGTAATTTCATTAAACCAATTTCAACTAAGCGAATCACTGTACTTAATGATTCTACCAAAGCGGGATCAAAGCGAATACCACTGTATTCCAGACATTTATCTAAGGCTTCTGTAAGACTCATGGCAGCGCGATCGCCTCTTGGTTGTGTTTGTTCTTGGAAATATGCGACTAACCCTAAAATACGGGCTTCTAAGCTAATTCCCTCGCCTTTTAAACCATTGGGTTTACCGCTACCATCCCAGTATTCTAGGTGTTGTAGAACGATTTTTTGGATGGGTACTAATTCGGGCATTGTAGCCAGAAGTTGCGCCCCAAAAACCGAGCGATCGCGCCAAAATGCGGCACTTGCTTCATCTAGCTGACTGGCACGATGGGTAAAGACTTCGATGGGTGCTTCTGCTAACCCAATACGGTACAATAAACCTGCTAAACGGAGTCGTCTCAGTTTAAGGGTGGGTAAGTCGAGAATTTGCCCTAAAACTTCAGCTAATGCGGAAACCTGTAACGATGCGATGGGGTTATCGTGATCCCGTTCATCGATTTTTTGTGCCATCCTTAAAAAGGCCTGTAATTTATTCGCGGCTAAATTACGATTGAGTTTTAAAGCTTGCCCTTCTAACTCTACTAATTCTCTTTTTTGACGGTTTATGGTAATTAGCTGTTGTTGACTGGTTTGGAGATAGGTCACAATACGAGAAACCACACCAGTTAGATCGACAGGTGTCGTATTGGTAATTTCACTAATTTGTTGTTGCTTTTCTAACAGACGATCGGCCAAACTAGAATTATAAGGGCGATATCGTTCGGTTAAAATATGGGCTGCGGTTTGAACTAAAGTCCGATCAAACGTCCAAAGTCCATAAAATTTTCGTTCCGTATCGACTTGGGGATAGCCATCAGCGCGGTATTCATCGGGGGATAGTTCATGACACAATACCATTGCTGCATAATTTGGCGCAAAGATAATTAAATTCCATTCCTCGACTAAGCTATCATCTAAATTGAGATGAATCAGGGAAACATTATCGAGTTGCCCTGTTTTATGGGTAGCAAAACCGCTATCGGCTACCGCAGCGATCGCAACTTCCGAGGAACACTGAGCAATGTCATAATAGCGATCGGCTTCTTGTAAATACCATTTACCTTGTTGGAAGGTGACGAGTAATAATGGTTTTTCTTCGCTGATCACGGAACAAGTTTGTAATACATGATCCTCTAACGCATGACAGAGGGCAACTAAGGTATTTTTAAAATAGACTCCGTAACTAGAGGGAAGTTGACCATGATCGAGAACGTTTTTCAGTTGGTTAAGAGTGGCTTCGGGTTGCATTCTATCTAGACAAATGTGCAGTATTTTCTATTTTGATGGTTTTTCTCGGATTAATCAAACTGATCTTATTGTCTTTGCTTGATTGTTTTATCTTTAAAATTGCTCAATAATACAGGGATTAGATGAAAAATGACGATTATTATTTGTCCAGGAATACACGATCCCGCACTCACTCAAGAATTTATCACCAATTTACAAAGACATTCGATTGAACTAAAAGATTATCTCATTTTTCCGACGGAACGTTATCCAGCGTTTTCGGGGTTTCACCTGTGGCAGTTTCTCCAAGAAAAAAATTTCTTACAAAAAGACTTGACTTTTTTAGCGTTTAGTGCTGGGGTTGTAGCAGCGATCGCAGCAGCACAATTTCATCAACTTGGTGGGGGTAAGGTAAAAAAAATGATTGCTCTTGATGGTTGGGGTGTGCCGCTATTCAGCAATTTTTCGAGCTATCGTGTTAGCCATGACTATTTTACTCATTGGAGTTCTGCTTTAATGGGAGATGGGGAAATTAGTTTTTATGCTGATCCACCTGTCGAACATTTAACCTTGTGGCGTATGCCTCATCAAGTTTCAGGGTGGATGATCAATAAGAATAGTTACTCATTGACAACATTGGCTACCTTTCTCGCTACTCTGTTAACCTAAGCGCTACTTTTTAATGTCGATTTTTTATAATAGATGATTATCAATAATAAAAATATGTCCACTACAATGACTGTATTAAATCCTTGTATTTTTTTCGTACAAACGGAAGAAGGATTTGCACAAAAGGCTAGTCTTGATCTAACAGAAGCGGGTTATCATCCGATGATTATTCCCGACTTACAAGAAGCAAGTGCCGAGGTTGAAAAATTCCGCCCATCAATGCTAGTTATTGATCGTACTTTAGCAGGTGACGCGGGTTTAACTTTGTGTCAGCAACTACGGAAAACAGAAACGCAAATTTTTATTATTATGCTTATTCCCAAAGAAACAGTAGAGGAACGAGTAGCCTGTTTAGAATCTGGTGCTGATGATTATCTAGTTAAACCATATCATCCAGAAGCCTTTTTACGGTTAGTTCGTTTTTATTTACAGCCCACGATTACAGTAAAAGAACAATTACGCTTTAGAGAGTTAGTATTAGATTTAACTACGCGGCGTTTATTTCTTAATGATAAAGCAATTGATTTGACAATGAAAGAATTTGAACTTTTGAAATACATGATGTCACACCCTAGGGAAGTTTTAACCAGAGACCAGATTTTAGAAAATGTATGGGGCTATGATTTTCAAGGTGAGTCTAATGTCATCGAAGTCTATATTCGTTATTTACGTCTAAAGATGGAATCAGAAGGACAAAAACGCTTGATTCATACAGTACGCGGTGTTGGCTATGTTTTAAAAGAAAGTTGATTAATATGATGAATTTACCTAACCTAATTACTTTTTCTCGTCTTTTAGGAATTCCTTTTATTTTATATTTACTGCAAGAGCCTACGCCCGAAAAACGTTGGATCTGCGTTATTATTTTTATCATTGCGGCGAGTACCGATTGGCTAGATGGTTATTTAGCTCGTAAACTGAACCAAATTACTGATTTAGGCAAGTTTCTTGATCCCTTAGTCGATAAATTACTCGTTTTAGCCCCATTATTATCTCTGATCGACTTACAACAAGTTCCCGCGTGGGGAGTCTTTTTAATTTTAACGAGAGAATTAGCGATCGCAGGATGGCGCGTCAACCCAAATCAAAAAACAATACAAGGGGCTAATCTTTGGGGAAAACTAAAAACGATTAGTCAAATCATTGCAATTTCCCTACTCATTGCCCCTATAACTCAATCTTGGCACACAATAGCCATCATTGCTTTTTGGTTCTCTGTAATTCTAACAATTGTTTCGGGATTGATTTATGTTTTACCAGAAGCTGATAAAATCTCATCATCTACAGAAAAATCCACATCTGCATCCTGACGACCTGATGGGAGATAATCATTATTAAAAGAATCTTTTAAACCCGAAATCAGATCATATTCAGGTTTCCAGTTTAGTTCCTCCATTGCTTTATGTACATCTGCAAAGAAATGTTGCGCCCGTAGTGGAAAGGCTTTCTTTTTGCCAAAATCAAAATCTTTCGGGTTGTAATGGACTATTTTTAGCTCATCAGGTGATTTCCCTGCGGCAACTGCACAAGCTTTCGCTAAACCATCGAAAGTCACATAACGAGTATCGGAAATATTATAAATCTGCCCTACTGCTTGAGAATTTCTTAAAATAGCCGCCATCGCCCTAGCTAAATCTTTAACGTGACCAAATTGGGTAAAATGTTGACCATGACTCGGAATAGGAATCGGACGATCGTTCACTATCCGATCAAAAAACCATGCTTCTAAATCATTATAATTCTGTGGGCCATAAATATAAGTAGGACGTACCGAAGTCCAAGGAATACCCGATGCTTCTAAATAGCTTTCGGTTTCAAACTTTCCTTTATGACGACTTTTTGGATCAACTGTATCACCTTCAATATGCGGCATTTGATCCGATTTTAGATAAACTCCTGCTGAACTAACATAAACAAAATGTTGGACTTTATCTTTAAAAATTTCGACTAAAGGCTGTGTGTCGCTGAGTTCTCGCCCATTGTTATCGTATATAGCATCAAAATGCTGATTTGTCAACTTTTCTTTTAACTGAGTGGCATCAGTGCGATCGCCATGTATTTGTTGTATCCCTTCTACAGGTGATGGTTTCTTTCCTCGATTGAATAATACGACATCGTGACCCTGTTCAACTAAAATGTTAGTGAGATAAACGCCGATAAAGCGAGTTCCCCCCATAATCAAAATACGCATAGCTTTTCCTTTACATCTAATAATCTTCAGTAAACAGGTTTTTGGTTAAACCCGTCAATCGTATAAATCGCCATACTGTTCGCGGTATCTTTGTAAAAGGGATTCTAATTCTTCAGCACGTTGACGTTCTTGTTCTACGAAATTCATTTCACGGTAGATTTGAGAGTTGATTTGTGTTTTTTTTCTGCCCAAATTTGCCATTTAAGGGCTATTTTTGCCGATTCATCATTAAAAACTTTTAGCTTCTCGTCAAGCTGTTCACTCAGTTTAAGAAGATCTTCTAATTCTTGCTGATTTAATGAATGATGAGTCATTGTAAGTTTTCCAAACGTTGTTTTAAGGTGCTAACTATTATTTTAGTTTCTAAAACTTTACCTAGTTCATTTGATAGATCCTCTCCTACTTCCTGTCTTTCTGCATCAGTAAGTTGCTCAACAAAGGTAAGATTTACTAAAATACTTTGGATTCGTCTTCTTTCAATTTCTGCAAACAGAATAGCATTACTAAAAGAAGCAAAAAATTGGATTAATCTAGCATTGTCTGGAAATCGTGCCAAAAAATCTCGTACTAAGCTTAAACCCACTGTGGCATCTTCGTCAATTTGTGCTATTTCTTGGTTTAATTGCTCAATCAGAGCATTAAGAGATGGAGGAATAGACATATAATCTACTCACCACAAACCTGTTTTAAGGTACTGACGAAAGTTGGATAAGAGATCCCTGCGGCTTCGGCACGATGGATAATAGTAGAGTGCTTGGCGTTTAAAGCTGCGATCGCTAAACTCATTGCAATACGATGATCTGTATAACTATCGACTTCTGTACCCGTTAAACCTGTTCCCCCGATAATTTCTAATCCATCGGGTAATTCTGTCACATTTGCACCCATTTTATTTAATGCGGATGCCATTACTGCAAGTCTGTCACTTTCTTTGACTCTTAACTCTGCTGCATCTTTAATAATAGTTGTTCCTTGGGCAAAGGTCGCCGCAACTGCAATAATCGGAATTTCATCGATTAAACGCGGAATCAGATCCCCTTCAATGGTACAAGCTTTAAGATGACTGTGTTTGACTCGCAAATCTGCGACAGGTTCCCCAGTAACAATCCGTTCATTTTCGAGGGTAATATCTGCACCCATCGCTTGCATGACTTCTAAGATTCCAGTACGAGTCGGGTTAATTCCCACATTTTCGATGAGTAAATTAGAGTCAGGTACAATAGCCGCAGCAATCATCCAAAACGCCGCCGAACTAATATCCCCAGGGACAATTACAGTTTGCCCTTTTAAAGTAGGATGTCCCATAATTGAAACACTATTCGTCGCTGGATCGACATCAATTTTAGCCCCAAATGCTTGTAACATTCGTTCGCTATGATCTCTCGACAACGCAGGTTCTGTTACTTTTGTCAAGCCCTCTGTCATTAATCCTGCTAAGAGAATACAAGATTTAACCTGAGCCGAAGCAATGGGAGAATGATAATGTATTGGTTTTAATGCTTGTCCTTGTATAGCAAGTGGTGCAAGTGTATTAGTTTTTCTTCCCCAAATTTGCGCCCCCATTTCCTGTAGTGGTTTGACAACACGAGACATGGGACGCGAACATAAAGAATGATCGCCCGTTACAGTGAAAAAACGATCGGGATGGGAAGCGAGTAACCCTAACATTAATCTTAAAGTCGTTCCCGAATTACCTGCATTTAATACCTCAGTCGGTTCTAAGAGGTTTCCTAAACCATTACCTTTTACTGTAACGCGATCGCTATTAAGTTCCGATATTTCCACGCCCATCGCTTGAAAACAACTTGCGGTACTACGAGGATCTTCACCGAGTAATAACCCGTGAATAATCGTTTCACCCTCAGAAATCGCCCCTAACATCAAAGAACGATGAGAAATCGATTTATCTCCTGGTATTTTGATGGTTCCCTGTAGTGATAATCCTGACGCGGGAGTTGTGATGATTAAATCTTGATGTTGTTCGACGGGTTGCAGTTGAATGATGGGAGAAGACATAAAACGTTATAAGTATTCAAACATTCGTCATTATCCCATTTTCGCGTTGTTCTAGAAATGACCATTATTTTGAAATCTGAAAAAAAACTGAGAAGAAAATAAATAATCAATCATTTAATCATTATCTAAGCTTTAGGAGCCACTCAGGGGCTTTTCAGGTGTGTCAGTCATCTTAGTAAGTATAGAAAATTACATCAAAAGAGGAAAAGATTATGCAACGTCTAATACTTACTAGCTTATCTGTTTTATTAATTTCCGCCTTACAAACGCCTTCTGTTAAAGCCGAAATGACAGCATACAAACCGAGTTTAAATGCTATGATCACAGAAGTTTTACCGTTTAATTTGGTTTATTTGGGTTATCAAGGTTATTTTACAGATCAAGGTATTCCGAGTAATGGTGCTTTTGTTGCGGGTATTCATTCAGGGCGAGTTGATGCAATGAAGTTAGTACAAGTAGCAATTGAACGGGGTAGACTCTCTCCTGAAACCATTAATGATCAAGGTTATCTTAATGCGGTTGAAAGTCAATTGCAGAATTTCGATGGGAATTAAACAGAAATTCTGGTCAATTTGTCGAGACACAGTATTATTTGTAGGGGCTTGGAAACCAAGCCCAAAAAACAAGAATTAGAATAGATAAGGCGCAAGCGACCAAACCCCTACAATTTATTTACCCATGCCTAACTGTTGGGCTTTTTGATAAACTTTGCCTTCAGTTAATAAAGATGGTGCAATGACTACCTCTATTTGCTGCATTTCTTTAATATTTTTCGCGCCCAAAGTTCCCATACTGGTTTTGAGTGCGCCGAGTAGGTTATGAGTCCCATCATCTAATTTAGCAGGCCCTGTGAGGATTTCTTTAATCGTTCCCGTTGTACCGACACTAATACGGGTACCTCTGGGTAAAACAGGACTAGGGGTAGCCATTCCCCAATGATAACCTCTTCCAGGGGCTTCAGCAGCACGAGCGATCGGAGAGCCAATCATTACCGCATCGGCACCACAGGCAATACATTTACAGATATCTCCTCCCGTAATGATTCCACCATCGGCAATGACAGGAATATATTTCCCCGTTTCTCGATAATAATCTTCTCTAGCTGCGGTACAGTCAGCTACGGCAGTCGCTTGGGGTACACCAACCCCTAGCACACCACGAGACGTACAAGCAGCACCGGGGCCAATTCCTACTAAAACGGCTGCTGCACCCGCTTTCATGAGGTTTAATGCGACTTCATAGGTAACACAATTTCCCAATGCAACGGGTATCGGCATTTCTTGGCACAATTGTACTAAATCTAGTGGAGTGATAGACTCAGGGGATAAATGCGCGGTAGAAACGACTGTCGCTTGTACAAATAAAATATCTGCTCCTGCTTCTGCGACTATTTTGCCAAATTTGGCCGCACCAACTGGGGTTAAACTAACCGCAGCAATACCGCCTTTTTCTTTAACTTCAGAGATGCGTTTTTGAATTAGTTCGGGTTTGATGGGTTCTGCGTAAAGTTCTTGCATTAACCCAACAAATTCGGTTTTACTCACCTGTGCAATGCGATCGAGAATTGGATTAGGATCATCATAACGGGTTTGAATACCTTCTAAGTTAATGACTCCCATTGCTCCTAATTCTGACAGAAGTGCCGCCATTTTCGTATCGACTACGCCATCCATCGCACTTGCAATAATGGGTATTTCTCTTTCGATACCGCCAATTGTCCAACGAGTATCGGCTAAACTCGGATCAAGAGTTCGCGCTCCGGGGACTAATGCAATTTCATCAATTCCATAGGCTCGACGAGCCGTTTTATTACGCCCTATTACTATATCCACGTCTTGTTACCCGTTCCCAAAAAAGCTGTTTTTCGTTTGCTATCACTCTTAGGATTGCTTATTTAAAATAGTCTAGCCCATTTTTTGTCCTGCTAGAGATGCGATATGTCTCGTCTGTACAAAACAAATCGTATCAAAATCTAAGATAAGATAGGATTTGGTAAAAAATGTAAAGATTGGCGATCGCATGGGAACTTGGACAACTAGCCATTGGGTGATGCTAGGGCTATTATTTTTATTTGCTTTGGTACATAGTGGTTTGGCGGCTTTGCGAATGTGGGCAGAAACAAAAATCGGTGCAAGACTATATCGAGTTTTCTTTGCTTTGTGTAGTATTTCTTTAGCAGTCGTACTAATTATTTATTTTTTCAATCACCGCTACGATGGTTTAATCTTGTGGAACGCACAAAATGTTCCTAATGTCAAGTTTTTTGTGTGGATTCTTTCGGCAATTTCTTTTTTGTTTCTCTATCCCGCTACTTTTAATTTACTCGAAGTCGCCGCAGTCGCTAAACCTCAAGTCCATCTGTATGAAAGTGGGATCATTCGCATTACTCGACATCCGCAAATGGTCGGTCAAGTGATTTGGTGTATCGCTCATACCCTTTGGCTCGGAACAAGTTTTACTCTATTAACTTCTATTGGACTGGTTGCTCATCATCTATTTGCCGTGTGGCATGGCGATCGTCGTCTTGAAAAACGTTATGGTGATGCTTTTCTCAAGGTTAAAGAACGCACTTCAGTTATACCTTTTTTAGCTATTCTTGATGGTCGTCAAACACTTAAGTTAGAAGAATTTTTACGCCCCGCTTATTTAGGAGTGGCAGGATTTGTTTTATTATTCTGGTGGGGTCATCCTTGGTTAATGCAGGTTACATCTAGAGTCCCTTGGTAATAAATCTTAAACACTCAGGAAATAATCTTTAAGTAATCAAGTTTACTGATGAGTTAAGCTTTTTTTGTTAGGTTTGAGAGGTTGCGATATTAATTTTCTACCACTCTCCAATTGCTTTTTCCGCAAATCATTACAAATAGCCTGTAAATCGTAGTTGAAAGCTTGAGCGTATTCTTCTCGGATTTCATGAATCTCTTCTAAAACTTCATCCTTCCACATTTTACTCTCCCATTAGCTCATAAGGTGTACAAATCGTTGGTAGTTCGTAACCAGCATCATTACTGATTTGTGATAATTTTTTCTGAATTTGAGCATTAGCAATATGCTTACAGTTCCATGTTAACAAATAGTCTAAACCATAAATTGTAGCTATTGCTATATGAATGGCATCATTAGTAGCTTTAGATGGTAGATTACTTTTGGCAAGAAACTGCGCTGCTAAATTCTCAACAATATCATTAACTACAAGTAGTGAAAAATTTTGTAACATTTGGAGTCGTCTAGTTGCTATCTCATCATCACCTCGCGCTACTTCATTCAAAACGACTTGAGAGATATATAAAGTAAACTGATTGCGTCGATTTTCCCACCATTCTCTCGTTATTTCTGCATTAGCCATAAGAATTAGATTATTGCTCTTGCGTACAGTCAAATACCCAACTATACTTGTTTCAATATAAACAGTCTCATTCATGTATGCTTATTACTTAACTTGACTTTTAGATCTTCTTTTAATTATTTAATCCAAATCGTTTTAATATTGACAAATTCATGAATTCCTTCTTTTGCTAATTCACGTCCGTAACCCGATCGCTTGATCCCTCCAAATGGTAAACGTGGATCAGACTTGACTAAACCATTAATAAATACTGAACCTGCTTCGATCTCATTTATCAGTCTTTCTTGTTCATTGGGATCATTCGTCCAAACACTCGAACCTAAACCAAAAGGACTATCATTAGCTAAGGCGATCGCTTCATCAATATCTTTAACTCGAAATAGTAGCGCGACTGGCCCAAAAAATTCGTCTTTTTCCCCTGGTGAACCTTTGGGAATATCAGTCAGAACGGTTGGTAAATAATAATTCCCTTGACGATCTAACTTTTTCCCACCGACTAATACTTTACCCCCCATTGCTACGGTTTTTTGAACTTGTTGATCAATATCTGACAAAATAGAAGGTGTCGCTAATGGACCTACATCTACCGTTTCATCCATCGGATCACCAATTTTTAAAGCTTGAAACTTTTGTACTAATAATTGTTCAAACTGATCAGCTATAGCATCGACAACAATAAACCGTTTAGCTGCAATACAAGATTGTCCGTTATTCAGCATTCTAGATGTTACTGCTGTGGTTGCTGCGGTTTCTATATCAGCACTTTCTAGAACAATAAACGGATCACTTCCCCCTAATTCTAAAACGACTTTTTTGATTTGTTTTCCTGCACTAGAAGCTAGACTCATTCCTGCGGGTTCACTTCCAGTCAGTGTAGCTGCTTTAACACGATCGTCATTAATAATATTTTCGACTTGAGAGGCACCGATGAGCAAGGTTTGGAAAACTCCATCGGGGAAACCTGCTTCAGTTAAAATTGCTTCGATGGCTAAGGCACATTGTGGTACATTAGAAGCGTGTTTTAATAGTCCTACATTTCCTGCTGTGAGAGTTGGTGCAACAAAACGAAAAACTTGCCACAAGGGAAAATTCCAAGGCATGACCGCTAGAATAATTCCAAGGGGTTCATAATGTACATAACTAGAACTTGCATCGGTGGTTATGGGAATATCTTTGAGAAAGTCTGCACCATTTTCGGCATAATAACGACAAACTAGGGCGCATTTTTGAACTTCTGCGATCGCACTTTTAATCGTTTTTCCCATTTCTAGGGTCATGGTTTCCCCTAGTTTAACCTGATCTCGTTCTAGAATATCGGCTGCTGCATTAAGCCATTGACTGCGTTGACTAAAAGATGTTTTTCGATAACTCAAAAAAGCCGTCTGAGCAAGTTTTAGTTTAGCTTCAATTTCTGCTTTACTCAGAGGTTCAAACGTTTTAATCGTTTCTCCAGTTGCGGGGTTAATTGTGGCGATACCCATAATCTATATTTACTCCCATGATGATTCTAGAGTACCAGTCCATTAGACCGCCAGAGAATAAATTCTCTGTCTCACAGCTAAAGTCGGTTTAAACCGACTATTTTTTTTAAGGTTATTAGTCCATTTTAATGGACTTCCGCTATAAGCCGTGAAATTCATTTCACGGTGGTTTGTAGGATTGATGTTATAACCGAATTAATTTGTTATCTTCCATTATTCTAAACGCGATATTCATGGAATTTTTGCTAAAGCTTCGGTAATAACTTCGACTCCTGCGTGTTCAAGATGAGCATTATCGCTAATATGTCGTTTCCAAGCTTTTGTCCCGCTTTGTCCGACAAATACTTGCAATAAATGCCGACTTATGCTATTGAGTTTTAATCCTTTACCCAACCAAAACTCCAGATAAGGCAACATATTTTCTATAACTTCATGACGTGTCGGAGGTATAGTATTTTCGCCATAAATATCTTGATCGACAGTAGCAAACAAATAAGGATTATCATAAGCAGCACGTCCGATCATTACTGCATCAACTTTTTGTAAATGTTGTTGAACTTGTTCTAGGGTAGTAATACCGCCATTAATTTCGATGAGTAAATGAGGATATTCTGCTTTTAAACGATAAACATCATCGTAACGCAATGGGGGAATTGTGCGATTTTCTTTGGGACTCAAACCCTTTAACCAAGCTTTACGCGCATGAACTGTAAACCGACGACAGCCAGCATCTGAGACAATCTTAATAAAATTTAACATATCTTCATAACGATCGCGTTCATCAATTCCAATGCGATGTTTAACGGTTACAGGAATCATTACAGCTTTTTGCATTGCTTCAATACATCTAGCAACGGTTTCGGGTTGTGCCATCAAACACGCGCCAAAATGTCCATTTTGTACCCGCGAACTAGGACAACCGACATTTAGATTAATCTCATCGTAGCCCAAATCCTCCGCAATTCTGGCACATTCGGCAAGTAAGAGCGGATTATCGCCACCCAGTTGTAGAGAGATAGGTTTTTCTTCGGGAGAGAAACCGAGTAACTTAGTACGATCGCCATGAGTTATCGCCGCCGTTGTAATCATTTCGGTGTAAAGTAGAGTCCGACGGGTGATCTGACGCATCAAATAACGAAAATGACGATCAGTACGTTCCATCATTGGTGCAACGCTTAAAGGATTCATTGATCGCTTATCATATTTCATACACGTTGGATAAAACGATTATGCTGACTGGCCCTGAATTTTTAACCACTTTTTTGTATTATTTTGTCTGTACCGCACTGATTGTACTTTTAGTCATTTCTCAGGGAATGGAAATGAGTTTAGATCGCTCTTCCTATGTTATCGGAATGAGCGCGGGTTTAGTGGCGGGTTTAGTGGGGGCTTATTTTAATCGTAGTGTAACGTTTTCGTCATCTTTTAAGGGTAATGAGAAAAACTTTCTAAAAACTTTTCAAAAAACCCTTGCAGAAATGGGGTTTGAGCAAAACGGACAAATGGAAGACTTTACGATCTATACTAAATCTCTTTTTGCGGGTCGTGTTTTTGTCAAGACGGAAAAAAATACGGTGACTATTGTTAGTCGATCGAGTACAGTTAAACGATTACAAGAAGAATTGAATCTAAAGTCTAACAATTCGTAAAGCGTTTGTTTAATTGAGCGTGAAAAATAGGGAATACTAGAATTGAAGTCGATCTTAAGAGTTAGGTCTACAGTAAACCTGACAATAGAAGATCCTTTCTTTCATAAAGCTAAATTTTATCTGATCAGACTCAATATGCCTACGCTCGAACAATTAGAAGCTGCTAATAAATCTGAAGTACTCGTTTATACGCCATATTATCCCAAAGACAAACACGGTATTCTTCCTTATGCCATCACATTGTACAACCAAGGATTTTTAGAAGGTGCGCGTCATATAGAAGGAAGTGAACAAATCCCGTTTGCAGCATCTTGGTATGTTTCTAAACTTCCTGCTGAGTTAACGCGCTGTCGAATTCAATTCGATGGACAAGCGGATCTAAGCTATGAGATTACAATACTTAATGCTGAATTTATTGACTATCTAATTGATGTGATCAAAAGTTCTAAACAATTTGGTACAGCAGATTTTCCTCAAGGTTTTTACCGAAAATTGTTACGCTTTGATGATTAATCAACCCAAATTAGTAAAAATAAGCTTATAAATTACTGATTTACAAGATTTGCTTTTCCTATAATTCTTGTAAGCTAGAGGAATACGTCAAAAAAAGGAGTTTAGATGTGGCAAAATCTACTATGTCTTTATCTACTATGTCTTTGCTGATTGGGTCGATTGAACCCTATAGTGGTAAGTCTGGAACTATAGTAGGTCTGGCCCATCAGTTTAAGCAAAAGGGTTTAAGCGTTTCTTATGGGAAACCTGTCGGAACGAGTTTTCAATCAGATTTAGCCGAAGATGATGTACAGTTTATGCAGCAGCTACTCGGTTTATCTGATAGTCATGTTCGATCGCCTCTGTTTTATCTTAATCCTGAAACGGTCGAAAAAAGTCTTTATGAAAAAGATGTCAGAGACTACACCGTAGAGCTAAAAAATTATCTTAATTCTATAGAAGGTGATATTTGTATTCTAGAAGGTGCTGGAAGTTTATCGGAAGGTACTTTATTTAATTTATCGGTTCCGCAAATTGCCGAAATTTTAGATCTACAAGTCTTACTGGTGACTCGTTATACGTCTCCTCTTATTGTAGATAGTTTACTTAAAGCCAAACTAGAACTAGGTGATCATTTATTGGGTGCGATCATTAATGATATTCCTTTAGACGCGGTTGAAGATTGCCAAACTTTGCTCAAACCTTTTTTAGAAAAACACAATATACCCGTTTTAGGATTATTACCCAGAAGTAGTCTACTTCGTAGTGTTAGTGTTCGAGAAATTGCTAAACAACTTAAAGCAGAAATCTTATGTCGTCCTGATCGGCTAGATTTAATGGTAGAAAGCTTGACAATTGGTGCAATGAATGTTAATGCTGCAATTGAATATTTTCGCAAAGGTCAAAATATGGCAGTGATTACGGGAGGCGATCGGACCGATGTTCAACTCGCAGCACTCGAAACCTCTACCAGTTGTCTGATTTTAACGGGTCATATTGCCCCTAATCCTCTAATTTTAAGCCGGGCTGAATATTTAGAAGTCCCGATTTTATCAGTCGATTTAGATACTTTAACCGCCGTCGAGATTGTTGATCAAGCTTTTGGGAAAGCTCGTATTCAAGAACCGATTAAAGTCGAGTGTATGCAGCAATTGATGAACACTTATTTTGATCTAGAGCGTCTACTAAATTTACTGTCCTTTCACAAGCTTTAAAACATGGATTTTTCGAGCGGTATTGACGGAATGCCTCAATCGTGGGTGAACTACCCACGCATTACGCGTTAGCTTCATGCGGGGCTTCTGAACTCACTGGGGAATGCCTCAAGACAGACTTACGTCCCCCTTTTGGTCTTACTTCCCCTCCTTCAGCAGCAGTCCTAGTTCCTAAGACCGATAATTGTCTGATGCCTTCTGCTCTTATATTCTTACTTGCATTCTCGTCTCTATCATGATGTGTGCCACAACTAGGACAGGCCCATTCTCGAATGTCTAAGGGCATATCCAACATTTGATAAAGACAATTAGAGCAGGTTTTAGAGCTAGGGAACCATCTATCAATTTCAACCAATAAACCACCTTTTTCTTTTAGCTTATAGTCCAAGAAATTAACAAACATTCCCCATCCAACATCAGAGATTGCTTTAGCTAAGTTGTGATTACGAACCATACCCTTGATGTTCAAATTTTCAACAACCACTACTTGATTATCATTGACAATTTTTCTTGATAATTTATGTAGAAAGTCTTGACGGGCATTGCTTATACGTTCGTGAACTTTGGCTACTAGCTTGCGTGTTTTTTCTCTTGATTTACTTCCCTTTTTCTTACGGGCTAACAAGAGTTGTTTTCTGGCTAAATTTTTTTCATGTTTTTTAATGTGCCTAGGATTAGCAAACTTAGACGTTTTTTGTCCGTCGTGGGTAATACAAAAGTCTTTAAGTCCTAAGTCAATACCAATTGTTTTACCTGTTACTACTAATTCAGGAGTTTCTTGTTCAGTGTCAAATAACAATGAAGCATAATATTTTCCTGTTGGTGTTTTAGTAATGGTTACAGTTTTCAATTGCCCATCAAATAGCCGATGAATTGAAGCTTTTATAATTCCAACTTGAGGAACTTTGACTGCTTTTTCAACCACTTGGCAGTTTTGTGGATATTGGCAAGATTGCTTCCCGTGATAGGATTTGAATCTAGGATATTTAGCTCTTTTATCAAAGAAGTTTTTAAACGCTTTGGTTAGATTAAGTGTCGTTGACTGCAAAACCTGAGAATAACACTCTCCTAGCCATGCTGTTTCTTTTTCCTTTTTTAGTTTAGGTAAAACTTTATTGAGAGCTATCTGCGTTAACCCAAAACCAGTTTCTTTATAAGTTTGATTGCATAGATTCAAGGCGTAATTCCACCAAAACCTTGCACATCCCATAACTTGACTAAGTTTTTGAGATTGTTCTGGCGTTGGATAAATTCGGACTTTGACGGCTCTATACAAGGTTTTCAGGTAAACTGGGGTTAACAGTAAATATTCTAGCACAAGATTTTTGGTTTGTGTCAAAAACCCTGCCCTTGCTTTCATCCCTCGAACTTCATTCCTTGTTCGGGGATTTCTCGCTCGGCACCGTTTAAAATTTAAGCATGAAATCGAAGGCGGCTTAACTATTAACCCCGAAATTCCCGAATCTGCACTCGCTTATAAACCCGAACTGGTTCGAGATATGTATCACAAATACGGTTTTACAATCGAAGAACCGAGCCATTATGGCGCGTGGAGTGGACGAGAAAACGGAATTAGTTATCAGGACATTGTATCGCTCGTAAACAATAAGTTTCGCGTCACTACAAAAGATTAAGATTTGTAAGGGGAGATGAAAAAACATTAATTTTCTCCCCTTATTCAATTTAAAATCAAGGCTCGTTATGAGTTATCACCTGCTGCAATGGAGAAAAAGCCTGGAACATTTCCCCGTGCTGAGGCTCCCGTTTTTTCCGAAACAATCACAGCACTAATTTGATCGCTCAACAGAGCCACTTTTTTATCTGGCTGTTTGTCGCAAGTCAACTCTAAAAGCTGCGAGGATTGCGATCGCATAGCGGCGATAATCGATTGAAACAGGGCTTCCGCGCCTTCCGCTTCCTTACGCTGTACCGAAATTGGAATCGGCGAATATTTTAGAGTCACATCAATAGTATACATATACTGTTTTTCTCCTTGCCTTCTCTCTTGTATTATCTCGCAAAAATTTTAGAGATTTTTGTTTTTTTTAAGAATCGGACTGGAAATCTGAGAAAGTTTATTTTAAGATAGTATAAGTTAAGAAAAGTAAACATTTCTCACAAACCGTCTAGACCACTTAAATTAAGTGTGGAAAAATCTAGGCTAGACCCGTCATAGTTATGTCATACATTTTGTTTAGTTCACCATATTGACACGGAGATTAGTTTCATGACCATAGCAGTAGGCCGCCAGAGTGTCGAAAGAGGCATATTTGATGTCGTCGATGACTGGCTAAAACGCGACCG
>NZ_PXOH01000033.1 GCF_003007785.1 Aphanothece hegewaldii CCALA 016 | reverse complement strand
GGGGTTTAACCGTTGGGTCATCAAATCTTATTGAGATATGCCAACGTCCTTCTGGATGTAGCCTAACACTAACAGTATTCGGTTCACACCCCATAGGAATTTGTCTAGACCATCTAATCGGCAATGGTTCTGTACATTTTGCTAGATAGATTTGTCTGTCTTTCCATTTAAAGGCTGACTTAGTAAATTCTGCACTACCTCCCTGATGTTTTTTCTTGAAATTGGGGTACTTGGCATGGCCAGCAAAGAAATTAGTAAAAGCACTTTGTAAATGCCTCAACCCCTGTTGCAAAGGGACACAGCTAACTTCATTTAAAAAACTTAATTCTTCTTGTTTTTTCCATTTGGTTAACATTGAAGAAGTTTGATTGTATCCGACTCTTTCTTTTTTTTCGTACCAAGACTGAGTTCTTTCATGGAGAGCTTTGTTGTACACATATCTTACGCAACCTAACGTGCGCCGCAGAAGCGACTCTTGTTCGGGCGTTGGGTAAAATCGGTAACTAAAAGCTTTTTCCATGTCTTACATTTTAACATATGTTTTGTGAAGATAGTACAATTAAAGAGTAAAGCCGTCCTTAAGGACGGGGTTTCTAACCAAAATTTTCGATGAAAAAACCCGGCTTTGGACCGGGCTGCACTAGCTTGGAGAAAAATTTGGTTCAGTTGTTTACATCAAGAACGGAATAACTCACAAGTTAGAGGACAAGCCGCGTATACGGAGGTGTGAGCGGGCTTATCTTCACCATGCAGCCATCTCAGCCAACTGACTTCTTGAGGATGAATGCCTTTTGCAGTTAACAAACCTGAACTGATTAATACAGCAAATAAATTTAAACCAATAATACTACCTGCCACTAATAATACTGAACTCACTGGTAAAACTGAATGTAATACGACTGCTAATAATGCTCCTATCGTCATCATTAAGACAATTAGGGGAAATCCCACAACGAGCAAACAAACTGTTAATGTAAAAGACCAAATCAAAAAACTTTTTAAAATGGCTAGGGTATCTACTTGATGCCAATTATTTTTATCGGTTAACTGCATAGCTCTATCCCTCTGTTTCAAGTATGGTTGAAAGTACGGATTTTCGTTCTTATATTTAAGAATTCGTGTAAACCAGTATAGAAAAAATCCTGAGAGAGATGAGCAGTTTGTAAGATTACTTTACACTAAAGGGAAAAAAACTATGGTAAGCTTATCACTTCGTTACATTTATTCCTCACTTGTACTTATTTAGTAAAATCATTTTCTCTATCTTTAGAGGGAAAAAGAGTTCGTTATTCATTGATCCCAAGTAATAAGTCTAAATACTCAATATCTTTTCGCACTATCAAAAAACCAGAATTTTAACGAGCTTTACAAAAATTAATAGGTACAAAAATTGTTTCTCAGGAACCAAAAAAGTATAAATACTTATGAGAGCGTATTAGTGATCAATAATGGTTCGATTTTGGGAAAACTATTTAGTAAAGATGATGGCTTCATTTGACACAATGAATTAAGCGTTTGCTCAATCATAGTTTGTCCTTTTAGGCTTTATAGTTCATCTAAACTAATCTCCAAAAATCATCATTTAATCATTTAATTTTTTATGACTCAATCCTCTTCGCGTCCTCCTGTGCCACCGCCTACGACCGGCAATTCTGGGCCAACCGTAACCAATATTCAAACCAGTGAGACATCGGAACTAACCCAAATTGCTAACATTCCGATGAGCCTATCTAATAAGGGACAAATACCGCCACGCCCCACAGCATCAGGAACAGTTTTTCGACCACCCGCACCACCCGCACCACCACCACTACCGCCACCACCAACCCCCATCATCCAACAACAGCCCAGACGTGGGGGACGCGCCCCAGGCCATCCATCCTTAGAACAGTTAATCCGAATTGCCTTTGATGAGGGTTATTCGGATCTTCACTTGGGGGTAGGAGAAAAAGCCCGAATGCGCGATCGCGGCGAAATTATCACGCTAGACTATCCAGTAATCGACACAGATACCTTTTTCAGTTGGGTTAGAGAAATATTGAGTGAAGAGGAAATTCTCCGCTTTAAAAAAGAATTAGAATTCGACGGGGCAACTCAATACGAATTCGCCAGGGTGAGGATCAACATCTTTGATAGTCTCACAGGGCCAGCAATGGTTTTACGTCTGATTCCTCTCAAAATCCTGACAATGGAACAACTCCGCTTACCGATGGTCTTTCAAGATGTTTCCGATGTTCATAAAGGATTGATTCTAATTACAGGGCCAACGGGTTCAGGAAAATCAACCACCCTCGCGGCTATGATTGACTACATTAATAAAGAACATCCCAAACATATTATTACAATTGAAGATCCTGTGGAATTTGTCCATCAAAGCCGACGATCGCTGATTAAACAACGAGAAGTAGGAATGCACACCCATAAGTTTGATAACGCCCTCAAAGCTGCTTTGCGTGAAGATCCAGATATCATACTCGTTGGGGAAATGCGGGACAAAGAAACCATGAATACAGCACTAAAAGCGGCTCAAACGGGTCACTTAGTGTTTGGTACGTTACACACCAATAGTGCAGTTAAAACCTTAGAACGGATTTTAACCCTATACACCGCCGATGAACGCGAGGCGATGCGGGTAGCGATCGCAGAATCTTTAGTGGCGATCATTGCCCAAGGGCTTTGTCGTACCACAGACGGCAAACGGGCGGCTTATCATGACATCATGGTCAATACGGAAACCGTAAAAGATTATATTCGCCAAGGAAAAAATGACGAAATCCTCGAACTGATGCGGGATGGTGAATATGATGGCATGATTACCACTAACCAATCTCTGTTTAACCTTTATCAAGAAGGGCGAATTACCGAAGAAACAGCGATGGAAATGTCACCCATTCCCAACGAACTAGCGATGATGCTACGGGGCAAAATCTAAAATCAATAGGTCAAAATTTAGGACAGTTGAGGTGAAATACAAGATTTAGATATTTCTAAAATATCTAAAATAGTTGTAGGGTGTTCGACGACCCCGCCATATTCTGTCTTAAAAAAGTTCCATCGCCTTGAATTCTCATAGTATACCTGAACTATTTAAAGGAATCGCCTTATTTACACCTGGGGGAGATCTAATTTACTGCATTGATCCAAGTAAACAAGATCAATGGCATCTTAATCTTTGTGTCGCCTTACAAGACTTATTAGGTTTGCCCGAACCGCCTCACTTTTTGATCCCCGGTTATACAGCAACCCTCGATCATTGGCGAGATCCCCGCACACAACAAATTCAGACGAGCGCTCAAGTTTATCCCGCCGTACAACGTTACCAAGCGTTACTCAATGCTATTTTTGCGACCGAACATCTGATCTGGGAAACCGCCCCTTGGCAAGAAGAATCTTGTAATCCGATTTTATTAGAAACCTATCACGCTTCGTTTCCCCAACTGTGGGAATCACATGATTTGATTGTACAAGTTGGTGGTAAAGATCGTATCGGGTCTAGTTTAGCCCAAAGAGCAGAAGACGAGCAAAAAACACAGCATTTAGGCTCAGATCGCTCAGTAGGCTACGTTTTACGCTTATTTGTCTCCGGTCATCATACAGCGACTAAACAAACCTTAGAAATGATTCATCAACTCTTAGAACAAGGTTTACGCCATCCATACACACTCAAAGTCATTGATATTTCGCAACATCCAGAGGAAGCAGAAATCAATCATGTTACGGCAATTCCGACATTAGTAAGAGTTTGGCCAAAACCTGTAAAGCGAATTGTTGGAGAACTGAGCGACTCGACACGGGTGTTACAGATTATTGCAGGCAATTGATTTTATTTATTGGCCGTTTGTTATTGATGGAACAATAGACAAAAGTATAACAATGTGGTGCTCAAAAAATGGATATAAAAATCTTAGCCGCCCTTCTCTATGGTTTACTCGCTTTAGTTGGTGGAATTGCCGCCTACAGCAAAGTTAAAAGTAAAGCCTCTTTAATTTCTGGCGCGATTAGCGGAATAATTCTATTACTTGGAGCTTTTTTACAATTTCAAGGTGTAGCTTGGGGTTTTTATTTATCTTTAATTGTAACTATTGCTCTGCTTGTCGTTTTTAGCTTACGACTGGTAAAAACACGTAAATTTATGCCATCTGGTTTGATGTTAATAGCAGGACTCGTCACACTAGCGATGATGCTTGTTCCCAGTGTTTAAGCTAGGGTTTCTGGACAATAACCCAATCCGCGAGTAAACTGTTGACGAAATGCCTCAATATCATTAGCATCCGGCATCCCATGAGAAACGATCGCCACTTGATAACGACGCATTACGTCAATAGTAGACTGTCCCGTTTCCAAACTCCAAAAAACCATCTGTAGACGCATTTCGGGCATATAGGGAATGCCTAACTCTAACATAAACGCCTGAAAGTCTCCATGTTGTTCGGGCGTAAGAGATTGACTAAATTTTACTTTAACGATCCAACCATTAATCTGATGAATCACAGTCATGCAAGCAGGCGGTAAATGAGTCATGCTATGAAGATACTGGGTAACTCGTAGCGTTAGACTTGCAGTAGCTAAAAAATATAAATAATCCATAGTGACAAATAGCGCGAATGATCCCAAGAATTGCTATAACATTATTTTGGCAAAACTTATCTTGTCATTTCTAGGGGAAAAACCCGCGATTTAGTTAAATTCTTTTGGGTAAGATCACCCAAAAATTCTTGTTCTTTTGTTGATATGATGTGACACATGACTTCAGATCAGTTATTGTCGGGCTATGATTATACCCTTCCGTCCGAGTTAATCGCTCAAAATCCAGTTAACCCACGAGATCATTCTCGACTTTTGATTATTGACTCTTTAAATACTCATAAGCATGGTATTTTTCAGGATTTAACTAACTGGTTATTACCTGGCGATCTACTCGTTCTGAATAATACTCAAGTAATTCCTGCTCGTCTTTATGGGCGAAAAGCAACGGGCGCACCTGTTGAAATTTTACTTTTAGAAGAAAGAATAAATAATTGTTGGTTAGCCTTAGTTAAACCAGGCAAACGATTTAAAATCGGCTCAGAAGTTTGGTTTTATCCCTTTAATCATCCTGAACAATCAGAAAGTAATATTCTTAAAGCCAAAGTGATTGATCGAGATTTGGCGACAGGAGGAAGACTATTACAATTTCAAATCCCCCCTCATCAATCTTTCTTAACACTTTTAGAGCAATTTGGTCAAATTCCCTTTCCTCCCTATGTCACCGCCTCTGAAGCCGATCCATCCCAATATCAAACGGTTTACGCCCAAGAATTAGGATCAGTTGCCGCCCCCACTGCGGGACTACATTTTACTGAAGAATTATTACAAAAGCTTCAAGAAATGGGTGTTAATTTGGCTTATGTGACGCTTCATGTTGGTGTCGGAACATTTCGCCCCGTCGAAGTGGAGGACATTACTCAACATATCATGCACCAAGAATGGATCGAATTGCCTCAAAAAACGGTTGATTTAATACAGGAAACCAAAGCGAAAGGATCTAGAGTGATCGCAGTCGGCACAACGGCGACAAGAACCTTAGAAGGCGCAATGAAAGAGATTAAAGCAGCAGGAGGAGATCACTTAGCTGCTTTTCGCGGGAAGACTGATTTATTTATTTACCCAGGTTATCAGTGGCAGGTAATTGATGGGTTAATTACAAACTTTCATCTACCTAAATCTAGTTTATTGATGCTCGTCAGTGCTTTAATCGGACGAGAACGTTTATTAGCATTGTACGCAGAAGCCATCAAAGAAAAATATCGGTTTTATTCTTTTGGGGATGCTATGTTGATTCTCCCAAGTGCGGTAATTTAAAGATTAGCTGTTACTTACTATTATTAATTTATGTCTCAAGCTAAACCGTCATCATTCAACTCCAAAAATCGTGGCGTATTCTTTTTGATTGCCCCAGTTTTAATTCTTTTAATTACGATGGGTATCCGCGTTGCTTTTCCGACTCTACCGACTCCTTTTTCGGGAATGCGCCCCGATAATTTAGGTGTGGTTGCGGGTAAACTCGCGCCTTGCCCAATGAGTCCAAATTGTGTTAGTAGTCAGAGTCTGGACAAAGAACATTATATAAAACCGATCGCCTATCAAGGTGAACCCAAAACAGCGATCGCCGCTTTAACCAGTCTGATCAACTCTCAAGAACGCACTAAAATTATTGCCGAAGAAAGTAACTATCTTTATGCAGAGTTTGCCAGTCGTTGGATGGGCTATGTTGATGATGTCGAATTTTTAGTCCATCCCACTGAAAAAGTGATTGATGTTCGATCGGCTTCTCGTCTTGGCGAATCCGACTTAGGCGTAAATCGTCAACGCCTTGAACAGATTAGGTCACTATTGCTATAGCATATTTTTTTATTTTTGTCAATATTCAAATAATTGGATTATGGTAGGGGTGCGGAATGCACTGCACGCCGTTTCGCGGAATTTAAAATCCGAATCGCGGTGCAGTTTGGTTGCCAAACCCTATTTTTATCGGTTTATTTCATTTTATTAAGATTCATTGAAGATTATTCAGATTATGGTAGGGTATTGGTCGCCAAACTCTGTTGTTCTTGATTTATAATTTTGTTAAACGATAAAGAAATTAATAGATTTGTCGGAATTAAAAATTAATCTCAAATCTATTAATAAACCCTTTATTATCATTTCAAAAAAAATTGATTTCTCAAGAAGCCGCTATTTGCATTGACGCGCCGAAATCAGCATACTCAGTCTACGATACTCAGATAGGTATTCTTCTAGAGCTAGAAATTCAGATAAATTAAGACTGTAGTAGATCCAGCGTCCTTCTTGACGAGTACGAACTAAATTTGCTTCTTTTAGGGTTTTTAGGTGGAAAGATAGCTTAGATTGATTAATTTCTAGTTTTTCGCACAGTTCACAAACACATAATTCTTGCGATCGCAATAAATCCAATACCCGTAAACGAAGCGGATCAGAGAGGGCATGAAATCCAGTAGACACATCAACTGTTGTAGCTTTCATCAATAAAACTTGAAATGATGAGTTTAAAATTAAGGGTTTGACAGGCAAACCCTAGAAGAAAATATCTGAATTTTAACGAGAATTATAATTAAATCATTGACTAGATAATTTTAGCCGCACGTAAACCCAGATAGAGTCCTAAAGCAACTCCAGTAAATACGGCAATGTAGGCAATATACGAAAAAATAGCAAAGGTAGACATTTTTTTGACAACGACTCCTGAAATAATATAATCGGCTCTTTGTTATTGTACTGTTAGAGAACACCTCTTCATCAATTAGGCTATGTCTTCTATCATTCCCGTCAAGCTACCCCAAAATCCCTATAATATTGCGATCGCATCCAATAGTTTAGCCCAACTCGGCGCACACATTAGCCCACTCAACTTAGGAAAAAAAGTTCTTCTCGTCTCTAGTCCCGAAATATTCGATATTTATGGAGAAATGGCGATAAATTCCTTAAAGCAAGCCGGATTTGAGGTAATAAATCATTTTATACCCGCAGGTGAAACCTACAAAAACCTTGATTCTATTGCCCAAATCTATGATACAGCCGTTGCTCAACGCTTAGAGCGCTCGTCCACATTTATTGCGTTAGGTGGAGGAGTTATTGGGGATATGACAGGTTTTGCCGCAGCAACATGGTTAAGAGGGGTAAACTTTATCCAAGTTCCTACCACATTATTAGCGATGGTAGATGCGTCTATTGGAGGAAAAACAGGGGTTAACCATCCTCAAGGGAAAAACCTTATTGGTGCATTTTATCAACCCCGTTTAGTATTAATAGATCCATCAGTATTAAAAACCCTTCCAGTCAGAGAATTTCGTGCAGGAATGGCAGAAGTCATTAAATATGGCATTATTTGGGATGGGGATCTATTTACTCAGTTAGAAGCAGCAGAAAAATTAGCCGATTTTTCCGATATCAGCGAAACATTATTACAAATTATTATTACTCGTTCTTGTCAAGCAAAAGCCGATGTAGTGAGTAAAGATGAAAAAGAATCGAATTTAAGAGCGATCTTAAACTATGGACATACGATCGGTCATGCGATCGAAAGTTTAACGGGTTATAGTTTAATTAATCACGGTGAAGCAGTGGCTATAGGAATGGTTGCCGCTGGAAAAATAGCTACAAAACTTAATCTTTGGCCATCTGAAGCAGAAATTAGACAAAATAATCTTATTCAAAAAACAGGTTTACCGACGACTATTCCATCTAGTATCAATTCATCGGAAATTGTCGACGCTCTCAAGATTGATAAAAAAGTAAAATCAGGTAAAGTTCGTTTTATTTTACCGACTCAAATTGGTCAAGTTATTATTACTGATGAGGTTCCGTCTGAGTTAATTTTTAATGTCGTAGAAGAACTGAAAAGATAGGGGATTTATGGAAAAGCTAATCGTCACTAATTTCTTGAATATTAAACACATAGAATTGGATATAGGAAAAATTAATATCCTTATCGGTCCACAAGCACAAGGTAAAAGCGTTGTGGCTAAATTAGTATTTTTTTTTCAAGATTTTTGGGAAAATTATAGACAATCAATTTTAAAAAAGTTAAATAAAAGAGATTTTGATAAATCGATAATTGATGATTTTAAAAAAATATTTCCTCAATATTCTTGGAATCGAAATTATTTCAAAATTATTTATGATTTTGATGGGTATGAAATTATTTTAGAAAATTTAAAAAAAAATAATAATAAAAATTTATATTTTCATATAAATTATTCTCAAAAATTAGATAAAATAAGAAAAAAAATGATTTCAAATATTTCTTTTGAAATCACTGAAGCAAGTTTTTTAGATAATGTTGAACTTCAATCTATTGAAGACTATCTTAAGTCACATATTAATCGCTTGAAGTTACTAGAAAATATGCTAACTATAGAACTCAAAATTACACGACATCAACCTATTTTTATTCCAACTGGTAGAGCATTTTTTGCGAATATTCAGAAAAATATTTTTTCTCTTCTTTCAGAAAATGTATCTATTGATTATTTCATTAATCAATTTGGCTCTACATATCAAAAAATAAAAGAACTTTATAAAAATCGCAATCGTTTAATTAAAGAATATAATAAAGTAATTGATGAAATTGTAGAAAAGATATTAGTAGGAAATTATTTATATGAAGATGAAGATGATTGGATTATTAGTAAAGATTATAGAAAAATCAAATTGTTTAACGCTTCTTCAGGGCAACAAGAATCTGTTCCTATGACTATTATGCTATCAATTATTCCTTTTACTATATCCAATGCTCTATTTATTATTGAAGAACCAGAAGCACATCTATTTCCGTCAGCACAAAATGACATAGTAAACTTGATGAGTTTGATTTTTAATATTACTGATAAAAGACATAGTTTTTTTATTACCACTCATAGCCCTTATATTTTAACGGCTTTTAATATACTGATTCAAGCTGGAAATACATACAATAAAATTATTGTAGAAAAACGAGAACATCAGTTACTAGAGTTATTTAAAATCGTTCCAGAAAATCAAATGTTAGACATCAATGATATAAAAATTTATAGTTTGGAAAATGGTAAAATTGAAAGTATTATTAATGATGAAAATAAATTAATTGATGCTAATGTAATTGATGAAATATCTAACTGTACAGGAGAGCAGTTTGATAAATTGTTAAATCTAGAATTTAATAATGACTAATAATCAAGAATGTTTTGAAACAATCAATCAAAAAAAATTGTGTTTAAAAGAAATGAAAACACAGTTTTATATAGATAATGATATGCAGCTATCTATTGTTAAAGCAAAAATTGATAATTGCTTAATAAAAAATGGTAAACGTTGTGATTGGTTATTAATTATTGAGCAAAGAAACATAGAAATTTATATAGAATTAAAAGGCTGTAGAATTAAAGATGCTTTAGAACAATTAGAAATAACTTTGAACAATACAAGTTTAAAACAAATCCTAGAGCAAAAATATAAAAATAATAAACCTAGTAAAACTTTTTGTTGTATTATTTATACAAAATGTCCTTCTAATCAGCCAGAAATTGAAAATGCAAAAAAAACTTTTAGAAAATTGGGTATTATTTTAAAATTTATCTCATCTAATTCTAGTAAAAGACCACAAAAATTAAGTCAACTAATCTCATAAAAAAACATGAAAACTCTAACTAAACTTGACTTCATCGATTTTTCTATTTTATTGCCAGAAATTACAGATCAAAATACATTAATTGCGGGAGTAGATGAGGTGGGTAGAGGATGTTTATTTGGTCCTGTGGTTGCTGCTGCGGTAGTTTTACCCGTTTGTGATATTCCGAAACTCATCGAAATAGGGGTAAAAGATAGTAAATTACTTACGCTCAAAAGAAGAACCGAATTAAATAAAATTATTAAACAAACAGTCTTAGAAACTCGAATTGGTTACGCTAAAGTTCAAGAAATTGATCAGATTAATATCTTACAAGCATCTTTATTAGCCATGCAGCGTTCAATTACAAAACTTAAACAGCAACCGACGATTTGTTTAGTCGATGGTAGACAGAAAATTCCTGATTTATCGATGCCTCAATATAATATCATCAAAGGAGATCAAAGATCGCCTGTTATTGCTGCTGCGAGTATTGTAGCGAAAGTGTGGCGAGATGATCTAATTCTACGATGGTCTAAAAAATACCAAGAAGAATACGACTTAGCAGCGAATAAGGGTTACGGAACACAAAAACATCTACAAGCACTAGCAAAAAATGGTGTGACTTCTCAGCATCGTCTTTCCTTTCGTCCTTGTCAAATTTCATCAATATAAATACTTATTGACTTTCTTTAACTGGGAGAGTTACCCATCCCATTGAACGATTACCCATTTTAAAACTAATTGATTGACTAATTCCTAATTTTTGGGCAATTTCTGACAATAAAGGCGATTTTACCTTAGAAATTGGTAAATAGCTCGGACAATCATCGAAATCTAGACAAAGTACCGTCGAAGTATCCCACGTTTCCCGAAAAATTCGACATTTAGGGGGAAGAAATTTAACTAACGAACGAAACCGAGTAATAATCTCTTTTTCCAAGTTTTCGCTTGTAAAATCCTTGGAAGAGGGATAAAGCTGACTCATAAGCAATTCTGGAAATACTGGTCATCCTACAGTTGATTACCTCCTATCTATGGTACAAACTTTATGAGAAATCATCGAGAAATTTTATCATTGTTTTATTTCTGTTTCTTACGATACTGTTGCTCACCGGTTAAAGTAAATTTCTTCTTACTTAAATTAATATCTTGAAAATTTAGTCAATTATTGTTTACAAAATGAGTTTAGCCTAATGAACTGAAATTAATTTATAAAATTAAAGACACAAATTGTGGTATAATCAGAATGTAAGTACTATAACTACGCGTCATCGCCGAAAAAGCAGTTATTTGTGTAGGACAGTTTATGAACCCCGAAGTTAAAGAAAAAATCGATCAATTAGTAGCCGATAATAAAGTTTTGGTTTTCATGAAAGGCTCAAAATTAATGCCTCAATGTGGTTTTTCTAATAATGTCGTGCAAATTTTGAATACATTAGGTATTCCCTACGAAACAGTAGATATATTACAAGACTACGAAATTCGTCAAGGAATTAAAGAATATTCTAACTGGCCAACCATTCCTCAAGTCTATATTAATGGCGAATTTGTCGGAGGTTCAGATATTTTAATTGAACTTTATCAAAATGGCGAATTACAACAAATGGTAGAAGTAGCCCTAGCGTCATAAATCTTAATCATAATTGAAGGGTAGGCGATCTTATCCTACCCTCATTACAAGATAAAATCAAAAAGCTAGTAGTAATCGCGTTCGACTTGAGTTTGCGGGATAGCCAATTCAAAATTAGAAGGATCTCGCAAGAAACGAAAAACTTCTTCTTCTAAACGGTGAATTAGATAGGCTTCTATTAGGTTATTATCCCGCATACAAGATAAATAACCATCGACATAGAGCCGAATAAAATCGAAACGATAACCACGTTCCCACAGATCCACCATATCATCGGTGAGTCTTTGGTAGTGACGGATAGTTAGAGTATCTTGAAGCATGGACAGTAAAGACGAGTTGTCAGATGAATGAGTAAGCAGGTGGATAGAAACAAGCAAAGCGTAATTAGACTCAGAGGTCTTACCTTCTATTTTACCCATCTCTTGAAGGCAAAAAGGGGACTTGCAATAATTCATGAAAAAACAGCATAATATCGGCACTTTTTTCTAGAGATGACTTCAAATCTCCGTAGCGAATGTTACAACACCTTGACAATGCCTTTGATAGCCTGACAATGTGTATCGAAGAGGACAACAAAGGTGGGATTAGTACATATTTCGATAATTGAAGGGAATCCTCACTTGCGATCGCTACTCGCATGGCATCTACAGCAAGCGGGCTATATCGTGCAGCAATGTGCTAACTTACAACAAGCAAGACACGCTTTATCCAATCGTCAACCCACCCTAGTAATTATCGATTCAGATTTACCCGATGGTGATGGAATAGAACTCTGTCGCACCCTATCAGAACAAAGACAATCCTTAATTTTAATTCTATCAGCCCGTAACGGCGAAAAAGACGTTGTAGACGCATTAAAAGCGGGTGCCGATGATTACCTAAAAAAACCCTTTGGAATGCAAGAATTTATGGCCAGAGTCGAAGCATTAATTAGACGACTCAGAATGTCCTCAGTCCCACTTTATCTCGACTATGGAGCGCTTAAAATCGATTTAGCCCAACGACGAGTACAATTTAGGGGAGAATACATCGAACTCACACCCCAAGAATTTAGCCTTCTTTATGTTTTAGCACAAGCCGAAGGAAATCCCCTAACTCGCTCTGAATTATTACGTCGCGCTTGGCCCGATGCTATAGATAATCCTCGCACCATTGATACACACGTTCTTTCCCTACGCAAAAAAATCGAAACAGATCCAAGACAACCTAGTCTAATTCAAACCGTGCGAAATGTTGGCTATCGGTTTAATCTCGAAGTCTTACAAGATCTTTCTACACCCACTGTTGCACCATCATCCCTCAATACGATCGCCAATAATGGTCATCAGACTAGCAAAATACCCGCCCAGTCGATGAACCGCTAATAACGAATTCTTGGATCGATATAAGCATTAATAATATCGATCAACAAACTCATCAAAACCACAATCATCGCAAAAAAAGCCATTAAACCTTGTACAGTCGGATAATCTCGTTGAGAAATAGCCTCATAAAGACGATTTCCTAAACCTGGCCAAGAGAAAGTCACTTCTGTAAGAACTGCACCTCCTAACAAGGAAGCAAAAGTCAAACCCAAGACGGTAATCACGGGTATCAGCGCATTTTTCAGCGCATGAGCTACTAAAATTCGTTTTTCAGGAATTCCTCTAGCGCGTGCTGCTTCTACATAATCCGCTTTCAACGTTTGTTTAAGATTAACCCGTACCATTCGCTCAAAAATTCCACTCAAGAGAATTCCTAAAGTAAAACTAGGTAAAGCTAAATAATATAAAGTTGTCAAAAATTGTCCTAATTGTCCCGTTAAAAGACTATCAATTGTATATAAACCCGTTAAAAAACGCGGTGGAGTTTCACTAAGAGGAAAACGTGTTCCAAGGGGAAACCATCGAAGCTGTACCGAAAAAATCAACTGTAAAACCATTCCCACCCAAAAAATGGGCAAAGAATAAGTAATTAGACCAAATAAACGACCCCCAACATCGATCGCAGTTCCAGGACGAGACGCAGAATATACCCCTAAACCGACTCCAACAATTACAGCGATGAGCATTCCATAAAAAGTTAACTCAACGGTTGCAGGAAAATGCTGTTGAATAATTTGCCAAACCGTCACCCCTTTACGAGTAATTGATGCACCCAAATCGAAACGTAGTAATTGTCCTAAATATGTGACATATTGTAACCAAAGTGGTTGATTTAGTCCTAATTGTTCTCTTAAAGCTCTTTTTGCACTTTCGGGCGCACGGTTGCCTAAAATTGCGTCGCTTGCATCCCCAGGAGTCGCTCTCAGGAGTAAAAAAACAATAGTAACAATTGTCCACAGCATTAGAGGTGCTAATAACAAACGTACCAGAATATAGGATTGTAGCGCTTTAAAACGAGACATAAATATAGCGGTTTGAACACCAAACCCAATTTTACAGTCAACAGTCAACAGTAATCAGTAAACAGTCAAAGAAACTTTCATACTGATCACTGTACCAAACTCTTTCAATTCAATAAAATACTATTAAAAAAAGCTTTTTTTATTGAGGATCACCTGTTTCATCTGGATTTTCATCAATTGGATCATCATCAATCAATAACGCTTTTTTACTATTTTTAAGCTGTTTCCACAAGTCTTTAATTTGTCGATAAGCTTCTCCTGGCTTAATTTTACCAGCCGTTTCTAAATTGCAAAGAAAACTCACTTTTTGAGCAAATTCTTGTAAATTGGCATTAAAAACCAAATTTTCTGGCTTAAATTCACCATGATAAGGACTGCGAGGATATATAAATTTATCTTTATCGGGATTAATGGACATAAAAAAACTCCTTTAGACCAAAATTTAGGTTTAATCTTTCCCCGCCCTAGTCAATGCTCATCAAGCTTTATTTTCCTACAAACGCCTAGCATTTTGGGGTTAAGATTAGATTAAAAAACAAAATTATTGAATGAATTCTCTAAAATAACCAGACTTTCTACCCCGTAGGCTAACGTTTCCAATTTACGATAAGCTGAAATTATCAAGATAATTCAGAATTATTAATGAGACTACAGCCATTATGATAAAGGAAAAACTTTATGAAGGGAAAGCGAAAATTCTCTATCCTACGGATGATCCTGAGATTTATTTAGCGCATTACAAAGATGATGCTACTGCATTTAATGCTCAAAAAAGAGGACAAATTCAAGGAAAAGGGGAAATTAACTGTACGATCGCCTCAGCCCTTTTTCAATGGCTAGAATCATTGGGTATTCCTACCCACTATATTGATCAGCCATCAGCCCATCAGATGCTTGTCTGTGCCGTTCAAATCATACCCTTAGAGGTAGTAGTCCGCAATATTGCCGCCGGAAGTCTGTGTAAACAAACTGGACTTACTGAAGGAACCATCTTACCTTTTCCCTTAGTTGAATTTTACCTGAAAGATGACGCATTAGGCGATCCACTCCTCACCCGCGATCGCATAATGATTTTAGAAGTTGCTACACCAGCACAACTAGAACAACTACAACAACTTGCACTTACAATAAATCAGCATCTCATTGATTTTTTTAAAATGTGTGATATTACTCTAGTAGACTTTAAATTAGAATTCGGTCTAGATAAAGAGAATAAGATCCGTCTAGCGGATGAAATTAGTCCCGATACCTGTCGTCTTTGGGATAATAAAGAAATCGATCCACAAGCCAGAATTCTCGACAAAGACCGATTTAGACGAGATCTAGGAAAAATTGAAGACGCTTATCAAGATGTACAACAGCGCGTCTTAACGCAGATTGCCAAATTGCAGTCATAACCGTACTCTAAAAAGAAATGGAACAATCGACAGGGGTTCAAGTCACTAAGTATTGATTTGACAGCCTGTTGACCGAATGTCATTCAGTGATCAATTTTGGGTGTGTGGAAGTGCTAAAAAAAAATCAACCGTTTTCCTTATTAGTTTGTACGCTATTTACTCTAGCAACGTGGAATATTGCAGCAACCGTCAAAGCAGAAACCACGAACCCAGAAATAACCCCCATCTCTACCCTTGATGTTGAGGAAACGCCAGAATTAGAAACAAAAGAAAACGAATTTTTACCTTTAGTCCAAGAAATTAAACTTGAACCTTATTTAGCACAAACCTCACCCACCCCCAACGAATCAACCCCCGTTGAGTTGCCATCTGATCCCACCTTACAACTACCTCCCCTCGAAACAACCCCCCAAACCCCAATAGAATCGCCAGAAACCCCACCAAACCAACAGCCAACACCCCCGCAAGTCACTCCAACCGAACAAGCCCCTACAGCCCCTGAAACACCGCCAGAGACACCGCCAGCAACGGGAACACCATCATTAACCAACCCTCAAACCCCCGCAACAACAGAAACCCCCACCGACGAAGAAGAACCTAGGGTTTTAATCTCAGAAGTCGTCGTAAGTGGGGCAAATCCTGAATTAGAAGATCTGATCTACAATACAATTCGGACAAGACCTGGACGAAGTGCAACACGATCGCAACTTCAAGAAGATGTTAATGTCATTTATGCAACAGGATTTTTTGCTAAAGTTGATGTCGCACCAGAAGATACTCCACTAGGGGTACGCGTCACCTTTCTTGTTCAAGCCAATCCCGTCTTAAATGAAGTTACTATTGATACCGTACCCGATCTTCAAGGGAAACAAGTTTTACCCGATACCGTCGTCAGGGAGATTTTTCAGGATCAGTATGGTAAAATCCTAAATCTCAAAGATGTCCAAGAAGGGGTCAGACAGATTAACCAATGGTACAGCAAAAATGGTTATGATCTCGCTCAAGTCGTCGGTGCGCCCCAAATAGCTGAAGATGGCACCCTAACACTCGTTATTGCTGAAGGATACATCGAAAATATTCAAGTTAGATTTTTTACCAAAGAAGAAGAACCCGTTGACGGACGTACAAGAGATTTTATTATTACCCGCGAAATGGAGTTAAAACCAGGAGACGTATTTAATCGTAATACCGCTCAAAGAGATTTACAACGGGTGTTCGGACTCGGTATTTTTGAAGATGTCCGCTTATCCTTTGATCAAGGAAGTGAGCCTGGTCAGGTTATAGTAAATGTAGATACCGTAGAAGGCCGTACCGGATCGATCGCAGCAGGGGCAGGATATAGTTCTAATAGTGGTTTATTTGGAAGCTTAAGTTATCAGCAGCAAAACCTCGGCGGCAATAACCAAACCCTCGGAACGGAATTACAAATCGGTCAACGAGAATTATTATTTGATGTTAGTTTTACAGATCCTTGGATTGCTACCGATCCTTATCGAACTTCTTATACCGTTAACGCCTTCCGTCGCCGTTCGATTTCATTGGTATATGATGGCGATGATAGCTCGATTCGTACTGACAATGGCAATGATAGCCCCAGAATTGTTCGGACAGGGGGGGGGATTACTTTTGTCCGTCCCTTGGCTAAAAACGTTTTTACAAAGCCAGATTGGACTCTTTCTGCGGGCTTATTGTATCAGCACGTTGAAGTCAGAAACGCTGATGGAGATATTGCCCCCCGCGCTCGTCCTGAAGATAACAGCATTAGGCTGGCTTACAATGACAGTGGGATAGATGACATCGTTTTATTGACTTTTGGTGCCACTCGTGATTTCCGCGATAATCCTAGTCAGCCCACTAGCGGTTCATTACTACGTGTTGGTGCAGAACAAAGTCTAGGGATTAGTTCGATTTTCTACAATCGGATTCGCGGCAGTTACAGTTACTATCTTCCCGTCAGACTTCTCACTTTTGATTTTATGAAAGGTCCCCAAACACTCGCTTTTAATGTACAGGCAGGAACGGTGATCGGTGGGTTTCCTCCTTATGAAGCTTTTGTTCTCGGTGGCAGCAACTCGGTTAGAGGCTACGCTGAAGGGGAAGTCGGAAGCGGCAGCAGTTACGCGCAATTTACCGCAGAGTATCGCTTTCCGATTATTTCAATTGTTGGCGGGGCGTTATTTTTTGATGCGGCGACAAATTTAGGAACTGGTAACAGTGTTCGTGGTAATCCCTCTGGTATCCGCGATCTACCTGGTAGCGGTTTCGGATATGGCGCAGGAATACGGGTTCAATCTCCCGTCGGTTCGATTCGGGTAGATTATGGTTTTAATAATGAAGGTGATTCTCGCGTCCATTTTGCGATCGGAGAACGTTTTTAACAGCAAAAAATGATTAGAAAATGAGCAACAATACTTTAACTCAATCGGTAACTCTTTCAGGTGTTGGACTACACTCAGGAGAAATAACTCAAGTATCTATTCATCCAGCAAAAGCAGGTGAAGGTCGCTATTTTGTCCGAGTCGATTTACCCGATCAACCCCTCATCAAAGCACAGGTATCATCGGTTTGTCAAACGACTCTTTCAACTGAACTTGTTTTTGGGGAAGCAAAAGTTAGAACGGTTGAACATCTTTTAGCTGCTTTAGCGGGATGCGGGATAACCGATGCTCGAATTGAAATTAATGGGGGTGAAGTTCCTCTTCTCGATGGCAGTGCTAAACTTTGGGTGGATGCTTTACAACAAGCGGGAATGGTTGGAGAAATACGAACTAATTCGGCGATCGCTTCTCCCATTTGGATCTATGAGCAAGATCTTTTTGTGGCGGCTATTCCTTCTCCTCAACTGCGTTTTACTTATGGGATTGATTTTTCTTATTCGGCAATTGGTCAACAATGGTATAGTTGGAGTCCGAGTCTCGAAAGTTTTGGCGAAGCGATCGCACCGGCGAGAACTTTCGGTTTTGCTGATCAGATCGAACATCTACAAAAAGCTGGTTTGATTAAAGGGGGCAGTTTAGATAATGCTTTGGTTTGCGATCGTCATGGATGGTTAAACCCTCCCCTAAGATTTGAAAATGAACCCGCAAGACACAAGTTACTCGATTTGATTGGGGATCTTAGTTTATTAGGAGATCTTCCGCAAGCTCATTTTATCGCCTACAAAGCCAGTCATCATTTACATATTCAACTAGCAAAAGCAATATCAAAGCACAACCTTTGAATCGTACAGAGGCGATATATCGCGTCTCTACAATTAGAGGGATTAACTAATATTCTGACTCAAAACCCGATCGCGTCCTTTTTCTTTCGCCAAATACAATAAAGTGTCGGCAGCTTGGTATAAGCTTTGTAAATCTTGTCCATCCGTCGGATATTGGGCGATTCCTGCGCTAAAAGTGATCCTAAAAGATTCTTGATTTTTTCCGATAAAGATTTGTTGTCTCCAGATGGCTAAAAATGCGTTGAGTCTATCAATGGCCTGTTTTTTTTCCATCCCAAACAGACAAAGGGCAAATTCTTCACCTCCCCAACGACAGACAACATCTTCCTCTCTAAAGTGTTGTTTAAGAAGTTCGCCGAGTTTTTTTAAGACTTGATCACCGATTTCATGACCATGACGATCGTTAATATCTTTAAAATGATCTAAGTCTAGCAGAGCAAAACACAATGATTTCTGCTGTCTGTTGGCGATGCGTATTAAACGTTCTATTTCTTGTACTGCTTTGCGTCGGTTGGCGATTCTCGTTAAACCATCTGTATTCGAGAGTCTACGCTGTTTATTAATGCGTTCTAAACGATTGAGAATGCGGGCAATAAGTTCCGGCCCGACAATGGGTTTATGAATAAAATCATCGGCACCAGCTTCAAAGACTTTTTGTACGGTGTTAGCTTCTCGCTCGGCTGATAACATCAAAATGGGTAAATCATTCCATTGGGGATCTTGACGAACAATTTGGCACAGTTCAATTCCACTAATATTAGGTAGCTCAAAATCTAAAATTAGTAAGTCAGGGTTAGATTGTTCTAGGGTATCCCAAAACTGTTGAGGGTTTCTTAAGAATATCAGTTGAAAGCCCCAAGGAGAGAGTAAATTACTAAATAAGTCCAACATCGCTGAGTCGGCACCAACGATCATTAATGTACCAACAGGTGGCGCTTTATGCTGTAGTAGATGGGTGACAGATTCCATCACTAAATCTGGAGAGATAGGCTTATGTAAAAATCCTTGTCCTCCCATTTTGGCAACTTTGAGACGTTCGGTAAAACTTTCTGTAGCGGTTGATACAAGTACGGGAATTGGTGGATTAGCTTGACTAAGTTCGGATAATAAATGAAGTTCGTTTTCTGAGGTGTCGGCAATGGGCAGATCTAATAATACGATATCAGGACAATGTAACGCGATCGCTATTCTTGCTTCTGTGACATTTTGCACCGCTTGTGCTTCTATTCCCCATGATTTGGCTTCAAGGGTTAATAATTTTGTGTTTTGACGATCGTGATCGATAATGAGTAAACGTGGTGATTTAATGCCAGAGTGTGGAGAAAGACTACGAACTGAAACTACAGGGCTGACTTTTTCTGATACAGATATTTCTCTTTTGGCTAGGGGTTGAGAAGATGTAGTGACGTTATCTCTCGCTTCTGTCGTGATTTCGGTGATTTTGAGACGATAACCTAAACCGTATATATTTTCAATGATTCCAACTGATGCACCCGCTTGTTGTAATTTTTGCTGAAGTTGTTGGATGTGTTTTTCCAGATCCTTCTCGGTTACCTTGTTCTCAAAGCCCCAAAGATTGTCTAAAATACTTCTTAGGGTAAAAATGCGTGGATTGCTGTTAATTTCGTAATTTTTGACAAATAAAGCGAGTAATGTTAATTCCGTCTGGTTTAAATACAGGGGATGATTGTTATATGTTGCCTGACAATCGAGAAAATTTAATCTAATTCCTTGCCATTCGATTACTGAAGGATGATTATAGAGGTTATCGCTGGTTAATGCTTGAATTCTTGCCAGTAACACGTCAATAGCTACAGGTTTCGTTAAATAATCTGTCGCACCGACTTGTAAGGCTGAATTTTGGTAAGTGCTACTATCCTGTATCCCAATGATGATAATAGGGGTTGTGTCACCTGTTAGTCGTCTTTGTTGACAAAACTTGATTCCATTGGGATCTAGTCTAACTAAATCTATGAGGATCAAGTCGTAATCAAATAACTCGGCTAACTGCCAGCAAATCTCCCAATCGATCGCAATATCAATAATACATCCTTGACTGAGCAGGTCATTTTGTACCTGTGTCGCAAAGTATTGATCTTGTTCAAGCAGCAAAATTTTCACACTTTTTTAAGATTTTCCCTAATATATTACTATTATATTCTGTTTAGTCTCAACAGCAAGATCAGCTTGAGAAATGTTACAAAAATGGTTAAGGGAAAAGGATTTAGATAAGGATTTTGTCGAGTTTGTAATTTTAAAATATTAATTCTGGTACAAAAATTGCGTTAATAAAATATTTATGGATCAATACTAATTTTTGATAAACATATTCTAATTAGTAGATTAAAGCATTAATATTTACTAATTTCTTGAATTATTTACAATCGTCAAATCAATCAATTTAAGCTCAGGTTAGTATCAACACAATTTGGTGCTTAAAAAAGCCAATCGTGTCAGAGAATCTCTACATTGTAAAAATTCCTCAAAGATGCAGTCAGAGTAAGCTTTATTCTAAAATCGGTACTTTTTGTGAAATTTTCTTGAGGAAAAGCCATACAGTAAAATAATATATTAATTACACAACGGTTTCGTAGCATTACGGAACGTGACGAGCAACTCGCAAAATATCTCAAAACTTTAGGCAGTTTGTATAGAGCCTAACATTAAAGTTAACTTAAAAAAGGAGTAAAAAAATGCCGACTTTTACGGGAGATAATTCTAATAATTTATTGACTGGAACAAATGGAAACGATACCTTTGATTCAAAATTAGGAATTGATACCGTCGATGGAGGATTAGGGAGCGACTTACTCATCATCGATTATTCGAGTAACACCTATACGGGTACTTCTCCTGATTCTGGCATTTCTACTACAATTAGCAGCAATGGTGCAGGGGGCTTTAACGGGTCTTATAGAGCCTATTACAATAGTAGCTACAATTATGACCGAGTAAGCTTTTCTAACATCGAGCGCTTTAGAATTACAGGCACAATAGGCAATGATAATATTATTACAGGAAGTGGTGATGATACCATTAATGGTGGTGCAGGGAATGATACCATTGATGGCGGCGCAGGGATAAATATCATCAATGGGGGTAATGGAATTGATATTCTTGTTAATGCCAATCTTAGCTCGCTGAATATAGCTCAAAGCTATACTGATACAGGAACAATCCCAACGATTACTCTTGCTGACGGAACGACGATTTCAAATATTGAATATTTTACCAACCTAACGACAGGTAATGGTAATGATACAATTAGCTACACACAACGCCTCTATAATACAGTTAATACAGGCAGTGGTAGTGATACCATTAATGCAGGATTAGGAATTGATACCGTCGATGGAGGATTAGGGAGCGACTTACTGATTATCGATTATTCGAGTAACACCTATACGGGTACTTCTCCTGATTCTGGCATTTCTTCGATTATTTCTAGCAATGGTGCAGGGGGCTTTAACGGGTCTTATAGAGCCTATTACAATAGTAGCTACAATTATGACCGAGTAAGCTTTTATAACATCGAACGCTTTAGAATAACTGGTACAGCCGCTAATGATAATATTATTACAGGGGATGGGAATGATACCATTAATGGTGGTTTAGGGAATGATACCATTGATGGCGGCGCAGGGATAAATATCATCAATGGGGGTAGTGGAATTGATACTCTCGTTAATGCCAATTTTAGCTCGCTGAATATAGCTCAAAGCTATACTGATACAGGAACAATCCCAACGATTACTCTTGCTGACGGAACGACGATTTCAAATATTGAATATTTTACCAACCTAACGACAGGTAATGGTAATGATACAATTAGCTACACACAACGCCTCTATAATACAGTTAATACAGGCAGTGGGAAAGATACCATTAATGCAGGATTAGGAATTGATACCGTCGATGGAGGATTAGGGAGCGACTTACTGATTATCGATTATTCGAGTAACACCTATACGGGTACTTCTCCTGATTCTGGCATTTCTTCGATTATTTCTAGCAATGGTGCAGGGGGCTTTAACGGGTCTTATAGAGCCTATTACAATAGTAGCTACAATTATGACCGAGTAAGCTTTTATAACATCGAACGCTTTAGAATAACTGGTACAGCCGCTAATGATAATATTATTACAGGGGCTGGTAATGATACCATTAATGGTGGTGCAGGGTTTGATCGGATTTATGCCGCAGGAGGAAACGATCGCCTAACTGGTGGTAGTGGAGAAGATACATTTGTCTATAATTCTCCATCAGAGGGTATCGATACCATTACCGATTTTAATGTCAATAATGATACTATTGTTCTATCCACTTCAGGTTTTGGCGGTGGGTTAGTCAGTAATACTACACTTGCAGTCAATCAATTTACGATCGGTTCTGCGGCCACAACAGCAGCCCATCGCTTGATTTATAATTCTGTTACTGGGGATTTATTCTTTGATGTGGATGGTAAAGGAAACATCGCAGCGACTCAGTTAGCGAATTTGAGTGCAAATTTAGCTCTAACAAACGCCGACTTTAACATTATTTAAGACCAAATCATCTTAAATTTGTTGAAAAAAGCCTAGGATTTGGTGCTTCTAACCTATACCGATCTGGATTTGAAGACCAAATCCCTACAATTATATTTTAGGTCTAATTGATAAGAGTACAAAATAAGGCGATATTAAGTTATTTTTGAATTCTTTTTAACTTTTGCTGGCGAATTTGCTCATCGAACTTAGTAATAACTTCCTCTAATTGTAAGCCGATTTCTTCCATTTCTAAACGAGCATGACGTAAATTCGCTAATAATTTTTTATCAACACAAGGATCAGGAATATAAAATTTATTATTCATGGGATTTGCCACTCTATCTTGATTTCTTGGATGCTGCGTTGCAGGGCGGGTATTCTAGCCTGAGTATTACTAATGGCTTGAGTTACTAGCTCTAGGATATCAGGAAAAACATCAGGTTGTGCAGCAGCAATCTGAATTTGAATCCGAGAAAATTGAGAAAATCTTTCTGTAGCTTGTTCTGCTATATTTTGAAGATCATCCAAATAAGTCAAAGTTCGTTCGGTTTCCCCAAATCTTTCAAATAAGACAAATTCTGTCACTTTAGCTTGATCGATAATATCTAACAATTGTTTTTTTAAATGCCATATCTGCTCAGTAGCTTCATCGGGTAACTTTGCCATATTAACAAATCAAACAGTATGCTTCCCTATTTTAAAGGGTGTGCTACCATAATTGGACACACCCTAATATTAAGTCTAAGCTGTCACAACTTCAGAAGATAAGCGTTTAAAGGTTAAGCGTTCATCTTCGATATCGACAAAAACGGTGTCACCTTGTCTAAAATCTCCTTTGAGGATCATTTTAGCGATCGCTGTCTCTAAATACCGTTGTACGGCACGTTTTAGCGGTCTTCCACCATATACAGGATCGTAACCAACTTCAACTAAGAAATCTAGAGCCGCGTCTGAGACTTTGAGGGTGATTTTTTGTTCCTCTAAACGTTCTTCTAAGCGTTTGACTTGTAGTCTGACAATTTCTCTAAGTTGAGATTTTTGTAAACTGTGGAAGATGATGATCTCATCAATACGGTTCAAGAATTCGGGACGGAAACTATTCCGCATTGCATCCATCACACGCGATCGCATTTCTTCGTCATCATTCGCAACATCGAGAATATACTGAGATCCGACATTACTGGTCATGATAATAATCGTATTCTTGAAGTCTACAACATGACCTTGAGAATCAGTTAAACGTCCATCATCGAGAATTTGCAGCATCACGTTAAACACATCAGGATGCGCTTTTTCAATCTCATCAAACAGAATAACAGAATAGGGTCTACGTCGAATTGCTTCAGTCAGTTGTCCCCCTTCTTCATAACCGACATATCCTGGAGGCGCACCCATCAAACGTGATACACTGTGTTTTTCCATATATTCCGACATATCGATCCGTACGATCGCTTCTTCGGTATCAAACAAGCTTTCTGCTAATGCTTTTGCAAGTTCGGTTTTACCGACACCAGTGGGCCCAAGGAAGATAAAACTAGCGGTAGGACGTTTGGGATCTGCTAAACCAGCGCGAGAACGTTGGATCGCTTCTGCTACTGCGGTTACAGCTTCTTCTTGTCCGATCACCCGTTGATGTAATTCATCTTCTAGGTGCAGTAGTTTTTCTTTTTCGGATGCAATAAGTTTACTGATGGGTATTCCCGTCCATTTCGAGATGATTTCACCAATATCTGATTCTAAAACTTCTTCCCGTAATAGGGTTTTACCTGTCGTTTGTTTTTCAGAAAGTTGGGTTTCAAGGTCTTTGAGTTGTCGCTGTAGGTTAGTTAATTTACCATAACGCAATTCAGCCATCTTATTGAGATCATAGTCTCTTTCGGCTTGTTGAATCTCTAAGTTAACCTGATCGATCTCTTTTTTGACGGTACGAATTTGATCAATGACTTCTTTTTCCGATTGCCATTGAGCGTTAAACTGGGATTGTTCTTCTTTAAAGTCAGCGAGTTCTTTTTCTAGCTTTTCTAACCGTTCACGAGAAGCAGGATCGTATTCTCTTTGTAAAGATAATCGTTCCATTTCTAATTGTAGGATCTTGCGATCGACTTCATCGAGTTCTTCTGGTTTAGAAGTGATCTCCATTTTCAGTTTAGCCGCAGCTTCGTCTACAAGGTCAATTGCTTTATCGGGTAAAAAGCGATCGCTAATATAACGGTTCGATAACACTGCTGCTGCAACTAAGGCACTATCAGCAATTTTAACCCCGTGATGCACTTCATAGCGTTCTTTGAGACCCCGTAAAATCGAGATCGTATCAACAACATTCGGTTCATCGACAAATACTTCTTGGAAACGACGCTCTAATGCTGCATCTTTTTCGATATACTTGCGATATTCATCGAGAGTTGTTGCACCGATACAACGTAGTTCACCTCTTGCTAACATCGGTTTAAGGAGGTTACTTGCATCCATCGCACCTTGAGTCGCACCTGCACCTACTACGGTATGAATTTCATCAATAAACATGATGATACTACCTTGGGAGTCAGTTACTTCTTTTAAGACCGCTTTGAGACGTTCTTCAAATTCACCCCGGTATTTTGCACCTGCAATTAAACCACCCAAGTCTAACGCAATGAGTGTGCGATCTTGTAGTGATTCTGGCACATCTCGGTTAATGATGCGTTGTGCGAGTCCTTCAACAATAGCAGTTTTCCCGACACCAGGTTCACCGATGAGGACTGGGTTATTTTTGGTGCGACGTGAGAGAATTTGTATCGTACGACGGATCTCATCATCTCTTCCAATTACGGGATCTAGTTTACCTTCTCTTGCGAGTTGGGTGAGATCGCGGCCGTATTTTTCTAGTGCTTCGTATTTTCCTTCTGGGTTTTGGTCTACCACTTTTTGATTACCCCTTACCTGTTTAATGATATCTTTGAGTTTGTCTTCTGTCAGTCCAAATTCTGCAAAAAGCGATTTACCGAAGCGATCGTCTTTAGCATAACCTAAGATGAGGTGTTCGACAGAGATAAAGTCATCTTGGAATTCTTTGCGATATTGTTCAGCGCGATCTAATAATGTATCTAAACTGCGACCTAAATAAATAGAGTCACCAGGGTTAGATACCTTTGGTTGACGACGGATAAAATCATCAGTTTTATCCCGTAAACGCTGAATACTAATATTCGCTTTATTAAATATACTGATTGCGAGTCCCTCTTGATCTAAAAGAGACTTCATCAAATCTTCACTTTCAATTTGTTGATGATTGTTCTGTTTAGCGATGTCTGGTGTTCTGACTACCGCTTCCCATGCTTTTTCTGTAAACTGTTGTGGATTAGTGGGTTGCATTCTCTATAGTCGTTTTTTTGATAATATCTCTAATAGTTATTGTAATCAGGTTAGATCCTTTGTGATGAGAGGGATAACCCGAAAGACTTAGGTAGGTTTTCCGATGTTTTAAAAAGTGATTTTTGCTCGTGCCATAATGATCAGTAGATAAATTGAGAGAAATGTCATGATTAATCAAAAGGCAATCATTTCATCTGATCCTGAAATTATGAGTGGTATGTTAGTTTTTACAGGAACACGAGTACCTGTGGCTATTTTAATCCAGCATCTTACCGCAGGAGATTCTTTAGAGACTTTTTTAGATGATTTTCCCAGTGTTACTAAAGAACAAGCGATCTCTTTTTTAGAAATAGCTCTTACTGAGGTAGAAAATAGTAATGCGCGTGCTGCTTGACGAGAATTTACCTCGAAGATTAAAACGTTTTTTTAATGAAGGTGTAGAAGTAATTACCGTCAGTGAGCGAGGTTGGAAAGGTTTAAAAAATGGAGAATTACTCCGTGTTGCTCAGATAGAATTTGAGGTATTCATTACTACTGATAAAGGAATTCCTTACCAGCAAAATTTATCTTTATACTCTATTGCCATTATTATACTTGAAGCCAAAAGTAACCGTTTTGAAGATTTATCACCCTTATTACCTAAAATAGAAGAAACGTTACAATCTATAAAAGTTGGACAATTGATTAGAGTTTCTTCTTAGGTAGTTAGAATATTTTGCTATGAAAAAAATAATTCAATTAATGCCAGATTATTACTGTTATCCTCTTTGGTGGGCTGCGGGTTCAGGACAAGCAGGTGATATTGATCCAAATACCTTACCTTTAAAACCTGAAACGATCCAAAAATTGATGGCTTGGTCAGATACTTATGATGATATTTTAAATGAAGATGATCCTGCTGCATCAGGATTTAATAGTCAAGCAGAAGAAGACGCATTTGAGAAAGAAGGGATTAAACTTTGGTTACAATTAAGACAAGAACTTGCTCCAGAATATGAGGTTGGTTATATGAGTCAAAGATTAGGTAAACATTTATCTGATCCTAGTGAGTTATTGACAGCAGTAAAATCAATCTAAAAAATAAGTTTATTTAGAATCTATATTTTGCTGCGTCATAGTTGTCATATATACTCATTTCATCACTATTCCAATCATCGACAAAAGTTGTCAAGTTAGTTCTTAATGCTTCTGCTTGTGCTGGGTCAATTTCATGAGAGGCTAAATCAATTTCATTAGATTTAATAAAAGTTACAATAACTTTAGTACCTTCAAGTACATTGTTAGGCTGTTCTACCAATTCTATTCGACCGTTTTTGTAAATCCCTTCAATACTGGTTAGCATTTTTTTCTTAAATGATGAATTAGTATAATTATAATTTAAAGTAGCTTTTTTTGCCATGTAATTACAAACTATAATCTATTTTTCATCCGTTTAATTTCCTGAAGCTCAATAGAGACGATAAGGATAGATGGATGACAATTGGGTTAGATAGCACTGTAATATTACGAGTTGTTATACATACTTTTGAGGCTATAAATACTTAATCTTACAAAATTCGTATTATTTCAGCCCGTCAAGCAACTCCAAAGGAAGTTAAACAATATCGAGAAACTAACTTATGAAACCTGAATACGACTTTTCTAAAGCAGAAAAAGGTAAATTTTTTACACCAGAAGCAACCTTTAATTTTCATCTTGATTTTGACCAACTTTCACCAGGTAGTCTAGTCACTATTCCTGATGTAACTTGGCTAGAATTTGAATCAATCTTAGAAGAATTAGGAGAAAAGCGAAATTCACGCATTGCTTACAGTAATCGTAATTTAGAAATTATGGTTCCTTTACCAGAACATGAAATACCAAGAGATTTGTTATCAGATATAGTCAAAGTTTTACTAAAATTTATTAAAAAACTTTATCAACCATTTGGGTCAACAACTTTTAAAAAAGAAGGAATAGCGGGTGTAGAACCTGATGCGTGTTTTTATATTGAAAATTATCAAAAAATGATTGGTCGTAAAAGACTACAACCTGATGACCCACCACCAGATTTAGCTATTGAGACTGATGTTACCTCAAAAACAATTGATGCTTATCAAGCGATACAAGTTCCTGAATTATGGATTTATGATAGTGGTAAGTTGACGATTTTTGTCTTAACAGAGAACGGTTATATAAATTCTAAGATTAGTTCTATTTTTCCAAATCTACCTCTTTTAGACATTATTCCTCAACTCATTGAAAAAAGCTGGAAAGTTGGAAGTTTACAAGCATTAGAAGAGTTTGAAAGTCTTCTCACAACATTTTAAGTTGACTAAAATTTTCATCCATTTAAGTACAAATATATTATCTAAACTATCTACAAATTTAATTAACTGGTTATACTGGTAGGGAAACAAAATAATTGTCTTCACTCAGAAAATGTTAGACTACAGCAATTGTTACAACGTTAACAATAACGATTTGGAAGACTAGAAGAGTAACAAGAACGGTTATTATTATGCGTGATTACGAAAAGGAATGGCTAGATAAAGAGGTTGAACTACTTAGACTGAAAATGTTACTCGATGAGAAAAAGAAAAAACAACAAGAAACAACGTCTACAACTCCAACACCTCCGCAAAGTGTACAAACCAAACCTGAAACCCTTGATGATGTTCTACAAAAGCTAAATAACCTCATTGGAATGGAGAATATCAAAGAAGAGGTTAATACTTTAGTTAATTTTCTCAAAATTCAAAAACTTAGACAAGACAAAGGTTTAACCCCTATTCCTCTAACCCTGCATTCGGTGTTCTGTGGTTCACCTGGGACGGGAAAAACGACGGTTGCAAGATTAATGGGACAAATTTATAAACAGATTGGTATTCTGTCTAAAGGGCATCTTGTAGAAACCGATCGCTCTGGTATGGTTGCGGGTTATATTGGTCATACGGCGAAACAGGTCGATGAACTGGTTAAGTCTGCTTTGGATGGGGTTTTATTTATTGATGAAGCATATACCCTTGAACCCGAAGACGCTTCAGGTAATGATTTTGGACAAGAAGCGATTGATACTTTACTCAAACGTATGGAAGATTACCGCGATCGCTTAGTGGTGATTGTAGCAGGTTATACAGGAGAAATGGAACGCTTTGTCAATTCTAATCCTGGTTTAAGGTCAAGATTTTCTCGTCATTTTTATTTTGAAGATTACGAACCACAAGAATTAATCGCTATGTTTGAGCAACAATGTCAGAAATACGGGTTTCAATTAGAATCTGCGGCTCAAAAGATTTTGCTTGACAAATTTACCGAATTATACTCTAATCGTGATGATAGCTTTGGTAATGGAAGATTAGTTAGAAATATTTTTGAAAGAACCGTTTCTCAACAAGCAAATCGATTAGTTAAAATTCCTAATCTTAGTGTGGAAATGATGAGAACGATTCTTCCTGAAGACATTGATTTTGAATAAAAGTAAGACTACTCGTTAGAATCTCTAACATTAGCACCTCTATACTTTAAATTAGAAGGTGTATCCGCCGTTTGAGAGGGTGTCTCATCCATCAAAACACCGCGATACTTTCTAACTTTCCGTTTATCGGTTATTTCTGTTGGAGTCACTGCGACAGATGAAGGGATAACCTCTGCGGGTTTTTGTCCTTTCATCATGTTTACTTTTGTTTGTACTGTAGCTTGGAACTGTTGTACTTCTAGTGTATTTCCCGTTTCTTTGTTTTTCCAAAAATAACCGATCGTTGAAAAAACGAGAACCAATAGAAGTAACTGGAATTGCCAGGGAGCAATCATTAAACTAAGGAGTAAGCTAATACCTGCTACAGCACCTGTGAGGTATGCTAATTCATCTTGTGATTTACGAGAAATATAGACTGAAATTAAGCCAGTTAGCAAGGGAGCTAAGAATAAAAGACGCATGGGCAAAGTTCTCCATACTATAGATCCTTATCTGTATATACTATGACTTTTCTCCAAAGTTTGCTGATTTGAATACAATTTAAGGCTGTTCGGTTACTAAGATTATAAGTTCGGTTTTCCGACCCAAATAAATTTAGAGGAAAATAGGGTTATTTCTACATTCTTTTTCGCTAAAACCGTATTACTTGACTTTTTTATTTTAATTACTATGTAAATAAGCAATAAATACAGCACGCAGATCAAGATTGGAGAAAAACAAAATGGCTTTAGTACGTTACTCCCCTTTCCGTGAGATGGAAACCCTACAACGCCAAATGAATCGTTTATTTAATGACTTAGTTCCTTCGACTGAATTCAATGGTGAACAATTTGTCCACGCACCTGCTGTAGAAATTTCAGAAAACGAGGAAGCAATTCACGTTAAACTAGAAGTTCCTGGCATGGAAGCAAAAGATTTAGATATCCAAGTCACCAAAGAAGCGGTTTATGTCAGTGGAGAACGTCGTCAAGAAAACACCACTGAAGATAATGGTGTAAAACGCACTGAATTTCGTTACGGTAAATTCCAACGCGTGATCCCTCTAGCGACCAAAATTCAAAACACTGATGTTAAAGCAGACTACAAAGATGGCATTCTGACTTTAACTCTACCCAAAGCTGAAGAAGAAAAAAATAAAATCGTGAAAGTCAATCTTGGCTAATTGATTTTGTTCTGTAGTAGTTAGATAAGATTAACCCCAAGGGATAAAAAAGTCTCTTGGGGTTTTCCAATTCACCCTCATTCCTAAACCCACTAACTGCCTTTTTATAGTTCCCTCTCTTTTTAGGAGAGGGTTAGGGTGAGGTTATTTTAAATCAAACAAAAATCCGTGAATATATTCTTCTGTCCATTCCGAACCATACAAACGCGTAAACATCCCTCTAGCGGGATCTTTTTCGGCGCGGTATCCAATATAGCGTAGATGGGCTTCTCTAATTTCAGCTAATTTCCCTTCATCGGTTACGGGTTCGGCTTGTTCGACAAACTTGAGATAAGCTTGTAAATATTCTTTAAACACATCAAAGACTTTTGTTTCGACGAGTTCTGTTTCTTGGGGACGAGTCCATAAAAAAGCTGGTGAAAAGAACTGTTTAGCTTCATCCGGAAAATCACCACCCCAGGGTAAAACCTCTTGATAGGATTGAAAAATCGGTAAGACAGGATCAGAATATTTTTTTTGATATTCCTCATTGTGGAACAACGGCTGCATATCTAGGGCGATTAAATGCCCTCCAGGGAGCGTTACTAAATCACCACCAAAAAAGGGTAAATCGTAATTTAACCGAGGAAAAATGACAAAATTCAGCACTTGTAGCGCATTTCCACCTTGGACGTGTGCCGCCCGAATTTGTCGCAGTTTTGGCGATTGAAAACCATAACTCGTGGTAGTGACGGTTTCTTGTCGTTTTCCTTTTCCTGTAATATTTTCTTTGTATTCAAACCCTGAAGGGATGGGATAGGGAGATAAATCTAATCGATCTTGTAACAATGCGATCGCATAATCGAGAAAAGGTTGATATAAGGTCATTAGTCGTATTGGAGTGAGCATTCATCCATGAGCATAAAAAACTCAAAGAGCGATCGTCTCATTTTTCGACAACATCTTAATATTTTGTAAACTCGTGGTTTTGGTAGTAAAATTAGCTTTCTTCTGTGAGATAAAACCTATCATTTATTAAGACATCGAGTATTAATTTAAGCTTATGTACGAAAAACTGACACCCCCGACGACTGGATCAACGATAACATTCTCTGAAGGTAAACCAATTGTCCCCAATGATCCCATTATTCCCTTTATTCGGGGCGATGGAACAGGGGTCGATATTTGGCCAGCTACTGAAAAAGTCATTGATGCTGCGGTAGAAAAAGCTTATGGGGGAACGCGCAAAATCAATTGGTTTAAAATTTATGCGGGTGATGAAGCTTGCGAAGTTTATGGAACCTATCAATACTTACCCGAAGATACTCTAACTGCGATTAAAGAATATGGAGTCGCTATTAAGGGTCCCTTAACCACTCCCATTGGTGGTGGTATTCGTTCGCTTAACGTTGCTTTACGACAAATCTTTGATCTGTATGCTTGTGTACGTCCCTGTCGTTATTATGCCGGAACGCCATCACCCCACAAAAGCCCAGAAAAACTAGATGTCATCGTTTATCGAGAAAATACAGAGGATATTTATTTAGGTATTGAATGGAAACAAGGGACAGAAATCGTTGATAAATTAATTCATTATTTGAATACTGATTTAATTCCCGCAACACCCGAACACAAAAATAAACAAATTCCGCTAGATTCAGGAATAGGCATCAAACCCATTAGTAAAACGGGATCACAACGTCTTGTCCGTCGGGCGATCGAACAAGCTTTAAAATTACCTAAAAATAAACAAATGGTAACTCTTGTTCATAAAGGAAACATCATGAAATATACTGAGGGTGCTTTCCGTGATTGGGGTTATGAGTTAGCGACGAGTGAATTTAGAGATGTTTGCGTGACTGAACAAGAATCATGGATTTTGGATAATAAAGATCGTAATCCAGATTTAAGTATCGAAGACAATGCCCGCATGATTGAACCAGGATACGACGCGCTAACCGCAGAAAAGAAAGAAAAAGTTACTCAAATTGTGCAAAAAGTTCTCGATGAGATCGGGGAAACACACGGAAACGGACAATGGAAAGATAAGATTATGGTTAACGATCGCATTGCTGATAGTATCTTCCAACAAATTCAAACTCGCCCCGATGAATATTCTATTCTTGCTACGATGAACCTCAACGGGGATTATCTTTCGGATGCTGCTGCTGCTATTGTCGGTGGTTTGGGTATGGGGCCTGGTGCTAATATTGGTGATAGTTGCGCGGTTTTTGAAGCCACACACGGTACAGCCCCGAAACACGCAGGTTTAGACCGAATTAATCCTGGTTCCGTCATCCTATCGGGTGTGATGATGTTGGAGTATATGGGATGGCAAGAAGCAGCAGATTTGATTAAAAAAGGGATTAGTACCGCGATCGTCAATCGTGAGGTAACATACGATTTAGCGCGTTTAATGGAACCTCCCGTCGAAAAACCCTTAAAATGTTCGGAGTTTGCCCAAGCAATTATTAATCATTTCGATTAATTAATCTATCTATTTTCTAGAATTGTAGGGGTTTGGTCGCCAAACCCTTTTTAATAGATTTAGCTTTGTACAGGTACAGTGACACAATAAATGACATGATGACAGATTAGTGTTATTGAGACAAAAGCTTATCATATATAGATTATAGGCATTTAAGCCTAATTTTTACCCTCTACTCTGAGTGACAAGCTAACTGACGCTTTCACAAATACTGACAAATTCAATGTCGCCTTTCCAAAAAAGATCTCAAAAAGCAGTGACAAATTTTGCGTCACTTTTTTTTGATTCTGCTAAGATAACATTATGTGTTTAGGAAAAAGATTTTATTTATGTAATGAATAATTATCATGATGTCCAATCAAATTATCCTTCATCAACTGCGACAAGCGATGATAAGGCAATTGATACAATTCAACAGAACAATACAATCGTATTAAATATACCAGAAGCATCGCGGGCTAAGTTGGAAGTGATACAAACTCTGATCGAACCTTGCGATCGGGCAACTTATGGCGAGCGTTTGAGAGAAGGTGCGACTAAACTAGGTGTGTCCGTTCGGACAGTCCAACGGCTATTTAAACAGTATCAAGAGCAAGGTTTAGCCGCCTTAGTTTCAACCGATAGAGCCGATAAAGGCAAGCACAGAATTAGTGATTTCTGGCAGGATTTTATTATTAAAACCTATAAACAGGGCAATCAGGGGAGTAAAAGGATGACTCCTAAACAAGTTGCCTTGAAAGTGCTTTCCAAAGCCTTGGAAATTAAGGACAAGCAACCACCTACTTATCGAACAGTATTGAGGGTACTTAAACCCATTCAGGAAAAACAACAGAAAGCCAAAAGTATTCGTAGTCCAGGATGGCGAGGCTCAACCCTATCAGTTAAAACTCGCGATGGAGATGATCTTAATATTGATTCCAGTAACCAAGTTTGGCAATGCGATCATACTCGTGCTGATGTTCTGTTAGTCGATCAGCATGGAGAATTAATCGGTCGTCCTTGGTTAACAACGGTTATTGACAGCTATTCCCGTTGTGTTATGGGTATTAATCTGGGTTTTGATGCGCCAAGTTCGCAAGTAGTAGCATTAGCCTTACGTCACGCGATTTTACCAAAACGTTACGGGGAGGAATACAAGCTTAATTGTGAATGGGAAACCTATGGAACACCAGAGTATCTTTACACTGACGGTGGCAAGGATTTTCGCTCTAATCATCTAGCGGAAATAGGAGTACAGTTAGGATTTGTACATAAATTACGCGATCGTCCTAGTGAGGGTGGAATTGTAGAACGTCCTTTTAAAACTCTAAACCAATCCTTATTTTGTAGCCTTCCTGGTTATACAGGCTCAAATGTTCAAGAACGACCTAAAGATGCAGAAAAAGAGGCTTGTCTGACCCTCAAAGATTTAGAACAGCTTATTGTGCGTTTCATTGTCGATCAGTACAACCAAAGTATTGATGCAAGAATGGGTAACCAAACCCGATATCAACGATGGGAAGCAGGGTTAAGGCAGCAACCAGAGCTTATTTCTGAGCGAGAACTAGATATTTGCTTGATGAAGGCAGCACGACGTACTGTGCAGCGAGGAGGATATTTACAGTTTGAGAATGTGATGTATCGGGGAGAGAATTTGGAAAGATATGCAGGAGATACGGTAATTGTGCGATATGACCCCAGAGATATTACGACAATCTGGATATATCGCCAAGAAAAGCATCAAGAGGACTTTTTGGCTCGCGCTCATGCTCAAAATTTGGAAACTGAGCAGTTATCTATCGATGAAGCGAAAGCTAGTGCGAAAAGACTGCGCCATGCAGGAAAAACCATCAGTAATCAATCAATTTTACAGGAGGTCATTGAGCGAGAAGCTTTGGTTGAGAAAAAAAGCCGTAAACAACGGCAAAAAGCAGAACAAGCTTATAAACAAGAACAAAAAACTTCTGTTGTAGAAACGATGGAATCTGTTGAATTAAAAACAGAAATTATAACTCAAACTGAAGTTGATGATATTGAGGTTTGGGATTATGACCAATTGCGTGACGATTATGGGTGGTAAAAAATGACACAAGCAAAAATAATTGCTCAAGAATTAGGAGATTTTAAGCCTGATGAACAGTGGTTACAGGGTGAAATTGCTCGTTTAAACCGTAAAAATATAGTACCACTCGAACACATACGAGATTTGCATGACTGGCTAGACGGTAAGCGGAAAGCAAGACAATCCTGTCGAGTAGTGGGAGAGTCCCGCACTGGGAAAACAGTGGCGTGTGAAGCTTATACGTTGAGAAATAAGCCAAAACAGGAAGGAAAACAAGCTCCTACTGTTCCAGTTGTTTATATTATGCCTCCTGCTAAATGTGGCTCTAAAGATCTTTTTAAAGAAATTATCGAATATTTGAGATACAAAGCTGTAAAAGGGACAGTTTCAGAGTTTCGTTCAAGAGCAATGGAAGTTTTAAAAGGGTGTGAGGTAGAGATGATTATTATTGATGAAGCCGATCGCCTCAAGCCTGATACTTTTCCTGATGTACGCGATATTAATGATAAGTTAGAGATTTCCGTAGTTTTAGTAGGTACTGACCGTTTGGATGCAGTGATTAAGCGAGATGAACAGGTTTATAATCGTTTTCGCGCTCATCGTCGCTTCGGAAAGTTAACAGGACTAGAGTTTAAGAAAACGGTGGCTATTTGGGAGGAAAAAGTCTTAAAGTTGCCTGTTGCCTCTAATTTATCCAGTCCCGATCTGATTAAAATTCTAACTAAGGCAACTGAGGGTTATATTGGTCGGTTAGATGAAATTTTGCGAGAAGCGGCAATTAAGTCTTTATCTACAGGGTCTAAACGCCTTGAAAAATCGGTTTTACAAGAAGTGGCGAGGGAATATTCATGACGACGACGAATGACATTAAGCCTTGGTTGTTTAGGGTTGAACCGATGGAAGGGGAGAGTTTAAGCCATTTTTTGGGAAGAGTAAGGCAACGTAATCATATAAGTGCTAATGCTTTAGGTCAAATGGCAGGAATTGGGGCGATTATTGCAAGATGGGAACGTTTTCATCTCATTCCGTTTCCTTCTGATGCGGATTTAACGGCATTAGGGGAAGTTGTTGGTGTTGATGGTGAAAAGTTACGGTTGATGTTACCGCCACAAGGGGAGGGGATGCAATTTGACCCGATTCGTTTGTGTGGAGCGTGTTACGGTGAGCTACCCTGTCATAAAATTGAATGGCAGTTTAAGTCGGTTTGGATGTGTGAAAGGCATGGGTTAAAATTGTTGTCCAAGTGTCCAAAGTGTGGAAAAAAGTTTAAAATTCCTGCTTTGTGGGAGTTTGGTGAGTGCGCTGCCGAAGGCACACGGTGCGATCGCTGTCGGTTATCTTTTGTGGATATGAAAGATAATCAAAAATCTAGTTAATAGCTTGATCTAATTTAGGTACAGCTTTATAAGCTTGCTGAGGATGGTTAATTTGCTCAGGATATTTTAGTTCTAGTAATCCCTCATCTATCATAGGATTTACATAGTGATTGCGAATGCTGTTTGATTTTCTTCCAAGCAGTTCTGCTAATGTTCGGAGTGTTAGGTAATGTTCGGAGCAGAGTTCGAGAATTACTTGTTTGACTAAATCTTTATTTATGCGACCTTTTTCTCGTATGGGAGCAGCAACTTTAAGTAAATTTCCGTAATGTTCGGAGCTAAGTTCGTAATGTTCGGAGCTAAGTTCGTAATGTTCGGAGCTAAGTTCGTAATGTTCGGAGTTCGGTAACAAAGAAAGTTGCTCTGAATGATTATGACTAGATAGAGTGTAGCGTGTTCCTCGACACCGACCTGATTGGTTTAGCCATCCATTTTTAACTAAATTCCTGAGACGTTCGCTAATATCTCTCGGATGTTCTCGCCTGTAGCGTTGAATATCAAGATTGCTGATTTCTTCAAACTGATGCGCTAATACCAAAATAATTCTGTCAAGTTCGCTTAACTGACAATAAGCATTACCCACGATCCCTTTTAACTCTGCTTCAACATCTTCAGGAATAAAGCTTGTCATAGGTAGAATAACAGAGGTAACTTCTATATCGAGTTTTTCTGAGACTAGCGGAATCAGCCATTGTTGCTCTTTCCAAGCACGAAGGATTTTCCCAAAGCCAGAACCTGCTTTCTCACCTAGTCCGAGCATTTGAAACATTTTTTGTAAGTTTGGGTTCCGAGCATCACTTAAACCCCCTTCATAAAGACGGTGTAAGGGAATTCTAAGGCGGCCAGGGTTAGAAAAGATATAACCGTCTAGTAGTTTTACAATTTGTATAGGTCGTGTTGATTGGTAAGCGGCATGAATTAAGGTATTAACCAAGGCTTCTCTTAAGGCTTCATGAACGTGGGTTTCTCCTTTGCGTACTGCATCTCTATCTAATTGAAAAGGAACATCAAGATCATTTACCAAACGGACATAAACTCTATAATAAAAGTTAAATAAATTGGCTTCCCATTTACCATCAAGAGTTACGCGATATGTCCAGCGTTCCTCTGGATTGTTAGACAGACGTTCTTGATAATCGAGTTGGTAATGAGGAAAGGCATCTAATATACTGCGTTCCCGTCCAAACATAAGCAATCCTGCAACGGTTAATCCCTCATGTCCTGAATGGCGGTCGCAACGCCATCCTCCTAGCTGGTAAAGTAATTTTCGATCATCTAATGCTAACCAAGGATGATCGGGTTCTCGATTGCTGAAGCGTTGACGAAAAGTTTTGAGAGTTTCTGAATCAAGATCGTTGAGGTCGAACTTATCTAATATTTGAAAGTCTTGAGGCTCATCATTGGCATCGCGGAACATTTGCTGCACTTCATCTTTTGAACAGCGATAATCTCCTTCATAGTTCCGTTTATACGTGCCAGTCATGGGGTTATTATTAATATAAACAGGGCGTTGAGTGCGTGTTGATCTGGGAACATGAATAACGAGAAGCTGATGTTGATGAACAGTTTTTACTTCTACATCTGAATTGGAGCAAATAGGCATACTAAGTTTTTGGGGATTGTTGTGATTATCCCAAAACTCTTTTTGTAATGTTTGCGGTTTGCGAATCCCTAAAATACTAAATCTGTCATGCTTTTCACTGATACCCAAAATAATGTAACCGCCATCGGTATTAGCAAAGGCTGAAATGGTTTCCCAAATATCTTTAGGTAATCCTCCATTTGCTAATTTAAACTCGTAATCTTGATCTTCTCCAATATCAATTTGTTGCAGTAGAGCGTCAATTTCCATTTACTTTTCAATGATTATAAAGAATTAAATTTACCAATAAATTATGTAATATCTGGTGTGAAAACCTGTACATTATGTTCGCCAAAAGTATCGACAAAGAGAATCTTTGTGCAATTAGAACGTAAAGCTTTCCAAAGTATTGCTTCTTCATAAGTTTCAAGTTCTGTAGGAATAAAATCTATTAAAGCTTTAGAACAGACCACTATTAAACGTTTTTTAACTCTTGAAAATGCAACATTTGAGCGATTTAGACTAAGAATAAACTCCGCATTTTTACTAATTGCTGATGGACTACTTGCCGTTGCAGAAACAATAACATTATCTTTTTCTCCACCTTGTACTTTTTCAACTGTATCAATTACATCTACCACATTTCCATAATAAGCTGCTAATTCTGTTTTTAGTAGTGATCTTTGAGCGCGATGAGGTGTAAGAATGGCAGTAGAGCGATCAAGATGTTTTCCTCCTGCATCAAGAATCTTTTTGATTATTTCTACTTCAAGTTTATTACTACATTTTGATTCGTGTTCAGAATGGAGTATGAGGTAAAGACCTCCATTTCCTTGCAGAATTTTCTCCCAAGTTCCTATAATTTCATCTTGTTCTATAATTTCATCTCTTTCTTTACCTTGTAATTCAATGTTATCTTTACGATAAAGACGGGCAATCAATTCACGAATAACGGGTGGTAAACGAAAAGTAAAACTTAAAGCGGAACGTAATATTGATTGATCGGATACTTCAATATCTGTGTTTTCTTTAAGATTTTGAATAGCTTGATAAGCACTAACATAAGGTTGATAAAGCAAAACTGGGGGACGATCTTCGTTATCCCAATCATGAGTAATAATGGGAGCCAGTTGGCGATGATCTCCTGCTAACATAATCTCACCGTCATCTGCCACTAATGTAGCCAGAGCTAGAAAGTGAGGAAATACCATCATACTTGCTTCATCAACAATTAAAGTATTTGTTTGGAATCCTTGAGGATAATCGCTTAAAAATCTTTGTTTTGTATTCAACTCATTAACCATTTTTAAAATTGCATTAGTAGTTCCTCCGATAACTAAAACTCTATTTGAGCGCATTTGATTAACTTGAGTAACACAATACTTAGAAGAGAAGAGGGCTATATTTGTATTACTAAAAGCTTCATTATTTCTACAATCAACTCGACTAAGTTGAATTGATGGTAAGTTTAAATTTAAAGTAGTAGCTTGTTGTTTCAAAATTGGTAAAAGGCCTTCTAAACGTAGGAGTAAATTATCTACAGCCATATGAGTATGAGCCGTAATCAAAATAATATCCCCAGAAGTACGACGTGCTAATATTCTTATAAAAGTAGCAATCGCCGTTGTTTCTGTTTTTCCAGTTCCTGGTGGCCCCTGTAAAAGTTGAATTCTTGTTTTTAGTCCGTCTATTACTGCTGCAATCTGCTTATCGTCTAGCGTTTTACTGTTTGGTAGCGGTAAAGTCTGGAGTAGATTGCGGTATTGTTTTAAATCACTATCTGAAATAGGAACTTGTAGAGGGATTTGAGGGTTTTGCGGATTTAACCATTGACAAATGTGATTATTTTGAGCGTTTTGCAATCTCTGATCAACTTTTCCAGCGACAAAATCCGAGGGACTTTCATCAAGAGTGGCATAGTCATATACATCTGCGCCGTTTTGGAAAAAACGACCACGAAGTTGATAGCGATCTGGACTATTTGTCTGTCTAACTGCAAGTTGAATATCTCCATTATCCCAATTAATTGCATCTATAACACAGGTACTTCCACTACCAAAAAGTTGATTAATTGTTTGACCATTATGTGGATTTTCAGAACTATGACTAAGCTTAACGAAAGAACCTACATTAATAGTGCAGTTAGATTGTAAAAATTCAGGAGTAATATTATATCTATCAAGATTAATCTCTGCCGTTAGTCTATTATTACCCTGCGATCTCACGTTCTTCACAGGTATTGTTCGCCCCAAAGAAACACGATAGATAGGCGGTATTAAATGATTAGCAATCCAATCTGTTACCTTAACGTGCTGCTCTAAACGTAAAAAATCAATACCTGCTTGGGCTGCATCATCTACACCTAAATTAAAATCTGGTAAATTTTCAATGGTCAAAAGTTCTTTAGTTATTTCTGAATTCTTAAACCTAATTCCTTCCTCAATCCATCTAATAGCATGAGTACGAGCGCGAAAATACTCTTTTAAATAATTTGGTTTTTGTGCTTGATTGTAGCGTTCAATATAATTTTTTATGTTAGGTTTAAGGTTGGAATTATTAGGGTCTGGAAGTTGTCGCCAATAAGCTCGCCAATAAGCTGCACTTAGAGAATTAAAGTATCTTAGTCTAACTTCAAACTGATGCTTACGGATATTTTGAGATTGTGGTGTCCGCCATTGATTATTCTCATCTATTTCTAAATGGTTTTTAAAATCGAAAACATCTTGAGAAAAGACTTGATCTAAACTAACAACTCTTCCTCCAATTTTTCGTTGCCAATGATAACGCCTCCCAAACCACTTGAGAGAAGTTACAACAGCTAAGTCTCTTCCAGTCCATCCTAAAGCATAGCGGCGATCTACTTCATCAGAAATACAAGAGTAAATAAGTTGTTCTAGACTTTCCCGACACCCTAATAACTCTCTTAAATGACTCAGTAATTGCGAACTAACACGAGAACAACCTTCAATTAATTGAGTCATTTCTTGACGCGACCAAACATAAAAATGAATGGGTGCTTGTTCAGTTTCCGCCACAGAGGCGATCGCATCCACTAATTCCAATAAAAATCCTTGTATTAGCTCTTTTTCGGAACCATTGTCTTCTTTATAATCTACTGTCCATGCTGATGTTTTAAACTTAATTACATCTTCTCCTTCAAGTTCTTTTTCTTGATAAATTCGCCGATCATTTTCATCAACTTTTTCTAAATATTCTTTAAGATTAGGATCTGGTTGCCAATTACCATCTGCATTTTGCTCAAATTTAGGGTCTAATTTCCCTTCACTTTTTGTCACATGAGCAGCTAACGCACCAATTCTATTTTCAACGTAATCATACTCAATAGAAAGATAGACACGAATAAGGCGTTCTCCATTAATTGTATGTTCTGGAAGTTGACTCTCACCTGAATATCTCGGAAGTGCTGTCACTTCATAAGTCTCTGGATCTAAACCTCCATCAGGAAGAGTACGGCTACGAGTTTTGGCTTTTAATTGAAGCAGTTCTAAATTCTCTGTAAAACTTATATCTTGTTGAAGTTTACAGGCTTCATTTCCTATTAAATCAATCTCAGCTAAATCATCAAGATTTTTAATACCTACTTTATTTAATGCTTTAACAATTGATGAATCTATTCCTAGTAATTCTAAACGCCTTTGCCTTGCACTTTCAGCTAAACAATGAACACTCAATGTACAGTCACTACATTTTTGGTCTAATTGATAATTTAAATTAGTTAAATCAGTTTCAATAATATGCTTGAGTACACCATCAGAAGCTGTTAGACGATTAATATCAGCTTCTATCGTATCTAGGTTTAAGGCTTCAGATTTAATAATATCTTGACTTTTATTAGTATTTTCATCAATGCGTACTACAACACATTCGATATTTTCAGGTTTCAGGTCTATAGCATTAATTGTAATTGGGTTGTTTAGTATTAATTTATGTACTAGCATTCGATATAAAGTAACCTGAACTTGATGATAAGTTCTATCTTTCCGAGATGCTTTACACTCAACTAATCGCAGTTTAGGTTGTCCACTTTCCCAAAAAACAATTACAAAATCAATTTGCCCACTAATCTCAAATTCTCCTAGTTTCCCATTGATACCAATTTCTCGTCCATAAGCTTTTTGTCCTACTGACAAATTTTGTAGCTTGTGAAGAAAATTATGGCAATCAGTTGATTTCTCTTTCTCGGACTTCTGATTAATTTGGGTTAAATCTACCAATCCTTCTTTTTGAAGTGAAGCTTCCCATTCATTTTCTCTCTTTCGACCTTCAGCTTCTAATACTGGATCTAAGGAAGTTGAAAAAATTAACTGAGAAAATGGAATATCTTTTTTTGCAAGTTCATAATCTTTATACTTTAACTTGAAACGGCGATCACATGATTGGTAACGAATATATTCAGCAATATCGGTAGCTCTAACTGATAGCATTGTCACTGTTTTTTCTTGATTGTCCGAATTTTGAATTGACATGGTTTTAGGTTTTTAGTATTTTGTTGACAACTGATAAGTAAATTATCTTAATCAAAATTTAGAATTTTAATTACTTCTGTTACTTATCTAAAATACCCAGAAAATTCTTTTTTCTTAAACCTTTCCAAATTTTTCTGTAAATGCTGATGTACTATCTCTCCCGAAAATGGTACTAGGGGTAGAGCATCAGTATTAATTCTTTTAAAAGCCTCTTTTGAGTCAAAATCCTTTAATTCTAAGCTTTTTGGACTCAGGAAAATCATTAAACGCTTCAAATTTTCTAATGAGGCATTCGGATTAAATAACTCAGGTTGCTTCTGTTTCAACATTTCTAGTGATTCCTGCGCCGTCTCGAAACTCAACCCGACCGATAGCAAATACTCCATCACTAGCAACTCTAACAAATTGGACATTGAATAATAGACATTACGCCCCTTCCCACTGGCATTAACCGTTGGTACAATAACTCCTTTCTCTCGCCAGTATTGTAACTGCCGACGAGAGCATCCTGTTATCTGTGATGCTTCTGTACTGGTAAAAAAAGTATCTTCCATATACTTTTGATTATACAAAAGACTTTTTAGAACAGAATTTAATATTCTAAACACATAATGTGTTAATATATTTATTACTGGTTTATGTCTCAAGCAATTTTTTATGAGTCAGATCACGATTCAATGTCTTCTTGTTGCTACGGAAAGCACCCGCAAAACCCTATGGGAGTTAATGGCACAAAAAAACACGCCTTTAGTCAGTGAACTGCTAACTCAAGTGGCGCGACATCCTGATTTTGAGACATGGCGACGAGAAGGTAAGCTAAAAGCAGGAATCATCAACAAACTTTGTGAACCTCTTAGAAAAGATCCCCTTTTTATAGATCAACCTGGACGCTTTTATACATCTGCGATCGCCTTAGTTGATTACATCTTCAAATCTTGGCTTAAACTGCAAAAACGGCTACAGCGTAAACTAGAAAAACAAAATCGCTGGTTAGCCATACTAAAAAGTGATGAGGAATTAGTACAAATAAGCCAATCATCTCTTGAAACTATTCAGCTAAGAGCGACTGAAATCTTATCTTGTCTTACACCAGTTACTCAACATCAATTATCAAATAAGAACAATAAAAAAACTAAGAAATCAGAAAATACTGATAGTGGATTATTTAATCAACTCCACAAGTTGTATGATGAAACAACTGATAATCTAACTCATTGCGCGATCCGCTATCTTCTTAAAAACGGTTGTAGAATTCCTCAAAAACCTGAAAATCCCCAAAAATTTGATCAACGTTGCCGTAAAGTTGAAATTAAAATTGAACGCTTAATTGAACAAATGGATGGTTCAATTCCTACAGGAAGAGATTTAACGGGTAATGCCTGGTTAGAAACATTAGCGATCGCTTCTATTACCATGCCTCAAGATGCAGCAGAAGCCAAATCGTGGCAGGATCAACTTTTAACCCAGTCAAAATCACTTCCCTATCCAGTCGCCTATGAATCAAACGAAGACCTTAAATGGAGTAAAAATAAAAAAGGTCGTTTCTGTGTTCAATTTAATGGGTTAGGCAAACATATCTTTGAAGTTTACTGTGACCAACGCCAACTTAAATGGTTTCAACGCTTTTATGAAGACCAAGAAATCAAACGAAACAGCAAAGAACATTCTAGTGCCTTATTTACTTTACGTTCTGGACGTTTGCTCTGGCAGCAGGAAGGACAAGGGAAAGGAGAACCTTGGAATGTTAATCGTTTAGCTTTACACTGCACCCTTGACACTCAATTTTGGACAGAAGAAGGCACAGCACAAATTCAACAAGAAAAGGTAGCAGAGTTAGTTAAAAATCGACTGAGGATGAAACCTCAGCTTACTTTTGACATCTTTTTCCGTTCTCAGTTGCTAAGAACATATTCTACTCTTTGGTTAATTATTATTTCTTATTGGACTATCACATTTCTAGAAAAAGGAAATTTACCCAAAGCACAAAAAGATTTTCAAACTGCAATCAAACGAACTGAATCTTCATTAGAGAAAATTAATCTATCGTATTCTCGTCCCCACAAACCATTATATGAGGGGAAATCTTATATTCTCGTCGGTGTGGCAATGGGATTAGAACATCCTGCAACTGTTGCCGTTATCAATGGTACAACTGGACAAGCGATCGTTTATCGTAGTGTCAAACAACTTCTTGGTCAAGATTATCCACTCTTAAACCGTCAACGAAAACAGAAACAGCAGAGTTCTCACCAACGGCACAAAGCCCAAAAAAGCTCTGCTGATAATCGTTTTGGTGAATCAGAATTAGGTCAATATATTGATCGCTTATTAGCCAAAGCCATCATTACTCTTGCTCAAACCTATCAAGCAGGAAGCATTGTTGTTCCTAAGCTTAAAGATATGCGAGAGCTTATTCAAGCTGAAATTCAAGCCAAAGCCGAGCAAAAAATTCCAGGTTATATAGAAGGACAGGAAAAATATGCCAAACAATACCGAATGAATATTCATCAATGGAGTTACGGCAGATTAATTGAGAATAAGTAACAATGCATAATTAATTGTATATTTGTGGTAAGCTTTTAGTGGCTCTAGTTGTTGCTAGTAGGTAAAAAT
>NZ_PXOH01000032.1 GCF_003007785.1 Aphanothece hegewaldii CCALA 016 | reverse complement strand
TTCCTTGATACATCGCGCCAAAGCGTCGTAATCCAACTGGACGGGCTTGATAGTGCAGTAGAACAAAATGCCCAGTCGTTATAAATTAAGCTGTTATCAGATTTATTCCACACAAGAGAACCATCGCTTTGATGCGTCCAATAGTGTTTTAAAGCTAATCCTTGAAAGTTTTGAGATGGTGAGGTTAACAGGCTAAATTTCAAGGGTTTAAAAGCTTTCTTAATTGAGTAGGTTAGTTGAAGGCGGTAATCTTTCTTTGCTCCCAAAAGTAATAAATACTCATTTTGTTGCCCATCCTGACCCGATCTAGCTAAACGATCGCGGTCATGGTTCCAACGACCAACGGTTAAAACGTTATTAGGAAGATTGGATAAGACACAATCATCTAAAAAGATTTGCTTGGAATCGGGATTAAAAGGTTTTTTCAGTAAAGGTAGCCTTAAACCTGTTTTTAACCCTCGACGCATCCCTAGAAGTCTCCTAGAGAGGGTTTACCGCTTAATGAGACTGCTTCGGAGTAAAAGGCGGTACTGACGCTACGAACATAGAATACTTTGCCTGATTGGTAAGAACCAGTATCTAAGCCTAATCCTTGGTTTGTCGCTCTAAATCTTCGATCCGCGTTGGCGGTGCTTGCTGTTTTGTCGATCGCGTAATAAAGGGCTAGGGCTAACCAATCTTCGATGCTATCTGCGTTAGCGGTCAGACCATCTGGTAACGCAGCCGCTAAATCTTTTTGAACGAGAATTAAAACCCGATCGTTTGCCTGAAGTGTATTTAAATGAGTTGTGGCTTGAGCGGGTGTTCCTGTAAATGCGTTGGGTGCAAATGTGTTGGGTTGCCTGAATTTCTAATTGTAGTCAACAACATTTAGAATACCCACAGAAATGAAAGGTATTACATTAGACAAAATCTTTTGTGACCATCTCTGACGGTGTATTACAATTAGGCTTTCAAGTGTGTTACACAAAGGATTTACTAGATTGATACTAGAGAATTTTTTCTAAAATCAATAAAACCTTTACTACACAAGTATTTTAGCTTATCTTTAACGGGTACGGCAGGATTCGAACCTGCGACTCGCTGCTTAGAAGGCAGCTACTCTGTCCACCTGAGTTACGCACCCTTTTACACATGGCTTTTTATTATATCATAACAGATACAGAAAACAATTAATTTTTAATGGAGACGCGATCGGCTCGCGTCCTGATTATAAAGACTTTAGGGTTTACCAAACTGTCTTTGATAAACCATTTCTTCTTTTTCGGAGACGAGTTTAATATTTGAGCGTGGGTAAGATACACAAAGCAATGCGTAACCTTCACCTTGCAATTCTGGTGAAAGTCCCATTCCGTCGCTTTGTTCGACTGTTCCTGTTTCTAGGTGTGCCGCGCAGGTTGTACAAACTCCAGCATGACAAGAACTGGGTAAATCTATACCCGCATCATAAGCCGCTTGTAAGATGGTAGTATCTTCGGGGACTTGAATTGTATAACAATTTCCTTGATGGTTAATTTCAACCTGATAGGTATTGGACATAATTATTGAAAACTCATTACAAGATTGCACTCACTTGATCTAATTTACCTTGAGTCTTGACTGCTTCTGTCAAACCATGTAACGAAATCTTAAAAACTAAAAATACAAAAGTAGATTGTAAAGAAAAGTAGCTATATTTAAAGCTTCATTGCAATTTGAGGGTTTTTCGATTGTGTCAGAAAACAGGGGTGATATTGTTGGTAAACGTCAATTTCAGGTAGTCTTTTAGCATCTATGTATAACAACAACTCTGATAAAGATTTATTGGGTGCAGCTTTAACCGCCGCTTTGGGCGCAGGAATTGTTACTTCTTTTGCTGTTGGACAAGGACAGCATCCGATGATAGCTTTAGGAATTACAGCGTTTGCGGGCTTATGTGGTGTTGTCTGTCGTCAGTTTGATTTAATATAAAACATTACCGAAAAAAGGGTTTGGCAACCAAACCCTACGACAAAGAATAAAATTAACTTTAACGTTTAGCTAATTTTTTCGATGGCATTTTCCGTAGACGAACCGATACTGGGGTAACTTCCACCAATTCATCTGACCCAATGTATTCTAATGCTCGTTCTAGAGTCATTTCAACGGGGGTTTGTAATTGGTCTAATTCATCACCTGTTGCTGAACGGTGGTTAGTTAGCTGCTTGGTTTTACAAACATTCAGTTCTAAGTCTTGAGGGCGATTATTTTCACCAACAATCATACCTTTATAAACTTTAGTTCCTGGACTGATAAAGAATGCGCCTCTGTCTTCAGCATTTTTCAGGGCGTAGAAGGTAGCCACGCCTTCCTCAAAGGAAATTAATACACCATTACGACGTGTTTCTACATCACCCGAAAGCGGACGATATTCTAAGAAACTGTGGTTCATGATGCCTTCACCACGAGTCAGACGAATAAACTCACCTCGAAAACCAATTAACCCTCTTGCGGGGATAGTAAATTCTAGTTGAGTGCGTCCATTTCCGCCGACTTGCATATCCTGCATTTCGCCTTTGCGTTGCCCAAGACGTTCGATACAAGAACCGACCGCAGCTTCAGGAACATCTAAAATAAGATATTCATAGGGTTCACAAGGATGACCATTGACTTCTCGGTAAATGACTTGTGGCTGTGATACTTGAAACTCGTAACCTTCACGGCGCATCGTTTCAATGAGAATACCTAAGTGTAATTCACCGCGTCCAGAAACGAGGAATTTCTCGGCTGAGTCCGACTCTTCGACCCGCAAAGCGACGTTAGTTTCTAATTCTCTCATTAAGCGATCGCGGATTTGTCGAGAAGTAACAAAAGTTCCTTCAAGTCCAGCAAAAGGAGAATCATTTACAGAAAAAGTCATCTGTAAAGTGGGTTCGTCAACTTTAATCAACGGTAACGCTTGTGGGTCATCAGGAGAGGTTAAAGTTTCTCCGATATTGGCATCAGCAAAACCCGCAACCGCTACAATAAAACCGGCGCTGGCTTCGGCTAATTCAACTCGTTTGAGTCCTTCAAAACCTAATAGTTTACTAATTTTGGCTTTAACAATTTCGCCGTTTTCTTTAACTAAAGCGGCTTGTTGACCAGCTTTAATTGTACCGTTATGAATGCGACCAATTACGATCCGACCGAGATATTCAGAGTAATCTAGGGTTGTGACCTGCAACTGTAGAGGTTTCGATAAATCGCCGGCTGGTGGTGGAACATGATGTAAAATCGCCTCAAACAGAGGTTTCATGTCTGTTCCTTCTTCTTCTAGTTCATTTTTCGCAAAGCCTGCTAAACCAGAAGCAAACAGCGTGGTAAAATCGCACTGGTCATCATCTGCACCCAGTTCGATAAAAAGGTCAAAAACCTTATCAATTGCGCCGTAGGGTTCAGCGTTGGGACGGTCAATTTTATTAATAACGACAATTGGTCTTAAACCCTTCTCAAGGGCTTTCTTGAGAACAAAACGGGTTTGGGGCATTGGCCCTTCATTAGCATCAACAATTAAAATACATCCGTCAACCATCCCTAAGACCCGTTCAACCTCGCCACCAAAGTCAGCGTGTCCAGGGGTATCAACGATATTAATTAATGTATCTTTATAGCGAACTGCGGTATTTTTAGCCAAAATAGTAATACCCCGTTCTCTTTCGAGGTCATTGGAGTCCATCACACACTCTGGTACATCTTCACCTTCTCGGAAAATACCAGACTGTTTGAGGAGAGCATCAACCAAGGTTGTTTTACCGTGATCAACGTGGGCAATAATGGCTACGTTACGAATCGGCAGCGACATAGAATTTAGAGACTAAGAATTATATCTAAGTAGTAAAAATTTCTTAATAATTCTAGCCTAGCTTAATTCGTTGAAAATTAACAGTTTTTTTATTTTTGACGACTTTGCAGGCTTGAGGAATGTTATCATAAGCTAAATAAACATAAAGTTTTATTAAGAACCTTGACTGCAACCCTTAGACCTCAAAACAGTCCTCTCACTGCCTCTGGGTGGTATTCCCTTGACCCCATTTGGCGAGGAGATGAAGATATAGTAAAGCAGGGGCTACCCCATCAGCAGCTTTCCCCACCTTGGCAAATGCTTGTACTGGGGGACGGTTCCCCAACGCGTCATCTTCAATTACTGACTGGGGAAAAAACCGAAGTAGATGTAATTGATATGTCTTTAGTCGGAACTGATGATGATGGAGCCCCGATGCAAGTTCAAGTTATTTCCGAACCGAGATTACGTCGTCAAGTGTGGTTAAGAACGGCTTCTGGACAACGTTTAGCCTATGCTGCTTCGTGGTGGGATGCTAATCATGTCGATGAGTATCTTCAGAATCGTTCTTTACCGATATGGGAAAGTCTGACTCGCTTACATACTGAGTTATATCGAGATGTACAGGGCATTTATTACGGTCATTCTCCAGATTTAGAAAAAGCTTTTCAAGAAAAAGGTCCGTTTTGGGGTCGTCATTACCTGTTTTGGCACAATAGAAAACCCCTAACCCTAATATATGAGGTTTTTTCGCCCTATTTGAGCAAATATCTTGGACCTATGGGAAATTAACACGTAATTAATTGTGTATCTAGTTCTCTTGTCGAATAACTCGGCCGTTTGTGTCTGTCCGATAGACCCAAGTTTGTTTTTCTCTGGTGATGACTACTCTCCAACCATCAATTAATGCTTGGCTACACATTTCGTCGGGTTTGGCTAGTCCTAAACAGCCATCTGTCCAAGATTCATGGGTAGCATTCATTAACTTGAATTCTTCAGCCGGAAGATTAGTCTGTTTAGATAAATCATTTTGAACCGCTTTGAGAACTGATGCGGGTAATTGTTGATTTTCTTTAACTTGGGACTGTGATTCTTCACTCATGGCAAAAGCAGGGTAAGTGATGAACACAGGGAGCATAAAGGTAAAAACAAGCAATAATACCCAAATCGTCGAAAAGCTTAGGCCAAGTGTCGTCGTTTTACAAGATTTCATGATCAATATCACCTCAAAAATGGGAACACTACTGATGTAGTCTTTCTCAAACCGCAGCCCTTGAATATGTCCTCTTTGGAATCATCATATCTCATTTCTCAACTTCCCTCCTCCACCCCAGGGGTTGAAACTAATTCAGTTAAAGACCAATTATGGATGTATGGAACGTTTAGTCTGTTGGCTATTCTTATAGCGGTTTTAGTATTTGGCAAAGTGAAACTGACCCAAGCTCATAAAAATTTACAATTTGAACAGTATAAAAGCCAAGACCTTAAGAAAAAACTTAAGTTAGCTTTACATACTATTAAAAAAATGGAAACTAATCCAGATTTGGTACATTCGAGGGCATTTAATTTAGACTATCTTCGGATGCGAATGGATGAAGAGGTATTCCATTATGTAATTGTTAATCAAATTAAACTCAAAATTGTACAACTTATTGGGGAAGCTTTACGACCCAGTACGGCTAAAAATGCGGTAGGTATTATCCCCGGAAGTCGTCAGGTTGAAGAAACTTTTGATGTTACTTATGAGGTTGAAGCACAAGAGGGAAAATGGAATAAAGGGGTACTTTTTCGCATTCAGATTAAATTGACTAAATTACCGACACAAACGACAACTGCAACGGTTAATGAAATTATTGAGTGTATCGAAATATTTTTATCGGCTGCGGAGGAACACGATAACTGGCAACCCGCGATACATGGCCATGTTGTTTTAATGAGTTGGGATCAAAAGGCTAAACCCACTCCATTAATGATTTTAGAACAATCTGAAGAAGGGGTTAATGTTAGTTTTCGTTCGGCTCCAGTAAAGTCTATTTCGTCGGTTTCGTCTAGCCGTCCCCAATAATGTAAAATTAGATTAATATTTGGACTTGATGAACGATGTTTTCGTTTCTTTTGACTTGGATTCTGACAGCACTCGCTTTACTTTTAACCGCGTCTATTGTACCAGGTATTAGTATTGCTAGTTTTTCTGTGGCGATTATTGCTGCTGTTGTTTTAGGTTTAGTAAATGCGATCGTTAAACCGCTTTTAATCTTTTTTACTTTACCTCTAACTATCCTGACTTTAGGTTTATTTATTTTTGTCGTGAATGCGATCGCTTTTTCTCTGGTGGCTTATTTTACGCCTGGTTTTCATGTTGGTGGCTTTTTTCCCGCTTTGTTTGGTTCAATTGTTTTATCGATTATTTCGAGTATTTTAAATAGTTTGTTTCTTTCTGGAAGTTAGCGTTTAAGAATTTTAATGCTGTTTGCACAGTTTCATTAAGTGGTCTGAGTTGCCAATTTAATTTCTGTAATAATGGGTCTAGCGCAATATTGGTTAGGTCGTTGATTTGATCAATCAATTGTATGGTCTAAAGATACCATAAAGAAGATTTCTCCCATTCCATTGTAGAAAATAGAATAGGAGATTTAGGTCTGGTTAAATAATTACATTTGTACCAATAATGAAATTAGTTGCTGTAGTATTGTACAGAGTCGCCATTCTGACAAAACTATTAGCCCCACCATCAGCGTCAATCTGTAATAAGGTACTATTTCCTGACTGGAACAAGCGTAAATATCCGTCAGCTACGGGATTACTGCCACTATAACCGATATTGTCCAATAATTCCGTTAGAATTAGTTGAGCTTGGGTATGATCAAACTGATAAATTTTATCGCCCGTTATTGCTGTACCGCGATCGCTCATTTCTTGATAGACAAATTGGTTAACTTGTGAACCGCCATAAAGGGTATCACTTCCACCACCGCCTACCAGTATATTATTACCTAACTGCCCAAAGAGAAAATCATCGCCATCACCGCCATAGGAAGTATCTTGACCATTGCCGCCATAAATGGTATCATTTCCACCATTGCCGAAGAGTAAGTCATCCCCATCACCAGCTTGAATGAAATCATCGTCATCACCGCCCTCGATGGTATCATTTCCACGACCACCCTCGATGCGATCATTTCCGCTATTACCATAGACAAGATCTTTACCGGCTAGTCCTTTGATGATATCGTCGCCCGCACCTCCAGAAAGCGTATCAGCCCAGTTAGTTCCCAAGAGTTCTCTTGATACAGTTATCTGAACTGTACCGATATCCGTACCACCATTGCCGTCGTCTACGGTGTAGTCTAAGCTAAAATTGCCCACACTTGTTGGGTTGTATGTAATAAAGTCATCGGTTTTATCCAGAAGTGTTCCGTTATCGTTGAGGGTTGCTGTACCACCAGTGATGTTAGAGATACTGGTAATGCTTAAGACATCTCCATCGGCATCCGTATCATTGCTTAGTAATGTAGATACTGAAATGTTTATTGGAAAATTAACAACCGCCGTTGCTGTATTATCGAGCGCAACAGGTGATAAATTATCATCAAGACCGTTAATCGTAATGGTGATGTCTTGAGTAGTTCCATCAATACTTGATACGGTAAAGGTTTCGGTTTTCGTTTCACCTGTATTAAGATATTGTACGGCACTATTGACAACGGTGTAAGTATATGATCCTGCACTGGTGATGCTGAGGCTGCCTAAAGGAGAGCCAACTGGTACAACTGTTGTACTAAATTGATTTTCGCCCGTATCAGGATCAGTAACCGTAAGTGTACCGGTTGCGGTTAAATTAGGATCACTATCATCTTCTGTTACAGATGCAGATGATGTTCCTGTAATTGTAGCAACATCGTTTACGCCATTAATGGTAACGGTGATGTTTTGGGTAGTTCCATCGACACTTGATACGGTAAAGGTTTCGGTTTTGGTTCCACCTGCACCCAAGTATTGTACTGCACTATTGACAACGGTGTAAGTATATGATCCTGCGCTGGTGATGCTCAGGCTGCCTAAAGGAGAGCCAACTGGTACAACTGTTGTACTAAATTGATTTTCGCCAGTATCAGGATCACTGATGGTTAGGCTTCCCGTTGCTGTTAGATTAGGATTAGTAGTATCTTCTGTTACAGATGTAGATAATGTTCCTGCAATTGTAGCAACATCGTTTACGCCAGTAATGCTAACGGTGATGTTTTGGGTTGCAGTACCATCAATACTTTTTACGGTAAAGGTTTCGGTTTTGGTAATTCCTGCTCCTAAGTATTGTACTGCACTATTGACAACGGTGTAAGTATATGCTCCTGCACTGGTGATGCTGAGGCTGCCTAAAGGAGAGCCAACTGGTACAACTGTTGTACTAAATTGATTTTCGCCAGTATCAGGATCAGTAACCGTAAGTGTTCCGGTTGCTGTTAGATTAGGATTAGTAGTATATTCTGTTACAGATGTAGATAATGTTCCTGTAATTGTAGCAACATCGTTTACGCCATTAATCGTCATTGTAACAGTAGCCGTAGCTGTTCCACCTTTGCCGTCGCTGATGGTGTAGGTAAAGCTGGGGTTTGACACAAGTCCCGCAGTCATGGAATTATACTGACCGTTGGGGTTGAAGGTGAAGGTGTTGTTGGCGTTGAGGGTTAGTAGTGCGCCACTTGGGAGTGTGCGCGGGCTACCGACGGTGATGGCTGTGCCGTTGACTTGGGTGATACTGAGGGACTCGCCATCGGGTTCGCTATCATTAAGCAAGACATCCCCAGTTGTAACGGCGGTATCTTCATTGGTTGTTGCACTATCGTTTACGGCAACTGGCACTTGGTTATTGAGGTAGTATTTGAGCGTGCCGCCACCTGCTCCAACAACGGCATCAAGATCCCCGTCCGAGTCAATGTCAGCAAAGGTGGGCTTGCTATAATTCACCACATCGATGCCATTAAAGGGGTTAGATGTCCCTGTTTGCTCCCTGTATACCGGAGCAAGGGCTGTCCCTGTATTCTTATAGTATAAGAGCCTGCCGTATAATTCTCCAACAACGGCATCAAGATCCCCGTCCGAGTCAATGTCAGCTAAGGTGGGCTTGTTAAAATACCCCACATTGATGTCATTGAAGGGGTTAGATGTCCCTGTTTGCTCCCTGTATACCGGAGCAAGGGCTGTCCCTGTATTCTTATAGTATTTGAGCGTGCCGTCCGATGCTCCAACAACGGCATCAAGATCGCCGTCCGAGTCAATGTCAGCAAAGGTGGGCGTGCTATAATTCCCCACATTGATGTCATTAAAGGGGTTAGATGTCCCTGTTTGCTCCCTGTAGACTGGAGCAAGGGCTGTCCCTGTATTCAAATAGTATTTAAGAGTGCCGTATTTTTCTCCAACAACGGCATCAAGATCCCCGTCACCATCAATGTCAGCTAAGGTGGGCGCGCTAGAAAGACCCACATATATGTCATTAAAGGGGTTAGATGTCCCTGTTTGCTCCGTGTATACCGGAGCTAGGGCTGTCCCTGTATTTTTATAGTAGTTAAGATTGCCGTCATATTCTCCAACAACGGCATCAAGATCCCCGTCACCATCAATGTCAGCTAAGGTGGGCGCGCTAGAAAGACCCACATATATGCCATTAAAAGGACTGGTAGGAGGTTGGGTGAAGTTTACGGGTTTTGGGGTTGGAATGTTCTCGAAGTAGTTAAGATTGCCGTCAATTTCTCCAACAACGGCATCAAGATCCCCGTCCGAGTCAATGTCAGCAAAGGTGGGCGTACTAAAAGACCCCACATCGATGGTATTAAAGGGGTTAGATGTCCCTGTTTGCCCCCTGTAGACCGGAGCAAGGGCTGTCCCTGTATTCTTATAGTATAAGAGCCTGCCGTATAATTCTCCAACAACCGCATCAAGATCCCCATCACCATCAAGATCAGCTAAGGTGGGCTTGCTCAAAGACCCCACATATATGCCATTGAAGGGGTTAGATGTCCCTGTTTGCTCCGTGTAGAAGGGAGCAAGGGCTGTCCCTGTATTCAAATAGTATTTGAGAGTGCCGTCAAGTGCTCCAACAACGGCATCAAGATCCCCGTCCGAGTCAATGTCAGCTAAGGTGGGCGCGATAAAAGACCCCACATATATGTCATTAAAGGGGTTAGATGTCCCTGTTTGCTCCGTGTAGAAGGGAGCAAGGGCTGTCCCTGTATTCAAATAGTATTTGAGCGTGCCGTTAGATTCTCCAACAACGGCATCAAGATCCCCGTCCGAGTCAATGTCAGCAAAGGTGGGCGTACTCCAAAAACCCACATCGATGGTATGAAAGGGGTTAGATGTTCCTGTTTGCTCCGTGTAGACTGGAGCAAGGGCTGTCCCTGTATTCAAATAGTAGTTAAGATTGCCGTCACCTTCTCCAACAACGGCATCAAGATCCCCGTCCGAGTCAATGTCAGCAAAGGTGGGCGTACTCAAAAGACCCACATCGATGGTATGAAAGGGGTTAGATGTTTCTGTACGTTCGATAAATGTCATGAACATTCTCCAAAAACCAATGAGTCAACTATTGACAAATTATTTTTTTTGTGGTAGATAAATATTTTTCTACTGCATTAAGTAATTCTTCAACAATCTTCTTTCATCTAATCGTTTATTTACTTGATTCGCAGCGATCGATATCACCAGCAACCTGTGATTCTTGTCACACCGTAAAAACACGGATAATACCAAATCCGTATAAATCGAACTCTTTTCATTAAGCTTTAGTATGACTGGGCTTGGAGACCAAACCCCTACAGGATATTTTTTATTGAGTATTTATGGCGGATTTTATCTAATACATATCGCGTCTTTACAAGATCTCTAAACGTTTAAGAATTTTAATGCTGTTTGCACAGTTTCATTAAGTGGTCTGAGTTGCCAATTTAATTTCTGTAATAATGGGTCTAGAGCAATATTGGTCAGGTCGTTGATTTGATAAATCATTTGTATGGTATTGCATTCATTCTTCGCCAGTTCCAGTTCTAGGGCATATACTAAGCGTTTGCCGATACCATGTCTTTGATAGGGCGGTAACACTAAAAGCGAGATCAGTTCTGCTATTCCATTGGGAAGGATTTCTGCAATAGCAAAACCGACAATTTCACCGGTTATTGATGCCGAAAGTCCAATCAGTTCGCCGCGTTGGGGTTGATTTTGCCAACGTTGACTCAAACGAGGAAAAGTCAAATCATCATAGGCGAGGGCGTTACTCGGAGTGAGATGATAAACTCGTTGATATTTAATTTGATTCCTTATAGTTTCCCCTTCCTCATAGGAGGGGGTTAGGGGGCGGTGGAGAGGGTGAGGTTCTGAGGGAAGTCCCGCTACAGGGGCAGTTTTACCCAGACTTGGACGTTGTGCGGTGGGTTTGGTAATCACAATACCCCCCGAACCTGGGAAAGTGACTAAGCGTTGAATATCATCGTTTTGCAGTCCCATTGTTTGTGGACGACGCACACCGGGCAAAACTACCACATCAAATAATTCTTCAACAATGCCCTCTAAATGTACCCAGTGCAGAAGTTCTCCAGTGTTAAGATCGATCGCCATTAGTCCACATTGAGGGGTTTTTCCTTCTTTGGCTAACCTTTCTTCGAGGGCGAGTCCGGTAAAAGTACGCGCCCTTAGTTTCGACAAACCCACCAAGGCAACATTTCCCCAAAACGCTAAACCTCGCACGAAACCAGGACAAAAAGTAATTGGGACAAATTTTTTATCTTCAATATATCCTAGTTCACCTGTACCAGAATTGAGTAACCACAATTTCCCTTGATACCAGCGTGGCGAGTGGGGCATCGATAAACCTGTGGCTATAATTTCGTTATTCTGTACATTTATAACTACGCCCCCATTTACTCGATGATTGCGCCAACCCGCCGCCGTATCTGATGTACTACAAGCCGTCACATAAGCCAAAAGTCCATCTTTCATCGCTAACCCATTAAGGTGACATCGGTCTTCGGCGACTAATTTAGAAATAAACGGCGGTTGCCAGATGGGGACAAAACTATAATCCTTACTCAAAGTCGCCAGACAGCTAAAATCGCTATTGACAAAAATAATATTTTGTGCATTGTCCACGACAACATCATGTACATTGAGATCCCCTGTGGTGTATGCGGTTCGGGGAATATAAAGACGATCGCAACTTCCCTGTAATTCGCTTCGAGCGAGGTGGTTATCGAAACGCCAGACCTGATATCGTGTACTCAGATAAAGTCGATCGCCATCTGCATAGAGTCCCATCGGTTTATCGAGTAACCTTTCATGGGCAGCTAAACGCCCTTCAGAATTAATCCCAACACAAAACAGGCGATTTGTTTGATAGGTAGTAAAAGCAAAGCTAATTTGTTCTTGTTGTAGCCATAAAGGGAAATCACTTGACGATGTTATTTGTAATAGAGGATTGTTCATGTTTGTTATAATCTTTTTTTAAAAAAATTAATAAATATAAGATAATTGAGTCGGTTTCTTAAGACAATAGGTATAAAATTCGCTTTTTTTGTTGATTCTGTCGTTAGTGTTAGACTGAATATCATTCTTAATAAATTTATTAGTAAAAAATTGGGCTTGGAGACCAAGCCCCTACGCGAAGATGATCAAATTGGTCTTAAATTTAACTCTATTACAAGTGCGATCGATGTTTTTATTTTAGGAGTTATTTTCTATATTAGTCGGAACAAAGGTTCTTGTTCTTCTAACATACTTCCAGGCAATACCTTCAGGATCTCTACTTTGACTCCATTGGGCAAAGTCTGGTTCAGATTTTCGTCTACCAACGGTACTAGAATTAGTATCAAGACGTTTGGCTAATTCCGATTGAATTAGGGATAATTGATCAGATGATTCACTAAGAAGGGAGTCATCAGATGAATCAATTAAATCGCTTTCATCTTCATCATCTTCTTCAGTCAAAGTAAAATTAGATGGTGTTTCATCCTCTTCTAATTCTTCTTCAAAATCAAGAATCTTAGAAATGTTCATCACCGAAGCTTCTGGAGAAATAACCGGAGAACTTTTTGTCTCGATAATTTCGTCTTCTTCTTCTTCGACTGGATCACTGTCAGCGAAAATGCTACCTAAAGCGTTTGCCGTCAAAAAGTAATAAACAACGCCTTCATCATCTATTTTCTTGCGTTGTGCGCCAAATTCTTCGGCTTTTCTCTCTAAAAACTCTTTGGCCGTCCATCCGCTTAGATTTGCTTTTTGTGATAAATCCATCGGTGTCAGACAACCTTGGTTTTCCGTCACTAATTGATGAAAAACTGGATCAATTGTACGTGACCATTTTGTCCACTGATAATTCTGCCAGATTTTCAAGGCTAGACTTAATCCCATAAAGAGTAAAATCCACTTCCAAGCAGTGAAAAGGATCATAATCACGATCGCTAAGGGAAGGATTAGGATTAAAAAGCCAGCCGTAGTACGATCAAATACGTTTGCAGTCATAATGGTTAATTTGCCAATCGATATCAATGGCAAGTTGAATCGCTTCTGCCATAAAGTCCATCCTTACAGTTTAGGGTTTATTGGCCATGCTCGTTAAGTCTAATCGCTTAAACATGGCTTGACGGGCTTGTAGGGCTAAAGAATCATTAAGTTTTGTTAAATTAATCGGGGTTTGATATTTTTCTAAGAGTGCTTTTTGGATTAACCAATCGGCAATAAAAGGGTTTTTCGGTAATAATGGCCCATGAGAATAAGTAGCGATCGCATTTCGATAAAAAGCCCCTTCATAACCATCCTCTCCATTATTCCCATAGCCTTGAATCACTTTTCCTAGGGGGGATACCTGCCCTAAATATGTTCTTCCTCCGTGATTTTCAAAGCCTATGACCACAGGAGAATCATTTAGGAGTGTTTTTAAGTTTTGTGCTAAAGGAGTGGCTGTAATCTCAAATACGACGTTACCGATACAACGTTTGGCATCGGGTCCAGGGTGTTTACTAACCATATCCAAAATCCCTAACCCTTCGATACGTTGTCCTAAAGCGGGTTCGTAGTAATGTCCCAAGAGTTGCGGGGAACCACAGGTAAATACTCCTGGTGTTCCTGCTTCTATTCTCGTAGAAATTGCGTCTGCTTTGGCACCTTTTAGATCCCGCATGACGATTTCTTGTTGTCGATCTTGCGCCCCACCACCGACAATGAGATCAACTTGGTGAAAGGTATCGATCTCGGTTTGTTGATCTAGTGGGATAATTTTTACAGGGATATTACGCCACTGACAACGACGCTGTAAAGTAATCACATTTCCGCGATCGCCGTAGGTACTCATTAGGGTAGGATATAACCAGCCGATGTTCAATTCCATATATTTTTATAAGATTTTTCTTCCTGTTAAAATTTCTCTGACTTCTAACATAGCCGAATAAGTTGGCAATATATATAATGTGTCTCCTTTTTCTGTATAGTCTAATGCCGTTTCTATGGCTTCTTTCAAGTCTTCTTTTATAATTAAATTCGATTGATTTTCTAAATCTCGACTATATTCTAATCTGAGAGCCAGATCAAAAAGACGATCGCCTGAGACAATTAATTTACCACCAATACTCGCTAATTTTTCTGTATCTACATCCCAGATCCAAGAAACATCAGTCCCATCGGGTATTCGATCGTTTAATATCACTAAAGTTGTGGATGGTTTTCCCTCGATTTGTAGGTCTTTTACAGCGCGAATAGTTTCATTCATGCCCACAGGATTTTTAGATAAAAGAATACGGATATTTTTCTCGTTAATCGTCAATTCTTCGGCGCGTCCAAATGCGGCTTTAAAGTTGATCGCCGTCTCAAATATCGTCTCAATATCTATCCCTATTTCTTTAGCAACTAAACCAGCAGCCAAAGTATTATATTTATTGTAAACACCAATCAGAATTTGTGGCCAATCCTTACTATTTAAAGTTGGTTGACTTTTATTGAAACCGCAAGCAGGACAACTAAAATCACCCAAATGAGAAAGATAAACCCCCTGATAGTCTAAAGAATGACCACAATTAGGACAATAAATAGAGTCTACTGCGTGAGGAATTTCATCTAGATATAAATTTGTTTCACTTAAACCAAAAAATAGAACTTTTTGGGGGAGATTTTGTCCTAAATAAGATAGAGTTGGATCATCAGCATTTAGGATAACTGTAGTGGTTTTTGGTAGAGGTGATATTGCTTGTTGCCATCGACGACTAATGGTATCTACTTCACCATATCTATCTAACTGATCACGAAATAAATTTAGCCCAACAATAAACCGAGGACGACAATCTTTTAATACGAGTGGTAAAACATTTTCATCGACTTCTAAAATAGCGTAATCGGCGTTAAGTTGTCCAAATAAATTCGTATTTCCGAGTAAAGTTGTGATTAAACCATTAATTAAATTAGCACCCGTAATATTATGAGCGATCTTTGCGCCGTTGCGTTCTAATATTGTTCGTAAAAATAGAGATGTTGTCGTTTTTCCATTCGTTCCCACCACTAAAATAACACCATCTTTTACCTGTTCACACAACAAAGGTAGTAAACGCGGATGTAAACGTCGTGCAATTTCACCAGGTAAGACACTAGCCGCACCAAGACGAAGTTGTTTTACAATAGCAGTAACGGTTTTAGCTGTCCCAACGGCCAGGGCTAAACGAATTCGATCGAGCAGTTGCATGAGTTTAATATAATCAATCTGTATATTCTTTTTTAGAATACTCTACTGACCATAGATATCGGGTTGCTCAGTGAAGTTCCATTCTTTGAAAGTTGATCTCAGGATATATTGACTGGAAAAACCCCTTAAAGAACAATTCGTCTTTGAAGGGTTAGATGAAAAGGATAAATGAACAAAAATCTTAAACAAAAACGAAGTTTGCACCGATCGTAACATTAGTCGTATCTTGTAGAATCCCTAATAATTCAACACCATAATAAATCAGCGTGTCTGTAGCCGACGTACCAGTAGTATTGCTAAATTGTAGTGAATATTGACTGATATTACCTGCAACTTGGATTTTATCATATGTGGCCGAAAAGTCGGTAATCGTAGCGCGTCCAAGCCCTATATAAAAAGGATTTCCCGCTTCACCTAGAACAAATGTATCTTGTCCTGCATCACCTGTAAGGATATCGTATTCTACACCAGAACCAAAACCACAGAGAATATCGTCGCCTTCTCCACCTAATAGAGTATCATTATTGAATGAGCCATAAAGTGCATCATTGTCATCGCCACCGTAAAGAATATCATCGCCACCGAAACCATAGATAGTATCATTACCAACAAGTCCATAAAGATAGTTGCTAACTTCGTTACCACCGATCCAGTTATTTAGAGTATTACCTACACCCGTAGCAGCAGAACCAGCAAAACTTAAAACTTCCACGTTGTCGGGTAAAATATAATCAAAGTCAACAATAACGCGCTCGGTCCCTTGATTCTGGCTTTCTATAACTACGTCATTATTAGAATAGATATAGTATTCATCATTGCCAGTTCCGCCCATCAACTGATTATATCCTGTTCCACCAATCAGATAATCATTACCTGCACCACCGTTTAAGGTATTATTTCCAGCGCCACCATATAAATAATCATTACCACTTCCTCCATCATAATAGTCATCGCCATCCCCACCATCAAGGGTATCATTGCCACTTCCTCCATTAAGACTATCATTACCCGTTCCACCGATGAGATAATCATTTCCATTTCCACCATCAAGGGTATCATCACCATCAAACCCATCAAGGGTATCATCGCCATCCAAACCGCGTAATCTATTATTGTAGAGATTTCCAACGATCGAGTTATTCAGAGTATTCCCTGTTCCCGCAATATTATTACCAATGAGTCTTAAATTCTCTACATTGTCGCCTAATGTGTAATTAATTGAAGCATAAACGGTATCAAAACCCTGATCTACATACTCCGTAACAACATCATCTTTATTATCAACATAGTACAGGTCATTGCCATAACCGCCGTACATTTGGTCTTTTCCTGTACCACCATCAAGGGTGTCATTACCATAACTACCATAAAGAAAATCTTGCCCCAAACCTCCATAAAGAAAGTTATTATCGAATTCAGCCAAAGTACTCGCTACTGCAAACAAAACATCATTACCTTTGCCACCAGTAATTGTATCTTGACCTTTGCCTCCAGATATGGTATCATTACCATCCCCACCATCAAGATAATCATTGCCGCCACTAGCAGATCCTAGCCCATTTCCGCCAAATATCCAATCATCACCATTATGACCGTAGATGAAGTCGTTGTCAGCACCACCATTGAGAGTGTCGTTGTAATCAGAGCCATGTATAGTTGTCATATGATTAACTTCCTTTTTTACTTAAAACCCTTACATTCAATACACACGATGGGGTTTTTGATTTTATGCAGTGAGTAGGTAAAAAATCATCAACATTTTTTTTGGCTCAGTGCGATCGTGAGAAAATAATGAAATAACGCATCCTTAGTTCTTGCCTTGAAAACAGTCTCATTCTTGACCCTAGTAGCATTTTTTGTTTTAATCTCTAGAGGAGAGCAATTCGCATATGCTCAAATAAAAAGCGATCGCACATTGGGAACCGAAGCATCTGTAATCAATTCTCATGCTGAAGGGGAAACAATCGATCGTATCGAAGGTGGAGCGATCCGAGGAAACAATCTATTTCACAGTTTCGCTGAATTTAATGTTATAGATGGACAACAAGTCTATTTTGCTAACCCAACAGGTATCAAAAATATTTTTAGTCGGGTAACTGGAAATAATCCCACCAATATTTTAGGAACTTTGGGCGTATTGGGTGAGGCTAATTTATTGATACTCAATCCTAATGGTATTTTCTTTGGTCCCAATGCAAGGATAGATCTTAAAGGAGCATTTGTCGCAAGTACGGCAGATCATTTAATATTTGATGGTTATGCTTTTAGTGCCAACAATCCTCAAGAAGTTCCCCTGCTCACTCTAAATGTACCGATCGGCTTACAATATGGAAATTCAGGCGCGATCAAAGTACAAGGATCTTTACTTGAGGTTTCCCAAGGACAAACTTTAGCCTTAGTTGGTGGTAATCTCAGTTTAGAAGGTGCTTCATTACTTGCTTTTGGGGGTGAAATTGAGTTAGGAAGCGTTTTAGGTAATGCAACGGTGCAGATCGATTCTAGCGATTTTAGACTACATTTTCCCAATGAGTTAGGCAATATTTCCCTGAATAATGAAGCGAGAGTGAGTGTCAGGTCAGAAAATGGCGGTAATATCCGAATTAATGGACATAACCTCGATATTTTAGGTGGAAGTGTATTATTAGCAGGAATAGAATCAGAATTAGGAGCGAGGGAAAGTCAAGCAGGAACTATCGAAATTAATACAACTGGAACAATAACCCTAACAGATGGCAGCTTGATTAGTAATATAGTAAAACAGGGCAGTGTAGGGAATAGCGGAGAGATTAACATCACAACTCGATCGCTTTCAATAACAAAAGGCGCAAGCGTACAAGCCAGCACATCAGGACAAGGAAATGCGGGAAATATCAATATTATTGCTCAAAAATCAGTAATTTTGGATGGAACAGATCTAACAGGTTATCCGAGTTCTATATTTAATACAGTCAGACAAGAAGCAGTCGGAAAGGGTGGCACGATCAATATTACGACGGAAGAACTTTCGGTAACAAATGGAGCATTATTAAATGTTGGCACTTATGGAATAGGAGATGCCGGAAATATTAATATTATTGCTATAGAAAAAGTTTCTTTTGATGGAGCAGATCTCGCAGGTTATTCGAGTGCAGCCATCAGCGAAGTGAATATAAATGCGATCGGTAACGGTGGTAGCATTAAAATTACGACGGGCGATCTGACGATGACTGATAGTGCCTATCTCAGTGTTGGTACCGATGGACAAGGAGACGCAGGAAGTATCATAATAAATGCTCGTAATACCGTTTCTTTTGATGGTGTAGGTAGCAATAATGCTCCAAGTCTTGCTTTAAGTATTGTCGATGATCAAGGAGTCGGCAAAGGTGGCAATATTAATATTATGGCTCAGTCACTTTTTTTGACCAATGGTGCTGTATTCGTTGCGAGTACGAATGGACAAGGAAACGCGGGTAATATTAATATTCAAGCTCAGAACATAGTTTCTCTTGATGGCATAGGTAGTAACGATATTCCCAGTGCGCTATTAAGTCAAGCTACTCCCGATGCAACTGGCGACGGTGGTAATATTAATCTCACGACTGATGCTCTTTCTTTAACTAATGGTGCGCTATTTAGTGTTAGCACAGAGGGACAAGGAAAGGGCGGCAGCATCTCAATTCAGTCTCAAACGGCATATGCTAGTAATGGTGCTAGTATTTCTGTTGGGAGTCAGGGAACGGGAATAGGCGGCAATCTTCAACTTTCAACAAATACGCTTGTACTGAATAATAATGCGTCACTGAAAGCCCAGACGAATAGTAGTAAAGGCGGCAATATTATTTTACAGGTACAGGATTTATTGATGTTGCATCATACCAGTCAAATTTCGGCAACGGCGGGACTCTCTGGTGCTGGAGGTGATGGCGGTAATATTAATATTAATACTGGTTTTTTGGTGGCTGTGCCGAATGAAAATAGCGATATTACGGCTAATGCTTTTGAAGGTACTGGGGGTAGAATTGAGATTACAACCCAAGGGATTTTTGGCATTGCATTTCGAGAATATAATACGCCTTTGAGTGATATTACGGCGAGTTCTGAGTTTGGTATTCAAGGAGAGGTGATCTTTAATCTTCCCACTATTGAGCCTACAGAAGCATTAGCACAATTACCAGTTAATACGGTTGATATCTCTCAACTTATTGCGCGAACTTGTCCACAAGATGCCGGAATAACGGCTAATAATCAAGGAGAATTTTGGATAACGGGGAGTGGTGGTTTACCGTCTTTACCTAGTCAACCTTTTAATGGTGATGCAGTCTGGCAAGATTTACGAGCGATCGTTCCTCAACCCATCACCAGTCCTAGTATAAATCGGGAAGAGACATTAGAAAATCAATCAATTATTGAAGCTCAAGGATGGGTGATCACAATAGACGGCCAAATTATGCTTATCGCCCAAGAAAACCGCGTTACGCCCGACTATTCTAAAGCAATTCTCCGCAATTGTCAGATTACTCCTTAAATATGAACAAAAGGCGCAAAAATAGTCTAATATTTCTCGGAAAATTCATTTTAGGCTTGATTCTGGTTTTAGTGTTTGCATTCGTCGCCGATTTTTCCGTAGTAGGTCGCGCCTATAACATAATATATAAAAAAAGTCAAGCAAATTTAATAAGTTTCAATAAAACTTCTGCGGTTGGTGAAATAGTGCAGCAGGGCAGGGAATTCTATCAGTTAGAACAATTCTATCAAGCCGTTACAGTGTGGCAACAAGCCCTAAAAATATATTACTCACAAGATGATGAACTAAACCAGATCCTAGTATTGAATTATCTCTCGCTGGCGTACCAAAAACTAGGACAGTGGGAGGAAGCGAATAGATCGATCGCAGAAAGTCTAAAACGTTTAAAAACCAATCATCCTGAGCAATTATCCCTATTAGCCCAAGCTTTAAACGCCCAGGGAAGTCTACAATATACCCAAGGACAAACCGAAACCGCCTTAGAAACATGGCAACAAGCAACCGCCATTTATCATCAAGTAGCCGATGAAATAGGCTATATAGGTAGTTTACTCAATCAAGCCCAAGCACAGCAAACATTAGGACTTTATTTAAGTGCGAAAAGAACCTTAGTTCAAAGTGAAGAAATTCTTCAGCAACAATCTAATCTACAACTTAAAATAACTGGGTTACGAAGTCTGGGTAATACTTTACAAGCAATTGGTGAGTTTGAGGAATCTAAACGCGTTCTCGAACAAAGTTTAGCACTTGCCCAAGAACAAGGATCATCAGAAATAGCCGCAACACTTCTGAGTTTAGGAAATACTCTGCGATCGCAACAAGAACCCGAAATCGCTTTAACTCACTATCAAAAAGCCGCTAACCTTTCTGGAACAACAATTCTGCGGGTTCAGTCCCAACTAAATGAACTGGATCTACTTTTAGAATTAGAGCGATCGCAACAAGCCAAAAACCTCGCTACAATCATTGAAAAACAGATCGATGATTTACCTATTTCTCGCATAGCAATTTATAGCAAAATTAACTTAGCCCAAAGTTTACTTAAATTTCCTGACCGACAGCCGCTTAACATTGCTAAACTTTTAGTTACTGCTGTTCAACAAGCCAAAACACTTAGCGATCGTCGTGCTGAATCCTATGCTCTGGGCTATTTGGGGCAACTTTACGAAAAATCCCAGCAATGGTCAAACGCACAAAAACTCAGTGAACAAGCATTACTTCTAGCCAATGCGCCAGATTTAGCCTATCAGTGGCAATGGCAATTAGGACGTATTTTCAAAGCCCAAAAACAAGCCGAAATAGCCATAAACTATTATAACGCCGCATTTAATACCCTGCAATCCCTGCGTAGTAATCTCGTTGCAATTAATTCAGATATACAATTTTCTTTCCGTGAAAGCGTAGAACCCGTCTATCGTCAATTGGTCGATTTACTGTTGAGTTCCACAGACACCGAAAACCCAAGCAACTTACAAAAAGCTCGTGAAGTCATCGAAGCCTTACAAATAGCCGAATTAAACGACTTCTTTCGCTCTGCTTGTCTAGAAGGACAGAAAGTACCCATCGATCAAATCCCTCAAACAGAAGCAGCCGTAATCTATCCCATTATTTTAACCGATCGCATAGAAATCATTCTCAGCTTGCCAGAACAACCTCTCCGTCACTATAGTATTTCTGTATCAGAACAAAAAGTCAAAAAAGATTTAGAACAACTGCGCTATTATCTCGAAAAACCTTATATTACCTCAGTCGGAAAATCTTTAGCTCAACAAGTCTATAACTGGTTAATTCAACCCATAGCAGCAAATTTAACTCAGAATCAGATTAAAACATTAGTATTTGTATTAGACGGAGAATTGCGTAATGTACCGATGGCTGCTCTTTTTGATGGACAACAATATTTAATCGAAAAATACGCGATCGCCATTGCCCCTGGACTCCAATTGCTCAACCCCAAACCCTTACTACAGAAAAAACTCAACGTACTATTAGCCGGACTTACCCAGGAACGTCATGGATTTATCGCATTACCCAATGTTATCGAAGAACTCAAAAACATACAAACGCAAGTACCATCACAAGTCTTATTAGATAAAACCTTTACCAGTTCCGAACTGCAACAAGAACTAGAATCTGTTCCTTTTTCCGTTGTCCACCTAGCCACTCACGGTCAATTTAGTTCCAAAGCCGAGCAAACCTTTATTTTAGCATGGGACAAACCGATTAATGTTAACGAATTAAAAACATTGCTTTTAGTGAGGGATAAAACGAACTCCGAAGCACTAGAATTATTAGTCTTGAGTGCGTGCCAAACAGCCGAAGGAGACGATCGAGCCGCATTAGGACTAGCGGGGGTTGTAGTCAGATCACGATCGCGTAGTGTACTCGCTTCTTTGTGGAATGTCGATGATGCGTCGGCTGTTCCCTTGCTCAGTCAATTTTATCGGGAATTAGCCACCAAAACCAAAACAGTAACTAAAGCTGAAGCCCTTCGTCAAGCTCAATTATCCCTTTTACGAGATCCAGATTATCGATATCCTGTTTATTGGGCTTCTTTTGTTTTAATCGGAAATTGGCTTTAAGCAAGATGTAATTCAACTTGTCCTCAATAAACATCAACTGCCACTCATTGTTGTAGATACAGAAACAGAGGAGATTAGACAATGGATAAATTAACTGAATATCCCCAAATGATTGAACGTATCTTGACGGAGTATGTAGAATTGTGTAACCGTCGCCATAACCCAGATCTCGAAACATTTTTAATTGTAGATAAGCCAAAGGGTCATTATATCTGGATGAATCTAGGTTGGCCTAACAGTGAACGTCTTATGGGTATAACTGTCTACGTTCGTCTTAAAGATAGCAAATTTTGGATCGAAGAGGATTGGACTGAAGAAGGGATCGCAACTGATCTAGTTCGTGCAGGTGTTGACAAGGAAGATATTGTATTAGCATTCCATGAACCTAAGATGCGATCGTACACAGATTTTGCGGTAGCGTAGAAATTGGCTTTAATCGTCGGTTTGCCAAACGATCGGAGTTCGAGCCATAGGAGCCAAACCCACTTGCTCTAATAAGTCAATCCATGCCGTCTGAATGGTTGGTGAATTGAGATTATCTTGCTCACTGAGGCTCGTTAAAGCATCGTACCAAATCCCGTTGGCGGCGTAAACAGTAGCACGTTCTAAAGGCGTTTGAGTGGTTTTAAGTTGCTCTAAAAGTGTAGCCCCGATCGCCACTCGTTCAATTGTACCTCGAACAAAAACCGAATTAGAGGGACTTTGGGGGTCACATTCCATTAAAAATATCCAACGATACTTTTTACCTATAATTAAGGGGGAAGTTGTCGCAGGAAGAGAAATTCTCACAATACCTGACACTGTTTTCGTTAAAGTAAATCGTGTGGTATAAATTTCGTTATCGCTTTCATCCTGTAAAACAAATTCTACAGTTTCAGCAGTTGTTCGTTCTGGGACATAAAACATCAATGTAGGATGTTCGGCAGTCGTTAACCCCCAAACATAGGATTTTTCCGCCGTCTTTGTCACAGGAACAAGAGCCATCAAAGACCGATCATTACGGCAATTTCCGCGACTTCCCCCACCTTGAACTCGTCCTGTTGGTTCTCCTGTGTCAGGGGGTGGCGGTGGTACAAATTGGATGACATTAGGTTCAGTAGAAGCGTAGACCGATGAGTTAATGAGTACAGTAGTCAGTGTATAAGTTAAAGCGATCGTCCTAATCCAAAATTTTGTTTTTTGCATTTTCCTCTCTCTCTATTTTTCCATCAATTATCCTGATCCGCGTTCCAGTCACCACCAAAGCGAATATTGCTGGAACCAAGGGCAACCAACCACCACAGAGGAGCAACAGAAAACAGGTTCCCGATAACGTTACTCCTGCTATAATTCCAGAACGTCCCAAGTCAGAGCGGGGGTGAAAACGGAAAGCCAGAAAGCCACCGGTTAACGACCAACCCCAAATCCAAATAATTTCACCCCATTGAGGCAAATACCACAACAGAGGACGATTATCTAAAACAGCACTTAAGATTTGACTTAGCATATGTGCTTGGATGAATACGCCTGGAATTTTAGCTAAAGATCCCGCCCCATATGGTGTAGCCCAGTAATCTGCTGTACTATTAGCCGTAACTCCAATTAAAATGACTCGATCTTTAATTGCTTTCGGGTTAATTTCTCCTTTGAGAACTTGGGATAAAGTGACTTGATCCGCAATTTGGCGAGGTGAGTCTAGGGCGCGATAATTCAGCATTATTTGACTGCCTCTGGCATCAATCGATTGATAACCGACTGTTCTGCTTATTAAACGAGTAAAAATCGTCTGTTTTAATTGTAAATTTCCTTCTTTTGTAAAAGTAGGCGAAATTCCTTGACCATGAAGATAGAGAAATGCTAATTGGACACTAAAACTATAGGCTGTGGTACAAGAAGAGGAAACGGGTAAGGGCGACATAAATAGGAGATGACGGCGTAAAATTCCATCGTTATCAGCAATAAAATCGCTAAAACCCAATCGTGAGAGGGGTATTTCTGGCGGGGCGGCGATCCCAGTTGGATCATTTTCTCCATCACTACGCTTGCAAATGGCTATCAGGCGATCGCTTTTTTGTAGGCGCGTTTTTAAGTCTGGATGTAGAGACGCGCCATGGCGCGTCTCTACGGGAAAATCTCGATAAATATCTAAACCGATTGCTCGTGGTTGATTCGATTCTAATATAACTAGGAGTCGATTTAGCACTTCATCTGATAAAGATCCGCGTCGTGCTTCTTCTCCTTGTGCTTGGATATCTTTTTCGGTTACAGTAACGATCAGCAGACGAGGATCGGGTGTTTCAGTTGGTCGCAAACCCATTAAGCGATCGAATGCCCATAACTCCAGTGGTTGTAGCATTCCTAACCATCTTAGTCCAACAATGATCGCTGTCACGACTAAACTATTAATCAGTAGTTTTTGATAGTTCGTTTTTGCTCTAGTAATGGGTATTTCCTCAATTTTGGGTAGCAATGAGCGCCAAGTTGGAGGAATTTGAGCGGGGTTTTGAAAGATTACAGGAAACCATGTCGCACACTTAAACTCGGTTTCTCTTGGCTGTAATTTTTCTCTTGCTTCTCTGACAGACTGATAGAAAGATTCTCCTCTAGCAAAGGCGGATAAAAAGTGTTTTAAAAATTCTTGTGCTATTATGTCGGGTACGGGTTCCCGCATGACAATACCTTGGGGTAAATGGAGATCTTCTAAGTCCCAAGCTAAACCTAAACCATCGCAAGAATTAAAAATAGCTAATTGTAAACCTTGCGCGATCGCATTTTTGAGAGCATATTTTAGCTGAGGAATTGTCAGACTATTTCTGCTATTAATCTGAATTTTCCCTTGTCCTTGGCTGGAACTATGCCCCGCAAAAAACAGAATATCATATCGACTCTCCCAAAGATGTCTATCTAAGTCTGTTCTTGTTGGTTCTACTAAAAATTGTAGTTCGACGTTGGGTAATTGTTCTAATAATAAGCGATCTGGCTCTAAATCGATGCCTTGTCCATTGCCTAAAATTGCTAAAATTTTGATGCGATCGTTTTTATGAGTTGTCTGTTTTTGCACCGAGCGAGCATAATCTGGTAAACTAACTGCGAGTTCTGCTTGTGGATAATCGTCAAAAAAAGACCATATACACCAAGGAAATCGAAGTATCGTCCGATTTTCTGAAACAATAATCAGGCGTATTTCATCTGTTGGACTAAGATAAGTTCGGAGTTGTCTTTCTATTGGGCGAAAAGATGCCGCATTTAACCATAAATTAAGCTGATTTTGTAGTTCATCACAAGCTTGCTGAAATTCAATACTCGAAATATGTGTCACATCTTCTGACTCTATTTCAATTTCCCACGTCCGATAACGCCAACCCAAACTAGAATAATGAGCAGATAAGAGTAATTGCCAGTTTTGATAAGCGAGTTCTAATTCTGGTGATTTCGGTAAGCTTGCAGTAAATTGGAGTGGATGAGGATTAGATTGCCAAAGTTGGGCGATAACTGTAGTATAGCCCTGTTTCCAGTCTCCTTTCCCTAAATTTAAGACAACCAACTGACTTTTGTCCATTTTTTTTCAGGTGGTGAATTCTTCTATAAAACTGAAATTGTCTAAAGATACTTCGATGCTAAAACGCATTTTTTTCGGACATTTAAAACGTTTTAATTGAATAAAGTTATCGACGGAACGTGCCTCTACAGATTGGAGGATTTCTCCTGATGCTGAAATTAAGGCTAATCTAAGATTACTGGGTAAACAAAGTGGGCTTTCTGTTGTTCCGAGTCGCACACGAATACCAAGACGGCGATCGGGTTCGGTTTCTAATACCAATAGTAAGACAAATTGGCGATCAGTTCCTTCTAAATTGACCAATTTAACTCGTTTAATGACATTTTGTTCTGAATCTCTCAAATTGAGTAAAGACGCGTTATAACCCGTTTCCATTAGGTTTTCGAGCGATTGCCAAGTCTCCTCGAAACGATTTTGCCACCATTGACCTAAGTTTACGATCTGCTTTACCCCTCGTCGCTGTTGATACAAGCGTTCTAGTGTGCTAGATTCTTCGAGTAAGGTTCCCCAAAATTCAAAGGGAACTTGTAGTCTAAGCAGTGCCAAGTCTGGGTTACTCAAGCGTTGCAGTAGAGACGCGCCATAATTTTGTTGTAGGGTTTGAGTAATGGGTAAGGTTGCCCGTGTCGGTTCTGCGGGAGATACTTGACGGATCACCCATAAAAGTGTTATGTCTTGATTTAAAAACTCTTCTTCAAGATAATAATTGCGATCGCTTGCGTCATAGCTACTTTTGGCTACAATTTCTTGATGAGTGGTATATCCCCAAATTCTCAGCCAGCCCTCATCAAGATTGATTTGTACGGCAAGATAATAATCACCAATCCAACTGGGTAAATCTACCCATTCTTGGGGGATATAAAATTCGCTTGTATCTAGGCTTTTACTGGGAATTAAAATGAGTCGCTTTCCTTGAATTTCTATAGCTGTGCCGTTGACAACTTCCCAAATAGCCGCCAATGGATGCAAAGTTTGCCAAGCTGTCGCATTTGGCTCATATTCCGCTTGTAACCAAGGTAGGAAGGTATTTAGACAAATTTGATTAAGATAGGTATGCCAACGCCCTTCAGGAGTCGAACAAGACTGGCTTTGTTGCCAAGATTGCTCAATAGACGCGGGCGATATTTCTAGCCATAATTGGGTTGTGGTATCGAAAGAAAAAGTCATGGTTTGGGTAGGGATGAGCGATCGCTGATATTGTGATAATAATTCTGCAACCACTCCTCTAATATTGTAGTAATGTCTATTTTTACGGTGGATGTTACGGTAATATGCAAGGTTTCTTCACTCCATCGCACCAATGCTAGTAATAATATTTCTCTGGCTTTAGTGAGGCGGCGTGAAATTTGATACTGTTGCATCTGTAAGGTTTTAGCGATTTCTTGCTGAGTGAGTTGTTGTTGGTAATAAAGTTGTAAAAGCTGTTGAAAAGATGGTTCGATTTGGGCTAAAGTTGAAGTTAAGATAGTATTGATCTGATTGTGTTGGCTTTGTCTTTGTTGGCTTTCTTCAACTGCGATCATCTCAGTCAAAAGCGATTCATCTAAAGGCGTTGAGAGATTCTCAGATATTTCCAATTTGCCGTATTCTTCCCCAGATTTAGGCATATTCAGGGAATGAATGGGAGGATAGAGATAAGTACGGACTAAAGATGCACTCAAAAACAGCCATTTTTCGAGAGTTTGGGGGCTGCATTGGGGTTCAGATGCGGAAAGTTGAGTGAGACGCTGACGATTGTAAAGTTTTGCGATCGCTTCCCATGTTTTTTGATCGCTTTGACTTAGTTGACGGATGCGGCTACTTTGTTTAGGAAAGTCTATAGTTGTAAAGCAATTCCACGCTAAACAATAGCGATTAATGGTTTCTTGGTTTAGTCCCGCGTTTTCTAATGATTCTTTAAGTTGTTTTTTGCTGATTTTATGCAATAGTCCCCAATCATTACATAACTCAACTTGGGATCTTTGACGCAGTTCATCTTTTATTAAATTACGAAAAGCAACCGCCGCATATGTTTTGAGTGTTGCCCTCGGATCTGGTTTAAAACCTTTAAGAATTTTCTCGATGCGTGCGATCGCTACTTGAAAACAGTCTGATAATTTATAATGTTTGTTGCCTAAAGGGGTGATTATTTTTTGTGATGTCCAATAACAGGTTTCTTGTAAGTAGGCTGATAAATGTGTTTTGGCTAAATTCCCATTCTGTTGTTGCCATTGTTTGTACCAATAAAACGCCCAGAAATTTTCTAAATGATCTGTTTGAGGAAATTGTTTTAAGCTATACTGCATACTCCGACGCAGTTGTGGATCTTTTGCCCAACCACTAAAGCGATCGGCTTCAAATTTGATAAATGTTGAAAAGATTTCTATGATATCTTGGCGCGGCTGCATATTTTAACACATTTTTATCATAAGAATTGTGTCTTATTTGTCTAATTTTTTATTGTTTAACGCTTTAATTATTTCAATATTAGCTTTAGGAAAGGGAAATTGTGTAATTTCATCGATCGTTACCCATCTAATTTCTTCGCATTCAATGGGACGCGGTTCACCACTGAGATAGCGGCAGTTGTAGACTTGTAAGGTGACGCGAAAATGAGTATAAGCATGATCAACAATAATTAGTAAATCATTGACTTCTATTTCTATATCAATTTCTTCTTTAATTTCTCGCTTGATACATTCTTCTACGGTTTCGTTGGGTTCTATTTTGCCCCCCGGAAACTCCCAAAGTCCACCGAGTAAACCTTTTTCGGGACGACGATCAATTAATATTTGTCCAAGTTCATTATAGATGACGGCGACACCGATTTGTTTATGAGGAATAGGCGCGGTAGTTTCTGTCATGGAGAATAACGGGGTTTGCAGCAAGTATTATTTTACCAAACCAAAATCGAGTAAGGATCTTGGTTTTGTCGCCAGAGTAGAATTCTTCCCGCAAGGAGCATACTAAAATGAAGAATTAAACCCGTCTAATTAACCCATAATATGATTAGTCCTGCGGAATCTGACCTCTAAGGGATTGACGGAAAACTTATATAATAGGAGTTTAACAAAAATGACTGGTGAAGAAATTCAAAAAACCATAGAGCAGATGTTGGCTGTTCAAAAAGAATTACAGGAAAGTCAAATCAGGTTAAAAGATCAGCAAGAACGGGAACGAGAAACTATATCGATTCTGGTAGAGGAGATATTTAAGTTAGTCGCTCTTAACAACCAACACGAAAACCGCATTAATCAACTAATCGGTTACAGCATCACAGAAGAAAGCGATCGCCTTACTCTCATGGAACGGTTGATGAGGGTAGAACAACGCTTAGAACAGTTAGAGAATCAACAAAACGAAAATTAATTACTTGAGGGGGTGACGTGTGGCCACCCGTTTTTCGCTCTTCACGATGTGTCGATAAAAGATCTTGTCTGTTGCTTTAGACATGAATAATCTTATTATTCAGTAAACCCGTCTTCTGAAGTATGACTTTGGATGCTAAACAAAGATTTTTCAAAGTTCATACGTTGTTCGGCATTGCGGAGAAAGTAACCACTCATCATAGCAGAAGCGAGTAAACGTCCTAAATTTTCTCGACTGGTATTCACGGTTACGCCAAAATGTTCAGAAGGAAGATTACCGAGTAAACCGATAATATTACGTTCCATGACTTGAAAGACTTCTGATGAATCGGGTTTAGACAGTTGAGTGATTGTTTCGGGACTCAATGATTGTACATATTGCCACAGGCTTTCGCCAGCTTCACCATCTTGATTAAAAAATCCTTGACGATTCAATTCATTATTCACGTGTTGGCCTCCTGTGGTCTTTTGGGTGAGAAAAAAAATTAATAGTCTGATTTCGATTCTTGTTCCTTTAATTTAACAGCTTTTTAAAAGGGTTGGGAGTCGGTAGAACCGTACCTTAAGATTCAGTTCCCCGACTTTTGATTAACTTGCGAGATATTCTTTGATATTCGCTTTACGTTTTCTCAGTTTGGCTAGGGCTTCCCGTTCAATTTGTCTGACCCGTTCTCGGCTAATATTAAGACGATGACCGATTTTAGCTAAAGTAAGCGGTTGACCGTCCCAAAGTCCAAAACGTAAGGCTAAAACTTCCCGTTGTTGGGGGGTGAGATCTTCCATTAGCTTTTCGAGGTCGATTTGTAAAGACGCATGGGTAGCGAAATCCTCTGGAGATGGCCCTGTATCTTCTAATAGTTCGCCTAATTCTGTATCTTGATTATCCCCAACTCTGAGGTCTAATGAAAGGGGCTGTCGCGCTCTTTCTAAGTAGTCTCTAACTTGTCTGGGTGTGAGTTCCAGTTCTTCGGCTAATTCTGTAACACTTGCTGCATGACCATTTTGTTGAGCAAGGTAGCGTTGTGCTTTTTTAATTTTATTGAGTTTTTCGGTGATGTGAATGGGTAGGCGAATTGTACGGCTTTTTTCTGCGATCGCTCGTGTGATCGCTTGACGTATCCACCAATAAGCATAGGTTGAAAATCGATATCCTTTGGTGGGGTCAAATTTTTCGACACCGCGCTGCATTCCGATCGTACCTTCTTGAATCAGATCTAGTAAATCTAGATTTCGTTTAAGATATTTCTTAGCGACGGAAACAACTAGACGCAGATTCGCTTCAACCATCTTACGTTTAGCATAATCTCCTGCACCAATTTCGCGGTTTAGCTGTTCTTCGGAAATTTTCGCCACCTGCGCCCACTCGCTGGGTGTGGGTTCGTAGCCTAGTTTGTTCGCTAATGACTCTTTAATTCTTTCTAAATCCATGAGTCTTTGTACCTGCTTGGCTAGGACGATTTCCTCTTCATGGGTGAGGAGTGGAACTCGACCAATTTCTCTGAGATAGGCGCGGACTGGATCAGTGGGATTTTTTGGAGTTTTCATGACGAGTGCATCGCTCTAATTAATAGTTGGGAAAACAAGGCTAAGGCTATTGATGTGAGTGCTTGGTTATCGAGAATAAGTTATGAGAGTTATTTATAGATTTGTTAACTCTAATATAAAGATCGATAGTAAGATACAGACAAGTAAGCTAAGTAGATAAAATTTCTTCAACTGGGTAGCCTCCTAAAAAATAAGCATTTTTCGGTTTATATGGCTAGTACTTGTTGTCTCCTTGTTGTCTCCTTGGCGAAAATAATTGTTTACTTATCCTTAATAATTATACACATACTGTAAAGTATTGTAAAGCTTTTTTAATTAATCTTCCTATATTCTGAGAAAAGGGATAATCGGGGAATGAGTATCAAAACTGTACTCATAGATTAATCGGATTCGGTTAAAATTAGTGCATCCTAGACAACAGAAAATTAAAATCGTTTGACGAAAAAAAGGACAATTTTTTTGGGTAAAATTTAGTGACAAAGATCACAAAACTCGTTTCAATCATTTTAAAAATGTCACAAACAATTTGGATGGCAAGACATGGTAACCGTTACGATTTTGTTAATCCTGAGTGGTTTAATACTGCACCAAGACGTTATGATCCGCCCCTTTCAGATGATGGACTAATTCAAGCCCAAGATCTCGCTTTAAGACTACAAGGCGAAAAGATTAGTCACATTTTTTCTTCTCCTTTTTTAAGAACGATTCAAACCGCTTATCCAGTGGCAGAACTTTTGGATCTCCCCATTAAATTAGAATTTGGATTAAGCGAATGGCTAAACCCTCAGTGGATGAGCAATACACCACAACTACACTTCTTCGAAATGCTTGAGCTAAATTATTCCCGCATTGATTGGAGTTATACATCTTGTGTGATTCCTCAATATCCAGAAAGTGAAAAGCTCATGCAGCAACGGACAGCCCTTACCGCTAAACGATTAGTTTCTCGTTTTTCTGACAATATCTTATTGGTAGGTCACAAAGCATCTATCCTAGGTACGACTGTCGAATTAATCGGAACTGAGCCAAATATTAATACTTCTTTTTGCGCTCTTGTTAAAATAGTCCGCAAAGGCGATAAATGGAAAATGGAATTAAATGGTGATACTTCTCATTTTAGTCAATAAACTGAACCAATTCGCTTTAATTGATTGAAATAATTGTGTATATTTTCTATTTTAATCCAGATTTTTTATGAATGATGACCTAATTTTGTTTTTACTGGGTGTAGCAGTCCTAATTTTATATTTAATATTTTCGGCTATGACGGAGATGGGTACTAAATTTCCCCCAAAAAAATAATGTCGATTATTATTGCAGGCGAAAGAAGTGGCGTAGGTAAAACGACAATAACTTTAGCGATTTTATCTTTTTTAATCCTACAAGGTGAGCAAGTTCAATCTTTTAAAGTTGGGCCAGATTATATCGATCCCATGTTTCATACAGCGATTACTAAGCGTCCCTGTCGTAATCTAGATCCAATTTTAACTTCAGAAGATTATGTTAAATTTTGTTTCAATTATTATTCACAAAATACAAAATATGCACTAATCGAAGGGGTAATGGGATTATTTGATGGAGTAAAACTAGAGCAAAATAGGGACTATGCAAGTACAGCCCATATTGCTAGAATTCTTGATCTGAGCGTTATCTTAGTGATTGATTGTAGTCGTCTTTCAGGCTCTGTCGCAGCGATAGCGAGGGGTTATCGTTGTTTTGATCCCAGAGTAAAATTAGCAGGTGTAATCTTAAATAAAGTCGGAAGCGATCGACATTTAGAACTGTTAGAAGAAGCTTTATTGAAGGTAAATATGCCGATTTTTGGGGTTTTTCGTCGTCATGATTTAATTACCCTACGCGATCGACATTTAGGATTAGTCCCAACTCAAGAAATCCCCGATTTAAACCCATTATTTGAACAATTAGCCACAAAAGCGCAAATAAGTTTAAAATGGGAAACTCTTTTACCATTATTAACGGTTAAGCGAGGTTTTATCCCTCCCTCACCCAACTTGATTCTAGAAACCGCTAAAGTGAATTCCGTTAAAATTGGAGTGGCGCAGGATAAAGCATTTAGTTTTTACTATCAAGATAATTTAGATACATTAGAAAAATTAGGAGCCGAGCTTGTTTTTTGGAGTCCCATAGAGGAGCCGAGTTTACCATTAGGATTAAAAGGCTTATATTTTGGCGGCGGTTTTCCAGAAATGTTTGCTCAAAGATTAGCCGAAAATCAAACCGTTAGAGAAGCGGTGAAAAAAGCGATCGCTTCTGGAATGCCCACTTATGCCGAATGTGGCGGTTTAATGTATTTGTGTGAGCATCTAATTGATTTTGAACAGAAAATTTGGCCGATGGTTGGCGTATTGCCCGCATTGACACAGATGGGAAAAAGTTTAACTTTAGGGTATCGAAAAGGAACCGCACAACAAGACAGTTCAACGATCGTAGCAGGATCTAGTATTTGGGGACATGAGTTTCACCGTTCCCAAATTACGCCACTTCCAATGTATCCCCTGTTTTTGCTGGAAGGTTTGTCCAAAAATGCGCCACAAATAGCAGAAGGATGGACGGTGGCTAATCTCCATGCGTCTTACTTACACGTACATTTTGGGGGATATCCTGCGGTTGCCCAAAGATTTCTCAATTCTTGCCTTGCATTTTCTCTTCGAGTTAGTTAAGCTGTAAATAGTTAGATTTTAGTAAAAGCCATTTAGGGAATAAGGAGGTGATGCCCATGATAGAAAGTAGTAAAAGCATGGGTCACCTAGTTGATGCAAGTCGGCTGTGTGCCGGGGCTGTTCTCTAGCTCTCAGACTTAACCCTTTAAGACTGGCAATCTGGAGATTCTTCCGGCAGTCAGACATTAACTAGGAGACCCGCTAGACCGCCTTTATTCTTTGTATTACCAATCAATGATCGGGTAATTCAAAGATTAAGGGCGGATAGTCTATTTATATAGGTCTTTGGGGCAAGAATTTTAAGGAAATAAGAAAAATTTTTAAACTGTCTATTTTTTTACGCCCAATTAATTTATATATAATACAATGAACAATGAGGTTATAAACGTTGAACGTGAAGTAACTTCCATAATGGTGTATGGTGTGAGGAAAATTTAAAATGTCTAAGCTGACTTGGAAATCATTACTAATCAGCCCAGCGCTTTTAGGAATTGCGTTAGCAGTTTCGTCTCCGGCTCAAGCTAATGAGGCGCTGACCACGATTGAAGATAGTCAAACGGGTTTTACAACTGAGAATACGAATCAGGTTCAACCAACATCGAACCCAGTCGTTAATCAACTCGAAGATTACGGTGCAGAAGGCTCTCTAGCCACACAAGATCAGGTAACAAGTGTTAACCAATTACGAGACGTAGAACCTACGGCTTGGGCTTTTGAAGCACTCAGAAGCTTAGTAGAACGCTATGGTTGTATTGTAGGTTATCCCGATCGAACCTTTCGCGGCAACCGTGCGCTATCCCGTTGGGAATTTGCCGCCGGTTTAAACGCTTGTATGAACACGATGGAACGTCTTATCCAAGATGGCGTTAGCGTAGCCCGTGAAGATATCGACAAACTCAAAAGATTAATGGAAGAGTTCCAAGCTGAACTCGCCGCTTTGGGTGCAAGAGTTGATAATTTAGAATCAAGAGTCTCCTTCTTAGAAGATCATCAGTTTTCAACAACGACTAAATTAGCGGGTGAAGTCATCTTCGCTGTTACCGATGTTTTTGGTGATACAGATGAATCAGTACAAACCGCTTTCCAAAGTCGGGTACGTTTATCTTTTAATACAAGTTTCACCGGTAAAGATCGTTTAGTCACTCGGATTGCCGCAGGTTCTGGTAATCCGTTTGAGTTAGATTTTGAAACCGTCAGATTTTACCCCAACGGTAATATTGGCACAACTCCTTTAGATAATGTTGCTAGTCCTACTTTAAAACAAACGTTTAACCTAGCACCGAGTACCGATAACGATGCCTTAATCGACTGGTTAGCTTACTATACTCCAGTTGGCCCCGTCAGCTTATACGTTTCGGCTTGGGGTGGTATTCCTAGCGACTTCTTACCGACGACAAACCCCTTCTTTGAAGACTACGACGGCGGTAATGGTGCGCTATCGACTTTTGCTTCAGAAAACCCAATCTTCAGAATTGGTGGCGGTTCTGGTGGTGGTATCAGCCTTCCCATCGGTGGCGGAATTCTCGGACCAAATGCAGCAATAACGGTTGGTTATTTAGCTCCTTTTGCTAATGATCCCCGTGAAGGTGCTGGTTTATTTAATGGTGACTATGCCGCTTATGGTCAGTTAAACTTTAACTTGTTTGACAAATTAGCGATCGGTGCAACCTATGTTCACGGTTACCACAGTGCGGATAGTGCGATCTTTACCAATACAGTTGGTACAGAACTGGCTAACTTCTCCGAATCTTTCTTAACTAACAGTGGCTGGTCTGTTGATTTCCGTCAAAAAGTCACGAATAGCTATGGTCTACAAGGCGCACTCCGATTAACTGACTGGTTGAGTGTCAGTGCTTTCGGGATGTATTCTGATGTCACACTTTTAGGCCGAGGTAATGCCGAAGTTTGGAGTTATGGTGGTGGTGTTTCCTTCCCTGACTTATTTAAGTCTGGAAACGTTTTAGGTATCTTTGCTGGTGTACCTCCCTATGTAGCTGGTTTAAATGCAAATATAAACCCGGCTGATGGAGCCGCCGATCAAAGACGGTACAATGCACCGCTTCACGTCGAAGTCTTCTACAAATACCAAGTCACCGATAATATTTCTTTCACTCCTGGTGTCATCTGGATTAAAAATCCTTCCCAAGCGCGTCTTCAAGGAGATAACGAAGACGTATTTATTGGTACACTTCGCGGTACATTTACCTTCTAAGATCGTGTCTATATAACTTATCTCCAGTCAAACTCTGTCTTTTAGGGCAGAGTTTTTTTAGTGTTTTGGGAACCTTAACTCTAAACTTATCAAATAGATTAGCGAGGATTTCACATTAATTATTTTTACTTTGATCGGATGCTTGTTCTTCTACATCTAGTTTTGGTACAAAATCAGGACGATCGGTATTTTCCCATCCTGCAGGTCGTTTAGAATTGTACCAAGCGATCGATCCGATTGTAACAGCAGCAATAAACCCAATCACATAGACAGCCACGAAATAAGTTGGAAATGTACCCGTAGAAGTAGTAGATAATAAATACATAAGTTAATAAGTCTAAAGTTTTGTAACTAAACTGTTGCTGATCTTATCAGAATTAGACACATCGTTGATAATTTTGTGTGATTGTGGTTATTGTTTGCTTTTTTTAAAGCCAATTATGCCTATGCTAGACCTATATGAACTGTGGACACTCACACAAGGCGCATTAAGCTTACAGTTTCAAGATTTCCAAGAGATTAATAGCTTGACAAATGGCTTATTATATGCTACACCCATAGCACTTTTGTCAGGTTTATCGGTTGGCTTTGGTCAAATTATTATACTTTTCGTTAACCGCGTCACACCGATTCGCTTTATTTTCAGCTTACTGATCAATGCAGTTTTATATACATTCGGTTTTTTATTTCTAGTTTTTAGTACTTGGTTAATTTGTTTAGTTCCGGGGTCAGTACATTTATCTTTTAGCAGTTTAGTAAAAGTATTAGGTTTAAGCTATGCGCCGTTGTTGCTAGGTTTTCTGGGAGCTATACCTTACTTAGGCGTTCCAATTATTTCGATTCTTTCTGTTTGGCATTTATTAGCGATGGTCGTCGGTTTTGCGGCGATCGCGCAGGTTCCATCTGGTATAGCGTTTGGTTATGTAGCCTTTGGCTGGATTGTTCTACAGATTTTACAACAAACAATCGGACAACCGATCGCTAATTTTGGACGCTGGTTAGCCGATCTTGTAGCAGGAGTACAACTCAAAACCCGTAACCGTGATATCGTCCAACTTATACAAACTGGATTAAGCGAAATAGTAACACCCGTAACCAACAGAGTACAACTAGGTGGAGGGTCGACAGTCGCTTTACAAAAAGAACCGAGTAGTATCTCCAAAACCATTGAAGTCATCTTATTTTCAGTTGGGATGATTATTTTAGGATTGCTCATTGCTGTTTTATTACAACCCTTAAGATCCGATCTATTTGGTTGGTACAAAAATGCGCCTAACATTTTTCAATGGAGTTTTGATCTCCTTTGGATCGGATTTATTGCGATCGCCGTAGCTGGACTTCTTGCACCCTTAGAAACCCTTGGTTGGTGGGCGGGTTGGTACAGTGACGAAGTTGATCCCACCGTTAATATTGGTCAACTTGCTGAACCAATCTCAGAAAATGAGAATATTTCTCGATATTTAATATATTTAGATGGAATTGGTCAATCTAGCTCCCAATACTTACCAGATGTGGAAGATTTTCTCGATGCTTTAGCCCCTGCATTACCAAATGATATCGCCTTAATTCGCGGTTTAATGACCTATTCAGTCATGAATAACCCCCTCGATGATGAAAATCGCCCTTTAGCCTTTTTGTGGCGTACAGCCGATCGCTTACGGTTGGCTAATCCTGCGAGTTTATTGGGACTAATGGTTAACATTCGTAATGTTCTCATTGTTGCGGTTTCTGCCGATCAACGGTACGGACCGATCTACAATCAGGGAATTGCTCAGATTATGTATAATTCTCTGATTAGTAATGGTTATAAGCCAAATAGTAATATTCCCATTACTCTAATTGGTTATAGTGGTGGGGGTCAAATGTCGGCTGCTTCGGCTCCTTTTTTAAGACGGGCAACTGGCGCACCTATCGACGTGATTTCCTTGGGAGGGGTGATCAGTGGTAATTGTAATATTTTAAAACTAGAACATTTGTATCATTTAAAAGGGGAGCAAGACAGTGTAGAACGCCTAGGCCCGATTATGTTTCCAGGACGTTGGAAAATATTTTCTCTATCTTATTGGAATCGAGCGAAACGACGAGGAAAAATCAGTATTATTTCATTAGGGCCAGTAGGTCATCAAGTTCCGGGGGGTTTACTCGATCCTAATGCGCGATTTGCCGATGGAAGGTCTCACTTACAGCAAACCATCGACTATATTTTAAAGATTTTACGAGGACAACTTTTAATTACACCCACCACACAAATTCATAAACAGCTTAGTAACTACGCACTTTATAAACAAGCAGATATAAATTGTCCAAGTTATTATCCCCTAACACAAACCGTTGATCTATCTTTATATCAACCGATCGGCGAATGGATGGGGCGTTTAATTTTACCCGAACTCAGTGAGCGATCTCAAGTACGTGGGGTATTATTTAAAGTCCATCACACACCCAGAGAATTTGAACATCTGATCGGTCAGATCGTAAATCTCAGATGGGGAAATGATCCTTATATTAAATATATGCGACGGGCTTTACTGCGCGATGTACACTTTAGTGCCGATGCCGAATATACCAGTAAATATGGTGGTTTAGTACATCCCGATCGCCTCAATCATTGGCGACAAGTCGATCCGCTAGAATCTTTAGCTGGTTCTCGTCCAGTTGATGATGTGATTGTAATGCTATGTGGAAAAGTAGAGACGCGCCATGGCGCGTCTTTACAATCGGAAAAGACAAAACGTTATAACTTGTATATTCATGAACAACCAGTACAAATTAGTGGGCGCTATTATGCTTTAGTTAAATTTATTACTCCAATTACAGGAACCGATCGCTTTAAAGTCATTCATTTTAATCCCAATAGCAAAAACTTTGACGGTGTGACTGAAGTTGTCCGAATGCCTCCTGTAATAGCGGATCAAAACGGCTGTTATCCTTCAACTGTTAATAAAATTGAACAATCTCTCCTCAATGATACGGGATGGTATATTTATGGTGCAAAAGATCAAGAAGGTCGTTTTGTCGTGCAATCATTAGCACCGCGATCGCTCCTACGACTTGTACCAGATCGAGTGCTGTTCGGAACAAGAGCATCTTATCAGTATATCCGTCAAGAAACATGGGCAGATATTAAAGAACAAAAAGGGAAAATTTCCTCTGTTTTACTGTGCGGGGGCAAACATATCGAAGAAACTGGAGAAATTCAACAAGCGATATCGACATGGAATGAAGGCGATCAAGGTTTAGTTTTACACGTTTATGGCGGAATTGGGGGTAAGAAAAAAGAACCCGCCGCCGCAACTCCGATCTTTTTTGGTCATTTTGCCTATGGTGTAGCAACAGTGATTCGAGAACCGATCGCGGGGGAATTAGTATTTGATATTCGTTACTATCAAGTCTATACTCACAACACCGATGGTTTGATTGCAGGGACATTACATTGGTCACGGTATATGGGCGATCGCCAATTTGGTTGGGCGGGAGTTCGTCCCGTGTGTGATCTAATAATCAAACATACACCGGTGACTAAAGAATTTGACTTTGATTTTGATGGTATTAAAGAATCGGCTCTTAGTATGATGGAACTGCATCTACAAGCAATGACCGCACGTTATCGAATTGGAGATGGCACAGGGGGAACTTATGTCGGACCTGCGAATAATTGTTCTCAAGACTCCAATCAAGCTTTATTTGCTAGTATTCGACATATTCAGCAAATGATTAATTCTAACCATTCGTTTGAAAATTGGCTCTCAAGAAACCCCATTCAGGCTGGCCGATATCAACAATTAGTACAATTAGGCCAATCATTGCAAAAAGAACTACAACCATTTGGCGCACCTCGTTCGGATTGGGAGAATAACGAATACAATCTGGGTAGTACATTAGAAGACGCACCCCTAAGAAATCTTTGGACAGGGATCAGCAGTTGGAAAACTCTTTTACCTCGTTTCGCAAGCGATCGAATTGTTCAGGTATTCTTAAAACAGGGTGCATCTGTGTGGGTGCTTCGTACCAATCAAATCGGCGGAGATGACCCAGATATTGAGCCTATTAGTCCATTTACGCTTTAATGATCTTTTATGCTGCATCAATCTATACTAATTTTTGTACTGTTTTTATCATCAATTCCTTTTGCTCCCAAACCGGCGCTCGCTCAATATGTTAGTTGTGAGAGTGAACGGGGGAAAACTAATCGTTGTCGAATTGATGCAAGAAATGGCGTTCGTCTTGTGCGAGAACGTTCTCAAACACCATGTGATGGAAATTGGTCTTATCGAGATGGGTATATAACGGTTAGAAATGGTTGTCGGGGAGATTTTGAAGCCATTCGTCGCAATAATAATAATAATGACGATTGGGGGAATAGTGGAAGCGGGAATAGACAACGTGTCACCTGCGAGAGTGTCCACAATAATAAGAAAAGTTGTCCGATCAATACTCGTGGTGGTGTGCGCTTGGTAGAAGAGTTATCTAGTGCATCTTGTCGCAACAACTGGACGGCTGATGGGGGATATGTCACGGTGAGAAATGGCTGTCGTGGCGTGTTTGAATCTCGTAACAGTGGAGGTAGTGGGGGTAGCAGTCGCTATCGAGAGTTTGGCAATATTGCGGGTCTGGGTTATTTTGTTGTGGATCGATCGAGTTACTATCGTAATGGCTCCGTTCAAGAATTTGATGCGATCGTCAATAATAACCGCGAAAGATGGTGGGTTAACTGTCGTAATGGTGTTCTCGGACAAGGCAATGATTTTGACTATTCTTCTCGGAGCAGTCGCAACCAAAGCCCTAGACAAATTGTCGATTTTGTCTGTAGTGATCGCTACTAATTTACATTTTACTAAAATTATCTATGAAAATTTGGGATTTTACGCCACCACCTGAGTCAGATTTAGAGGATCATGATGTTCCCTTAGATGGATATCATTTACAGAATAAGCGCATCGCTTTGTTAGTAACTGGGGGTATCGCCGCCATGAAAGCCCCCATACTGGCTAGAGCCTTACGACGATATGGGGCGCAGGTAGTGGCGTTTACCTCAGATGAAGCGTTACGCTATACCACCATCGATACCTTAGCATGGAGTACCAATAATCCCGTCATCACCCATCTTACCCCTGCTGCCGAACATTTAAGCGATCGTACACCGTTTGATTTGTATTTAGTCGCACCAGCAACCTACAACACCATTAATAAAATGCGTTATGGTATTGCTGATGGCGTAATTACTACAACTCTAGCGTCTGCGATCGGTCGTATGGAACAAGGCAAAACAAAGATTATGATTGTTCCAACGATGCACGGTAGTTTACATAATTCCATTCTAACGGAATCATTGAAAACACTACATCAAATGGGTATTGCAATTATGCCACCCAGAGAAGATTATGGTAAACATAATTTACCCCCAGAAAAAGAAATTACGGTTGAGGTTTGTCGTTTAATCAGTCATTCTCCCCTACAAGGAATGAATATTTTAATTACTGGTGGGCCAACTCCCGTTTTAATAGATAGTATTCGTCGTATAACAAATCGTTTTACTGGACATTTAGGCGTAGAAATTACCGAAGAACTGTATTTAAGAGGGGCGAATGTACATTTAATTCATGGACAAGGAAGTTATCAACCTCCATCTTATTTACCTTATCAAATTATTGATACTTATGACGAATATTTAACACAAGTTCTAAACACTTTAAGTGATAAAAAATATGATGTAGGAATCTTTACCGCCGCCGTAGCAGACTATAAACCCGAAGAAATATTAGTCGGTAAAACGCCGAGTGGGGGAGTCTTAAAAACAATTAATTTAGTTCCAACAATTAAAATTATTGAAGTCGTTAAAGATAAATTTCCTGATTTATCGATGATTACTTTTAAATATCAAGAAAATGTTAGTCATGAGAAATTAATTGAAATCGCTCAAAATCGATTAAACAAAGGTTATTCGGCGGTCATAGCGAATCGAGGCGAAGAATTCGGCAACCAAGGTGAACAAATTGCCTATTTAGTCACCGCTAATCAGGAGCCGCAAAAAATGATTAGTAAAAAACAAATTGCCGTAGAAATCGCCAATTATATTGAACAAAATAAAAAATAAATAAATATTTAGCACACGAATTAATTTAGTCGGGTAAAGCAAAACCCGTTCTAGGATCGCGGATAAATAAACCAAGAACTAAAGTAGACATAACCAGATCCCAAACAGGGGTTACTCTTTCGGCATCATCTACCCAATAATCGAAAGTAATTAAACATTGAACATTAGAACCTAAACCGAGCGCAATTCTCGAATAAGCAGGACGATTTTCTTGAGGATCAATAAACTTAAATTGAGTCCAAACGACGCGGGCAGTTTGTCGCTTAAATTGATGAATTTCGTCTTGTTCGATGGGTTGTCGCGTATCATCTTTAACCACCTTTTTTAATAGATCAACCAAAGGAAACGCCGCCCAATTTCCAGGAGGTAGTAGATTAAAAGAAGCTTCTAAACGACAATCATCTTTAGGAGGTTTGCGATCAAGAAAACAAAAGGAATTTTCTTGCGGTTCAAAATGCCAATTATCGGGAATATCAAAACGTAAAGCCCCTCTCCCGGCGACAAAGATTCGAGTACCGGGTTGTGATTGCCAGTTATGATTCTCTTCGAGTTCTAGAGTTTCTTTAATCCATTTAAGATCGTGCTTTTTGCGCTTAGACATAGACCATAATAGAAGTTAACTTTTATTTATTACTGTAGTATATCTATTTTGTGGGGACGAGCAAAATCAACTCAATCACTAATTTTTCTCTAGCCAATCTAAACACACTTGCATTTCATGTTTCATGGATTTTGCATCAGTCTGGAAACGACGACCATGACCCGGTAAGACCCATTCAAAAGTATAATTTGCTAAGTTCTTCATTGATTTTTTTAATTCTGACCAAGAATACCAACAAGCATATTTAAAAGCATAAAGATGATGGAGGGTTTCCGACCAAGCTAAATGATCGCCTGTAAATAAATATTTGTTGTTATACAATAAAACAGTATGACCTTTAGTATGTCCTGGAACGGGGATAATTAAAAGCTCAGAATCCAAAGAATAAGGTTCATGATCTGATATTTTAATTTCTACATCTTTGGTTCCGCTCGATATTTCATCTTTATGGAGAATGCGATCGCAACCGAAATGCTCATGAAATTTCTGATGATCGGCTACATCATCTCGATGAGTTAAATAGAGATATTTAATTCCGCCCATTGCTTCAATTTTCTTAACCAACGGTGGTGAGAAACGGGGAGAATCTACTAAAATATTACCTTCAGGACGAACAATTAAATAACTCGCTGCACCAAAAGAATTTTCAGCATGATAACCACAGTGATAAACATTTTCTGACACTAAAATAGGAATACTTTCTTGAACTGTTTTAATATCTTTGGGTTTTTCGACTGTACCAATAGAAGCAGTTGGGCAAGATAATAAAGCTTGTAATGCGCGTAATTCTTCTATACTATTACTAGGCTGATGATAAACTGCTGATTGCTCGCCCGCTTCATAAAAAACCTCTGGAGCCATCCAGCGACAAGTATCACAATCTATACAAGTATCATCAACATAAAAATTACCTTGGATATTTTCCGAGCGACGCTGTTGTAATTTAGCCATTTCTTTTTCCTGCTTTTGAAGGATTTCGACTGAAATGTGTACAAAGGTTAACTAACGATGATGCGATAATTCTGTGAGGATTCGTTTTCTGATAACAAATCTGATTTAATTATATCTTTTAAAAAAGGGTAGATGTGTGGTCGTCAAACCCTCTTTGTGACTTGACAGATTTACGCCCTGTTAAATCGATAGAATATAACAATTACAACAAGTTTTTCTTCTTCTTGTGCCAACTCATCTAAAACGCGCCCATCCTCTGTCTCGTCTTCTCAATTATGGACGTAATTATCGCCATAAAATCAGACAAGCGACCATCTATTCTATCCTTAATAAACTCTTCGATCTCGCTCCTCCAGTATTGATCGGAGCCGCCGTAGATGTGGTAGTCAAGCCACAAGAGTCTGTAATTGCTCGTTTTGGAATTTATGACGTTTTTAGTCAATTATTGATTTTAACGGCTCTATCGGTCTTAATTTGGGGCTTAGAATCGATTTTTGAATATGCCTACGAGTATATTTGGCGTAATCTAGCTCAGAATATTCAACACGATCTACGTTTAGATGCTTACAGCCATATCCAAGATTTGGAGTTAGCTTATTTTGAGGAGCGTTCGACGGGTTCTCTTTTATCGATCCTCAATGATGATATTAATCAATTAGAGCGATTTTTAGACGTTGGGGCTAACGAGATTTTACAGGTTCTTACAACGGTAGTGGTTATTGGAACGGCTTTCTTTGTGCTAACTCCTACGATCGCTTGGATGACTTTGTTACCAATTCCTGTGATTCTCTGGGGTTCTGTTGCCTTTCAAAATTTTCTCGCGCCTCGTTATGCTGATGTTAGAGAAAAAGTTAGTGATCTTAACAGCCGTCTTTCAAATAATTTGAATGGGATGATGACGATTAAAAGCTTTACTACAGAAGCTTACGAGATAGAACGCCTCAGAATTGAAAGTGAAGCCTATCGTCAGAGTAACCGTAAAGCGATCAAGTTGAGTGCAGCATTTATCCCTTTAATTCGTCTTGTTATTCTAGCGAGTTTCTGTGCGATACTTTTATTTGGCGGCATGGAAGTAGCCAAAGGTGAGTTAGCAGTAGGAACTTATAGCGTTTTGGTTTTCCTGACTCAACGCCTGTTATGGCCGCTAACTCGTTTAGGACAAACACTGGATCTCTATCAACGGGCAATGGCTTCGACTAACCGGGTGATGGATCTTTTAGATACTCCGATCGCTATCTATTCTGGTGATATCTCGTTACCATCAAGCGAACTTCGTGGGGAAATTATTTTAAATCAGGTTTCTTTTGCTTATCAAGAAGGTTATCCGATTTTAGAAAACCTTTCCTTAAAGATTCCGGCACAACAGAAAATTGCGATCGTTGGTTCGACGGGTTCGGGAAAAAGTACTCTTATCAAATTGTTGCTGAGACTTTATGAAATTTCCACAGGAAGTATTACCCTTGATGGGATCGATATCAGGAAAATTTTTCTTCACGATTTACGGCGTAGTATTGGTTTAGTCAGTCAGGATGTCTTTCTTTTTCATGGCACGGTTAAAGAAAACATTGCCTATGGTAATCCTGATGCGACGATGGAGGAAATTATTAAAGCCGCTAAATTGGCCGAAGCTCATCTATTTATTGAGCAATTACCTCAAAGATACGACACAATTGTCGGAGAGAGAGGACAGAAGTTATCCGGAGGACAAAGACAACGGATCTCAATTGCTAGAGCGATTTTGAAAAACCCACCTATTTTGATTTTCGATGAAGCTACCTCCTCTGTCGATAACGAAACTGAAGCCGCGATCGCCCGTTCTTTAGAACAGATTACCAAGCATCGCACGACAATTGTAATAGCCCATCGTCTGTCTACGATTCGTCATGCTGATTGTATTTATGTCATGGAATACGGGCAAATCGTCGAACGTGGAACCCATGAAGCATTAATTGAATTGGGAGGAATCTACGCTAACCTCTGGCGTGTTCAAACGGGGGAGGGACAAACTTTTATGTTTTCAAATGTCAACTAAAAAATACGCTCACTGCAAGACATTTTTCCGATTTCATATTTACATAAGTAAAACTTATAAATCTTATATGTAATATTTTTGTGAAAGTTCTTTACAAACCGTTACAAAATGCTTAAGATAAAAACATCATACAAATTGAACCTTGAAAACCAAATAGGAATCATAAAGCAATGACCACCACCCTACAACAACGCTCAAGCGCGTCAGTATGGGAGCAGTTCTGCCAGTGGATCACCAGCACCAACAACCGTCTATATGTCGGCTGGTTCGGTGTACTAATGATCCCCACCCTGCTTACCGCTACCACCTGTTTCTTAATCGCCTTCGTCGCTGCACCTCCAGTAGACATCGACGGAATCCGCGAACCCGTAGCAGGTTC
>NZ_PXOH01000031.1 GCF_003007785.1 Aphanothece hegewaldii CCALA 016 | reverse complement strand
AAAATCCTTTGCCGCAGCTGTAGGAGCAGGACAAGACAAAATTATCCTTTTGGTTCTTGACCGCGCTGGATGGCATATGAGCGAGAAAGTTGAGTTACCATTAGGCATCTTTTTTGAGCCTTTACCTCCTTACTCTCCCGAATTACAACCAGCCGAGAGACTTTGGGCTTTGGCTGATGAGCCTTTGGTCAACAAGAGCTTTGAAACTCTTGATGCTTTGGAAGTGGTTCTCGCTCAACGCTGTCATGTTCTTGCACAAATGCAACCTCAAATTCAAGCTTTGACTAACTATCATTGGTGGCCAGATCCAGAAGTTTTCAAGGCTGGTTAAAACCTCTTTGTATACAATGGCTAATAACTACGGATTTGGTATCAGGAGCAGAGTTGGAGCGAGTTGGGAGCCGTAAAATTCGACTTGAATTTCGCTGCCATCGGGTCTGGTTAAACGTTGCACTTGGTTGCTACGCATCGGTTTCGGTTCATCTCGTCCACTCCGATGGAGCAGCAAAATCGGGAGAAAGCCGAAGAACGACCATAAAAGGAGTCCAATGCTGAGATAGAGCCAGCGATCGCTAACTAATACCCCTTCGTACCACTGATAGTAAATGTAAGCTCCGCCACCAAGCAGGGCGATTGTTATCAGATTGGACAACAAACGAAACAAAAAATCGAGAGGCATCAACATGGCTCTGTTTAACCTGACACTAGCAACAAATTGATTTAAGTTGAAATTAAAGCATCCAAATTGAAACTGGCGTAACCCTCTAAGGTTAGAACTCAAGTTTTCTCTCGCCAGACATCGTTGATGTTATTAAGCAAAGAAAGCAACAACACCTTCTCAAGATGTTTTGTTAAAGACACGGTGAGTAAGCATCTCAGATTAATCAACTTGCGATGGTCTGCATTCATGTTAGCTTTTCCTAATCTATCAGTCATGCGTTGGAGCCCTTTAATTCTGACGACTTGGCACATCAAGCGAAAAATGCGAAAAGAAGCTTGGTGTAAAAATTGACCTAAGAAAAAGAAATAACCGTTATTCGGACTGTTCATCTTCAAGAGTAGACCGAATCGAATTATCCTCACGCTGGTCAAGAGATCACAATACAGGCCAATAATAATAAGAATACAGACTGATGTTATGACTACCTCAAACCCGTGCCAGATTGAAAATTGAAGTAATCCAGACGTTAAGAGAATCAATCCTCATCCCTTACAGAACAACGACTCAAGATTACAACCAATCACCTAATGGTTTTAAGATTAGGAGGGCTAGCTTTGTGTGTCTTGCTCGGTGGCGTTCAAAGTAGGAGAAACCAGTAATAACAGAAGAATGAAACATCAAAGACAGAAAACTGTAGAGATCTATCTTGATTCACCTACTCCATTTATGATCGAACATTGGGAAAAATTACTGCCAGATTGGAAAGTCCCTCCTCAAACGATCGTGCTAATCTTACTTAAATCCCAATTGCTTTTAGAGGGTCAAGGGGAATTGATTGAGTTAGAAAAAGACCGATTGAAAGAGCGATTTTTGGCTTGGGGTGAAGTTTTCCAGGCAACGAGTCAGCAAAGGAGATTTTTGAGCGAAATTATTTCTCCTAAAGACGGGACACCACAATACTCACAGGAAGGCCAATTAATTTTTGATTTAGTCGCAACGGTTCATCACGCATTGGGATTCGACTTTTCTCAAACGGCGGGGGGCTGTAAAGCACTGGAGCATCCCGTGTGGCAGACGGCTGTCTATCCTGGGCTTTTTCTATCACAAGCAACAGCGACCGCAGTTCAGTCAATCTTAACGGAAATGGTCTGGAAGTAACGCTGTTAGGAAAAACTTCGATCCTAAAGCTTTGAGTTAATTTGTACTGGTATACTGAAGAGGTGGAAAGTATCTGTAGTCTTTTCATCCTCAGACCATCGAGCAGCAGATGTCCAAAAAATTATTTCTCATTGAAGCCCCTGGAAAAATCAAGAAACTACGGCAGATTTTAGGCTCGGAGTATCTTGTCAGAGCCAGTGGCGGACACATCAGGGAACTGGCTAAAGATGGGGATGACCATCTCGGCTTCGACCTCAACAAAGATAGCATTTCCTGCCGCTTCCTCCCCAGAAACTCGCAAGCCAAGAAAACGATCGCTGAATTGAAGGAACTGGCCCGACAAGTAGATACAGTCATTTTAGCCACCGACGAAGACCGAGAAGGGGAAATCATCGCCTGGCATCTCAAAGAAGTCATGAATTTACGAAATCCTCAGCGCGTTACCTACCGAGAAATTACACCCGCCGCCGTACAAGAAGCCCTCAAACAACCTCGCCCAATTGACTCGAACCTAGTCAACGCCGCCCTAGCCCGTTCCGTCTTGGATAAACTGGTCGGTTTTAAAGGTTCTCCTCTGGTATGGAAACTGAACAACGGAGCTAAATCTATTGGGAGAGTCCAATCAGCCGCCCTACACATCCTTTGTCAACGGGAACGGGAAATAGGAGCCTTCAAGCCCCAAGATTACTGGCTAGTTACCGTCACCTACTCCGAAGGATTTAAAGCCTACTATCTTGGTGAAAATGCCTCAACTCAACCTCATAGGGAAGAAACTGAAGAAAGGGATGATGCAGGTGAAGGAGAGGAAAGGAAGATTGAAGCCACTAAAGTTTTAAGTGAAGCCGAAGCAGATAGATTGGTTAGCCTAGCCCGCCAATCTTCCCATAAAGTATTCAAAGTCGAAGGAAAAACCGTCAGTAAAACCCCACCTGCTCCCTTCACCACCTCCTCACTGCAACAAGCAGCAGGTAGCCGTCTCAAGTGGAGTCCCGAAAAAACGATGCAGGTAGCACAGAATCTCTACGAAGGGGGACACATCACCTATATGCGAACGGATTCCGTCTACCTAGATCCCCAATTTTGCCAGACAGTCAAACAATGGCTGGAAGAAAAAGATCCTCAGAATGTCCCCGCAAAAGTTACTACTTACCGTCAATCAAAGACCGCACAGGAAGCGCACGAGGCGATTAGACCGACTGACATTCGCAAACCCTCATCGGAGCTAAAACAGGAGATTGCGGCGGAGGAATTTGAACTTTACCTGCTGATTTGGCTTAGAACCGTAGCCAGCCAGTGTAAGAGCGCACAAATTGTTAAATCTCGCATCATCACCCAATCAGGAAGCTTATTCTGGCAAGCGAAAGGGCAAATCGTCACTTTTGCTGGATATGCCAAATATTGGAAAGACATCACTGCTGATTCAGTATTGCCTCAAGTTTCCCCAAAACAACCTCTAAACCTTGAAGAAGCCAGCCACGAAAAGAAACAGACTCAGCCGCCACCTCGCTATACAGAAGCTAAATTAGTACAGGTGTTGGAACGACGGGGCATTGGTAGACCTTCGACTTTTGCGCCTACGGTGAAGACTTTGAAGGAACGAGGTTATGCTGAAGTACAGAAACGGCAACTTCAAGCGACGACACTGGGATTAGAAGTCGATGCTTTCTTGCAAAAAACCCTGCCAGAGTTGTTAGAAGCTGAGTTTACGGCTTCTATGGAAGATAAGTTAGATGCTATTGCTTCGGGGCAGGAAAACTGGGAACGGTATATCATCGATTGGAATGAGGATTATTTTGCCGTTGCTCTAGAAAAAGCCTTAAAGGTCATTGAAAGCCAACCAGTATCTAAAGCTAACCCACCAAAGGCTAATGTGATCAGCCCTGCGGGTAAAGAGTCGAAATTTGACTGTCCTTGTTGTGGACAAAAGATGGTTGAAGTTCCCTCAAAATCCCAGAAACTGCATAAGGATTATTTTCTTAAGTGTTCAAGCTGTCAGGCAGTCATGTTTTACAACAAATGGCGTAAAGTTTGGGAATTGCCCGTCGAAAAGCCAGAAAACCCTTCTAGTTTAAACTCTAAGCCTTTATACTTAACTGACCATGCCTGCCCAGTATGCGGGAAGAAGTTAGCAATACGAGAGTATGAGAAGGACGGACAGAAAAAACGGATGTTGGTCTGTTCATCTGGGGAAGCGAGGACAGATAAAAAGCATCAGGGAGTTGCTTATTTTGAGTCGAGAAATGTCTTCTGGTCAAAAAAATATGGAGAACTTCCGATCGCTTAAGATTAATAAAATTTTGTTAGGCTATTGATATTTAGACTGATTGCAGTTGTTTCTCAATCGCATCACAAGCCAGACTAACCCCATTTTCGGCTTGGATAATCTGTCCAATCTCTGCTGCTTTAGCACTATAACTGGAATTGTCTAACAGTTGTCGTAACTGCTGGGCGACTCGTGCCGCTTGATACTGCTTACGAGTAATCGTCCGTGAAGTCCCCAATCGTTCCACCCTAGCTGCATTGTCAGGCTGGTCATGGCTGTAGGGCATCACCAGCGTGGGACGACCAGCCCTGAGTGCCTGAGCCGTTGTGCCAATGCCACCTTGATGTACAATGGCACAAGCATAAGGAAAAATTTGAGAGTAGGGTACATAACTCACAGCAATGATGTCGTCTGAAAGATTTTTAGGAGGGTCGTTCTTGCCGATGAGCAAAACAGCACGGCGATTGAGGAGCTTGGCTGCCGATAAGCTTTCTTTGTAAAATTGACCGGGAGTCATGACGGCGGCTGATCCTAAAGTGAAAACAACTGGTGGTTCATCAGCTTCTAAAAATTGCTCTAAGTCTGATGGAAGTTGCACTCCGTTTTTACTGCCATCGTAAAAGCTAAACCCTGTGATGAGTGTATTGGCTGGCCAATCGGGTTGTGGCTTGGCAAAAACCGAGGAAAACATCGCCAGCACTAAGTAAGGAGAATACTTATCGTCAATGAAGGGGTTTCCTTTCAGAGGCACTAAATCCAGTTCCCGACGGAATTGATGAATCGGTTCAGCCCAAGAGCGAGACATGACTCTTGATAATTGTAGGATACCTCGATTAGCCAGAGAACCCAGACCTCGAAATTTAGCTAGAAAGGGGAGGATGGGGAGAACTGAGGGGTCGTAAATGGAGAGAAATGAGGCAGGTTGTAGTACGACGAACGCCCAGGGAATGTCTAATTTTTCTGCCACCAATCGACCCGCTACAACTCCTTCACCTGCAACAATAAAGTCTGCATCTTTGGCAATATCCATTAAATCGGTATAGGTTTCTCGTAAATTCGCACCGATCCAATTTTTAATCACATATTCTGTACCTGTTTTGAGATCCATCATTTTCGCCATCTCTTGAGGATCGTTGAGTGCTGTGTTATCAGGGCGTATGTGGTGAAAATTCAATCCTAAAGCTTCAATTTTGTTTTGATATTCTTGATGGGTTGCTAACACCACCTCATGACCCCGATAGCGTAGTTCAAGAGCAAGCGCAATTTTGGGATGAAGATCCCCAAAAGAACCAATGGTCGTCAAAACAATACGGCTCACGATGAACGCCCCTCGATTAGTAGCATTACCTAAAACAGTATATTAAGGGGACAACAACAGCCGCAAATATTTTTATATCTTGATGGCTCCGTTGTGATCTTCTTAAAGCATTACCAGTTAAGCATCTGACTGGATTTGATGACGAGTTAGTTTACTGCCTGTAAGAGCAGAATTTCACTCTAATCACCAATCAAGCACAAAAAGCTTAAAAACCTTAGCTCAGTCGTCAGAAGGGATAGAGTAGTCGTCGCTTTTCTTGAAATGTTCGGGATGAGAGCAAATTTCAAATCGTCCTAAGTCCGAGTCAGTAATTCTAGGTTATGACCGTTAGGGTCAAAGAAATAAAAGCCACGACCGCCTTGTCTGTGGTTAATCTGGCCTAGATTACGGTGCATCGGGTCGCTACTGTAGGATAAACCCGCCTCTTTGACCCGTGCAAAAATGGCATCAAATTCTGAGTCGCTAACATGGAAAGCATAATGATGCGACTCAAATTCTTCCCGCTCGGCAAAATCAAGTGTTAGGGTATCATTAACCCTGACCGCCGCAAAGTGACCGACACCCGGTTCAACCTTAAGTCCAAAAATTTGAGCAAAGAACTCGGCTGATGCTTTTCTGTCATGGGCAGGTACGATCGTGTGATTGAGCGTAATCGTCATAGCATCCCTCCTTCTCTAACTGAAAAGTCCAATAACAGTGAGCGAACAACTCGTCTGTTTGCTTTGAAGTCTTTTCTCTATTCTAGCGATCAGTCCGTCATGAAAGAAAAGCAAAATTCAGTATATCTAAGCTTATTTTTAATAAGTATCCCTGAGTTAAATACAAGATAAATATCTGTTGCATTGAGTCATCAGTTAGTTTTTTATAAGTATTCTGTTCATTTTAAATTGAGTCATAATCTTCTCGTTTCTTTTCTGGTATTAACATTAAACCTATACTTTCTTTTTCTAGCTTGTATCAGCTTATTAAAAATCTTGTATTGAGGAGAGCAAGCCGTGTTATTGTTAAACAGGCTTGCTGATTTTGTGTCAAACTAAAGTTAGAAGAAATTGCCAATTGCTCACGGGTAAACGATAAAGATATGACTCAATCACATAAGAAAAGCAGCCTTATTGGAGTCCGCTTTCTACCAGAAGAAAAGAAAAAATTACAAGAATTAGCCTCAGAACAGCATCAAACCTTGAGTGAACTGATTAGGGCAAACACTCTTAATCAAATGGCGAGAAGAAGAAAGTTTGTCCCTGAAGTGAACCGAAAACTTTATCTTGAACTCAGCAAAATTTCTGAGTATCTTCAAACCATTGAAATGAATTCAGAAGATTTAAGAGAACTTCAAGAATTACTTAAACAGGTCAGAAGCGAATTAATAGGTCTAGAACCAATTTCCAAAAAACATGATGGATGAAAATTTTATGATCGCCAAACAAGTTCAAGGTTCAAACTTTGGAAAAGTCTTAAATTATGTCCATCATAAATCAGGAGCTAGGTTGATTGGCTCAAATATGGTCGGTCAAGACCCAGAAAGTTTAGCTAATGAATTTCAAATCGCCTCAGACTTAAGAAAACGAGTTACCAAATGTGTCTATCATGCCAGTCTTTCGGTTTCTCCTTCTGAACAATTATCCGACCGCCGATGGGTAGAAATATCACGTGCTTATTTAAAAGGTATGGAATTTAATGGTAGTCAATATGCCATCTATCGTCATACAGACACCGAACACGATCATATCCACATTATCGCCAACCGTATTAAGATTACGGATGGCTCTGTGGTTAGTGATTCGTGGCAATATCGACGGGCTGAAGTTTTAGTCAGGCAATTAGAGGAGCAATTTGGTTTATTTGCGACACCTTGCAGTTGGAATAAGGGAAAACGCTCGCCAACTACAGGAGAAATTCGCAAAGAGAGAAGAACAGGTGAGGTGAGTAGCAGAAGCCAGCTTCAAATATTCATTCAACAAGCACTAAATGAAAGTCTTTCTCTTGATGAATTTATCGAACATCTATCTGCCAAAGATATCAGCGTTCGACTAAGAAAATCCAACGAGGGCAAAATCGAAGGAATTTCGTATAAGTTAAATGGTGTCGCTTTTCAAGGACGGCAACTAGGCAGAGATTATTCTTGGACTAGCCTAGAAGCTAATTTTGCTACGAAAATGACCGATCCAGAAATAGTTAGGAGCAGACCAAATGAAAACTCCAAAGAAAGAATAAGAGTAGAAGCTCAAGTAAGTTTCATGCCAAATGAGGCTGCAAAACCATCAGAAGACGAGCTAGAGCCACGAAAAATGCAGTTAAGAGCCAAATATATCAATTTCGCTACTCAAGTTCGTGATTTACCACAATTCAGTAATAAAGAAAATGAAGATATCGATATTGGGGTGGCTCTTTTATCGCTGAAGTCGGGTCACACTCTAGAAGAAGCAAAAATGATTTTAACTCAAAGCGATACAGTCAGACATTGGCATCAAGAATTTTCACAAGATCGGTTTCTTAATGTTGCCAAGCAATACATAAAACAGATTGCTGAGGGAGCAGTTGATGTACTACAGAAATATAATCCCAGAGAAAATTGTCTATGAATTGGTCTGTTTTAGAAGATTAGGTTGAGTGTGTCATCATAGTTTTTTCCTAAAAAACTGAAATTTTCAGTTTCTTTACCAATATTGTGAAAAATCTACAGATTATAGTCGCGACAAGCATTTCAGTCTAAATCGAACGCTAAAATGAGGGTGATGAACACTCCTCAAACTTCTATGTTTTTTCGTCCTAGTAACTACCTACTGCCTGTTTTTAACTGGACAACGACCAATCCCCTGCGTTTTGTCATTGGTCTTGTCCTATTTGGGATGTTTGCTTCCGCTCCAAGAATGCTGCAAAACACAGCCAACAAAACACCAGAAAGAGTGGTAAGAGCCGCTTATGCTACTTTAGAACGGGGTAAAGGTGAAGAAGCACTTAAACAATTCGAGAAAGCTGAATCAATGCCAAATGTCACAAACGGTACATCGGCTAAAATTCACTTGGGTAAAGCGATCGCCTACCAACGAGATTTAGAAATTATTAACATTGCTAAACCAACGATTATCGAAAAAGCTGCCAGTCCAAGACAGACTAAGCAGGAGATTGAAGGTAGAGAAAAGATTCTACGGCAAATGATCCGACAAGAACTCAATCAGGCACAAACAGCTAGTCAGAAAGCAGGGCTAACCAGTTGTGCCGAAACAGTGGTAGCTGCTCAAAAAAGCCTGGGAACTACGAAAACAGGGACTTGGACTCAATTTCTTAAAGATACCAAAAGTTGCCAGAAAGCTTGAGACATTACTTTAAAGCAGTGCCGAGAACAGATCTGATGACTCACTTTCTTTTTTGAGCAGCGTATCTGGAAACATACGATCAACTTCCTGCTGTCTTGCAATTAAATCCTGCTCAGTAATAGAAAACTGATTTCCTGCCTTTTCAATCAATCTAGGGCGAATTGATTGATCCCAAGCTTTTTCCGTCCATTTGATAAGTTTTCGATAACGAGAACTCAGTTGAATTTTAGTTTTCACAGGTACAAAACCTTCATCACCGCTAATGAAATGTGGATTGATGATAATCGCTTGTCCCGTTCGCATTTGGTTAATCCGAGAGCCAGAAATCAGAGGAACAGTCCGCACTTCTTCAGAATAGCTAGTAGTTGCCTTGCCCCCAGTCAGACTTCGACTACGAGACTTTAAAGTTACTTCTTTATCTCCCAAACCTCTAGCCACCCATTCTGCTGTATCGATGTCTTGAGGATTCATGTAGATTCGAGTTCCAAATGCACCGATAATTGTTCTTGCTTCAACATCACCATACATCCCTTCAACCTGAGTCTTATTCTGAATGCCCGTCACTAGACAAAGCCCCTTACTACGATGTTCGTTCGGCCAGTTTTTCAGATACGGTAGATAAAGCGTGGGAAGTTCATCGAGGATGAAAAAGATGGGATCTTGACGCTGCATCGCCATGTTACGGTTGACCAGTAGATTAATGATTGTGGCAAATAAGGGAGCCAAGACATCTCGTTTTTCTTGATCAAGTCCTAAAATGAGCATTTTCTTGCCAGTTAGCCTTGTTGGAATGGTATTCTCACCACAGAGAACGGACAAAACTTCTGGAATCTGGAAACGATTGAAAATCAGTTGAGCGGTAGACTGAATGCTCGATTCAGTTTTTTCTGATCCTGCCGATGAGGTAAACTGACCAAAGGCATCGACGATCCACGGGTTCATCTCCCCGCGCTTGGCGAGAATACGACGGGCGAGGCGATCAATATTTAAGATCTTAGAACAGGTAATCAGATCGGGATACTTCATCGTCCGAGCCAATAACAGCGTTGCCTTAACCAGTTGATTTCCCGCAGGCCCGAAGTAGCCGTCTTCGCTTTGTGCTACGCCCTGTTTTCTAAAATTAGCATTCATTACCTCCGCCAGTTGGGACGCATACAACCCGCTTAATTCATTATCGAGAAATTCCGTAATCGGATTGAGTCTCCCAGATTCAGGAAAGCCAGGCGCAAAAACGTGAATTTCATAGCCTTTTGCTTTGGCATAACTAGCAAGAATGGATGTTTGATCGGGATACTTAAAGTCAAATTCTACTACAGGAAAACCTTGATCGATGGCACTAATCGCAATTTGGTTGATGGCTGAAACGGTTTTACCTGCTGCTGCGGCTCCCATAACAAGGGTACTTCGGTTGGCTTCGGGCAAATAGATCGGGGGTTTACTCAAAGGGTTATTGGTTGGTTCACCGATCCAAACAGCTACAGGCTGTTTTTGTCTGACTAGAAGTTGATTTAAAGCGACCTTTTTAGCTTGTGATAATTCCTTTGTCCCTCCAAAACGACCATTTGCCAATTTTCCTTTAGTGACTTTTGTTCCTTTACCACCTTGCATCAACGACCCCATGCCGAGGAATAACAGGAGTGCAACGATCGTCAAACCTTGAGGTGAAACGAAGTATTTAACGAAAGCACTATTCTGAAAGGATTCAGCAAGTTGTGTTCCTATAGAGGCTGACTCATAAATTTTGTGATTTTGATGATTAGACATAAGACGAAAAAATTATAGCGGCGAGTGCTGGAATCAGGTAGTAAGCAAGCATAAGGAAGTGACTTAAAAAATCACTCAGAGGAAGATTCTTCTGAAGCTTTTCCAAATAAAGAGTAAACGCCAACAAAAACAGCATGACAGCCAGAATTTCGATGATTGCATCCTTAACTCCAAAAAAATGAGGAATCTGGACAAGAAAACAGCCTACAGCTAGCATCGGTAGTTGATTCTTGGCTCTCAATCGATTAGCCTCCGAAAGAGCTAAATGAGAGAGATTGACGCACACCAAAATGCTACTAAGGCGGAAGGGAAGTAGAGAATAGGCAGATAAGGCCAGTACAGGTAGGTTAACTGAGGAAACAAAATCATACTGGAGTACCTGGAAAGCCAAGTAGTAGAGACCGATTTGACCCCACCTGCCCAGTAATTCTCTACGGCAAAAACGATTTGTTCCAGGAACGGGTACCCAAGTAGCCAGATAAAGAAACAATAGTTTGAGGTAAATGGGCTGTTCCGAAAAAAAGGCAACATGAAAAGAAGCAATCTGAAGCGATCGCGCCATCAGTTGTACAAAAACAGGCGGGCGGAAAATGTCGATCAGTAATCCGCCCCAACGTGATTCCATCAGCGTTCTGCTCCTTTGGGCTGTTGTTCTTGGCTTTTAAGTACCTGTGCTGCTTTGAGGAAATGATTTAAGTCTTTAGATTGAAGATGATCCACCAAAACACCTTGTTTGACCGAAAAAAGTTCGCCACGCTGTTGTTTAGATGTATCAGTAATTGTGATACTGCCTTCTACATCACGTTCAAAGCGATAATTTGTTCCCTGAACGATCACTCGACCATCTTCATAACGATGACCCGCAGAATCAAGCAATCGATTAGCAAAATGTGTGACAGTCGATTGTCGTTTGAGGTCTTCTGCAAGCGAGCGAGAGTTAAAATTTTCTTTAAGCCACTCAATGCCCTTTGAAATAGCTGTAGTAATAGAAGATGCAATTTCCCTAGCACCTTCAACTAAACGATTCAGCCCAGAAAACTTAGTCCGAACCGCTTCATCACGAACACGCTCAGAGTTAGTCAGGGTTTGTTGGATCGCATAGAGTGCGGTGATTTGTTGCTCGGTTGAAGTCTCTTTATCCTCTGCTTTAATGGGTGTAAAAGTAGGTATGCTATTAAAACCCTTTAAAGTTAATTCGGGTGGAAGAACGACAGTTTCGGTTTTGCTTTGTGGGTTCTTGAGTGCCTCACTTTCGGACGACTGCTGTTGTAAAGCGGGTGATAAAGGAGATGATAGATCATTAGCCTGCTCAGGAGCAGAGTCTTGTTGCTGTTCTTGTGATGGATTCTGCTGCTGTTCTTCGGTCTTTTGGCGTAAAGCTCTTACTTCTTCGATCAGTACCGATACAGTTACAGCTAATTGGTTGATAGCTGTAAACATGAGCCGCATTGATTCATTCTCTAACTGCTGTGCGGTTTGTGTGCCTTGAATGGCTTCTCCATTTTCGATAGTGGTCATCAATATTACCTCGGGTTATAAAGGTTTACACTGGTAGCGATCGATTGGCTGAACGAGACGGTCAAGAGCAACTTGATTGCCGTTCAGAGCAAAAACAGGCATCCCATCAAAAGCAATCACAATCTGCTGAGGGCGGTAGGTGGGTGAGACAAAGGCTTGATAGTGAATGCCAAGTGCGCTTTGTTGGTGAGCCAGATATCCGTCACAAAAAAATTCAAGAACTCTCCATCGGTAGTCGGGAGTGACCGCAGGTGGCAGTTTTTTGGCTTCTTCTAGTAAGCGATCGAGGTCTAATAGATGTGTGTGCATAATTGATATTCCTCCTTAAAATCCAACAATGACCGTATCTTTTTCTTTAACCGAGTAAAACGGAAATGGCCCGATGATGTAGGGTGAAGTGCCACAGAAAATAGCAAAACGAAAATAAAGTGAAAACTGTGCTTGGCCTGCTGCTTCGTCAGTTTCATTCAGCACAACCTTAAAGCTTTTACTAAAGGGATGTCGCCCCGTTGGTTCCCTTCCCGTCAGGCATCCTGAACCCCCACTCACCCACTGAGAATCGCCTGAGATCCACTGTTTACCTTGCATCAGCTTTGGCCATCCTGGTAGGTCGCCAAGTTCAAGATGAGCGCAGTTGGACTGATTGCAGGGAACCTGAAATCCCTCGTTATAGCTACCAGTAATGGTATTGGTGCGATTAGCTTCCTCATCAGAAAACACAACATCTGCCATTGCTAAAGGTAGGTTGACATCTATCAAATCAGAGAGATAAGTTTTAAAAGGAAGTTGGTCGAGTCCAGGAATATTAGAAATAGGTAAGTTCTCCCAATTAGTAAACTTTTCTATAGGGAGTTCGCTTAACCCTGGAATTGAACTCAAAGAATAATTATTTAAAGTCGATAACTCCTCTAGAGTTAAAGAACTGAAATTAGCATTTCGAGAGAGTTGCGAAAGCGTTCGGTTAGATAGATTTTCAGCTACATCAGAACCAAACTGTTGTTTGATGAGTGCTTTAAAGGGAGCAACCTGCTTTAATCGAGTTGAACCCAACAAAGGGATGGTATTGACAAAATCCTTTAGTGAAAGTTTTTTGAGAAAAGGGGCCGCTTCTAAAGAAACTTTCTGAGGGGAAAGACCAATCTCTTTAAGGATGTAACCCATCGACATCTGAGGCAGTTTGGTATCAGAAAAAGCTCCTAATTGGAGGATTTCAGCAGCAGGTGTTCCAGCACGCCAAGAAATATCCCCAAATGACCCATCACGCATGACTGTACCGAGATCGGAAATCGAAAGCCCTGCAAAATTAGGCGTTTGGGCTTTGACTGGGCGAGGGGGGAGTAGTGTTAATGAGACGAGTGTGCCTGCAAGCAACAGAGTAGTAAGATGTTTGAGATAATCGGAAACCATAAAGACCTCCACAATTTAAATTAGAAAAAAAGTTAAGAACGATCGCTCTTAATTGACGGCTTGTGCTTGAGTGCCTAGTTGAAGAATGCGCTCAAGGGTATCTTGAGAAAGATTGTTTCGCCCTCGTGCTTCTTCTTCGCCATAGCCTGCTTTAAGATCTTCTAAAAATAGTTCGACTCGAGTCAAAACAAGTCGATTTTTGGTTGTCGTATTCAGTTCTTGTTGAGCGCGAGTTAGTCCTTTTTCATAAAGAGCAATCCGTTCGGGTGAAAGAGGTATACCCCGACTGGGAGTTTTGTTCGTTAGCGTAAGGCGAGGCAGATTTGGCGGCTTCGAGGCTACAGTCGGCAGTAAATTAGCAACAAGGTATTGTGGTCGCCCTTTGCCGTAGGTAAGAATGAATTTGTAAATCCGTTCACCTTGTTGGGAAAGTGTCACCACCGTTAGTGTTGTTAAAGATGTAGCAGGAAGATTTTGAAACTGCAAGCCAGTAATCCGTTTGAGATGCAGCACTTTTACACCTCCCGCGCAGGGTAGGATTACGCACAGATTGCCTGCATAGTCAAGAGTCAATTTTGAAGGATCATCAAGCCAAATTTGCTTAACATATTCATTGGCAAGACCTGATAGATTGACGGTTAATCCTGCACCTGGCCAAACCATTAAAGTGGGAAACTTTCCTTGACGAGCTTCTATTTGGCTGGCGTTGAAGTTTCGGCTATAGTTTGTCGTAGGACGTGCTTGAGCTTGTGCCATCGTATTGCCAGTCAAAGAAAATACTGAAGCACACAACAATATAGGTAATGTTTGTTGCATGAAGTGTTTCTCCTATTCAAAATCTAATTCTGGAGTAGCCGTTTCAGTCGTAGATGCGCCTAGAGGTAAAGCTAAAGGACGAGTCAACCTTACGGTTACAGAAGTGCCATCATTAACCGTGTAGATCCGAATGCCATTATTATGAGTGCGGCGATTACTTCCACCACTAAGTGCATTAAACACTAGAGCAAAATTCGTGGCTTTTTCAATTCCAGCTAATCCACCTAATGCACCTGCTAGTTGTCCTAATTGGTTAACTGAAAGTCCGCCACCATCTTCACCAACCGTTCGGACTTCAGCAATGACTGGGCCATCTTTCCCAGAGATAGCGATCGCATCGGGTTGCAGTTCGACTTCTTGATATTGCCCTTCAATCTCATAAGCGAGTTTACGGGGTATAAAAGAGATCATCGGGCCGTTAACTTTCACCATAGCCGTTAGTCTTGCTCCAGAAGGAACCAATGACTTTGAGAGTCGATCTTTAATTGGTTCATTCAGAACGATAGAGACTAAGAGTTCTTCTTCAGAGTCACGATTAGGAGAAACACTCGTATTAGCGGGTACAGCAAGACCTCCTTCAATTCGTCCGTTTAGTTTTTGTACTGGAACATTTTGCTCGGAATGATTTGAGGTAACTTTTTGCTGAGAGACTAAAACGGTTGAAGGATTATCGCTAACAGTAGTTTTGTCATCCGCTTCAGCAACTAAGGGAATGGGTCGAGGAGACGACGCATTACTATTATTTACTTTCGCTTTGAACGAACCGAGAGCCGCTAAATCTTGCCACTGTTTTTGAGGATCGATTGCCTTTGAACTTGGCTTAATCGAACGAACTAAAGGCTGTCGGGATATAATTTCTCTGGGTTTAACAGGTACTTGATTAATCCGATAGGGACGTTGATTATAGGAAGAAGTGGATAAGTCTCTCGATGATTGCCTTGCAACTGCTCTAGTTCTTCGTGGAGACGTTGGAGTCACATTTTGCTGACTTATCCTAGATTTGGGAGTTTCTGGTTTTTCCTTAAGTGAAGGTTGTGCAGGTGCATCGGATTTTTTGTCTATTTGATGGCGTTTCATCTGTTGTGCTTGTTGAGAAAGTGCTAATTGAGCTAAAAGTTCTTCTTTTTCCCGCTTTTCCGACTCTTGAGCGAACAATTCTTCGGTTTGAGCATCTCGACTTTTTGCACCTCCGTTTGAAGCCTGCAAGTTCCCCATTGGATTTTGAAATAAACTATAAAAAAGGACAAGAAAACCAACGACTCCTGCTGTACCCAGTGCTACAAGTGAAAGCTTACTTAAAGGGTGACTCGCAAAACTGTGATAGGTAAAATGCTGCTGGAATTCCTCTTCTAAGTCGGCATCAAGCGGAACATCAGGAGTTGTTGCCTGTATTGTACTGGTTGGTTCAGCAGGAGCAGTATTGCTATTCGTAGTGTTTTTGGTTGAGGAACCATTGAACCCCAGAACATCTTGAATCTGTTTGAGTTTGTCAGACATAATGTTATTCCTTGCTTTTAGGGGTTGATTCAGTTGGCTTTGAATTTTTCTGAGGTGTACTCTCAGGTAATTCCAGAAAATCTCCCCCACGCGGTATGGTGGTATCAATAGGAGCCATTTTCACAATCCGAAGTCCGATCGCAGTAATCTCAAAAATCTCTTTTTGCAGTTCTGTAGAAATGTCAGGAAGTGGCTCGAACTGAGGATTAACGGATTGGAGATACAAAACTTGACGAAAAGGCTGTGGTTCAATTTGAGATAAAGGATTTGAAGAACTAGCCAAATCGCCATCAAGGATATAACGCGCCCCAACAACGGTCACCGTCCACTGTCCAGGCTTACCTTCAATCGGAATTGGCTCACCAATAAAATCAATCTTGAAGAAAATTTGTGTACTACCTGTAAATACACCTTGAGGGGTAATTGTCGCTAGTCGAGAGAGAAAAGCATCTCTAAACTCTGGGGCAATGGCACCCATAACAACAACATAAGCACTGACTGTAACGCGATCTCCACCTTCGGAACCTTTTAGTTTTGGAACGCGAATGCCAGCATCAAATTGCCCCTGTGATTCAAAACCCAATCGTTGTGATGAACTCTTTTTTTGCGAAATGGGAGCAGCAGTAAACATAGCCGTCAGATCTTCTGACGTAAATCGCTGAATGGCTTTGGGTGTTCTTTGTGTTGCAGGAATTGCATCGACTAAAAAACCCCTTCCGTCTGATTGCTCAACCAGAATTGCTCCTGGTTTATTGGCAATTCGTCCTGCTTGGACGAGGACAATTAAATTAGAGCCAAAGACCAACGCCAAAACGCCTAGATTCAAAAGTAGAAAGGCCCATAATCCTAAAAGGTTCGTTCGTTTTTCAAAAGATTTGCGAATGTGCTGTAAGGAGATTTGGGAGCGATCGGCATTGGCACTTGAAACATTTTCATTTTTATGTCCGAAAAGTTTAAATGACATAATATCTTCACGGGATATAAAGAATAATCGATTAATTTCGAGATGGGGCAGATAAAGGAATCCCACCTGTCATCACTGCCGAAGCCCCAGCAGTAACAGTACCGCCAACGATACTGGTAAAGGCTGTCCAGACGACAAACCCTGAACCTGATGCTAGGGAAAAGGAAATAACAGGAGCAAAAACTCCTACAAACAAGGGGAACCAGCCTGGGTCGTTAACCCCAGAATTAGTCGCTGTGACCGCAGCTAGACCGACGAGAATGTTAAAACAAATCTTGGCTAGGGCAACCGAGAAAAACCCAGTCAGCCATGCAACGAGAGAATTGACCCCGAAAAAATAGAGACTACCGCCCACCGCAAGAGGAGACATCAGTCCAACTACTAAAAGCACAGCTTCTAAAAGATGCTGATAGGCTTGCATACACCAGTAGAGAATCGAGTAGACAATGGGTTGCCAGACAGGAGAAAAAAGTCCGACGAGGCTAAAAGAATCACCCTGTTGCAAAGCATTGCCTGCATCTTTAAAGCGATCAATAATACTGCCAATCCAATTAAGCGGGCCGAAGGCCGCCCCAATCGTATTAGCAATGACATCAGCCTGTCCTGCTGCACCCTGCAAACAAGCGACTTGATCTTGTCCTTGCATCGACAAACAGGGCTTATAGATAAACTCCAGAACACTTTTTAGAATCATCCCGCCCTGCAATTCCTTTAACACTTCATCGATCTTGACTCCAGCCAGTGTTCCAGCTAAAACCCCGTTAGAAACTTGATTGACTAAAGAGCGAAGCTGAATCACGCAGATCGCTAACAATGCTCCCTGACCTGCAAAAAGACTGATTGCTAGAACTGCCCAAAAGACGGCTACTGCATCGACAGGTCGAGATTCGTTTAAAGCACGATAGATCCGAACGCCAGACAAGATCAAAGCAGCAACAGCAAAAAGTAAGCCCAAATTAGTGATTGCAGCATAAAGCGTCTGACCGCCAACCGAACCATTGCCAAAAACAAGGTTCCAGTTATTGTCCCAAGTCTGAGAGACTTTTTGAGCATCTTCCAGCCCATTTTGCAAGACATCACTTAAGGTTGCACCAAGCAGTGGTGTAAAAACAAACACAGTATCACCCCCTTAGAACAAACCTGCTCTAGTTGCTGCATTAACAAAACCTTCTACATTCACACGCTCTTTTGCATAACGGTCTGAGCGTTGCTCATCAAGTGTTTCAGAGATGTTAGACAAATTTAGATTGGCAATTTGTGAGTCAACACGACTCATTTGGCCATCTTTGACTTGCTGTTGTGCCAGAATAGCTTGCTGGGCAGTTGTCCAAGCTAGAATCTTCACCGCATCTTGTGTACTTTCGGCTTTTAAAGCTTCTTCACCTGTTTCTAAAATCGATTGAGTGACCTCTGCCGCATTTTCTAAGGAGTCGGATACCTGCTGCTGTCCATCTTCACCCAGAATCGTATCGGCATGAAGTGCTGTAACTCCTCTATCTCCTGCATTCATCACAAGGCCTTGAACTTGACCTGAATTGGTGTAGTAACCCCAAACAGGAAGTTTATTACTTTGATCGAGTTCGTAGCGAATTTCTTTTTGATAGTCAAGAGGAATTGGAATATTTAGCGTTCCTCTTGCTGTTTCCAGAAGATCGCCTAATTTTGAACCATCAGCAGTGACCAGTCCACAAAGTCCTTCAGGCGCAGTAATGTACTGATTATTGCTTCCATTGCACGTTTCCATATATTTATCGAGGACAAGCTGTAAAAGTTCTCGACCATCTGAATTAGTAATATCTTCGACATATCCTTTGACTTCCTTGTAAAGATCTAAAGCCTCTCCTGTCCATCCTCCTGAGAGTTTATTAGCAAGATCGATAAAAGAAGAGTTGAAAGCGAAAACGGTTGTTGGGGAGAAAATGGCTGCAACAATTAGCCCAAGCGTAGTAAGCTTTTTCTGTTTTGCTGATAGTTTTAATTTAGGAACATTTGATTGGAAAAACATCATTAAATTACCTCACGAAGCGATAGACATGGATTGTTGAGGGCTAGTAATCGGCTTTTCTTGCTCGTACACTTCAAGAATGCCTTTGCGTGTTTGTGCTGCCTTGCGGTACATTTGCGAAAACTGATAGAGGGCGAGAAATGAGTTATCGGGATAGTGTTCGGTTAAGGCGGTTCTTACTTTGGCTTCGTCTGTATTGTTAGCCAAAGTCGCAAGCTGTACGGGAGGCGCGTAGTAATTGACAAAGGTATAGCGACTACCATCGTAGAACAGCCACTGAGTTTTTCCTTGGACACGATCGGGTTCAAACTCAGCACAACGCTTAACCATAGTTTCAGACACACCAAGAATTCGACAACACGATTCAATCGCTGTCTCTTCGACTCGTCCTAAAAATCGATAGTGCATATTCTGTAAGATATCGCCTCTAGTGGCCGCGCTTTGAGCCAGTTGGTCAGGTGCTTGAGCACTTAATACAACCCGAATCCCCGACTTAGAACCGTTGGCAAACAGAGCAGCAACAATCTTAGCGATCGCGGGAAACTTAATCAGAATGGGTGACTCATCAATGAAAAAGAGACTACGGGGATACTCCAATGAACGACTGTAAGCAGCCGTAAAAGCAATGAGAGCAAAGATCTCCGATTCATCTTCTTTGAGAGCCGTTAGCGCAAAGACAATCAGTTTGGCATCGGGTTTAACCGTACTAGGAGAGCCGATTGCAGAGCCGATTTCACTGTGTAACCAGTAACTCAGCCTCAGTTTGACAAAATATAATGTATTTTCAAGGGCTTCGGAGTTCATGGCAAAATCTTCGGGAAGCTCACTAGCAATAACTTCCCTGCTACATCTTGCGATGAAATGTTTTAAGGTTGGGCTGTATAATTTCCACTCAGGACTACCAAGCTTACCAGCTTCAGCTTTCTCATACGCGGCAAGAATATCAGGATCTTTGAAAAAGGCATTGACGACAAAGGAAATCACCGTTTTGACTTCGGTTTCCAATCTCCCTTCAACAGCAGCCTGAGAACCGCCCAAAACCATCGAAGTTAAAGTGTCTTTGAGAAAGCCTAGATAGAGACTCCACCGTTTAGATCGCTCTTTTGGCTCGTAAATGCGAGAAAGATCAATGCGGTCGAAAATATTAAAAGAATATTCCCGAACATCGAAGTAATCGCCGATCACCGAGAGATATTGGGTATAGTCAGTAAAGGTTGAGCGTCCTGATGAACCAGGATAATCAATAGCAATTACTGGAATATCCTGAGAAAGAGAAAGCGTTAAAACAGAACCGATAAAGACAGATTTTCCACTACGGCTACTTGCAAAAAAGCCAACGTGCCGCCCTTCATACTCAAAAACATTCAAGTAAACAGGAATTTTGCTATCCTGAGCGACTAGCTCTACTCCCTTATGGCTACTTGTCACTGTAGTCAGTAATGGAAAAAGACCTAGTACCTCCGTATTGAGATAGTCCAAAGTACGATTGGTCAAAGTGGCTTGGAGAAGTTTAGCTTTAGTTAGAGGCATTGCTTGCATCCAGATTTCCCAAGCGACCTCTTTTTCTTGGATAACGACTGCTGGAGATTGAAAAGAATTTCTAATCTCTAGTGCAATTTGGTCTGCTTCCTCTGGCGTTTCTGCGTGAACAATCATTGCCATGCCAACGTGAAACGGTACATTTCCCTGGATCAGCGATACTTGAGCTTGAACAGATTCCTCAGTTTGTAGATTGGCACCTACATCAATGTTCTGCTTTTTACGGGCAGATTTGTCACGGTTCACACTTTCACGGATCAGCTTTTCCATCGAAATACGAGCAACACGCTGATCCCCCCGCCAAATTTGAGAAATAAACTCAATGTGTTTGATTCGCCGTTTCTCTAACAATCGAAAAAGATATCCAGCTTGTTCTTTCGCATCATTCCAGCCATAGGGTTTATCCAGAAAGGTCAAAACAGTACAGTAGGTTTTAGTCGCGGGATTGTAAATCCAACGTCTGTCTGGCATTGGAACATGATGCTGGAATAAAAGCGTAGCGGGGCTGGTTTCACTCCACATTTGAAGTTTTAGCCCTTGACGATCATAAGTAATCAGTTGAGGAAATTCTTCAGAGTCGGGCGTATCATTAAACAGTGACCAAGCGTAAGAGCGCATTTCATCAGCCGTCAAGATACGAGCTTTTAACTCCAGTTTGTCTGTGATAAAAGAATGCCATTGAGTTTGTGCTTCTTTTGCTCCTCGAAATGCTCGTTCATACTGCTCTTGTCCGAAGGTATTGGCTTCACCAAAATAGGATAATATGTGTCCCTGTACCCAAAAGAGAGCGCGTTCAATCCAATCAGCCGCTTCCTTTTCACTTTCAGCACTATAGGTAACAAAGAGAAAGTCTTTCTTAACTACGCGGTAGCCATCTAGAGTTAACTCACGAACTCGACTTTTTTCGCCGTAAAGAAAAAATTTCAATTCATCGCAGGGAGAGGAGACAATTAGCTTATCTAGATAAGATTGACGATCGCTGTCATCAGGTAGAATGAGCGATCGCAACATCAAAGAATCACCTAGCGGAAAGTCTTTTAAACCCGTTTCGGCGCGTTCAATGCGTTGTTGCAGTTGATCGAGTGGCGTGTAGGAGTGAATGCCTTCAAGTTCCCAGCCAAAAACAAACGTAGGCGGGTCATCAGGACTAGCTTTGAGAAGATAAACACCGATATCTTGGTCAAAAGAAAATCGGCAGTAGCTGGCTAAATCGAGGTAGTTCTGGATTGGGTCATAAACATCGACCCTCACTTTTTTGAGTTTTTTTGGCATGGTTGTTCGGAGAAATTAACGTGCTTTGTGATGACGCTTTTTCTGTTTGCGATTGCGCTCTGATGAATACCATCCGCAGTAGTAGAGTCTGCCATTAACCCAGCGCGGCACTCGGCGAAATTTGTTGAGGTACTGCCAATGATGGCTACCCAGCACTAAAGTTAGCGTAAAGAAAACCCAGAGCCAAACGCCGATAGTAATGGCAAACTGATTAAAATTGGCATGAACGATGTAGGCAACGATAAAAGCAATGCAGATATTAACGCACTGTATGGGAGTAAAATTACCGATTAAAGGAACTTTCCCAATCATCCGATTGACTTTCTTCATACGGCGATCGTTGGTCATCGTTTCAGTCCTCGCTTCTGATTAAGTCACGATAAAACCAGCTACTACGTCAACCACACCAATAATGAGCAAACTCAATAAGGGGAGTTGAACAGCTTCCCAAAGTCCTTCCTGCCGCCGAGCAGCGATAAATACACCAATACCACTGGCAATCAAGTACAGGACATAAAACGCCCGCATCACATTAAAAATAAGCGTTGCTAAATCGGTTGACTGAGGAAAGGCTCCAGACATCCACTGTTCAATGTTGTCGAGCCACAAGGCATGAGCAACACCACTGAACTGAGTAACGAACATAGCAGTTAGAAAGCCAGTCAAAACCATCCAAGACAATACCTTAGCTTGCCCAGAACGAATCAGAATGTCTTCCCAAAAAATAGAGCAGACGGCAGTAATAAAAAGGAGAAAGAAGTAAACAAGATCAGCTTGGAGGGTGTTAAGAATGCCATAACCAATCAGTGTTAAAGCAAATTTTTCAGCCAGAGGAAAATTAGCAATTTGCTTTTTCGGAAGGATAGATAGATTTTTCATGTTTCTTAATCGGTGGAAAACTAATATGTATCAGCAAACTAAAAACTGAGAAATGACTAAGAGTTTTTTCGCCTCATGCAGACTATGGTGTTGTTGGATGTGCAAAAATTAAGCCTCAATTTTTCCAAGATTGATAACGACATCAATAAGAAATCATAAACCAGCAATTACTCTCAAACAAAACTACTAATTTAGTGATAAATTCTTGAATTAATAGAAATAAACAAAATCCAGATAAATTCTTCTAACGTAAATTTTATTAAAATAATTAATTTATTTATGTTTTATCGTTTTCAAAAATTATTTTTAGGTAGAGTAACAATAAACTTGGTGTAACATCCTACTTCAGTTTCAAACTTGAGTTCACCGCGATGCTTGCCAACAATAATATCGTGAGTAATTGATAGACCTAATCCCGTTCCTGAGCCTGGCAGTTTAGTAGTAACAAAGGGTTGAAAAATTTGTGTTTGTAGTTCCAACGGTATTCCTAATCCGTTATCGTAGATCCCAATCTCTACAGATGCTCCCAAATCTTTAGTGATTAGTGAAATAGTAGGTTTATAGTTATCTGAGTGAGTTTGTTGTTTTAGTGTAACAGCATCATAAGCATTATCAATAATATTAATTAATGCCTGAGTCAGTTCGGGAACTACTACTTTTATATTTTCTAAAGAAGGAGCATAATTAGTAACTAATTTAATTTTAACTGTATTATTGTGTGATTTTTTACTATGATGAACTAACTTATATGCCGTATCAAGAAGTTGATTAATATTAGTTAAGCTTGGCGTTAAGTCTTGAGTATTAGCTTGTGGAAGGAGAGCCTTAATAATAAGATCAATTCGTTGAGTTTGATTTTTAATAGTTACAAGATTCTCAAGGATTAAGGATAGAGATTCATGAATATTTTGAGATTCTTCGTCATTGAAACTTTCTGAATCATTTTTCAATAATTCTTGTAACTCCTGTTCTAACTCTAATGATAGGTCAGCAAAGTTTTTAATAAGATTAACAGGATTTCTGATTTCATGAGTAATTCCTGCACTGATAACTCCTAAATAAGCTAATTTTTCTTGAGCTATAATTTGTTGTTGAGTAGTTTCTAGCTGATGCAAAGTTGACTTAAGTTGTTGATGATTTTCTTCTAATTCTTGAGTTCGTTCTTTGACTTTTTTTTCTAAACTAAAATTAGCTTCCTGAAGGCGACTGATATAAATAGCAAAAGAGATAATAATACTTGATAACCCCAGACCAAAAAGCGGAGAGATAACAGGAATCCACCAAGCATTTAGAAAAGCCAGATAAACACTTACCAGTAAAATAACTGAGAAAGTTATTGTTCCTAAACTAATAATCGAGAAAAGCTTAATTGCATTTTGAGTAGTACGCCATTGCCATGCCCAAACTGATGGAAGTAAAATCCATCCAAAAATCCAGAGGTATTCTACAGGCTCAGGCCAAGTTCTAATCAGTGATCTATGCTCAAGTACGGTACTAATAATCTGGCTCGTTACATTAGCATGAATTTCTACACCATACGTTAGTAGAGGGGATGAATTTTCGCCTTTACTGTAAGGAGTATAAAAGTAGTCTTTTAAGCTAATCGCTCTTGAACCAATTAAGACAATTTTATCTTTAAATAAATCGGAAGCGATTTCATTTTCTAAAACCTGAGTAAAACTAACTTTTTGGAAAGCTTGTTTTGCTCCTCGATAGTTGAGAATAATCTGATATTCAGCCGTTCCTACATTAAGATAGCTACCTTCGTTTTTTTGTAACGGATAAAAAACAGTATTACCTAATTTTAACCAACCACCATCAGCAGACGGAGTTGGATGAATTCTCTCTTTTTCCAAATATTCAAAAGCTACCGCTAGTCCGAAGCTCGGTAAAGCTGGTTGTTCTGGGGTTCGCGGAAAAAGAATCGCACGACGGAGAACCCCATCTCGATCAATCACTAAATCACTAGCACTTACTTGGCCTAATTCTTCTAAAATGGGGGGAGGTGCAATAGTTGGATAAAATTGGTCACCACTAACTTTTTGAATACCAATTAAATTAGGCGTTGTTTTAAAGACTTTAGTTAGTTCTTCATAACTGGGAGGAACTGGAATATCTCGGTGTAGATCTAAACCAATAACTCTTGGTTGTTGAGTTTTGATTTTAGTAATCAGTTTAGCTAAAAGACGATCGCTAATCGGCCACTGTTTGTATTTTTGTATATCTGTTTCTTCTAAACCAACAATGATAATTCTGTTATCGGGCGGTTCTTGAGGGCGAATTTTAAAGAGTAGATCTAAACTTGACCATGCTAAAGGCTGAAACCAACCGAGCAAGCGTACTAGAGTAATCAATACAGTTACATTAGAAACTGTGATTATTGCTCCTCGCCATTCCCAAACAAATTTCTTAAATTGCTCAAACATAAGCTATCGGTGATTTGCAAACTTTTCTATCAGACGGCTCTTTAAGCCAATTTGCTGTAATAACTGCCAAAAATAAGCAGGGGCATTTGAGTTAGGAGCTTCAATATAGGCTTGATAGCTGGTCGTGATTGCATCATACCAAATACCTGATTGGGCATAAATTTGCGCTTGAGTTAGAGTATTAGTCGTAGCATTTAGTTTTTGGCGTAATTCAGCCGTCAAGGGGATTCGTTTAATAACTGCACGGGCATAAGCATTTTCTGAGGGTCGTTTCTCATTACAGAGAATGGAAACAGTCCAATAGTATTCTTTGTTAACTTCTAGTGTAGGGCTGTCTGAAGGTAAATTGATTTGAATGATACCAGGTCGTTTAACCGTCAACTTATTCTTTAGCAGCGGCTCACTCACACCAGGTTCAACGAGAGTAAAAAGTAGGGGCTGTGAGGGAATATTGTCAATATATAAAAGTAAAGTAGGATGTGGGGAAATCGTAGTTGGAATATGATAACTTGGGACAAGTAATGTGAGAGATACATCCCTTTGGTTCGGACATCCTCTTGAACCACCTGAAGTTACACTTTGGCGACGTTCTTTGGCAGGTGGAGGAGGAACGTAACCTGATTTCCCTTGAGCCATTGTCATTTCTGACCAAAGAAGGAAGCTTAATAGTTGAATTAGTCCTAACGAAAAAATATTAGTAAGAATAATAAATAGTTTTTGATACATCGAGCGTTATTATCAGAGCAGTTTAAATTGATCTAAACTGATTAATTAACCTTTTAGAATCAGCAAAAAGAATGATTAGGCAATCTAAAAAATGGCACATTTCTTTCCTATTTTGGAGTAGCTTACTCTTAATTTTTTGGATTCACTATTGGTTCATCCAGCCCATGCGAGGGGAAACAGCAGATGTTACTCAATCTGTGCAACAAGCTCAACAATACTACCAGCAAGGACAGTTCCTACAGGCAATCAGCTTACTTGAGAACTTATTGGCTACATCTGAAGGAATCGAGCAAGCAACAATCCAGTGCTATTTAGCAGCTTCTTATCGTGAAAGTGGCCAATTGAATAAAGCAATCAAAAACTGGAAAGCCGCACTTGAAATTTATCGTAATCAGAACTGTCAATCTCTCCAACCGCAATTAATTGCTGTTCTCGTTGATTTAGGACAGACCCACAATGCTTTAGGTCAATTTAGACAAGCAATCCCCTTGCTTGAAGAAGCCATAAAATTAGCAGAGAATAATCAAGAACTGAAAACACAAGCAATTGCTTGGGATATTTTAGGAACCAGTCACACTCTTTCAGGAGACTATGACAAAGCAATCAAAGTATATGAAACAAGTCTTAAATTGTTTGAGCAATTAAACCATCCTGATTTAATGACTATCACCTTAAACAATCTCAGCAATACATTTTCTCAGCGTCAATTAAAATATTTAGCTGAGGCACAAGCAGCACAATTAGAAGAAGATGAAACGCAAGCAGAGCATTTTACGAGTTTAGCGCAACAAGATCGGCAAATGGCTTTGGCCACAGCAACGCAGGCAGAGGAAACAAGCCGTAACCAGAACAGTTTGTCTGCGGTTAGAGCCAGGTTACAGTTAATGAAGTTAAATCCTAATCTCGATTATCGTGCTTCTGTAAGCTCAATTCTTGAGCAGTTACCTAATTCTCGGCGCAAAGTCTACGAGTTAATAAATTTAGCAGGATTAATGAAGGAAAGTGAAGCAATTAAAATTCTTGAAAAGGGAATAGGAATTGCTCATCAACTAGGTGATTTAAGAACAGCATCTTTTGCTCTAGGTGCTTTAGGTCGAGTTTACGAACAGAAAAAACAATACGACCTTGCTCTAAAGTTTACTCACCAAGCTCAATTAGCGGCGGGACAAATTTCTGCACCCGATAGCCAGTACCGTTGGCAGTGGCAAGCAGGACGTATCTACAGGGCAACTGGAAGACGGGAAGAGGCAAAGGTCGCTTATCGGCAAGCGATCGCTAGTCTACAGAGTATTCGTGGAGATATTGCGGTTGCTAATCAGAATTTACAGCTAGATTTTCGAGATGAGGTAGAACCTGTCTATCGGCAGTTATTGGAAATTTTATTGGATGGAGGAACATCAAGCGAGATTGAATTAGCAATCCAAATTTTTGAGGGATTACAGCTATCAGAATTGCAGAACTTTTTTGGGGATGATTGTGTAGAAATTATCGATGCCATCAAGCAACCTCAAGTTATCTTAGCTAAAACGAACACGGTAGTTATTCATTCAATTATTCTAAAAAATCAAAGCTATTTAATTCTTCAATTGTCTAACGGCACAAATAAAAGTTATCCGATTAATATTTCTCAGTCACAGCTTCAAAAAAAGATTCTGAAATGGCGAAATGAATTAGAGGATATTTCTAGCTATCGATATATAGATTTATCTAAGGAATTGTATAAGCTTCTCATCCAACCAATAGAAAATGAATTAGAGCTTGTTCAACCTAACAATCTTGTCTTTGTTAATGACGGACTTTTTAGAAATGTGCCGATAGGCGCACTCTATGATGGTCAAAAGTTCTTACTTGAAAAGTATCCTTTATCAGTATCTCTAGGATTAAATTTTATTACTCAAACTCAATCCTCTGGGCAATGGCGTTCCTTAACTTTTGGTTTGACTGTGGCCGTTCCCCCTTTTGATTCACTACCAAATGTTGCTCAAGAAACCCATGAAGTTCAAACAATTTTAGGTGGTAGTCGATATCTTAATAATGACTTTACTTTTAATAATTTACAAAAACAGATTCGCAAAAAGAATTATTCTGTCGTTCACTTAGCCACTCATGGTAGATTTGGTGGCAATGCTGAGAGTGCCTTTCTTCAAGCGTTCGATCGACAAATTTCTTTAGCCGAATTAGAAAACTTACTTGATAGCAGTCAAAAACCGATCGAACTTTTAACACTAAGTGCTTGTCAGACGGCGGCGGGAAATGACCGAGCTACGTTAGGATTAGCAGGTGTTGCTGTTCGTTCAGGTGTAAAAAGCACATTAGGGACTCTCTGGTTTGTCAATGACCAAGCAACAGTTGAGTTAATCACAGATTTCTATCGGTATCTAGAACAGGGAATGAGTAAAACAGAAGCCTTAAGAAAAGCACAGTTGTCCCAGATTGCTACACCTGGAAGTCACCCTTCAATTTGGGCTAGTTTTGTTCTGGTTGGCAATTGGTTATGATGAAGTGTTCAAAAAGTTCTTTATTATTCCTCCATAATGACTAATGAATTAAAAGTCAATTATTGAAAATACGGAAGTTGAAGCTTGATTTGAATTAAGAAATCTAATTTAAGGATATTTACTGATTAATTAATTATAAACTTGAAATATTTTTTAATCTTTAAAATCAGAAATATTACTGATTTCAAGGGAATTCTAGTGTTTGAGAGTAAACATGAAAAAAGACGAGATTTCCTCCTAGATGGTCGCTCAACTTCCACTAAAAGACGATAATAGTCAACAACTTAGTACTTCGCCTGGTACGATCGTGCGCTGCCGTCAACGGCAATGGGTCGTACTGCCTTCTCCAAGCTCCGAGATTATTCGTTTACGTCCCTTGAGTGGACTTGAAGAAGAAAGCTGCGGAATTTATCTGCCCCTCGAACGAGAATTAGAGCCAGCCGATTTTCCTTTACCTTCTGCTAATACTCTACAAGATTTGAAGGCTGCCCAACTGTTGCTAGATGCGGCTCGCTTAAGCCTCAGAAGTGGTGCAGGGCCGTTCCGTTGTCTGGGTCGTCTATCCGTTCGACCACGACCTTATCAGCTAGTCCCGCTACTAATGGCGTTAAGACTTGAAATCGTAAGATTACTAATATCTGATGATGTAGGGATTGGAAAAAGTATCGAAGCTGGTTTAATTGCCCGTGAAATGTTAGATCGAGGTGAAATTAAGCGGATTTGTGTCTTATGTCCTCCGCAACTCTGCGATCAATGGCAGAGAGAACTTAAGCAAAAATTCCATATCGATGCAGTAGTGATCCGTTCGGGAACGGCGGCAAAACTGGAGAGAGGTTTACCCTCAGTCGATAGTCACATTTTCAGCTATTATCCTCATATTATCGTTAGCTTGGACTATGCTAAATCAGAACGCCGTCGAGCTAGTTTTCTCACCCACTGTCCTGATTTTGTGATTGTTGATGAGGTGCATACTTGTTCTGAATCTACTCCTAAGCAACAACAACGATATCAGCTAGTTAAACAAATTTCCCAAAAAAACGGACAACATCTTGTTTTATTGACGGCAACCCCGCATAGTGGCATCGAAGCTTCTTTTCGTTCTATTCTGGGTTTATTGAAGCCCGAATTTGCTCAACTTGACTTAAATCATCTAACGGAGGCGCAACGGATTGAACTCGCTCGTCATTTTGTGCAGCGTCGTCGAATTGATGTAAAAGACTGGCTTGGAAATAGTACCCCCTTTCCTAAGCGAGAAGCCATAGAAAGCCCCTACCCACTTTCGGAAACTTATCGAGAACTGTTCGAGCAGGTGTATGACTTTGCCAGAGGACTTGTTAAAAGTGTTGATGAAAGTCTTAGCTATGCACAAAAACGAGGACGCTACTGGTCAGCCCTTGCTATCATTCGATGTGTAATGTCTTCTCCAGCCGCCGCAATCGCCACTCTTTCCCGTCAAGTCAGCAAGGATACAGGTGATTTAGAGGAATGGGACGAAGATTTAGCGGCTAATTACGTCTTGGATACGACGGAAGGAGAACAAATTACGGATAATTCACCATTTACGGTTGTTGAACGGGGACAGAAAACATATCGGGATATAGATAAGCGAAAATTGCGAGAATTTGTCAAAATCGCCGAACAGTTGCGCGGGAAGGAAGACACTAAATTACAAAAAGCGATCGCTCTTATCAAAGATTTACTCAAAGAGGGGCTACATCCGATTATTTGGTGTCGTTATATCGCCACAGCCAACTATGTAGCTGAGACTTTACGCAATGACTTAGAAGGAAAGAAAAATACTTCAGTTAGGGTTATTTCGATTACGGGAGAACTTTCAGAAGACGAAAGAGAAATCAGATTACAAGAGTTACAGCAGTATCCGCAACGAGTGATGATTGCGACTGACTGTCTCAGTGAGGGAATCAACCTACAAGAACATTTTACAGCTTGCATTCATTATGATTTACCCTTTAACCCTAATCGCTTAGAACAGAGAGAGGGCAGGATTGATCGCTATGGTCAAACGGTCGAAAAAGTCAAATGTATTTTACTCTATGGGCAAGATAACCCAGTTGATGGAGCCGTCTTAGAAGTTCTCATCCGTAAAGCCGTCACCATTCATCGTACCCTCGGTATTACTGTTCCAGTACCGATGGATAGTAACACCGTACAAGAGGCGGTTTTCAAATCTCTATTTGAACGCGCTACCGATGTCCGCCAGTTAAGTCTTTTTGACCTTACTCAAGATGATACTCTAGCTCAAGTCCATAATAGTTGGGATCGAGTAGTAGAACGCGAGAAACAAAACCGTACTCGTTTCGCCCAACGTTCTATTAAGCCTGATGAAGTAGAACGAGAATTACTTCTTACCGATCTAATTTTAGGAAATGAAGCCGATGTAGAACGGTTTGTTTTAACGGCTTGCGATCGCTTGGGAACCTCTTTAGTTAGGAAAAAACAAGGATGGGATTTATCTCAGATTCCTCGGTGTGTTCAGTATCAGCTAGGTGATAAACCTCGTTTAATCAGCTTTACGACACCGACTCCCGAAGGAATAGAGTATGTTGGACGCAATCACTCACTTGTCGAAGGTTTAGCCCGTCATCTGTTTGAAGAAGCTTTAGAAAATATTGATACTCCAACGGCGGCACGGTGTGGGGTAACGGTAACGGATGCAGTGGCTAAACCGACATTTATTTTACTTTTGAGATTACGGCACCTGCTAGAAAACCGAAAACAAGGAATACTAGCTGAAGAATGTCTGATTCAAAGCTTTACAGGATTACCCAATCACCCTCAATGGCTATCTGATGACCAAACCTTATCACTATTGGCGACAGTTCAACCCACAGGGGATTTATCACAGGAGAACAAACGATCGCGGATTGAGATGATTTTAGGACGGATGGAGCAATTACAGCCACATTTAGAAAAAATAGCCAATAAAAGGGCTGAGGCTCTTTCTGAATCTCATCAGCGCGTCAGAGCAATGACGAAAGAAGGAAAAGTAACAGTTATTCCTCAACTTCCAATGGATGTTTTAGGCGTTTATTGTCTAATTCCCCAATAAATCACATTTTTATAAGGATATTTATTTATGGTTACTGCTGTTTTAACAGGCATTCATATTGAAGGAAACCTTATTGCTTCCGATCTTACCAACGATTTAACATCAGGCGATCTTAAAGGTCAGTTGCCTAAAGATTTCGGCTTGGAGAAAGTCAGTAAACTAGAAGATGAAATTGCGATCGCTTGGGGAGATGCTAAGGCGTATTGGGCAGCATTTCAACGACGCTTGGCTAGATTGGATGAAACGGAAACAGCGACGAGCATTACACGAGAACACTGGGCAGTACCCTTTCTAGAATTATTGGGTTATCGTCCTATCTATCAGGCTAAAGCGGAAATAGTAGACAATCAAACTTATGCTATTTCTCACCGTACTGAGGAGGGAGAAAATAAGCCACCACTTCATATTATCGGCTGTCGTATCGATTTAGATAAACGCCCTCCATCGGGTAATCCCCGTCTTTCTGCACATGGATTGATGCAAGAATATCTGAATCATACTGAGCATCTTTGGGGGATTGTTACTAATGGATATCAGTGGCGACTCTTGCGGGATTGTTCTTTAATGACGCGCCTAAGTTATGTTGAGTTTGACTTAGAACAAATACTTAATTCAGAAAATTACGCCGATTTTGGCTTATTTTATCGCTTATTCCATCGTTCCCGACTACCAGAAGGCATGGACGACACCGATAAATGTCTTTTGGAGTTTTATCATCAAGAAGCTATACAGCAAGGAGGAAGGGTACGGGATAAACTACGAGATGGGGTAGAAAAAGCATTACAACTGTTTGGTACAGGTTTCCTACAACATCCTCAGAATCAATCTTTAAGAGATGTACTCGCTACAAATCAACTTTCCGAAAAAGAATTTTATCGTCAGTTACTTCTACTGATCTATCGTCTCTTGTTCTTGATGGTAGCAGAATCCAGACAAGTCTTAATGGTAGAAGAGGATGCAGAAAAAGCCCGTATCTACATGGAATATTACAGCATTACTCGCCTCAGACAATTAGCCGAACGTCCCAGTTATCGTAGAGAAGGGTTTCAGGATCTCTGGCAAGGTTTACGGGTAACATTTCGCCTTTTTAATGAGAATTGGCAAGGAAAGATGTTAAGGTTATCTCCGCTTAATGGCGATCTGTTTGGTTCAAAGGTACTGCAAACTTTAGATAATTATGCCATTGATAACTATGATTTTCTACAAGCGATCGCTCATCTATCATTGTATGAGCAGAAAGGACAACGACGACGGGTTAACTATGCTGCCCTTGACGTAGAAGAATTGGGCAGTATTTATGAAAGTCTACTAGATTTTACACCCAGAGTTCTTATTAGAAATGGGATTCATGAATTTAGATTAGTAGCAGGAAGCGACAGAAAAACTACTGGCTCCTACTATACACCGCCTGAATTAGTCGCACAATTAATCAAATCAGCTTTAGAGCCTGTTATTGAGGAAAAGCTAAAAGCTCTAAATATCACCGTAGAGCAAGAAAAAGCCTTATTAAGCTTGAAAATCTGCGATCCTGCTTGTGGTAGCGGTCATTTCCTCTTAGCGGCTGCAAGACGCATTGGTAAAGAATTGGCAAAAGTAAGAACAGGAGAAGCACAACCAGGGGCAGAACCCATCAAACAAGCAATTCGAGATGTGATTCAGCATTGCATCTATGGTGTAGATCTTAACCCGCTTGCAGTAGACTTGTGTAAAGTCGCCTTGTGGATAGAAGGATTTTGTAAAGGTTTACCTCTAAATTTTCTCGATCATCGGATTAAATGCGGTAATTCTCTAGTGGGTGTACTGGATATTTCCTGCTTAGATGAGGGAATACCAGATGCAGCTTATACCGCCGTTACTGGAGATAATAAAACCTTAGCGACTACAATCAAAAAAAGAAATAAGAAAGAACGGGAAAATCAAGGACAATTATCAATATTTGGCGATTTATCAGAAGAACGGCAATATTACGGGCAAGGCTGGCAACAGTTAAGCGATTTACAAGAAATCTCTACCGACGATGTACGGCGCAAACAGGAGCAATATCAAGCTAATCGTAATCATAAAGGATGGTGGCGCGATCATTCCGCTTGTAATCTTTGGACGGCTGCCTTTTTCATGCCCTTAACTGAAGAAGGGTTACAACTATTACCAACAACAGAAGCATTAAAGCAGTTATTACGGGGAAATGACTCTACACAAAAAATTGTCGAGGCAGCAAACCAGTTAGCGGAAGAAAAACGGTTTTTTCATTGGTGTTTAGAATTTCCAGATGTCTTTGATGAAGGAGGTTTTAGCTGTGTATTGGGTAATCCTCCCTGGGAACGAATAAAATTACAGGAAAAAGAATTTTTCGCTTCTAAAAATCCTGATATTGCTAATGCAGCTAATAAAGCAGCAAGAGAGAAATTAATTAAACAGTTAGCTACTTCCAACCCTCAGCTATTACAAGAATTTGCAGATGCTAAACATGATGCTGATGCACAAAGTAAGTTTATTCGTGAGTCGGCTAGATTTCCCTTGACGGCAGTAGGAGATATTAATACTTATGCTGTGTTTGCTGAGACAACAAGAAAGTTAATTTCTCCAACTGGTAGAGTAGGAATAATCGTACCAACTGGTATAGCAACGGATGATACTTGTAAGAAGTTTTTTGGCGATTTAATCCAAAATCAAAATTTAGCAAGTTTGTATGATTTTGAGAATCGGGAGCATTTGTTTACTGCTCTCCATACAAAAACTAAGTTTTGTTTACTTTTTCTGTCTAAGGCGGCAGTAAAAGATATATCATTTTCATTTATTTCTACAAATATTAATGATTTAAAAAATCCTGATAAAGTTTTTAAACTGTCTTCAAAAGATATTTCTAGTTTTAATCCAAATACTCAAACTTGTCCACTTTTTAGAAGTCGTATTGATGCTGAATTGACTAAGAAAATTTATCAGCGTGTACCTGTTTTAGAGAATGAAAAAACAGAAGTTAATTCTTGGGGTATTTCGTTTATGCCGATGTTCCATATGTCGAATGATAGTCATCTGTTTAAAAATGAAGCAAAAAATGGATTGTTACCACTCTATGAAGCGAAGATGTTCCATCAATTCGATCATCGTTGGGCAACTTATGATGGAACTGAAGCAAAAGATGTTAGTTTAGAAGACAAAAGTAATTCTACTTTTCAAATTACGCCTCGTTACTGGGTAAGTAAAACCGAGGTAGAAAATCGATTAGCAAGTAAGTGGGATAAGAAATGGTTATTAAGCTTTCGCTCTATTACAGATTCTAGGAATGAACGAACAGCTATTTTCAGTATTATTCCTAGAGTTGGTGTAGGACACAGTGCGCCTTTGATGATAATAGATATAAAACAAATCTCTTTAGTGTGTTGTTTACTAACTAACTTAAGTAGTTTGGTTTTTGATTTTGTTGTTCGTCAAAAATTAGGAGGAACTAACTTTAGTTTATTCATTTTAAAACAACTCCCCGTCATCCCTCCAGACAGGTACACCCAAGAAGACATCGAATATATCAGCAGTCGAGTTCTAGAATTATTCTACACTGCCTATGATATGAAACTCTTTGCCTTAGATCTGGGACATGATGGAGAACCCTTTATCTGGGATGAAAATAGAAGAGCAAAACTCAGAGCAGAATTAGATGCAAAATACGCTAAACTTTACGGTTTAACTCGTGATGAATTGCGCTATATTTTAGATCCTGCTGATGTGTATGGTGAAGATTTTCCTAGTGAGACATTTCGCGTCTTGAAGAATAACGAAATCAGAAAATATGGCGAATATCGCACACAAAGGTTAGTCTTAGCTGCATGGGATATGATGAATAATTAAGTTTATTTTTGTTGATATAAAAATGGAGAAGTAAAAAAATGCAAAGTTTTGAAAAAGATGGAATATGGTTTCTTCCAGAAACTCCAGATAAAGAAAGGTTTGGAAGAATAAAATTTTATCCTAATCAACCACCTAAACTTGATTTAGTTGGTGAGCTTAAAGACTTAAATCTTCAAGAAAAATTTAACAAACCTCAAGAGTTTCCTATAATACATGGATATTTAATAGGAAATAACGGAATAAGCGAGAAAATAACTCTTTATAATTGTTATCAACCGATAAGTCTCACAACTGGAATAGAAACAAATACAATATATGCAGATTTTATTTTACAAGGACATCATTTTATCTCTCTAGATGAATTTATTACAGATGAAGTCATAGTTAGTTTTTATCACTTAGAAGAATGGATAAATTTACCTAATCTAAAAATCGAAGGAATTCTTAGTAATCTATCTGCTTCAACATTTCAAGAGATTAAAATCATACAAAATATTATGGAGACTTTAGAAATTGGGACTTTACTTGATTGTTCAATAAACTTGATAGACATACCAACATTTGAGCCACATAAGCTGGCACTTACTAATTTTTTGGGCTTGAAAGCTAATCAAATATATTTAATAGATAGAAAAAAGATTTTAATTAAATCAAAACAGTTTAGAAATTTTAAATACTATATAAAAATAATAGAATTACTACAAGAATTTTTTACTTTCGCTTCAGGTAATATTATTTATCCAAGCTCTTTAGAGTCCTATATTCTTGTTCCAGAAGAAAGAGTTGTAAGCATTGATTTATTAAAAAGTTTAAAATCTGAAAAGATGATTCAAACAGACATAGATAGCAAAATATCTGAGCCTAATAATAAAAAACAAGTGATTATACAAAAAATGGAAACTCCAATTAAAATAAATATTTTTTATCAAACTTTCGACTCGCTAGATAGGCAAAATAATAATTTTCAACAAACTAAGGTCTTATTTTATTTTAATAATATTCAAGAACAATCAAATATTATACTAAAAAATTGGGAAATTAATCGAGATCAGTTAAGCTCAATAATTGAGCTATATTTACGTTTAATATATCTTCCTTTACGTCATATTAATGATTGGTTTTTAACTTTAGCACAATCAATAGAGGGATTCCACCGAATTGATTATGAAGGTAGATATTGCGATGAGGAAACTTTTGAAAAGATCAAAACTAAATTAAAAGATACATTCTTAACAGAATTTAAAAAATATAATATTGGTCAATCATATCATAAATCATTATTAAATAAAATTAATTATTGGAATGAATATTCTTTAAAAGAAAGATTAGAGGATTTATTCTCTAATGAAGATTTTTATAAATGCTTACCTGATAATTTTTTTATTGATTCTCAAGAGCAAGAAAAATTCGTTAAACAAGTCAGAGATACTAGAGGTAGTTTGACTCATCCTGATTCCAATACCTCGGACAAGAAAATAAAAAAGAAAAATAAGCATATTGTAACGGGCCAAGATTTAGAAAAAATAGTTTATAAATTAAAAATTATTCTAGAAGCTTGTTTACTTAAACAACTAGGCTTAGATTCATCTCAAGTAAAAACTATTCTTTCTCAAAAGTATAAATTTGGTTGAAATTATTTTTCAAAATCTTTTTTATGCCTTACAATTAGTGAATCAATAATAGAAGACGAAACTCGAAATGTAGTTTTTCGCAGTAAAGTGATTGCTGCTGGCAAATCAACTAAATTTTGTCTGGTCGCTTCATCCAATACTCCTAGCAATCCAGTCACTCTCAAACCTTGATCGCAAGCTATTTTTCTAGCTAAACCATCATCAATAATTATTAAGCTTGCTTTTTGTTGTTCAGCTAAAATAATAGCAGCTTGTTCTCCTGCATCTAATAACTCTAAATCATTATTAATAGGTAAGTTGACAGTTTCAATGATTAGCCACTCAGGAGGATTATTAATCCATTGTTGAACCAGATCAGGAGAACGTGCATTAGATAATTCTTGTCTTACAATATCTGGAATTAACACTTGTTTGTACAGTTTAGGAAGAAGCTCAATTTCACCAATTAGTAGAAGATAACAAATGGGTGAAGTATCCGAAACTACGATCATAGTAAAGGTAATTTCCCATCTTTTCGTAGTTGTTCATGTGTTTGAGAGTCTGCTTCTAAGTCAGCTTCACTATAAGGTAAATCTACTCCCTTAGCTTTTAAAAAATCATCAACTTCTAAACGAGTTTTCATTCCTAATAACTCTCTCACTTTACCTACACTAATTGAACCCTCTCGATAGGCTTCAATAACAATCATCTCGGTTAATCGACGCTCTAGACTTCCCCATTTCGCTTCTAGGGAAAATGCTAAATCATCTGGTAATGCAATCTGAATTTGCATAAATACTTACTCTGAATTTTCTACTCACCATTGTATTAAATTATTAGATTCTATTGAATATGTGTAAGATTACATGGAAAAACTGGGCATATTAAGGAAAATCCCTCAAATTAATCCTTGTATGCTCCTTAAAAAACTTTTAGCTAAAGGTGAAACAGCACTTACAGCTACCAACACCCTCATCAGTTTAGGAATACTACCCAGTCTACTCGACTGTACAGACGTTGAAACTCTTACGGAAACCGAGTTAAATGCTTTATTTGGTAGTATTCCGCCTTTGTGGGAATGGGAAAACCTAGCTAAGTTCATTGAGGTTAGTACTCTCAATCCTGCTTTAATGCAACAATTACAAGCATGGATTGACCGACGTTTAGGACGGGATATAGAAGTAGAGAGTCAGGAAACAGCAGAATTAACAAGTAAATCCTTTGATATTTTCAGTTTTCGGGATGAAATTATTGAGGATTACCGTAATTACATCGCAAGTTTTCTCAAAATTTGAGACACACAAATCGATAAATTTGTCAATAGTGAATTAGATCAAGGTCATTTTTGGAAAGATCCTTTAATTCAAATTAACCCACCTTACAAACGCAGTGCAACCATTACCCAACTGATCGAGCAAAATATCCTACATCCTGACTGTAACCGCTATTTTCCTAACTTTCATTTTTACGAACATCAAGAAAAAGCTTTTCGTCTTGCCCAACAATTGTTACCTTATGTCGTTACTACAGGCACAGGTTCAGGGAAAAGTTTAACCTATGTTGTTCCTATCATCGACGATCTATTACGCAATCCCCAACTTAAAGGCGTTAGAGCGATCTTAGTCTATCCGATGAATGCTCTAATCAATTCTCAAGAACAAGAATTCAAGAAATTTTTAGAAAAAGTACCTAATACTCATATCCGTGTCGCTAAATATACAGGGCAAGAAAGTTTATCATCAAAAAGCGAAATCCAGAATAATCCTCCTCATATTCTGCTAACAAACTATGTCATGTTGGAGTTGATGCTGACTCGCTGTTATGAAAAAAGTTTAGTCGAATCTCCAGAGCTAAAATTTCTCGTTTTAGATGAATTACATACCTATCGAGGTAGACAAGGCGCAGATGTAGCCCTAGTCATCCGCAAACTCAAACAACGTTGCCGTAAATCTCTTTTGTGTATCGGAACCTCCGCTACCATGTCCACAGAAGGAAATCGTAGATCTCGTAATCATACCGTTGCCGAAGTTGCTAGTAAACTATTTGGTGTAGAAATTAAACCCGATCAAGTCATCGATGAAACCCTAGAAAAATCGATTACTCGTCCCTATCCAAATCAAGCAGAATTACAAAAGAGTCTCACTCAAGCATTACCCCCTCAAACTGAACAAACCGAGCAAACATTCTTTAATCATCCCTTAAGTGCTTGGATCGAAATGAATTTCGGTTTAGCTGAAGAAGACGGGCATTTAATTAGGCGTACTCCTATTTCACTAAGTACAGGAGCAGTACGACTCGCTCAAGAAACGGGGATCGATGAATCGATTTGTCTTGATGCTTTACGGAATATGTTCTTATGGAGTAGTCAAATCAGACGCAAGAACATTAAAAAAGGTTTTCCGTTCCGTCTGCATCAGTTCATCTCTCAAGGGGGTAGCGTTTACGCCACTCTAGAACCACATCAAAAGCGAGAATTAACCCTGGATGGACAGTATAAAACCACAAACGATCGCTTACTTTTTCCTCTCGTTTTTTGTCGGGACTGTGGACAGGATTACTATGTAGTCCGCTACGATAGTGAACATCAAACCGTAACACCACTCCTCCCAACAGCAATCAATCAACCCGAAGATTTAGAAGATGTCCAAAATGGCTATATTACTCTAGATGAACCTGATCTCTGGGATAGTGATGATATAGATAGACTACCTGATAGCTGGTTTAAAGTAACCAAAAAGAAAGGACGTGAGGTTAAACCCGATTATCGCTCATTTGTTCCCCAAAAACTCTATATTTATCCTGATGGGCGGATTTGCCAGATTTTCAGCAAAGATGAGCCTAATCCTCCGACAGCTTGCTGGTTTATCCCCAAACCCTTATTGATCTGTCTTAATTGCGGTATCGTTTATGATCGCAAAACCAGTGAATATCGAAAATTATCTCGTTTAAGTAGTGAAGGACGTAGTACAGCTACAACTTTATTAAGTCTTTCTACTGTAAACCGTCTCAAGAATCACCCTGCCATTCAACCCACATCAGCAAAAATCCTCAGCTTTACTGATAACCGACAAGATGCCTCACTACAAGCGGGACACTTTAATGATTTCGTGCAAACCAGTTTCTTAAGAGCCAGTCTCAATCAAGCTTTGCAAAGTAAAGGAACCCTCACTCATCGAGAATTAGCCGCTACTGTTGTTCGTCAGATGGGACTATCACAGACAGATTACGCTAAAAATCCTGCTGAGTTTAATCCAGGAAAAAGACTCAATGAAGAATCCTTTGAGCGTTTAGTCGAATATCGCCTCTATGAAGACTTACGCCGAGGCTGGCGAATTGTGCAACCGAATTTAGAGCAATGCGGCTTATTAGAAGTTCAATATGACGGGCTTGAAGAAAATTGTCGCTTAGTAGATTTGTGGCGAAAATATCCCCATCCTATTCTTCTACAAGCAACTCCCGAACAACGATACACAGCAACAAAAGTTTTACTAGATCTGCTGCGGAAACAATTAGCGATCGATGCTAGGCTCCTACAGCCTGACGAACTTAAAGAATTTAAACGAGACGTGAGCCAAACGCTAAACGAGCGATGGAGTTTTGACGGAAGTGAGCAGCTACATGAAGCGAAATGGGCAACCCTTGAGAGTGGTAATTCTCAAGTACAAGTTAAGCTAACGGCGCAAAGTGCGATCGGACGATTTCTTAGAAGTTCTAGGGCTTGGGATTGGCTAACGACTTCCCTTACAGAAACCGAATATCAAGATCTGATTGAAGCATTAATTGGGATTCTAGAGGTGACAGGCTATCTTACAAAAGACAACAACAAGATTCAACTCAAGATTACATCAATGATCTGGAAAGCACAAAAAGTATCAGACATTCCTATCGACCCTTTAACCAGTAAACGGCTTTCTGGCACTACATATATAAAGCAATCTGTCAATAAATATTTTCAACAATTTTACATTTCTCAAGCTCAAGAGATCAAAACAATGGAGGGACGAGAGCATACAGGGCAAGTCAAAAACGAAAAACGTCAAGAAAGAGAACAGCACTTTCGTGATGGTTTCCTAGCGGCTCTTTATTGTTCTCCAACAATGGAACTCGGTATCGATATTTCCGATCTCAATGTCGTTCATCTTCGTAATGTTCCCCCTTCTCCATCCAACTATGCTCAACGTAGTGGACGGGCAGGCCGAAGCGGACAAGAAGCATTAGTAATCACCTATGCAGCCGCAGGAAGTGGACACGATCAATATTTCTACCAACGTCAAGAACAGATGGTTGCTGGAATTGTTGTGCCACCTAAACTAGAATTAGCAAACCCCGATCTGATTGAATCTCATCTTTACTCACTTTGGCTTTCTTATACTGGAGTAGAACTGGGGGACTCGATGAATAAAATCCTCGATCTAGGTGAAGCTGACTATCCCATCAAAGCCGATTTACGTTCTGCTCTAACGCTCTCTCCTACCACTCTCGATCGATGTTTAAAAGATGCCCAAGCCATTCTCAGTGATACTTTTTGTAAAGAAGATCTTAATCGTGCGGATTGGTATTCAGTAGATTGGCTGAAACAAACACTAGATAATGCTCTCATCAAATTTGATCGAGCTTGCGATCGTTGGCGACGATTGTATCAAGCAGCAATCAATCAACGAGATGAAGCTAGAGCAATTATTGATGAATCCCACAGAGGAGAAGTAAAGAAAGAAGATAAAGCCAAAGCCGAAGCTCTACAAAAAGATGCCGAAAGACAATTAACCCTATTAGTCGGTCAAGATTCTAGAAATCGCTCAACAAGTGAATTTGAATTCTATCCCTACCGTTATTTTGCGTCCGAAGGTTTTCTACCTGGTTTCAATTTTCCCCGTCTACCAGTACGAGCTTATATTCCAGCAGGAGAAAATGGCGAATTTATTTCTCGTTCTCGTAGTGTAGCCATCCGCGAAATTGCCCCGAATAACATTGTTTATTACGAAGGTAATAAGTATAAAGTCGATAAAATGCGAGTGTCGCCTAGAGGAATTGACTATCAGCAAATTGCTTGTTGTTTAAGTTGTGGCTATTATCATGATACTCAAGATTTCGATCGAGATACCTGCTTTAATTGCGGCGCAAAACTCAACGATAAGCTTAATTCTGTGTTGACGATGGATACCATGATTACTCGTCGTCGTGAACGCATTACCTGTGATGAAGAAGAACGACTCAAATCGGGTTATCGGATGACAACGCATTTTCAGTATGACCCGCACAAACGAGAATCTGCCTCAGTATTAGCCGCCGATGGAACAGAATTATTCCGTCTATGCTATGGCGAAACCGCTAAGATTTTAGGAATTAATCGAGGTTTGCGCCGTTCTCCCGAAACAGGATTTAGGTTGGATACTCAGACAGGGTATTGGGGCGACACTCCAACCAATCCTCCTCCGTCTACGTTACGCTCAAATATTAATTTAATGGTTTCTCATACTGCTAATCTCCTATTCCTTGAACCTTGTTTTTTGCTTGGTGACATGAGAGAAGATTTTTTAACAACGCTACAGTATGCCCTAGAAAGGGCTATTCAATCGGTTTATAAATTGGAATTAGACGAATTAGCTTCAGAACGTTTAGGAGAGCCAAAAAAACATATATTATTATGGGAATCGGCTGAAGGGGGCGCGGGGGTTCTCTCCCAAATCCTTAATCGTGCCGATAGTTTTCAACGAATCGCTGAGGCGGCTTTAGAAATCTGCCATTTTAAAACGCCTAAAGATAGCTGTGTTCAGGCTTGTTATGAATGCCTCCTTTCCTATCAAAATCAAATCGATCACGCCATACTCGATCGTCGTCTAATTCGTCCATTCCTCGAACAACTGACTAGCAGTACTCTTATACGCTCTGAAAGTAAGGTTGCGCGTGATGCTCATTATAGAAAACTATATGCTCAAACCGACCCGCAGTCTAATTTTGAGCGTGTCGTTCTTCAAGCAATTTACGAGCAGGGAATTAAACTACCCGATGCTGCTCAAATGTTAATTGAAGAAGCCAATTGTAAGCCCGATTTTGTCTACAAAACTTCTAAAATTGCCGTTTTTTGTGATGGCTCAGTTCATGATTCACCTGAACAGCAAGAGAGAGATCACATTACAAGAGAAAATTTACAATGGTTAACGGGATATCAGGTTTTTACTTTCAGTTATCGTAAGGATTTAACAACTCAAAATAAAGAGCTTAAATCCCTGCTGTAGCTACTTATGATCGTTGATCTGTAAGTATTCTAGGTTTTTGATCTAATTGAATCACATTTTTCCAACCAGAGCCGCATTTTACGCTCTTCTTTGCTGGTTTGACAGATTGGCGTAGCAACAAGATTATTTGAAATCATGCCCCAACGGTAGCGACGTAGTAAAGTTGAGAGAAAAACTTTCATCTCCATTTGAGCTAACTCAGATCCTAAACATCTGTGAACACCACCACCAAAACCTATTAATGCGAAAGGATGCGGCTTGTTTTCCTCATGAGTAAGTAAAAAACGATTAGGATTAAAATCGTGAGGCTCAGAATAAAACTCACTTAGACGATGAGTTAACAGAGGTGACACAATAACATACCAATCTTGAGGAATCAAATATCCAGCATACTCAACATCTTGAATCACTCCACGAGGAATCGTATAAATTGATGGGTATAAACGCTCCACTTCTTTAAGAATATATCCCATCAAAGTGAATTGCTTGAGATCAGAAAAAGTAAGAGGTTGACTACCTAAAACTCCTGTCTGCTCCTCTTGTAATTGTTCTTTCCACTCTGAATGAGAACTAATTTGAAATAAAGACCAGCACAAAAGTTTAGCAGTAGTTTCATGTCCACCAAATAAGAGTTGTAATGATTGAGTAATTATTTCTAAATCATTTAACTGATTTCCATCTTCATCAGTTGAACTTAGAAGTAATCCTAGAACATTCTGAGCCTCACTAAAATTTTCTTGTTTTCGTCGTTGTTCAATAATTGAATAGAGAAATACTTCTAATTGACGGCGAGCGTTCATGGCACGACCAAACTTAGTTAAGGGAATATCCCACCGTAAAACAGTTCTGATTCCTGCTATCAATTCTGAAAAATATTGACTAAGGATTTTGACTTCTTGCTCGGCTTTTGTTCCTAATAACAGCCGACAGGCAATCAATAAAGCTAACTGACGCAATTCATCAATGAGAAAAATCGGATTTCTTTCTGTCCAACTGTCTAAAAATTCCTCTACGGTACTCTGAATGATGTCAAAATAACTAGCAATAGCTTGAGGATGAAATGCCGGATACATCAACTTGCGTATCATTTGATGTTTTTGTCCATCCTGTAGAAGAATTCCCTCACCAAATAGAGGTTCTAAAATTGACCATCCGACTTTTGAAGAAAAATTTTCCGCACGATCTTTGAGAACAAACTGATTTGCATCGGGGCCAATGAGACAAGCGATTTTCCTACCCATGATCTGGGTTTTAAAATGAGTTCGATAAAGCTGAAAACGTTTCCAGTAAAACTGCTCTTGTTGGGTAAACAGTTCGAGAGTTTCACCCAGAAACGGTATCCCAAAACTGCCTGGCAGTTCTTCTGCCGATTTGACGGTTTGATTCATAAAATCATCTAAGATCAAGTGTGAGAGAACCTTTTAGTTCAAACTAAATACGCGCTCATGTCACGATTTCCTCATCTTACTGAAGTTTGGTTAGGTTTAGGGTTGGCTATCTTGCTTACACCTTCGACTCAAGCTCAAATTCTTCCTGATTCAACTTTAGGGGCTGAAAATTCAACGGTTACGCCTCATCAGGTTATTAATGGCTTGCCTAGCGAGCGAATCGATGGTGGTGCTAGACGAGGGGCTAACTTATTTCACAGTTTTCAAGAGTTTAACATTAACGAAGGGCAGACGGTTTATTTTTCCAATCCTAACGGCGTAGAGCATATTTTTAGCCGAGTCACTGGCAATAATCTCTCAGCCATTTTCGGCAAACTGGGCGTTTTAGGCAATGCTAATTTTTTCTTCATCAACCCCAATGGAATTATCTTTGGGCCGAATGCTATTTTAGATGTTAATGGCTCGTTTCTAGCGACGACAGCTAGTTCGATTCATCTATCAGATGGCACGATTTTTAGTGCCAAGAATCCTCAAGCTGTTCCATTACTCGCTATCAATGTACCGCTCGCTTTGGGATTTTTAGAATCTTCTGGGAAAATAGAGGTTCAAGGTAGAGGACATAATCTCATTGCCCCAGGTGATACCCGTCTGCCGAATATTCCCATTGGAGGTACAATTCCCACAGGATTAGCTGTTAAACCTGAACACACTCTGGCTTTAGTTGGGGGAGAAGTCAACTTTCAAGGCGGCGTTGTGACTGCTCCTTCAGGACGGGTCGAAATCGGTAGTGTTTCTTCTGGTCAAGTTAAAATTGCTTTTACGAATCCTAATAACTTTACTCTTAATTATGAGGATGTTAGCCGTTTACAGGACATTTCTTTAACCAGACGCTCGCTTGTTAATGCTAGTGGAACTACTAACGGCAATATTTCTCTGTTTGGCAGAAACATTAACATTACAGATGCTTCTTTAGTATTAATCGAAAATCAAGGTGCAAATCCGCTAGGAACTATTCAAGTCAACGCCTCAGATACCTTGACTATTACTGGAACAACGGAATTTACTCCAGTCTTCCCAGGTTTAGCTCGTTCGACTCGTGGCTTACTCAGTCAAGCTCTAGCTCAGGGAAAAGGGGCTGATATTAACATTTGGGCTAATCGATTAATTGTTCAAGATTCAGGGAGAATCTATCTTTCAACTTTTGGGTCGGGTGCTGGTGGTAATCTTGCTATCCAAGCAAAAGATTCGGTTCAAATTCTTGGGATCTCGCCTTTCGATCCCTCTTTTCCCTTGAGTAGTATTGTTTCTACGGCTACTGCAGGTTCAGGAACAGCAGGAAATCTGAACTTAGTTACTCAAAACTTATCTCTAAGAGAAGGAGGACTTCTAAGTACTACTGTGTTTGGAAGCGGTAGTGGAGGAGAATTAACGATCGCTGCTACTGAAGAGATTAATTTAACTGGATTTAATCCCAACAGTTTGGTTCCAAGCCTCATTTCTTCGATTACTCAAGGTTCAGGCCCAGGGGGCAATTTGCTCATTAATACCCAACGTTTAACTTTAACCGATGGTGGTCGAGTAGATAGTTCAACCCTTGCATCGGGAAAGGCTGGAAGTTTAACGATTAATGCTACTGATTTTATACAGGTTAGTGGAACGATTCCCGGTTCTGTAAATCCAAGCTTAATTATTTCCTCTGCGAATCGTGTCGATCCCAAAATTAGACAAGGACTTGGATTGCCTGAAATTCCAACTGGTGCTTCAGGAAATGTCAATATTAAAACTCGACAACTGAGTGTAACAGATGGCGCATCAATTAGCGTCAGAAATGATGGGACAGGTGATGCGGGAAATCTACAAATTCAAGCTCGCTCAATTGATTTAGATCGTTCGTCAGGGATTACGGCTTCTACCTTTTCAGGAAATGGCGGTAATATTGATTTAGCGGCCGAGCGAATCCAGTTGCGACGGAACAGCAACATCACAGCTACAGCAAGCGGTACGGGCAATGGTGGAAATATTACGCTCGCGACTAATCCTCTAATTTCTCTAGAAGGTAGTAACATCTCGGCTAATGCCTTTATAGGTCGAGGGGGTCAGGTACAAATCTCAGCTAAAGGAGCCTTTTTATCGACTGATAGTCAGATCACGGCGAGTTCTCAATTTGGAATCAACGGAATTGTAGCAATTAATACGCCAGAGACAAATATCCAGAATTCGCTGGAACCCCTAGAACTTAGACTTATCTCACCCGATGAAACCATTGCCAGAAGTTGTTTAGCCCGCAGAAATGAACAACAGGGCAGTTTTACTTATACCAGAACAGGCGGAGTTCCAATTACGCCTGAATCTGGAATTAACGAAAGAGAAGCATTAAGTGTTCCATCAACAACAGAACTATCTCCTGGCTCCAGCACTCCCTCTTCTATACCTACCGAAAATGAGCAGTTTATTTCAGTGCATCCCTGGAAATCAGGCGATCCCATTATTCGTGGAGGTGCGATCGTTCGTACTGTTGATGGGCGAACTTTATTGATCGCTGCTACCCCTCAAAATATTAATCTCATTTGTCAATAATAAAAGCTGACTAAAATCTCTGTTGCCATAAGATTGAAAAAGAAAATTCATTCTCTTGCAAAGAATTACCTTGTTGCTCAATTTTGATTAAGGGAATGCCATAATCCAAACGAAGATTCAAATTATTAATCTGCCAACGCAATCCTAAACCCGTACTAGCAAGAGTATTAGGATTGACTGTTGCAAGTTTGTTATTCCAAACCGTCCCGATATCGAAAAAAGGGACTAATTCGATTACACCGAAAGTATCATTATTAAAAACAGTAAAACGGGTTTCTATTGTCCCTACTATGCCATTATCACCAATCCGCAAATTATTCGCATAACCTCGTACTGTATCGATTCCGCCAATGTCAAATTGTTCAACTGGCAGCAAAGCATCGGGAGTAAGCTGCATTCCAAATCGAGCTAGAAAAATAATATCTTCATCTAATTTTTCTACCCACTGAAATTCCCCTTGCCATGAGAAAAATCTACCGTCAATTCCAATCTCATTAATCGTCGCATCGAATAGACCTAGCCCAAAACTCAAATACGATCTTGCTGCTAAAACTCGCTTAGGTGAACGATTAATCCATTCTTGACCTAGCCTTAAAGCTGTCACCCTAGATTTACCGTTTTCTGGGCCAAGCGTAAAGGAATAAGGAATATCATTTAGTAAAAAGGTTCTACTTTCCTTTAAATCCCAAGAAATTGACAGAGCAAGTTCTTCATTCGGTTTTAGAATTACAGGCTGACGAAAACTGAGTGATAATGTGTTGGATTCAGCCCTGATTCCTACATCTTTAAAAACATCTTCAATGATCTTGGTATCTCCTGTCTGGTAACTGATACTCAAAGTCCCATTATTGGCATTGAGAGGAACTCCGTAGCTAAAGTCATATTGATCTTGTCCTTCTGTAATTCGATATTCGGCCGATAATTGATCCCCAAAACCAAGTAGATTTTGATGGTGCAGCTTTAATGTTCCTCTGTATTCTCCGATGCTTGGAGATTCATAGTTATCAAACTGTAGTCCTATAGAAATAGCAGGTGCTTCTTTAAGTTTGATTGTCAAAATGCTGAGTTCTGGTTCTGTTCCTTGATTTAACTCTGCCTCAATTCTTTCAAATAGAGGATCGAGTTGCAATAACTGTAATGCTTGTTCCAGGCGTTTGATGTTCAGTGGAACGGTTACTGCCTTCATTAAGCGTTCTCGCACATAATAATTCTGAAGACGATTTAAACCCTGAATTTCAATGTCTTCTAATTTCCCCTCAATCACTTGAATGGTTACAACCCCATTAGACAAATCTTGAGGTGGCAAATAAGCTCCAGAGGTAAGATAACCATTAGCAACATAGAGTTGTGTTATTTGACGAGCAATTTCTTCAAGCGTTTCTAGAGTAACTTCTTTTCCAATAAAAGGAACAGTAATTTTGTCTAAATCTTCTTCAGAAAAAACTGTACTGCCCAAAACTTTGACTTGCTTAAGTGAGATAGAAGAGCTTTCCGAAAGGGTTTCAGGTTGAGAAAAAGGAACACTATTAACTTGCAGTTGAGATAGCTTCAACGCTTGACGGAACGATTCGGCTTGCGCTTGAGTAATTACATCCGAGCATAAAGACAAGCATACTACAGATATAATCACTAACCAATTTACAAGCTTCGGCAGTTTACCTAACCGTTGAATGCTATCAGAATCAGGGTACAAAGTTTAGTAATCTTCGACTTTTAACAAATCATCGATTGTCAGTTTTTTGTTGCCAGTGCTTTCCCGAAGCCAACCCACTGATGTAGGAAAGTATTGTACTCACCTCGAGACAAAGTTCCTGCTTTAGCTGCTGTCAAGGTACGTCGAGCTATTTTCATTCCTTTAATCAACAGTTGTTCATAAGCAGCATTGAGCAAGATCGACGTAAACACGCACGATGGTCACTTTGTCGAGTTTACGTTGAGTAACGTACTCATATTTTAACAAGGGGTTTCATTAGATGCTATACGTTCAAGTACAACTTGATATTTTAGGTTATTGATTAATTATTCATAAAAATTTAAAAGATAAGTAAAATCAATAGTAAAATTTACTCAGATGAAAGCCATTTGTTAGGAACTGTGTTCATGCCAATCAAGTTACTATTTGTAGATGATGAACAGGCTTTTGAACAAGCAATCAAACAACGATTTAGAAAAGAAACCAAATCGGGAGAATATGAAATTATTTTTGTTCGGAGTGGTGAAGAAGCTCTAGAGGCGATCGAGCAAGATAAAGAACACGAGATCGATCTTCTTCTAACCGATTTAAAAATGCCTGCTGCTGAACTCGAAGGGTTTCAACTGATTAGAACGCTGCGGAAAAAAGGAATTCAGTTGAAGACGATCGTTATTTCAGCATATGGAGATATGGAGAATTATAAACAAGCCCTTCGAGAAAATGTTTTACTCTTTTTAACTAAACCGATTGAAATATTAGAATTAAAATCTTTAATTGAGGAAGCATTAAGTAAGCCCGATCAAATTGATATAACTTCTAAAAAGGTTAGATTTAATACCCTTTCCAAATTAGTCAATGAGCTTCCATCCAAACAAAAAGAAAAATTAATTTATTATTTAATTGAGTCTCTTGAGCAAGAAGAACTAGAACGTCTTCAAGAGCAGATTCCTAATAAATTGCAAAATCAGATGGAGATTAATCAACGGAGAAAAGAAGAGAAAGAGCAACTGATCGATAAGCTCAGACGAGGCGAGCTCGAGCCAAACTCTCCACTTGAATTATTAGAAGGTCATTTTATTGAAGAGAAATATATTCCTAGAGAAGGTAAAACCTTTGGCCCGTACTACTACCTCAGATGGTGGGAGGATGGGCGGCTTAAAACCAAGTATCTAGGTAAAAGCGATCCCCGTAAAAGTAGTCGTTCAGAAATTCCCACACTACCTCCATCGGAGCAAGAATCTTAAAATTATATAAATTTGTATCATAATGATACTAAATTTAATCTTCCTTGTTTAGTAAGTATCCTGTATTATCTTAAATTAGAGAAAAATAATTAGGTTTAACTTTACCTAATTAACTGATAAAGGTTGATTAGATGATTAACCTAATCCCCTATCCTTAACGACACTAAACATGGAGGGTGTGTATCATGGCATCAGTTAACGGGCTAATGCTTAAGCCTGGAGTTTAGACTATGACAAAATAACCCAGTCTTGTTTTTGGGCTAAGATGTTAGCAATTTGGCTAAAAATTGGGT
>NZ_PXOH01000030.1 GCF_003007785.1 Aphanothece hegewaldii CCALA 016 | reverse complement strand
TTAACCGAGGGAAATAGCGGCATGACAACCGCCACCTTTACCGTCAGTCTTTCTGCGGCTAGTGGTCAGACCGTAACTGTTAATTATAGTACAGCAAATGGGACGGCGCTTGCACCTAATGACTACACTGCTACTAACGGCATTCTAACTTTTAACCCCGGTCAAACATCCCAAACCATTTCCGTACTTATTATCTCCGATCTAAGCCATGAAGCAAGCGAAACCTTCTCCATCAATCTGACTAATGCTACTAATGCAACGATCGCTGATACAATAGGAGTGGCAACCATCATCGATAATGATCCAGCAAGCTTGCCGTTTGCCATTAAAGCTGAAGGCACAGTAACCATTAGCGGTAGTAGCGACTTTGACGGCGACCCATTGAATCTTAATGATGATGCTCGCATCTATGCTGGTCGTGGTTTTACCATCAATGGTAATCCTACCTTGCCCGTGCGTCGTGATGCACAGGGTAATCCGATTCGTGATGCTAATGGTAAGCTAGTCTTGATTGACCGTGCTGTAACTGTCGCACCTGGCTACAATGTCATTAATGCTAACACCAACCTTTACTCTAATCTTATACCACCCCAAGTAATTGAACCACAAACAGTAGTTGTTCCCAGTTACACCAGCATCATTAATCAAGAAACCGCCCGTCGTGTCCCCACTGGTACTCCTACCGTCACCTTTAATGTTCAAAATAACCCACTTAGCTCGGCATCTGATTGGACAAATCGATTTCCAGGGGGTGGCACGGCGACTCAACCCACTGTTGTACGGGTCATTAATGGGGGATTAATTGTTCCCGCCAATGTGACTTTGAGTAATCTAGTAATTATTATAGAGCAGGGCGATTTGAACTTCAACAGCAATGGACACACCCTTAATAATGTCATGTTTGTGACCAATAATGGTAATATTAATCTGTCTGGGGTGCAAGCGAACAATGTTTCCCTGTTTGCTTCGGGTTCAATACAAATGAACTCCAATGCCCGTTTTAGTGGGTCTTCTTTACTCGCTAATGCCAATAGCAACGGCAGTATTATTTTTAATGGCTCGACCACTACTGATACGTCTAGCAACTTGCGAGTAGTGGCACAAGGTGAAATTAACTTTAATGGTTCTTCTCAATGTCGAGGCTCTTTTGTAACCGCACGAAACTTCAGTTATAATGGCAACTCAACCTTGCTCGGTTCGATTGAGGCTAAAGGCAACATTAACTTTAACGGTAAGGCAACCGTAATCGCCACAAGTTAACTTTAAGTGTTCCTAGCGGCACTTGTTAGAGGGCGTAATCGATATTGTGCTTGGACTTCAACTTCTAAAACCAACTTTTCAGACAGTCCGCGCCTTTGCAAAGCCTGAGCGATCGCCATTTGGGTAAATTGAATTTGTTCGAGTTGGAGGAGATGAGAAATATTGTCTTGATGAGTACGATAATAATAAAGCGGTTTTTTGAAATGTGCGATTTTAGTAACTTCATCGAGACGCAGGCATAAATCATAATCCTGCGCGGCTTTAAATTCTGGATTGACTCCGCCCACCTGTTTATAAGCCGAACGTCGAATTAAACGGAAATGGAACGTCATAAAATCAACTAATAGCCGCATTGAAGAATAGGGAATCTGACAGCGTTTGCCTAATCCTAATACTGTCCCTTTTTCGTCGATGACTAAATAATCGGTGTAAACCATTCCCACGTCTGGCTGCTGATTTAATAAGTAAGCAGTTTCTGCTAAAGCGGTGGGAGCCAGTAAGTCATCGCTATCGACAATTCCTAAATATTGGCCCGTCGTCTGAGCGATCGCATTACAGAGAGCCTGTCCTCGTCCTGTATGGGGTGCTACGATGACTTTTATGCGATTGTCTTGTTTTGCATAATGACGAGCGATTTCGACACTGCGATCGCTTGACCCATCATCTAGGATCAGCAACTCAAAATCGGTCAGGGTTTGAGCTAAAACACTTTCAATGGCTTTGGCCAGATAACGTTCTCGGTTATAAACCGTAATAATTAGGGAAATTGGAACATTCAAAGTAACACTCCTTAGTTCTTCGTTAATGATGAGCCAACATGGATTTCCTCAAGCACTCTGAACGCAAGAGTTGAGCGCGGTAATCTGTAGAAAAACAATCGTCTCAATCTATTTTTAACACTTCTTAAGAAGTTAAGGCTCTCTTTAATGGATTCATTAAATCTTGACTCTCACGCGAGAGAGCCTTGCCCTTGAATTCAACACTTATAGGCGTTTGAGTAGCAAGTGATACTGTTGGTTAACTTAACAAAGTCAAGAAAAACAAAGCTACCAAGAGAACGGCAAGAGATATGCTGGAAATTATTCCAGTAACCGAGTCTGCTCATGTCCCTAGCTCTAAAAATTATGGTTCTACGAGCAAAGCTATGCTAAATTAATAATTAAAATGCCAATTTAATAAGCTTCTTATTTTAAAATTTTCAAAATTTTTAAATTTATATCCAGAACTTTTTATTAATTTTAGTTTGTTATTAATTCCTTCTACAGTACCTTGTGTAATGCGAGTTGTCTTCGTAACCCATGATTTCCGCAAACCATCTTCGGATTGTCTGGCAACTGCGCGGAAATAAAGACGAAGCTGTTAATAACCAATCGCTCAATTCATTTAATCCCGTTGTCCAATCGCGGCTTTCTTATAAAATTTTTTGAAAATCTTCTTTGAGACTGTGCATTTTTCCTAAAATAGGAATTTTATTCTTTACTTGTTTTAGTTTGTCTTGTTGAGCTTCAGTTAAATTATTTTGATTTTTTAAGAGAGCATATTTACTATTATTGAGAATTTTTAAAAGTTTTACTGACTGATTTTTCTTAATATTAGCTTTCCTTTTTAGCTCCTTTCTTTTTGAGTACAATTTAGTATTAATACTTTTCTGTACATGAAAGCGGTCAGCAATAATTTCCGCCTGTGGCATTAACTTTTCAATCAGAATTTTATATGATTTCCATAGATAGATCAATACTAACTGCTTCGATTTTTTTAATAATTTCTTCTCCCCAAGATTTAAAAAGAACTTCTAAATCTTCTTGTTTCCTTGAAGGTAGCATTCCTATTAATTTGTGCTTCTCATTCATCAACCAAAACTGCACAGTAATTTCCATGACCTTTTACTAAGGCTATCTCATCTAATCCAAGTTTTTTTAGTTCTTTTGGCTTTTCTTCTAACTTTTTTTCTGCTACATCTTTTAGCATCCTTGCGACAACATCTTCAGTTAGATTATTTTGTAATGCTACCGTTCTAATATTACTTTTCAAAACTTGCTCTACTATTTTAAGAGCCAAACGTTTAGTGTAGCCGCGTCGGGTTTTTATAAAACTTAAGTTTTCACTCTTTGGTTTTTTACATTTTTGACATTTAAACTGTCTTCGATTAATTTTTAAATAAACTTCTTGGCTCCCCCAAGGTAGATCTTTAACCAAAAATGAATGATTTTAATGTAGTTTTTCACTTTTAGTTCCACAGCGAGGGCAAGTAGCTTTTTTATTTTGCTCTGAAACTTGAACAATCATTCCCAAGTTTTCTTGATTTATATAATCTGTAACTTTTAGATTGGGAAGATTAAGTAAATTTTCGATGAGTTTTAACTGGGCTGTGGACGGCATTAAAGGTTATGATCGTTAATTTTCAAAAGTTTTTATTAATTTTAGCATATTTGAGCTTGGAGAGCCAAAATTATTAAGACTCAGCCCATTTTTAAATCAAACTTATTTTTTTCCTTTCTTGGCTAGCCTGTCAAGATAACATTAAATCCTTTTAGATGAACTCAGGCTGGTTTTCAAGAATTTGTAGAATAACTTCTCTTTTTTCCTGCTTTGCAGGAAATGAATACCTTTTGAATTGCTTAAATTCTCTATGTCTTATTACGAAGCTCAAACCGTTGAATCAAATGGTATTCCTTACATCGAATATCGCACCGAGCCAGATGATGAAGAACACTTTATTACTATTGAATTTAAACCTTTATCACCTTTAACAATTCAGCCTCAGTTTACTTTTGGAGAACAAGTCTTCCTAAAAGGGACAACTGACTCTTTTCTGATTTGTGCGTTAGAACTTGTAGAAACTCATAATCAATCACAATGGCTCTACGGAATTCGACTTCAACAAGGAACTAGAGAACTTATATGGTTCCAAGAAACAGAACTGACTAGAAGTCTTGAGTCCACAGAAGAATTTTGATAAAAAACGCTCAACTCAAAAAATTATTCATTTTTTAATAGAGAGAGATACATTAAACATTGAAAGAAGGGGGACAACCTTCTAAAAACAGATTAATTATGATACCCATGAACTAACTAAACAAGGTTGTCCCCCTTCTTTCCAGTTTTTTTCTAGGAGTTGATAAAGACGAAGTAATTATCATTAATTTCTTGACTAATCGTTTGTTAAACATTTAGACAGAAACTAAACTCTCTCTATTTATTAACACAAGACACAAAAAATTTGACTCAGTGAAGTGCAAAAATTTGCTGTAACTAGAAAACTTTTACAACGGCTCTATCTAGGAAAAATTAGCCAAAAATCCTTTGAAAAATTGCAAGGTTATTTATGCTAGAATCCCTCTACCAACTTGATGTAGAACTAGAACTCATTTTAGATCATTTAGAATCTGATGATGAGCAATCTCGCACTTTTGCCGAATCTCATTTAGAAGAACATCTTTTTCCGCAAATAGAGGAAAAGATAGATTCCTATACAACAGCTATCCGAAAATATGAAACTAAAGTTAAATATCAAAAAGAAGAAGCGCAAAGAATTCAATCACTGGCAAACACCAATGAAACAACCGTCAAATGGCTTAAATCAAAGCTTCAGGAATTCATGGAACGTCGATTTGAAAAGCTTGGCGAGCGAGGAAAAAAATTAGAAGGTAAGCTCTCTAAAGTTAGTTTATGCACGAATGGAGGGCATCCGCCTATTTGGATTAATCCTAACTTAAAAGAGCAAGATTTTCCTCAAGAATATCTAGAATATATTCCTCGCCTAAAGCGAGCAGAATTAATTGATGCTACTATTAATTTAGGCGAAATTAGAGATTTACAGGGACGATTAATTGCTAAAGTTATGCCTAGAACTTATCATATTCGGATTAAATGACCAAACAAATTAGTAAATGCTCAATACGCTTTTCAGGGTTTTTCCTAGTTTGTTATATCTAGTTAAATTATCAAGCTATAATTTTAGGTTCTTTAAGCTTATAAAACATTTGTTTTAAAGAACCTTTTTTCTTTTCATGAAAATTTTTATTTTAGTAAGTTTAAAAATTAAACAACAATTTTTTATTGTAATATTATTATCAAATTATGCTTTAATGGCATGACAAACACTCAAATTTACTCAAAAGATAAAAGATTATTTTAGTTCCTAATAAAAATAGCTATTTTGGTAATTTAGATTAATCCAAAAAATAAGAGCAGTGCTTTGCACTGATTAAATGATCTGTGAAAAAGAGGAACTTTGTATGAAAAAACATTTAAAAAAAATGTGTCTCATTTAACAATAGCTTATCTCAATGCTTGGTTGTCTTGTTTGCTCATCTCAAACGACGGAGAAGAAAGCATTAATCTAACCTCTGATGAACAACTTTGGTATGAACTTCATGAAAGTCAATATTTAGCCTATTCAGACTTAGATTTACATTTCTAAATACTAATCTTAGTTAATGAATTGACTTAAAAAAAGATGTTTTAGTTTAAGCATCTTTTCATTACTTATTCGTTTAAAAAAAACTTTTACCTTTTTAACCTATGCCTAAAACAAAAGCTGCTACTGCCGAAGTGATTTCCTCAGAAATTATCGAAGATACTGTTATGTCTGCACCTATTGAAGATCTACCAACTCAAGAACTAATTAAGGATGAATTCACCGATGCTAGTTATCTTGACCCTAATGCTCGACTTCCTCGTCTTCAAGCATTGCGCGGTCTAACACCAGATTTGTGCGGTTATTTTATCTCTACTGATGAAATGGCTAAAGCGGGGTGGTTAGACTTCGACAGTATTGTTGAACAACTAATTACTTACACTTATGAAAGTACGGGAAATGAGGCTCTGGGGCTATTATTGAAAAATCCTCGGATGCTGGTTTGTCCACGCAGTACTCTTCTAGCATACGATCGCTCCGCCTCAACTGAATCAGAACAATTAGTCATTCTCGGTCATTGGAAACGAGAGTACAAAGATGATGATAATGTTGGAAACGTACAAATGTACGAAGTAATTTTACTTGGTACAGATAATCGACCTTTACACAGCGTTCCTTTATCCTATGTAGCTAAAGGTGCTAATCAAGCTACTTTTAGTCAACAATGGAATCAATTATGTCAGGAAATTACGACCTGTCATGCTGTAACGAACGGTATTGCTGCTCGCCCAAAAAATGCCAAATTTAAGTCATTGTGCGTCTTTAGCTTTCAAACTGCAAGAGAATTAGTCGGTAAAAAACAAAAATCCCCGACTTGTCGAGTCGTTTCTCATGATGTTCCTACCCTCAATAACTGGCGCAATTATTTTCTCGGTTATGACGATCCCCTCAAACATCAAATTTGGAATGGCTTACAACCCGATCTATCTGTGATTATCCATAGTAACGATACAGCCGTTCCCGTGTTACCTGCTTCTGCTGAAGACGAAGAGTAATCTTTGCTCAACCCTCTATGGATTTGAAGTAGAGGGTTTTCTTTCATTCTCCAAATATTAGAATTAACCTATGAAAATTACTTGTTCTCAAGAAACTCTAGCGGCAGCTTTAGTCGATGTTGTCGAAGCACTACCCTCTAAACCACCGCATCCTATCCTCAGTCATGTTTTACTCGAAACGGCACAAGAGCGAATTAAACTCACAGCTTTTGATCTTAGTATTGGCATTGAAAGTTATTGCCATGCGCTCATTCATAAGGCTGGCCAGATCACTTTTGAAGGCAAACTCTTTCACGATCTAGTCACCGCTTTGCCAAATGTAGAATTAACCCTTGAATTAAAAGAACATCAAGTCATCGAACTCTCTTGTAGTCATGGAAAATATCAGTTACAGGGCATGGAGAGTGCCGAATATCCCAAACTTCCTGCCTTTGAAAATCAACGCTCCGTCGTCCTGCCAACTAAAAATCTTCTCGAAGCTCTTAAACCTTGCCTCAAATCTTGTGCTAAAGAGGAACACAAACAAGTCCTCACAGGGGTTCATTTTAAATTTAATTCTGACGCAGAAGAAAGTAATAGTCTTGAGTTAGCCTCAACCGATGGTCATCGCTTAACCGTTACTCAACTGACTGGACGGTTTCTTTTGACAACGGAACCGCCTGCTATGACCATTCCAGCGACTCCCTTAGAATATCTCATCAAACTCATTAAAAACAAAGAGGTAAACGAGGTTACTCTTTATTATTGCGATCATCAACTTCAGTTTCAAGTTGCTGAAACGATCCTAACTGCTCGACTTTTAGAAGGTTTGTATCCTGATTATGAAACCATTGTGCCAAGATATTTTGTTCACCACATTACCTTTTTAGGCGATGAACTTTTAGCGGCTGTCAATCGGTTGTTGTTGATTAATCCCAAAGGTGAAAAATACGGGCCAGCAATTGTTCTTAGAACTAATCAAACCGAGCAGACTGTTGAACTTTTCACCGAAGCCAACGCTAAAACAGGAACTGAGAGGATTAAGGCAGATGTTGATAGTAACTTAATTTTTGGTTTAAATGCCCTTTACTTAAGAAATGCTTTAAAAAGTCTCTCAGGTAAACAATTTCAACTATGCCTCAATGAACCTTCCTGTATTACTAAGCTGGTTGCTTTAGAAACCGAGCTTTCTAGTATGTTTCAATGTCTGATGCCAATGCTCATTCCAGGTATCACTGATGATACAGCCACTTCATCTTCTGAAGACGAATCAACTAAAAAAACCATTGATTCTGCAACGATTGATGTGAAAGAACCTACGCCTTCAAAAATCACTCCTAAGAAAAATCGTCGTAAGAAAACAGCGATTGCGGTTTCTTAAATCATTTCCTCATTTGTGGTCTATTGTCATCATTTCATCTCATTCTATGAATTATATTCCACTGCATCTTAAATATCGACCCAAAACCCTCGCTGACTTGGTTGGACAAACGGCGATCGCCACTACGATGACTCATGCGTTAATTCAACGACGTATTGCTCCAGCTTATCTGTTAAGTGGACAGCGAGGAACGGGTAAAACTTCAACCGCAAGGATTTTAGCGAAATCCTTGAACTGTCTATCCAGCGAGCATCCTACGCCAACACCCTGTGGTCAATGTGCGATGTGTCAGGCGATTTCTTCAGGAACGGCTTTAGACGTTATTGAACTGGATGCTGCATCCAATAACGGCGTTGAGGAAGTTAGAGAATTAATCAATCATTCCCAATTTCGTCCAGTTCAAGGACGCTATAAAGTTTGGATTATTGATGAATGCCATGCGCTCAGTCATAGTGCGACCCAGGCTCTTCTCAAAACCCTTGAAGAACCACCACCTAATGTAGTGTTTATTCTCTGTACTACCGAAGCGCAGAAATTAGGGGAAACTATTATCTCTCGTTGTCAACGCTATCCTTTTTCTCCTCTATCTGCTGAACATCTCGTTAATCATCTCCAACAAGTTGCTCAACAAGAAAAAATGTCGATTACCGATGATGCTTTAAGATTGATTGCCTCTTATGCACAAGGGGGTGTACGAGATGCTCTAACGCTTTTAGATCAAGCTCGTCTTCTCGCAGACTCGATCACAGCTAAACACATTTATGACTTAGCGGGTCAGGTTGATGAAGATGATCTCTATCAAATTGTAGAGAGTATTATCGAGCAAAATCCTGAAAAACTGCTGAAAACACTAAGAAATCTTCACCATAAAGAACCGTTGAGCCTCATCAATAACTTACTTGGATTCTACACCAATTTAATCTTGGCTCAGAGCCAAGCACAGGAAAAATTAGGAACCGTTTCTTCGACTATGTGGCAATCTTTAAAAGCGTTTTCCCTCTCGCCTCAAAAAGCCCTAGAACAACAACAATACCTTCGCTCTTGTGAAACTCAAATTAAATTTAGTCGAATGCCTCAACTAATGCTTGAAACGGTTCTCTTAGGATTACTAAAAACGCCTGAAAATACCCATTCAACTGTTTCTACCCCTCAACCGATTAACTCCGAGCAGATCTGGCAAGAGGTCATTCAACAATCTCAACCAACAATTAAAGCTATTTTGACTCAACACTCACAGTTAATTGGAATTAAGGATGATATTGTCACGATTTCTGTTAAAAGCAATCCTTTAAAACTTCTGCTGACCCATTCTATTTCACAATTAACTAAAACTTTTGAATCAATTCTTCATTCTGCTGTAGTGATTAAATTAATTCCTTAAATTGCGTCAGTAGCTGATATTTTTTGCTTCCTTCAGCTACTGTTACGCCTTTTTCTTTCGCTCATCGCTGTTTATGCTAGAAACAAAAACTTTAGAAGAACTGCAATTTCATTATGACCATTACTTAAAAGTATTACCAAAAGTGTATATCAAAGCTCAACGAATGGTCAGATGCCATCTGAATAAACTTAGACAACAAATTTTACAAAAAAAACTAGAAAATTTCTAAACTTTGCCTGTTTATTCTTTTAATCCGATCATGCACAAAGTAATCTATGCAATTATCCATACTTTTATTTAATGATGCTCCGCCTCTTAATCAAAATATAGTTCTTCTTGAACATCCTCAATTTACTGATTATTTATCCCAATGGCAACAAGCTTCTCAATTCGGATTAGATATTGAAACATATTCCACTAAATCTAATGATGCTTCAGACCCGACGAAAGGAGAAATCAGAACGCTACAAATCGGTTTAACAAATGATGTGTTACTTGTAGATTTGGGCTATACACAGACTGAACGGAGCCAACGTCATCAGCAGTTAGCTAAAATTGGATTTTGGGACATTCTTAAAGAACGATTAGCCAATCCTTGTGTCGAAGTCATTGGGCAAGCCTTATCTTTTGAACAAAAATGGCTTTTGGCCAAATATCAATTTTGCGTTCGCTGCATCCGAGATATTAAGCTGGCTTCTCAAGTTTACTGGGCAGGACTCGATCCCTGGTTACCTCAACTCAAAAATCAACCCCATTCTTTGGCTAGTATCGGACTTCGTATGGGAATTGACATCGACAAAACCCAACAAACCTCTGATTGGGGATGGGGAGAACTCGGCAATGGCCAACTTTCAAATCGTCAACTCAATTATGCGGCTCAGGATGCTCAGGTGGTTCTCGAATTATATACTCGATTTCAAACCGTTCTTAAAGCGGTCGATCTCTGGGACTCGTTTATAGCAGAATGTTTGGCTTCGCCTGCCTTTGCTGAAATGGAATATTACGGGATGCCAGTGAATTATTCACACCTCGTACAGGTCAAGCAATGTTACCAAAATGCCTATGATGATCTATTAGCTCAGTTACAGAAAAAATTACCTCAAGCGATCGCTTACTTATATTCTCCTCACAAACTCACAGCCTTACTTAATGCCACCTTTGCCCTTAAACTGACCTCGGCTTCTTCAGAAACGCTTTCACCCCACTGGAATATTGCGGAATTACGGCTGATCTCGGTGATCAAAACAACGAAAACCTATCTTGACTATCTTGAAAATCTGCAAATCAATCATCAACATGGTGTGGTTTGTCCTCGGTTTAAACAGATTAATCGTAAAGGTTTTGGGCGTAGCTCGGCCTCAGAGCCGAATACTCAGAATCCACCTAATCCTACTGCACTCCCAGTTGAACTTCAGTCTTATAATTTACCGACCCTCCGTTCAGTCTTTCAAGCCCCCCAAGGATTTTCCTTAATTGTGGCGGATTTATCGAAAGCCCATAGTCGAATTGCGGCTCAAGTGTCTCGTGATCCTGAACTGCTGCGGCGATTTAACAGTGAACAACAGGATATTTTCCTTTCCATCGTTGTTCGGATTGCTCAAATTCAACGTTTTGGTAAAGAATGGACAGAAGAAAATATCGCAACCTGGCTCAAAAATAAGTCTCGTCCTAACTTTGCTGTTGCTAAACGTCTACGAGCCGTCGCTAAAGCGGTTCATTACGGAAGTTTAAACCTCCAAGGCTGGCGAACCTTACAACAGACCATTTTATCTCAGGGCAATATTCACTTAAGCGATGAGGAAGCAAAATCTGCCCTCAATAGCTGGCAGAAAACCTATCGTGTTTTGGCTAAATACCAACGTTCCCTCATTCAAAAAGCAAGTAAAGCAGTAATTCCTGTTTTAGGAATTGATGAAATTTATGCTAAAACTCGTTTTGGTTTAGGATATGTGCGATCTCTCACGGGTAGAGGTGTTTTCCTCGCCAAATATCCCAAACAGCATCAAGGTGTTTTAGTTCAAGGCACAGAAGCGACGGCCGCCGCTTGGTCGATGGCGGAAGCCGATATGGTCAAACGAGCAATGGGGGAACTTCTTTTAATCTTTGACATGAATTCCCAATGGCAAGCTCAGATCGTCAATTGTTGTCATGACGAAATTATCGTTCAGTGTTTGACTGAATCGGCCCTAGCTGTCGCCAAAACAGTACAGTCAACCATTCATCGATGTCTATCTGAATTTATTGTCGATCTTCCTGTTGATGAACCAGTCAATCCTCAGTCGTTAATTTGTCAAAGTTGGGATGAAAAATAACATAGAAATTTCTTACTTGGACTATTTCCCTTCACCATCTTGGGTTTGTGATTACCTAACTGCAAAGACAGATATTCAATCCCCCTCGTTGGTTCTTGAAACCAGTGCGGGAACTGGAGAACTGGCTAAAAATCTATCTCAGACTTCAGCCAAAATTCACTGTATTGAATTAGTTCCTGAATTTCGCTTAAAACTGACTCAACAGGGATTTATCGTTGTTGGCTCTAATTTTCTAACAACTCCTTTATCTTCCTATCCTTATATTGTTCAAAATCCCCCTTTTTCTGTTCAATTGAGCTTTATCTATAAGGCTTATTCTTTACTAACTTCTGAAGGTAAATTAGTTTCACTGCTCAGTGATGCTCCCCTGAAATATCATCGCTCAGTTTATGCTCAATTCCGTAATTGGTGCTATGCCGTTAATGCTGTTCTTCAAGAACTGCCTTATGGCTTATTTCTTAATAGCTCTCGCTCTACATCAGTGCAATGTTATTCTTTAATTATTAATAAATAATTCATGATTCAACCTCATTCATTTCAACTTGGTGATGTGGTGAACTATCATTATACCCAAGGAATTATTATCTATCTTGAATCCCCTTCAAACATTGTAATTCGTACTTTTTCCTTGACACCAGGTGGACAAGTGCGACAAAGGATAGACTGTTTTTGTCATCCGATGAATTTAACTTTAGCAAATGAGCAAGAACATTGCAGTTTCTATCAAAAAGTACTGATGATTCATCGGCGGACTCGGCGTAGTGTTCCCAAAAATATCTACGACCTCATTGTTAATAAACTCACCAACTAAATTATGTCTATTTATTTACTGTATGGAGAAGATGACTATCTTCTTCACCGTTATGTTTTGTCGCTCAAATCGCAATATCAGGTAAATAACAATCCCTTTGGGTTTTTTACCTACTCTGCGGGCGTTGATTCTATAAATGCGGCGACCCAGGAATTAATGACACCACCGATGAGTAATCATGACAAAGTGATCTTACTGCCTAATACTTCTTGGGTAGGAGCAATGGATGAGCAACTTCTGAGTCTCATTCAAAAAGCGATCGCCTCAATGCACGCTAGATGTGTTTTGATTTCAACGACTCCAAAGCTTGATAATCGCTTAAAGTCAGTTAAATATCTAAAATCGGTTGCGACGGAGATCAAAGAATTTCCTCTCATCTCTCCCTGGAATACAAAAGCCTTATCTCAATCCGTTAGAACAGCAGCGACTGATTTACAACTGTCTCTTACTTCAACGGCGGTGACGGCTCTCGTTGAAGCGATTGGTAACAACACTCGTCTTATTTACAGTGACCTTGAAAAGTTGAGACTTTTTACCGATGGTCAAGTGATTGAAGCCTCTCATGTTCAATCTTTAGTCTCTGGCTCAACTTTAACTCCAATCGATTTAGCCAAAGCCATATTAGTCAAAGATCTTAACCAAACTTTTACGATTGCTCAGAAACTATCGGATTATTCGTTAAAAACTCTATCAACATTAATAACGGTCTATCGTCAATGGTTCTGGGTCAAAATGTTGCTCAATGAGGGTTTTAATCATCAAACGATTGCCCAATATCTTAATCTAAATAACCCTGGACGGGTTTACTATCTCTCTCAAGAAGTCAAAACGATTTCTTTAGCTCGATTAAAAGGAATTCTTTCCATTCTTTTAGAAACTGAACTCAGTCTTAAACAAGGCACAAATTGTTTACAAGAACAATTACTAAAATTAATATTACTTTAGAAAATGCGATGCTAATAGAAACAAATTGAGTCTAGCTCGATACTGTAATTAATTGATTAAAAATCAGGATTAACGATGACAATGGTAACGGATTTACTTCATCAAATTATCGGTCAACCTATTGCAATTCAACTTTTAACTGCTGCTATTAACAGTCAGGCGATTGCACCTGCCTATCTTTTTACAGGCATCGCAGGAATTGGCAAGCTGACAACGGCAAAACTTTATGCTCAAATGATTCTCTCTCAAAACATCAGCAATCATCCTGACGTTTTAATGATTGAACCAACTTGTCAGGTCAAAGACGAGTTGATTCCACTATCAATGATTCATCAACAGCAACTTATTTTATCTAATCTTCCACAAATTCGGGTCGAGCAAATTCGTCAAATTAATCAATTTCTCGTTCAGTCTCCTTTGAAAGCCAATCGAAAAATTGTTATTATCGAAAGTGCTGAATATCTTAATCCCGCCGCCGCTAATGCTTTCCTAAAATCTCTAGAAGAACCCTATACAGCAACTATTATTTTGACTTGTGCTGTACCTGATAAACTTCTATCGACACTGATTAGTCGGTGTCACGTTATTCCCTTTTATCCTCTCGGTGAACATCATATTAATCAGCTTCTCACTCAACTAAATAATTTCAATATTCCTGCTCATATTCGTCACTTAGGTCAAGGAAGTATCGGAAAAACAATTAACATTTGGAATCTTCTTAAACAATTTCCATCTGAATTACTGAACTTTCAAAAAAAAGATCGCGTAACTAAAATTTATGAAACGATTCAAACTCTAATTAGCTTCTCCTTAGAACAACAATTAATCCTAGCCGATTATTGGCAATATCAAGCGATTCTAGCTCAGGATGTCCATCAAATAGAAAAACTTGAAAAAGTTAAAAGTTTCCTCTCAAAAAGAGGAAATCCTTCTCTAATCTGGGAATCTTTCTTTTTCTGCTTTGCAGGGAGTCTCTAAAAAAAGGAGATCAGCATGAATACTTTAACCTTAACTTTTAATGAAGATTTTGCTAAAATTGCTAATTCATTGCGAGAAGCGGGTGCTAAATTTTATACTAATTCTCAAGGTGAAAATCGCATTCTCCAATTTTCATTGATTTCCCCAAAAGCTGAAGCAATTCTTAATTCATTAGCCCATTTAAAAATAGATAGAGAACGTTTAGAATCAATGACGGTCAAAGAAATCTGTCATTTAGCAGGGACTCAGGGGATCGATCTGTCTTCTCTCAAAAAGAAACGTAAAGACAAACTTATCGATTTCATCCTTGCTCATCTTTGTTAGATGTAATAGCCTCTATTCTAAAACTCCAATAGAGGCTATCTCGTTTTTTCATGACTGTTCTCTTGTTTACCGAATAACTGTTCTGATAACTGGGGATCTGAAAGAACAAGCCGATAAAGCATGATCGCACGGCGAACATGATAACTCATCCCTTCTTTTTGTTGTTTTAACCAAGCTTTATCGTCTGGCGTAACTTTCGCTCCGAGCATCACGCCTGGGATTTCTAAATCGCTTGTGGTATATGGAACTAAATTCGACACTAAGGGTTGTTGATTGGCCATTGCTTCTTTCACCGATTTTCTTCTTTTAGCATATCGAGTTCTTTTCATCGAGCCAAGCATTCTCGATTTTATTCACGGTTAAATCGTGAAAATAATTAGAATTAAAAAAAAGCGGAACGCCTTTGTATGGTTGATAAGACGGATAACATTAAAATTGACCTTGAGTTTAAATCATTGATTCCACCTCTCGGAACAGAAGAACGTCAACAATTGAAGGAAAATTTATTAACCTATGGTTGTCGAGATGCTTTGGTTCTTTGGAAAAAACAGAGGATTTTAATTGACGGACATAATCGGTTTGAAATTTGTACGCAACATGGGATTCCCTTCAACGTCGTTGAATTAGAATTCGAGGATCGAGATACAGTCATCGCCTGGATTATCGATAATCAACTGGGCCGTCGAAACTTAACGCCAGAAGCACTTAGTTATCTACGAGGAAAACGTTACAGCATTCAAAAACGACAAGGGCAAAGATCCGATCTCAATCAAAGTGACGAGAAGTTGACTTCTCGTCAAAGTGGCGAGAAGTTATCCGACATGATGGGGAAAGATTACAAAGTTGGTTCACGAACGATCGAAAGAGATGCTAAATACGCTCATGCCATCGATCATCTAGCGCAAACTTTGGGCAACGACGTGAGAAAGGAGTTATTAGGCAGAGATACACGAATTAGTAAAAAAGCCACAATAGAACTCGCACAACTTGCTGAAAATGACCCTAATCAAGCTTACATGGCACTTGATTCGCTCAAAGAAGGGTTAAAACCATTATCGGTTGCTCCCCATCTTAAATTTCATCCAGGCGCACTGGTTGAAATCAATACTCCTAATAACAAAAAAATACATGAACGCTTTGGCCGTATTGCATCCGTTCATGAACAGCGAGTTGATGTTTGGGTCAGAAATACGCAAACCATGACAATGCACAAATATCAACTCAAATTTCATCAAATTCAAATAGTCTCGTTTAACAAACAGCCAGTTCTAAAAGATGTTTGTGAGCGTATCGCTAAACTTCGAGGCAGAAATATAGACCCATTTGAACATTGTCTTCTCGACTTGCTTGAACAAACCGTCGTGCTAACTCCTATTGAATCTGAATACTTAGAACAACTCGAAGCAAAATATAGAGTTATGCTTTATCCTTAAAGGATTAAAAATACTCTTAAAGTTTAAAGTCAATTTACTATCAATTAATTTTAAATAAATATCTCTAAATTAATAATGTATTAGCTTTTGCTAATGCTTAAATATAAAGCTTAATCACTGAGCCAAATGTTTCTTGATTCCTTCGGAATGAACTAGCGAAAAATTAGGAGATTTCTATGAACTCTATCGTTTTAGCAGGAAGACTTGGACAAAATCCTCAAACCCAGTATTTTTCATCGGGAGCTTGCCTAACCAAATGCTCTCTTGCTGTTCAAAAAAGCAAAGATGAAGTTTCTTGGTTTGATTTAGAAGTTTGGGGTAAACCTGCTGAAATTCTAGCTAACTATACTTCTAAAGGATCTGTCATTGGAGTTGAAGGAACGCTCAAAATCGATATTTGGAAAGATAAAGAAAACAATTATCGAGAAAAACCTGTCATTAAAGTTTCTAAAGTTCAACTCCTTAGTTCTAATAAGAAAGACGCTGAAACTGAAGAAGAATAACCTTTTATCTCTAGGAGTAGACTGCTATTTCTAGAGATATTTCTTCCCTTCGGGATGAGGCTTAATAAACGATTCAATTAAATAAAACTATGAATCAACTAACTCTTCAACTAGCCATCGTAGCCCTAACAACAGAACATACTGCCAAAGGTAACTTAATCGTTCACGGAGTCGGACAGTTTGTGTTCACAGATAAAAATGAACAAAAAACTGCTGCAATCTCTTTCACGGCTTATGGTGCTGCCGCACTTACCATGATGGAATCTGGAGAAAATGCAAATATCCTCGCAATTGGCAGATTTGATATTACACCACCTTCAGATGAGTGCATTAACCATCAGTGTTTATTCAATATCACCCAAGCCATTTTCTTAAACGTTGCTTCTATGACTGACTCTACTGAAACTCCTCAAACCGACAAGGTTGATTTAGCTTTAGTAGAGTTTTAGATTTCTCGCCATCAGCCATTGCTGGTGGCAATTTTTTGAACCTGTTTATAAGTTTTCAGTCGCTTCTATTATTAACTGGTAGTCTATGAAACCTTAATTATTCTCGCAAATTCAAGACGAGCAGCATAACGGCAAAATGCAGCGGCGGCAGTTAACCTCGGCAACTCTACAAGCTGCTTTTGTCCGTCCTCTGGTATGAAGTGTTAGGTTGCGTTTGCTATCAGATCATGACGTTTGAATAAGTTGACAAGAAAATGCTCTACTATTTCCTCTGCATTTTTGTTATTCAGTTCATAACCACCAAATCGATATACTTCATAACCAGATAGCTTTAGCCGTCTATCCTCAGAAACCATTTCGGAATATAGCTTAGGACTGGCTTGATCTTCTTCAGCATAATGCTGCTTACCGTCAATTTCTATTACTACCCTTATTCGATCTGATAGCAGAAACAGAAAATCCATTCTTTGGCGCACCAATCGGCGCTGCTCTTGCAACTGCTTAAGTGTATAAGGGTCATAGTGCAAATAAACTTGTGGCACTAGAGCAGGCAGTTTATCTTTGAATGACGCATAAAACTTCTTAAAATAAATTTTCCAAAAAAACTTTTCAGGCTCAGATGTCAATGATTGCTTCAAACGATCGTATAGTTTTCTGCCGACTTCTATATCTGATTCTTCATTTAGTTGTTCTCTCTCCCTCCACCAATCAACAAGCTCTTTCCAAAGAAGACCATGTGACATGAGAGGACGGTCATATATTAGACAATAATCAGCATTTTTTACGATCTCAATATCATTGCTAACTGAATCAGAAAAGATAATTTCTGGTTTTGGCCCATTTGCCGCAAAAATCAAATTCTTAACGTTGTTACCTACCCCTAGAGTGGTGAGGTAAACTCTGTAACCGTCTTTGTCTACTGCGAAACCATGTTTTTCACAAAGAGAGCGTAATTCTTGTTTCCCTTCGTCCCCGAGCAAACTTATAAGTAATGTATTTTCTAAAACTTTGACGAACTTTCGGAGCGACTCCATACTATTCCAATTTAGGGATGCGTAATAATCTTCAACAAGTGATCTACGCTCACCGCTTAAGTTCTTTTCTGATTTTCCCTGCACAATTCCAGCAGAGGTGAAAATATCATGGATGTTGCGTATCATCAAATGAATTACACAGAATTCACGGAAATCCGTTTTCAAAATCTCAACATTTGGTGTCACAAGACTATAACTCCTTTAAAAAAATCTCAATTCTTCCTCTAAATTTTAACAATTAGATGAGAAGTGTTATTCTGTACATTTAAAGAAAAATCTAGCGAAACAATTTAACACTGAATACCTACTGAGTGATTTTCGGCTGCGTCCTCACCAATATTTTCAGCAACCTAACGGACTAGCTCATCCGCAGTCGCTACGCACCTCGGTTAGCTTTTTTTACTACCTTCGGCTGGGGGTTGCTGCTTTCGTCTTGCTGTGGCTGGCTCTCTGCCGATGGCTTTCAGGAAATATATTTTGGTGAAGAATGATGTTAATAATTCGGTTGAATAATTATTATTGAGATTAGACAGTTTTCTCTTTCATTTTATGAGCAAGCACTTATAATGACTGAAATTGTTGAACCGTTTTGTAGAAAATTTAATTTTAATATTTCAAAAATTGTTACATTTTTCTATGACAGTTTTTGAAATTGTTCAACCGTCTTGTTTGGTAACACTTACACGAATTTAAGATTCATAGGTTTCATCATCTCTTCTGCAAATTTATTCTTGTTGTAGCAGTGTTGCTGAACTGCCTTTGATTTCCTTTTACTACTTAATTTTGAAAGCTTTCAAAATATTAACCTGAACAAAAGGGGACTTTTTTTTCCTTAACGTCTGTGCTAACGTTGGAAATAATCCCCTAAAACAGTTTAAAGATTACTAATCCAGATGACTCATCGCCTCCTCGTAGTCATCAAACTCTAAGCCGATTGGTAATTCCGATATGTCTTCGCCGCACCACAGCGCACTTCTTTGTCGTGCTTGCAATTTACGATCATCCGATGGGTCTTCAAAAATTGATGTTGGTTTGCGCGTTGGAAACGAAGTATCCTGCCAAAGATGGTCAATGTATTCATCAAATTGACGCTCTTGTTCGTTTGTCCAACGATGACCCCCGCATGAAGATGCCGATAAAGCATCGACTAAGCTTTGAATTTCAGGAGTAATCTCCATGTTGTCAAACTCTGAAGTGCCATCCATTGATTGAGTCATAAATAATAATTTTTTAGGACTACTCTTCTATTATGTTAATCCTAAAACACTTCGATACAACCACAGGAAACTGGATAGAAATCCCTAATCCTGAGCATCGTAAGCCAAGACAGCCAAAAACGCTGATCCTCACAGAAAGCATCAAGCCTTCTATCCTCGAAGTTCTAGCACGACAGGCTTTTCCCAACGAAGATCCCACCGATTGGTTTAGTGTTGGTAAAGTAGATGAACTTTCAACCCCTGATGAATTACGCAGTCATCCAAATGGTGATATTCCTTTAGTTTCAAGCAAAGGACGGGCTATCTTCGGCCCTGCCAAAATGCTACCACTCATTCAACAAGCTAACGGAAATGTCCTCAACCGTTCAGCCTATGGCAGCGTTCAGATTGGTGGCTGTGAGAAAAACATTACTGCACTAATCAACTATCTGGTTGTAGATCGACACACGGGTGAAAACGGCGGCTATCTTCCCAATGAGTGCGCCCGTGAATGGGTTAGCGACGGCGGAGGTGCGATCGCTTCTCAGGTTGCTCAAGAACAATTCAACACGCAAGAATATCTGATCCAATTTCGTCTGTTGGTGATCGATGATTGTCATTATGCCAAAGGGACTGTCGCGGCTGAAAAAATTGCCGATTATCTGATCCGACAACCCGAAAACAACCAACCGATTACGCTCGTTTTACCCATCGACGCATTTAAAGGGGCAGCTAAGGGCAAGATCGAACCTGGACTTTATACTCGCTCCGTTTGGTTCGGTGAAAAAGAGCGTTCTCGAAAAGGAGAAATGGCTCTTTCTCAGCCTCTTGCGGATAACGTTGAAGGACTTAGAGATCGATTACCGCAAGTCGAACAAACACTTCTAGAACTCAAAGATATTGTTCAAGACCCACGACAGTTAATGCAGGTCTTTGTTGAGCAGTATGAAAAACGAGCTAAAAAACAAAATGAAAAATGGATAGCTCCCAATGTGGGTTCAGAAGAAATCATTGACCGCTATCGCTTTTTCTTAGAGCAAAGTAATAGCCCCCTAGAAATTGATGAGGAAGAGTCAAAATCTCAATACGAAGATTTTATCTATCTGGCGATCAAAGCTCATCCTAATTTAGAATCTCATCCTTTTATCGGGATTCCTAAGTTTAAAACGACTTTGACTGATTTTGTTAAAGACCGCTTTCTTGAAACCGCTATTGGTAAAATTCACAAAGGCGATCGAGGAATGGCCAGAGCGTCTCAACAACTTCAATATGGCGAAATTTGTGTTCCCTGGATGCCCGATGGAGAAACCGTATTAGCTCTTCGCTCACCTTACCTCAATCATAATGGGTTGCGAATGATGGTCAACCGCCATATTGATGCGATGATTGCTCCTAATGGCAATCCCCGACAGGGCGTGATCTTAATCAATGATGATTCTTGGGGAGAAATTGTCACTCGCCTTCATGCTCAAGCACAACAAGCCAGCGCAACGCTACAAAATCAAGATCTAACACTTCCTCCATTAGCCGATCCTCCTTCGGCACTCGATAACCTCGATATTTCACAGCGCATTGCATTTACCGAGCAATTCAATCAAATCCTACAACAACTCAATGCCTCTGGAGCCAATCTTTCTTTATTGCCATATGAATCTGATATTGAAGCGATGGCTTTAGATTTTGATGGAGATTGTCTGGCGGTGATTGAAGCCCATCAATTGCCAAACTATGCGGCTGAACAATCTCGAAAACTACAATCTGAGATTTATCTACCTACCCCGAAACGAGAAAAAGTTTCCGTTCCCGAAGGAACTTATTACGAAGAAGTGATCATCCATACCAGCGATGGGATCAGTGTTGGAGTTATCAACAACGCCGTTCAAACCTTCACCTCCCTACAGGCGGAATTGGATTTATTCGAGCGATACGGGGGTGAATTAAAACTTCAATATGCTGTTGTTCTTCAAGAAATGGCGCGAAACCTGATCACCCAGACTACTAATCCTAAAAGTCGCCTCAATGTTTCAGAGGCACTGCTTCCTGATTATCAGGCGATCGCTACTAGCCCTCTTTCATCAGGCGATGCGTTAACGACCCTTTTTGACCGACAACGCCAGATTTACCGTTGGATGGTGCAACAAGGCTGTATTCATAACCAAGATGCCGTTGATTTATTTAAATCTTGGTACAAACCCAATCTACAAGCCGTTAATTCTCTAACGCCTCTGCTCTTTCGCAACATCGAAATCATTCGAGATAAAAAAGCGCATGATGTCTATACTCAACGAGCGCTTAACGTTAATGGTTATGCTCCGCATGAAATTACCAGTCGCCTCGTCAATGATACCTTTCAAGCTTATCCGTTAGATCTCAACCCCTTTCATGGCTTTAAGCAATTTTGCCCTGATGACTATACACCACGCCAACTTTTGGCTATTAAAGAGATTAAAGAACAGTACGATACGCTATTTAACTATGCTACTCAACAATCTCAAAAGAGCAAAATTGAAGACGGTCATTTATTCAAATTAGCAACTACGGATGAAAAAACCTTAGAAATCACCAACTATAAATATTTCCTCAACCATAACGAAGCTCGTCAAATCGCTAATACCTCTATCGATCATCAAGTTTCGATCACTTTAGTCGAGAATGATCACTACCGCACTCGTAAAACTCATCACCTTAAGGCAATGGCGGCATTACCCAATGGAGAAGTTAAAGCAATCGGTACTGTCTGTGAACTGTCGCGCCAAGCTTTGAACCTAGAAGCGGGACAAAAACTGTTTGTCCAGACAATTACACTCGCTCGTCCTTTGTCGGAAAAAGAACAGCAGTTGCTTTTTTTCCAGGCTCGTCAACTTACACGTCAATGGCGACAGTCCCTTGATACCCAAACACCGCCACACATCGTTCAGCAATACTTTAATGCGGCTTGGCATCTTTCAACTAAAGAAGACAAAAACAATCTTTATAAGGTTAATAATTTTGTTTTTGATGCTTTTGGCGATTATATTTTAAATAGTCTTCGTAATTCTCAGTTTCCTTACATCAGTTACAACGCTACAGGGTTAGATAAAGGTGCAAATCTTACTCCCGAACCGTTTTGGCAAACCGATCAGCCCGTTCAATTTAAAATCAAGTTTGATTTAGAAGATGAAAAAAAATACTGGTACATTCAAAATCCAGAAACTGGAGACGAATATCGCTTTGCTACCGTTAGCGATCGGACGTATCAACTTCCCATTGGCACTACAGTTCAAGGTGTGATCAAAGGAGATCTTTCCACAACTGCCTATCTGACGATTGATCACCCCAATGCGCCTCAAGACAGAGAAATTATTTTTGGAAATCTTGATAAATTCTCTATGGCGCAACATCACTTTAATAATGAACGCCATACTGTTGTCTTAAAAACAGGGCTTACTCCTCCTCAACCTTACTTTTATTTAAATGACACGAAAATTGGCAAACTTAGCAATGAATCCGTTGAACTGTTCCAACAAACTGGGCAATATCGAGAGCAAACATTGACTGTTCATCTCAGTCTATCGGAAAAAGGTAACTATAAAAAATTACTGGCAACAACCGCCGCTCAGGAGCTACCCCCTTTTGAGATTTTACCCCTCTATCCCGATCAGCCTCTTGAAGATTATGCCGAACAAACTGTATCCCTGCGCTTGGCCATAGAACAACCGAAAAAAGCGTTAATGGGTGTTCATTTACAACAAAGTGATGGAACCTTACGTCCGATTGGGCAATTTACCAATAACTGGAAAGTTTCCAGAGATGCTCTAACCCAAGCGGGTTTATTTAGAGAAGAAACCACTTTTAACGCAACAATTAATTCTCGACTCAGTGCTGTAACGATTAAAATTGACCCCGATACTTTAAAGTTTCCGCCGATGGGTCAATGGCAGCGTCCTCATGTGATAACCCAGCCACTCAGCCAATCCGTTGATCCTATTACTCAACATTTCCTTAATGCTCTGACTCACCAACCGACTATTCAGTATCACTTTCATCAACAATGGCATCTTGCTAATGGGGATCAGATCACCTTACCAACTCTTGGAATTGCCATTGATGCTCGATTAGCCGAAACTTTTGACCAAACTCTAGAACAGTTGAATGTCCCTCACTCTATTCGTAATCCTGGGGAACTAACTGCTTATTATGAAAGCCAAAAAGGACTGATTAGTTTTTGGCTTGTTCCTTGTGATCTATCCCCCAAAGCTCGAAATTTTCTTAAAAATCTATCACATTATCATTATGAAGCTGATCTAACAAACTTAAGCGAGTCGCCTTATCATCAATTTCTACAACAACTTGTCCCACCATCTGAAAAGGCTCATGAAGCGATTAAATCTTGTTACCGTGAACTAAAACCACTATACGATTCCATCAATAAAGTTCCAGTTCGTAAACTTCCAACGTTACTATCCGTTGAAGATTACGCAAAGCAGCAAGCCGATGGTCGTTCGCAAACTCAACCTACTTGGAAATTAACTTTCGATCAAACTAAACTCAAATCCGTTATTGAAAAACTTGAAGAACGAAAAATTCCCTATGAAGTTGCTACCGCTCAAGATCTCGCTGATGAAGAAACACGATTGGGTTATCTAGCGATTCGTATCCCATTAAATGTATTAAACTATCCTGAACACCGTCCCTTTACACAAGCTCTCATTTACAAATTTGGCGAGCCGCTTGATGCTAACAACAACGGTAATTATTGGACAAGGCTCAGAGAAATTGAGGCTGGGGCTGATTCTCAAATATCGATATCACCCAAATCAGATCTACCATCGCTCAAATTACCATTCATTGTTAAAAATACAATAAACTCACCCCTTGCTAAAGAGCCAGCATTCAATACAGAGATTACCATTAAAGCAAAAATACAGATGACTTTTTCTCTAGAATGGGAAAAATTCGGACAATTATCGCCTTATACAAACGTAACTTCTACCCTAGAGGCAATGCGTCAACTCGGACGTGACCATACAACGCGTAATTTTGAACCTTACCGTCATTGGAACGTGCAGAACGGGGATTTAGCGATCGCTTATAACAATCAAGGTCAGCAAGTTCTTTTCCAGGTCGGAAAACAATATCGCATTACCCCTGAACAAGTTAACAACCCAGAATACCGACAAAACTGGGAAAACCGAGAAAAACATAGTGTTAATTATCTCGACCAACTGGCCAAGCAAAATCCAAATAATCTTTGGGGACTAGAAACTATTCCTCTTGGGGATTATCGCAACGGTCGAGTTTATGAATTTAAAACTCAAACCGACATTACTCACCAAATTAAATCGATTCAACGTGGTCAGAAACCTGATGATCTTTACCAACTGATTCCTAAAGCACCTGCCAATAAGCCTGAACTTGAAAAAAATCGGAGCAAAGATAGGGCAATGGCAGCAATCGCTACTCAATTTATTGGAATTTCGACACAACCTAATACTTTAGTTCTATCTAGTACAAAAGATTATCAAGAAGCTTGGGGACGCTATGGATTAGCCAATACGGGTCAATATACTTCTAACGATATCATTATGGTCAGTGCAAATCTGCCGACTCGAGGCGTAACTGAGCAAATGATTCAAAATACCTTTGAAACTGCCTATCGTCCGTTACTGGATCGAGCAGTAGCAGCCAATGCTCAATTTTTAGTTGGCAATGCCAAAGGAGGCGATCAATTGGTGCAAGCCTATCTTCAAACGAAAGGTTATTCTCTTACTCAAAATGCTCAAGGATTTTTAATCGCTCAACTTTCTAAACAAACTCAAACTTTTTCTAATTTAGATTCCTTTAATGGTCAATCGGAACTCAATAAAAAAGAAACTTTGGTACCTAATCGTATCACCAAAGATCAGACTTTACAAAAAAACTCTCCCCCACATGAGCAAAAACTAAGTTTGCTTGAGCTTGAAAACTGTTTACCTTTATCTAAAGAATATATGCCAGAAAATATCGAACTTCAACAATTACGAACTCAACAAATTGCTCCCGTTATCGCTGGATTTCTTAAAGCAAAATTACTGACTCAACGTGAGAAGATCCAACATGAGCCGAAAACAGGAACCATGAGTTATGAAGGACAAGAGAATATTATTTCCTTTGATGGGACTTACCTTAAACTTTTTGACAAAATTACTCAGACTCTTAAAATGATTGCTCAAGCTCATAAAAATCAACTTAATCATGATATTCAATGGCAATCTATTAACCTTCCTGATGGCAGTCTAGGTTTGACAGATGCTGATGTCAAAAAATTCACAGAACCTAATCTACAACACATGATTAAGCAAACGATCCTTCAATATAGCCAGCAACAGCAAGCAGAAACTAACGGTGCTGTAAAATCACTGACGAAATAAATCGTTTATTTTGGTTTTCTCTTTTTAGTTTGCCTAAAGATTCCAGTTTGTTCTAAATATTGCTCTCTGTGCGACCAAGCGGCCATTCTTCGAGCGTCATTTCTCGTCCAACATTTTACCAATGGAAGGTTTTGTTTTTTAAGCTTTTTGTGATGGTAATTAATACCTGTTAACGTAGCAATTACATCGGTGAGATACCCACAACAGGCATGAGGATATTTAACGACTTGTTCTTCTGCAAACCGTACAATAATCCAATTTCCTGCTAAAAAAAACTGATTTCGTTGTCGGTCTTGAGCCTCATCAATACAGTGATGGGGCTGCTTACTTTTCCCCTCGTATGGTTCATCGATTTCAATATCAAAATGAAGACCAGAGGCTGGATCAATCAGTATAATATCCTGACTATATCTATACTTACTGCCAGGAATAGGAAATTCACCGCCAAATTGAGTTATTTCCCCGAAATACATCTGGAGAATCGTTAAAAAATACGGCTCACTTACACCTTTTTGAGCGTAACTTTGACCCGTTGGCTGTAGTATCTTCCCTTCTAATCGTTGCTTTAACTGTAAGGGACGCAGCGTTAACTGCGATCGCTGTTTCCGTTTTTGGTATCGTTGGAGCAAAGATTGTGACTTCTGCCATTGTCTTAGCTGTTTGGTGTAATCTTGCCATTGACGCTGCTCCTCTTGCTTATAATATCGCCACAAGCCCCATAAACCCATCCCTAAGCCTATTAATGCTAAAAGAGCCAAACCGAAGGCTATGCCATGCCAATGACTGGACAAGACAATAATGGCTAAACATCCTATCAATCCGCACCCAATCCATTTAATCCATAGCGATTGTTTTAATCTTTCTTGAATTGATATCGGAAGAATTGGTGGTTCGTAATTGGGAAGTTTAACTGTTTGAGATTTTAGATAGTCCGTAATTATTTGAGGAAGTAATAAAACAGGATATGTTTTCATTCGTGTTGCTGCTTTTCAATAGAGCCATTCAGATTGATTAAAATTTTATTCCTTCGGAATCAGCCTTTAAAAATTAATTTAGAGGCTTGTTATGAATGGATTTGCAGCAGAATCTTTATTTCTCGAAATCATCAAAGCTATTCCTAAAATTAAAACCTTTGCTATTCCCGATAGTCAAACATTAATCAACATTGCTAACACACATAAAATAGGTCGAAAACGTTTAGAACTAGCTTATCCCTATCTTCTTCAAGAATGGGGCGAAGAAATCCGTCATCCTAAGACAGGCCAATTAACTCTAAAGTTGATTTGGGCTAACATTCCTGCTTCAGTGATTCTTGACTATATCTTCGGTATCGATTGTTGTATCACCTTTCTTGGTTATGCTGTAGCAATTGATATTTCTTGTAATCAAAAAGCCATTGAGGAAAAAGTTATTAAACTTTGTCAACTTCGTCCTTTATGGCAGGCAATCGGTATGGATAATGCTTGTGTTTGCCACATTACCAATAAAAATCTCAACAAAGATTCTGTTTGGAGTGCCTTAAAAACTGTCTCCAAACAGAACCAGGTTATTCCAGTTACTTTATAATAATATTTTACGCCTTTAGAGCTTTTCTAAAGGCTAATTTTTTAATGAATGGTTTTAAGTAGTGATAGAGGTAAAAAATGTAACGGGTAAAACCAATAAAACCATCTTGCTTTGATTCCCTGCTGTTTGACCGGCTCTAAAATGGGTAACAATATACAGAATAAGAAAGCAAAACCTTGAATAAAACCATAGCGGTACATTCCATAAAAGCTAAGACTAACCCACAATAAATACCATAGCTGAAAGTGCTTTTCTTTAAACTCGCAATAACAAGCCAATAAACCAATAAGTCCTACTCCATAAGCACCATAACTGATCTGGGAAAATTCAGCAATAATCGCGATCAGTGACCAAAAAATAACTCCTTGTTCTGAGGTTAATTGATTTTTGAATTTAATTAAGGGTAAGGCCAAGAAAAAAAGACAAAGAATATTCAGTTCAAATACCAACGATGGCAACAACATAAAACACGGTTGAGCAATGACCGCAAATACGCAAAGTCGCTTAAAATATCGCCACCAGTCTCGGCTATAAGTAATCCCTCGTATCAATAACCAGGCAAACAGTGGAAAAGCGAACCGTCCAATTATTCTTAAAATGGATAGTTCATAGATTACTCCGAGATGATCGATCACCATCAAGATCGCGGCTAAAAGTTTAATTTGAAAGGAAGTTATGAACATCTATTACTGATAAGAACGTTGATCTGGCGGAACGACGAATAAGGCACAAACTCCGCTATTGGCTACACTTCGACCTGTGGTTAATTTAACTCCCAAATTCGCCATATCCTGCATACATCGACCACTTTGCAAATAGGGCTCATTCCACTCATAGAGCTTTTTGGCATACTGCCCTTCTTCACTTTTAGCCCAGTTGAGGGTAGCGGCATCTTCTAAATTCAAAAGACGTTGTCCACTACTAGCCAGTTGTCGCAGGCTGACAGTTCCTGCTATCCCACCGATCGCCCCTAGACAAAAAACTACTGTAAATAAAGCTAGTCCTGGCATCAAGACTTTCGATGGGCGACGAAGTTGTAAGGCTTCTGTTTTACCAATTAATTCTCGAACCGATTGTGCAATCAAAGACTGAACTGAAGTGATCGCCTCTCTGGTCATTTTTTCCTGTTTTTGGCGTGTTTGCTCAACTGATAAAGAAATCGCAGCAGGAGCTTCTTCTAACATCACTTGCAAAGCATCAACTTCAATGAGAATAGTAAATAACGGATCATTTGGACTCAAGCCATGTTTGACAACGAGATTTAAGACTTTAGCTCGGAAAACCTCATCTTTGTCTGCTAATAATTCTGCTAGTAACGATTGAGTTGCTTGATCAACACTTATAGAAAGGTCTGCTGTTTCTTCTGTAACTTCCACTGGGTGCCTCCTAGATCGTTATAGCATCAAAGGTTTGAGGTTGAATCATCTCTTTGTTGTCATTAGACTGATTGTTTGATAATTCATGAGCATCTGAAAAAACACCACTACTTTCGATTTCTTGAATAGCTTGTCGAATAAAACGAAAAATTTGTGATTTGACGACAAATGTAAAGTCATTTGAGCTTTTCCTATCAGCCGCTTCTCCTAATCGCTTTCTTTGAGTCTTTAATTTCACCTTTTCTTCATTGGATAGCCATAATTCTGGTAGTGTCACGATGGGAATTGACTGTTGTTCGATCATCTTACAAACTCGATGAGCTTGAAAATTTTCTTTGGCTCGTTTACTTAACCCTTCGTTGATGACCACAACATGATTTACACCCTGACCATAAATCGTTAGAGAGTTAAACAGTAAATCTAAAGATTCGGGAGAGCCATCAGTGACAAACCAAAATGTAATGGGCAATTCATCTAATTGTGCGACTTCTAAGATCCCTCGACCGATAAGCCATTGATGGATAATCATCTCAACTTGAGCCGGTAAGTTAACAATAACTAAATGCTCTGCAGCTTCAGCAATAAGGTGATTGGCTAAGAATCCATCTTCTTCATCTTCGCTGAAGAAAATATGAAGATTATTTGGCTCAACCAATTGCTCTACTGATTTGTTTTGCGGTTGATAGGTTTCATCTTTGACTGTCGCTTTACTACCTTTTTTGGCGATCGCTTTACCTTGGTCTGTTTTGCCGTTGAGCATCGCACTGTATTTGTTAGGCTCATAAATGAGTCCTACATCTGGAGAAGATCGGTCTGCGTCATAAAAGCGATAGGGCAATTTTTTTTCAAGACAATATTCGAGTAGACACATCGTAAATAAAGATTTACCCACTCCTCCTTTTTCTCCCGTGACTAATTGTAAACCTCTGAGCTTTTCTGGTTTGATTTGAGACATTTTTGTTTCTCCTTTAACTCTTACATAAATACAGAGTCGCTATATTTTAATTCTTGATTGTCTTCTTCCTTCTTAAACTCATTTTTACCTGATTCTAGAAAACTGCACAATAATAGATAAAGTTTTTGATTGATTTTATATTGCTCATCTTCTAGACCTAAAACCGTCTCTAGATAATCAGCTTGATTTTTAAGAATAGATAAAGAATTTTTGCCTATTTTTTCTAACTCTGCTGGTGTAAACTCTCCACTTTCAAGACAAGCAATCGGTAACCAAAAAGCTTTAACTGATTCTAAAATAACTTTTTTCGGTGTTTCGGGTAATCTCTTAAGATATCTAACTAATTCATATTCTAAAGTGCCTGAAGATGGCTGAAGCCGAAAGCTCAAATCTTCTGATACTCCCATTTTTTACTCCTAAGCAATCGGTAAAGCTAATTTGTTTTTCATTAATTTATCGATGAAGTAATCCCACATGATCCAAATATCAGCGAAGCGATAACCCATCTTTAACGCTTTGATATCTTCGGGTAATTCAACCCCTCCATGTAAATATATTTCTTGAGAATTCCACAACTTAAAAAGATAGTTTTGTAGAGTATCTGCTGTTCCACCACATAAGACAATTTCTTCACTCAAACGAGGAATGATTTCATTGAGCCAGCCACAAAGTTCAATTTGATGTTTTTCTTGTGCTATTGCGATCGCATTTTTGAGTTGGGCTAGTTCTTCTATTGGCTCATCGGAAAGAAGAATCGACAACAAACCACTATCGTCTTTTCCCTCTAAATACTGCACAACTGATGGGGCTAAACGTTCTAGTGTTTGTCCACTGGTTTGGGCGATTACGTTTTTGAGGAGTCTGGCAAAACCTAATGGACTCGTTGCTTTATCCACTAAATTCCCCTGACGGAATACTAAAACACTGGTATTTCGATAGCCCAACATCACGACGGCTAAAATTTTCTGTTGGGCTTCCACTCCCCGTTTGCGAGTGTGCATCATGTATACTCCCGCACCTTCGGGTTTACAATTAAATTCCGATAGTTCGACTTTTAGTTGCCCACTGGGGGTTTCAAACTCGTGAAAGGCCTTTTCCAGTTGTCTTTTTAATTTGTCTTTATCTTGATACTCCCCGATTGGCAGGACACAGCATAAATCTAAGCGAATGGTGTTACTAAGTCGTAATTGCTCTTTTAACACCCAGATAGCAGCTAGAGTTTTAGATAATGCTGTTGCTATTTTCGGTTGAGTTAATCTTGGGTTTTCGATGGCTAGTGTTCGAGCATACATCCCGACAGCGTAACTTTTGCCATTTACCGCTATCCAAACTTTATTTTCTGGCGATGCTGTTCCGATTTCCCCTTGATGCAACTCTAGGAATGTTTTAGGTAATTCGATAACATCAGGTGGCATCGCTAGTATCCGTCGTTCTCGATTTGATACTCCGCCGATTACCTTAGTTATGGAACCCCCATAATCAATGGCCATGATGAGTCGATTTCTCTGTTTTTTCATGGATTATCTTTTTTAGTATTTTTGTACTTTCTGCTTTTGCCCTGCTTTTTCCTACGCTAGATCAGGATTTGAACGTTGTTCATCAGCTTGGAGCGAGGACGCTTTAAGCTTTGTTTTTCACTATTTCAATCCTTTAAAATCACTTTATCATGTCATTTTTTGTCATAAAACCTGCTTTTAGCGACAGGATTTTCATTTAATTTTCGTATTACTGCAATAACACAGATATGCTTAATTAAGCCTCGGTTTCTAATGGAGCAAGCCATGTTTTTGTACGGACAAAATGGCTATTTTGCTTTTCTTCATTTGACACGGCTTGTCAGGGGGTATTCCCCTGAACCCCCTCAATTTTTATCAAAATTGTCTTTATAATTTCTTAAGATTTGTCGGAATTACTTATTAACTTCTGTAACCTCTCGATCCGAAACCAAAGGTCAAATAGTATGATTGGTAATCATCCCCAAAATTAACTCAATACAACCAAGAACAATTTCTGTGCTGCCTCCTCCGATCGCATTGATATTGTTGTTCAAGTTTTAATTTTTGCTAATCCGTCGTTTTCCCCGCAACTCAGACGACTGGTGAGCTAGTTCATTGATTCTGTTAATCATTTAAAAATTTCAAAGGAGACAATAAATCATGTTGCAGCTATCGCAACTTAAACCGCGTACGTTTATTTTTCGCAAGGTGGGGGAAAATATACAATTGAGTGCTTTTGCTCACGATAATGATTGGTGGTGGTATTTATCTGAAATCTGTCGAGTTCTTGGAGTTCAACGAGAATCAATTACTCAACGCATCAAAAGCGAAGACCTCATCAACGCACAACTCGGCAGCGAAATTCGTTGGATGATTAACTTCAGAGCTTTAGTCGTCGCTGTCTATGGCTCTAATACAAGAAATGCTTCATCGTTTCAAAGATTTGTCACTGGAGAAGTGTTTCCAGCTATCTATCCTCCTCAGTTAAGACAAAACGTCGAGCTTCTTAACCAATTTGACCGACAACACACTCTAATAGAAGCGATTGATGAAAAATTAATAACGGTTATCGAGCAGATCAAGTCCCCCACTACCTCGAAAGAAGCCGAACAAATCGCCTGGACAACCCAACGTCATAATCAAGAAATCGATTTCTTAAAAGCTCAACTCAATCATGCTAATTATATTAATTCTTTATTACTGTCGATTCTTGCGACTCCTCTGCCAGATGTACCAACGCCATCTTTGACTAAGCCCCAACATCAAGGCAATGGTCACTCGCATTCTTTGTTTCTATAAAAATTAGATCAGATGAGCTATTGGCATGAAGCGAGAAAAACGAACATCCCGCATTGAATTTCGCGTCTCAGCATCTGAAAAACGAGTCCTTGAAAGCATTGCTGACCAGTTTGGGCTGAGTGTTTCTGACACGCTCCGTAAACTCATGCGTCAACTGCCTTTTCATCAGCAACAGACCTTTGCTAATCGTCTTCTCACTCGTCAAATACACTATGACTTAGGCTGCATTGGCAATAACTTAAATCAGATTGCTAAGGTTCTGAATACCCATCATCTACTTCATCAAACGCTCGATCTTAATACCTTGCTCGATCTTAAAAGCGAATTAGCCTCTCTCAAAACAATGATCACTCGAATTCAAGAAGATATAGCAGCATGATCGGTAAACAAATCAAAGGACGTGGTTTTTACGGTTGTCTCAAATATGTTCTCAGTAAACCCGACGCTGAGGTACTCGGTGGAACCGTTAGTGGAACGACGATTCGTTCTTTAGCTCGTCAATTTCGATTCTATGCTAATGGCAATCCCCAAGTTCAACGCGTGGTTTACCATGCCATTCTGTCAACGGCTGTAACTGAACCGCTAGACAATGATACATGGACTGCGATCGCTCAAGATTATCTAGAGCAAATGGGTTATACGCAAGTTCCCTACTTAATTGTTCGTCATCGGGATACCGAACATCATCATGTTCATATCGTTGCCAGTCGAGTCAAAGTAGATGGCAGTTGCGTTTCTGATAGCTGGGACTATCTGCGTTCAACAAAAGTCATCCGTCAATTAGAGGAAAAATATGGATTATCTACCCCTCGTCTTAGACGCATGAGCCATCAGGAGCAATGGAAATTTTTACCCTATCAACCCCTTGAAGAAGAACGAAATGCGTTTACTTTTCTTCAAAACACTATAGAGAGATGCTGTCAAACGAATTCATCTCTTGTTGAACTTGTTCGCTCTTTATCTCAATATCACATCAATGTCATCTTACATAAAACTCAACAAACAAACAAAATTAGAGGATTAGCCTATGAGTATAAAGGACAGTTATTTACAGGAACTCAATTAGGTGTTCTATACACTTGGAACGGTTTGATCCAAAAACGAGGTTTATCTTTTGCCAAAACAGATGAAACTCTACTTCATCAGTTGACTCAACAAAAAACCAATGCTTTACCTAAAATCATTCCTCAAGAACAAAACGCACTTAATGTAATTGCTCCGATTGCGAAAAAGCTTCTTGATTGTTTTGGTGATGGACAACATTTAGATGGAAAACTTTATAGTATTCAATGCAGGAAAAATCAATATTGCTTGATTCGCAAGGAGGATCGCTCAATAGTTTATCAAGCTATAAGCCAAAAAGGACAAAACTGGAAACCACTAATTCAGTCTAATATTACAGAAAAAGACTTAAAAAACTTTGAATTAATTCGACAACAATTAGAAACAATCGAGATTAGAAAAAACCATGACTCATCTAGAAATTTCAAAACTATCCGTTTATAAAAAAGCATCTGCCTACTTTATCAATCTAGAGGATGGATTACGTTTACTTGGTAAAAACAAGGAATGGTTAAAGACATTAGAACATTGTCCTAGTCGATTTAAACGACTTCAACAGAAAGGCTTTACTGGCGAAACTACAATAATGATTATTGATTCTCAACAAAAAATGATAGAAATGATTTCTTACACAGATTGGCTGGCTCTGAATGCCTTTTTAGCAACCAATAATAATCATAAATCTATTCAAATTTTACAATATTATGCTCAGTACGGCTTTAGATATTTTTGTCAAAAATCTCTTGGCAAAATATGATAAAAATCATTTTCTAGAGTTTTTAAATACTCTGAATTGAATAATTATCCTTTCTAGAAAAGATTGTGTTTATTGTACTATCGGGCAGATGCTCTCTTTCATGAGTAAAACTACAAAAGGTAATAGGAAAAGAAGAATTAGATGTTTGCTTTTATGAAACACGGCAAACTACACATATATAGCATAAAGCTCAAGCATTAGAGTTTAAGTTTTGTAGTGTAACTTTTTACCTCATTGCTCCAAAAATGTCTAATTCTAAACTTTAAAATTCTCAACTATAATACTATGACTAATCATTACATGATGATTGTTACAGTGCCTCTTTAACTAAACGATTTGCTTTAACAACTCCATAAATGATGACATAACCTCGTTGAGAGCGTAGGTATAAAACTTCGTAATAGTTAGTGCAATAGTGCCGTGCTTCAGCGAGCGTCATCCAAGGCTGGGGAGTAGCTATTAACATCACTTGATCTGCCCATTATTACTGATAGCCAAAGATCAAGGGGAAATTCCTCGTCGGTCAGAATCTTTAACTAATCGTCCACAATAGTTGTTTCTCGTGCAGGTAGTTCAAATAAACTATAATAGTTTTTCATGATCTTCAATACTTTGTAGAGATTGGTCAATCGCCTGGGTATATTAGAAATATCAGTCAATCATCTTTATAATGATGGCTTGAACATATTCAATATAATCGCTACGTCACTCATCGATTTGGTTCATCAATGAATGGTCAATTGTTTAATATTCTTAACCAATTAGATTCATCAGGTCTTGAAGGCTTTGAAGGATTAATTGCTCAATTATTAGAAGCCTTAACTGGAAGGCATTTCCATATAGCTGATTCAGGCTATCAAGCTGGACGGGATATGAGTTCGCGTCATATTCAAGCAAACGTTATAGCTGTTGAATGCAAACGTTATCGTAAAACAACTCCCTTAAATCAGCGAGAACTATTGGGTGAGATAGACATAGTAAAAAGAGATATACCAGATTTAGATTTATGGGTACTTGTTACCAGTCGTGATGTTAGCGATCAATTGTCAGAAGCCTTAAATTATCAAGCTGTTCAAAATGGTATTGATTTTTTAGCTATTGCAGAAGGCGATGGGGAGCCAAGTTCTTTAGAGTGCTTGTGTGCTAACTCTCCGAATCTCATAATTAGTTCCTGTCAGAGTTTTTTATCTGATGATGATAAATTAAAATTAGAGAATGAACTAAAGGAGATTAGACAAAATAGTAACTTTACCAAAAAATTAGATGGTTTAAAAACTAAATTACTATCTCCGTTCATCGGATATGATAATTGGCGATTTGAGCAAAATCAGAAACTCTTGAAAATTTTAAGCTCAGAAACTAAATCTCGTGCTTCTTTTAATCAAATTCTTAATGTTCAAGATAATCAGATTAATTTTATTAAGCGTAGAACCTTAACTGACGCAGCAGAAACTTGGTATAGGGATTGGAAAAATTATAAACAACCATTCATTATTTTAGGTGAAGAAGGAGATGGTAAAACATGGGGAGTAGCTCATTGGCTAGGGCAAAAAATTATTCAAGATAATAATTTTCCACCAGTAATTTTTCTATCATCTACTCAGGTAACTAACTCTGAGCCGCTCACTCTTATTACAAATAAGATCAAAGATAGCTTTAATTTAGACGAAACTCCTTGTAAAAAACGAGTACAGCGTTGGATGGAGAAACCTACGGAAGATTTACCTTTATTAATATTAGTATTGGATGGAATAAATGAACGCTCTGATTCTAGTTTTTGGCGAATACTGCTAGACAAGCTCTCCGATAATCCCTGGTTTAATAACATAGCTATAATTATTACTTGTCGTACTCAATACTGGCGACAATATTTTGCCAATCTTCGCCATTTAAAAGTTTTCACTTATCAACTGCCTCGTTACACTGAAGATGAATTAAAAGAAGCACTGCGGTATCATGGCTTAAGCCGCTCTGAGTTTTCTAATGAGCTACTGCCACTTATTTGTAAGCCTCGCTACTTTGACCTAGTAGTTAGATACCGCGAACGCATGACTGAAAGCGGTGATATAACTATTGCACGTCTTATTTACGAAGATTGGAAAGATAGACTTGAAAGAAAGACATCTATCCCCTTAGATGATGACCGCTTTCAAGGAATAATTAAAAACTTAGCTACTAAAAAGCTAGAAAACTCCAAAAAACAATTTAATGAAGATGAAATCTCTAGTAAACTTGAAATTTTTGAAGAGCTAAAAAATAGTGGAATTATCAAAGGTAAAAGTAATTTTTTCCAAATCGATGAAAAGTTTTTAATTTACGGCTTTAGTTTGTTACTAGTAGAGCGGCTCGAACAAGAAATAGAACAAAATGATAAAAGTCTAGAACAAATCATTGCTGAATGGCTAGAACCTCATGCAGGAATGGATATCAAAGCAAAAATCTGTCATTTCGCTAGTTCAATCGCATTTGAAGACCTGGATCTTCCAGAGACAATAAAAGTTCATTTACTGCTGACTTGGATTAGTCATCAAAATCCAGAGCCAGATATCGAAAATGATTTTATAAAATATTTACCTTGTTCTCCTCAGTCTTATATTGAATTAGCTGAGATTGTTTGGTCTGCTGCGACTGAAAATCTTTGGGCGCAAGAATTAATCATGCGGTCATTCATGAAATGGAAAGATAACAAAAATGTTTTAGCCGTATTATATCCAGCTTTAGAGCGTTGGTTGGGATTCCTACATATTTATGGGTTTCCAAATCAGCGTCATCCGTCAAATCAGGTAATTCGTGAAGAAATCAATAATCGAATTGGATATGAGTTACAACTGGGAGAATTAATCTTTTTAGGTTATTCTTTCCAAGTAATTGAAGATGATGGACTGCTTCAACTTGGAAGACTAGCTCTTGGACTAATATCTTACTTAAATAGAAAAGATTGTGTTCGATCTATCGTTACAGGTTGTCTAGCAGAAGCAATTATGAATTATCCCATCAAATATGACTTGTTTAATTGGATATTACAGACTTCTCCTCATTCAATATGGTGTGAAATTGAATCAGAAGTTAAAAAACTCATAGCATCTCAAAATACTATTGCTTTACAGGCTGCTCATCGACTGTTATCTTTTGAAGGAAGCTTGAAGGCTCATAATCTTCAAGAAACTTTACCTGCTAGTTTATTTCCTCCTCATCAATGGGCGATAGAGCATGAAAATGATCCTTGCTCTTCACCAGTTGTGTGGAATCGTGAGACGTGCGAAATTTGTGTGAGACGAGAAGATCTAACACCTCATTGGATTGCTTCTCGCTTGCAAGAACATTGTCTGAATCCAGAGTTAGACGTTCCTGAAAAGTTAGGTGAGTTTCTTAGCCCTTTGTTAGATAAAATTTCCATTCAATCAATTTGGTCTAGTTTTTATAGCGACTCGGCCGATCATTGGTTCACGGAATATGAGCCATCTTTGTGTGCCTATGCACCATTGGCCATCGCTAATTTAGTTAAGCAAATTATGCAAGGAATATTAGAGCGAGAAGAGATAAGCTTGAGACAACTTAGTTTTCAAGTATTAGATCATACTCTTATTTTTGATTCAAAAGAAAAAGATTGTATTTTTCAAGCGTGGCAAAAGTTTAGCCAAAATAGTAAATTAGAGAATTCTTTAGATAAGCTAGCTGAAGCTCAACTATTTAAAGTTGTTCTGAAATTACTTAATTCAGAAGAACAATTAGCTCATCTTTTAAAACGTCCAAAAACCGCCTCAGATTTACTATCTTTTCAGCAAGATTTTCAGCCTATTCTCACTAATAATATATTATACATCATTAGTGAGAATAATGATGAGTTATATATTCAGCGTATACTTTGGTTTGTTTCTATTTATCTGAAAAATTTAAATTCTGAAGAAATCGAAAAATGTATTTATCCTTTACTTGAAACAGATAATAGTTTAACTCGTGCCATTATTTTAAGAATTTTATACGATTTACAAGATCATGCTCTTACTCAACGTTTCATAAATAGTTCTTGGCAATGGAGTTTTAAACATCATGACCAAGAAAATCACTGGGGAAGTATACTTTTAGGTAAGTACGGTCAGAGTCTATCTTTTGAAGATCTAGAAAAGCGCATTCATCCTGCTTATTTGACCTATGCGGTTTACCGTCGTGGAAATCAAGCTTTAGAAATCCAACAATGTAAAAAGCATATTGACGAAATGTGGGATACTCTAAAAAATAATAGTGTTGAATTATCTGATGATTTTCCAGTTGTAGAAATATTCATCACTAATCCTACTAACTTTGAACAGCTTCCCACTATTTATTTATCAAATCGGTATTTCAACCGCTCTTTAAATTATATTAATCAAGAATATACTTGGGGAGGATGGAATCAAGAAAACGTTGAAGCGATTGAAAAATCTTTAGATAGTGATAAACACGATGCTTATTTAAAAGATTTAGATAATATTGTTGAAGAGACTTTACAACAACAATTTAGATCGGGAAATTATTATTTTTGTCGGCTAATTTCTAGCGATGTATTAAAACAGGTCATTCAACAGTATCCTGATGTAGTTGATAATTGGCTAGAACCTATCCAACCTGAACAAGATGAAACTAAGCAAAAGATAATTCATCTAAGTAGTACTTTTTATGAAATTCTCTGTTCCGTTTTGTTAGAGATTAGTCATCAAAGAGCATTTGAATTATATCAATATCTTGATCAGCTTGACCGAAGAACTATTCTTAAAATTTCTAAATTTCGTATAGATTTTTTAGATTATGCTCTTTTTCAAGTTTCACCTACTCAAACACTTCAGCAGCTATGGCAGGATAGACTTGAAAGGTGTTACTCAGATATAGAACTACTAGAGGTTACTTTGGCAGCACAACAAGGTTATGGTTTACAATGGTTACAAATTTATATAAGTGAAAAACTTCTTTCAGCTAGCCCTCTTGATTTTTCTTTTGCAGTAACTGTGCTAGGATTTTTAGAAGTGGATACCGCTATTCAAGAGCTTCAGCAAATTTTCAATAATCAACCACCAGATACATGGAGAAAACGATTAGCTAATCTCGCTATAAAGCGTTGGCAGAAAAATAACTGGGGCAAGCACTGGTTTAACTGTTTTCTCCATGAAACTGATTCTGTAATGGCTTGGCGGAGTTTCAGGATATTTCTACGATGTATTGATAGACGATTTTGGTTTTGGCAAGAGCAATTAATTAATGATTCCTCGTCTAATAATTTTCTACAATATAAGCTGGTCTTCTTGAAAGATAATAGCGACACTATTAAGAATGCTATTAAAAAAAATGAAAAAGATTTACAGCAGCATTTTCTCGGCTACAAAATAGCAGCACGTCAATCTTGGCCTTGGCTGTAGACTTATTTCATCGATCAAATAATTATTTCGATAGTTCACTTGCCTCAGTAGTTATAGTTAAATTTGACATTTCATCCAACCGCCTCTTACTTCCACTCACTGCCAGCTTATGCCTTGTTTTTCGACTTTACGACATTTTGTCCTAGTCAACATACAAAGCCAGCATGATTCGCTCTACGGTAGATTAGGGTTTATACGATTGATCAACGTCAACTTATGATGGTCACTTTTGCCAAATTATGATTGTTGTAGCACGCTCACCGATCCCTAAAGCTTTTGAGCCAGAGAGTCCAAAATTTAGGATTTTTGTCACACTTGCTACTCAAACGTCTAAACTGTCTTAATCAGCTTCATTACCCATCTACGCTAGAAGAATATCAAAATTTACAATTACTAATGACAGTTCTTCAACAGAAGTCAGTTCATCTAACCAAAGTGTTTTTATAAATTAAATCTTCCTTAAAATCTCTTGGTTAACAAATTTCTAATGATTTAGAAATGATTGGCTTGGAAAGAGTTTTTTACAAATTATACTTTTACTCTCGTTAGTTGATGTTTTTTATCAGCGTTTTTTCAGACAAATTTTTCTTGTTTGCTTGCTAATTATGCTCATTAATCTATTCAGGGCAGATTATTCCATTAACTTTTCAATCGCCCCACAAAGATTGTTCTAGCGGTGCAAAAATAGAACAATCCGAAGCAGACGCATTCTCGCAAACGCCTTTAGCTCGATTAGCCATCGCTAACACTCGTTCGGTATCTCTTACATATAATGGCGTTATTTTTGATCGAGCTTTTAAGAAGTCATCTAGCTTTAAATGAATCTGTACGTTTCCTTGATAAAACTGTTCTTTTGCGGCTAACTCAGCGATCGCTCTCAATTCGGCTCCTGTGCAGTTTTGAGTTCGATTGAGCAGCACTCGCCAATCTCGTTCAGTCATAGCGGTTTCTCCTCTAAAACGGGGATCAAAACGAGACGCATGAAGCTCGATAATTTCTTTACGCTCTACAGCTTGAGGAAACCCAACATAGAACAATCGATCAAAGCGTCCCGCACGGGTTAATTCAGGTGGCAGTGCATCGAGTCTATTTAGAGTCGCAATGACAAAAGTTTTTGTGGTTTTTTCCTGAAACCAAGTCAACAGGACACCTAATGTTTCTTTAGTTGTTCCTCCCCCCGTAATAGCAGCATCGGGATCGAAAAACTTATCAAATTCATCGAAGTAACAGACAGACGGAGACGCAGCCTCAATGACCTTCAACAACCGCTTGAGATAACCCGATCCTTTTGATTTGACGATATCGACTCCAACACTAATTAGAGGAAATCCTAGTTTTGCCGCACAAACTTTAGCCGCGAACGTCTTTCCTGTTCCTGGTGGGCCAGCCATGAGCCATCCCTTCGGGATAGGGAGATTTAATCCTCTTGCTTGTTCTGAATAATCGAGTGCCACCTGTTCAATAGCTTCTTTTAGACGGTCTAATCCCCCAAATGTGGGAACATCCAGTGAAGGTAAAAATTCTAATCCCAGTCCTTTTAATGTCTGTTGCTTTTGGGCAATTAATCCTTGTACCAAATCGCCGCAAGAAGCGATCGCTTTTTGAACGGCTAGTTTGACTTCCTCGCTGGATAGACCCGATACCGATAAAGCCATCTGTTCTGTCACATCAGATGTTATTCCACTGGCTTCTAATTCCTGCTCGATCGAAGATTGAATTTCAGCAACAGTCGGCAGATTGCGAATTTCGGTTGGGATAATATTGCTCAAGTATCTGGCTAATTCCGTTTCTCGATTATCGAGTAGAATCAAATATCGATCCTGAATTAGTCTACATTGATGGATCGAGTCAATTAACCAGGATTCGAGTCGTGTTTTCTGCCATCCTTGTAATTCCCCAAGCAATGAGGGCAAATGCTCCACAACATACAGTCCATCATTGGCTAACGATTCAGATAAGTCCTCCGACAGTTGAAGCTCGATCAACGGGACTTTGAGGTGACAGGCGATCGCTTGTAGTTCTTTCTTGACTGAAGCTTGTTCAATTAATGGATAACTGTAGCAAACAGCCCCATACAATTTTAATTGTGCTAAAAGCTGAGTATTCATCGACTACGTGAACGTCCTCCTGTAGGAACAACGGCTTGTTGGCTTTCTTGAGGCTGCATCGCTGTCGCCTGTTTTAATTGCTCTTCAAAAAAGCTTAAGTCACTAGAAGTCATACGGTTAACGATTAAAACATCCTCTTGCTGTTTAGAGCGAGCATAAATTAATCCTCGTCCATCTTTTGCGGTTATTTGCGTCTCGCCACGAGAATTGATGTTGAGCGTATAATGTTCTCCTTCTTTTTCAACGGTTCGTCCCTGGGTTGCCGTGACTAATCGCTGGATCAATTGTTCAGTTCGAGCGTGTTTATTTAACGTTTGAGTTTGAAGTGAAGCAAAAGCCCCACCGATGGGCTGATTTTGCCGTATCGATTGACGAGCTTGGTTGAGATCTTTTAGGATTTCTGTATTTAAACGACTCGCCTGTATTTGTACTGTCCCAGAGGGACTCATCTCGAAATTAAGAACTTCTTGACCCTGTTTATCTCGAACAGAGAAATGTTCTTTTTCTTCTAATGGTTGATCAACTCGCACGATCGTATAAGATTTCCCTTCGTACTTTTGACCTCCTTCATAAACTTCTCGTCGGAAAATATCTCGTACTGTCGAAACGGCCTGTTGTTCTTCTCTCAATTGCTGCCACTGCTGAAAAGATGCTTTGAAGCTTCGTAAAAGTCGTTGCCACGCATTAGGATTATTCGGTTCCTGTTTACGTTGTTCAATTAATGCGATCGTCTGTTCCTGTTGTTGAATCCTCTCGTTCATCTGCTCAAGACGATTCCGCAAAAAGGCGACTTCTGCTACTAACTGCTGATTATTTTCGACTGAGGATAACTGTTGGCGAACGACTTCTAGCCCTGAAATGGATTGACGACGATTAGCTACATTGGTTGTAATCTTACCTCGATCATCGGTTTGAAAAACAATATCCCGTTTAAGAGTCTGTTCAGCTTGTTGAGTTTCAATTTCAACTCGCATATTGGCCGCCATCGGAACCACCGTACCTTCACTTAAAGATTGCAGGATTTCTAATTGAGCAGCAAGTCTTTGCTCATCTTTTTCAGATTCTAAACCTTTTCCATTTTTAATCTGTCCTTCGTAGATGATTTTGCTATTTTGATGAATGCGAACTAAAGTTGTTATTTCAGGGTTTCCATCTTGTTTTTGAGCTTCTTTTTTGGCTGGTGTTGTTGAAGTTTCTAAATTATCTAATACTGTAGTTTCATTAATAATTTTAGACTCAGTTTCAATTTTTTCTGCTTGAGAATTAGGTTCATCAGTAGAGTTTTTCGTTTCCGTAACTGGTTCTTCTTTCCTCCAATTCATCTCCCAAGATTGTTTCATTTCTTGAGTTAAGTTCTCATAAAATCGAAGGATAACGTTTTCCATTCCTGATGCTTGTTCTTTAACGATCATGATTAAGCTCCTCTGGTTATCGTGAATTGATTAAAAACAGCCATGTGTTTAATCCGATTGAGCAAAACATTTCCGTTTTCTAAAAAAAAGCCAAGTTCACCATCGATATAGACCGCAATATATTCAGCTTGATAACCGTGAGGTCTAGACTGCTCATAATCTCCTAGCGGTGTTTGTCCACCCAATAACCCTTTCTGGTCGAAAAATTCAATCATTTGTGGCTCATAATAGGCTGGAAAATCTGGTAATTTTTTGGCGTGAATCAATTGATGTTTAAAATTCATAGTCTCTCCTCTAGAAATTAATTTCATTTAAAGAAACGGGGGATTTTGAATAATTCTGAATTAAATCTGGCGGCAGTGGGAATAAAGATTCAACTAATTGATAACGTTCTTCAAATTGTTGTCTTCTTTGCTCGTTACTCACAGTTTTATGATTTTGTTCGATTTCTTTTCTTAAAATCTTTTTCCATTGCGCTTTTGACCACTTCACTTCTGCTAAATCATGTCGAGAAATTTTATTGCGGATTAACAGAGGGATGTAAGCTTCATCTCCCCGTTGGTAGCCAGGATTGAGAACGATCGTTTTTCCTACACCCATTTTCAAAATTTGACTTGCTTCATAAAGCGATCGCTTCTGACGGTTTTCTGAGCGAGATGAGGAACTACCGCCATGCTTACCTGTATTACGCGAACGACTTTTGGTTGAGTAAGTGATATCGAACTCTCCAATTGTTTTGGCGATCATTTCGGCGGTTTCTATATCCTGCGGGTTCATAAACAGCTTAGTAGCGCAGTTAGATAGAATAATTTTGGTTAATTCTTTGCCATAGGCTTTTTCTAACTGGGCGATATTTTGGAGGCCAATCACCCCGCAAAATCCATCAGAACGGTTAAGAGAAAACCATGTTTCCAATTCTGGGAGGTAGAGTCTTGCTAACTCATCTAAAGACACCCACAAGGGCTGTTCTCTGGGTTCTAAACGGTTGACATTGTGATTGATCATCATGTGGAGGACGGCTGCAATCAAGGGGCCGACAATATCTCGATTGCGACGATCCATGCCGAAAATGACTAAAGTCTTACCGTCGAGAGCTAGGGGTAACTCTGATTCTCCACAAAAAGAACCGACAAAATCCTTCTTCAATAATTTTTGGAAGATACGCTCAGTTGTTCCGATGATGCTGCTTTCCGTTTCAGGAGAACCACTCACCGAGATAATTTGAGCGGCTGGACGCATTGTCCAAACGGGAAATTTATTTAATGAACGAGCGTATTCTAACCGTTTACCCAAGTTGGGTAAGGATAAAATAGCAGCCGCAGTCATTAAATCGGCAAATTGTTTTCCTTTAAGTTCCCCGACGGCTTTGGCTAGTAAAAAGACCGCTTCTAATAAAGTTGCTCCAGCATCTTCAAAGAACTTATCACTACTGGCATTGGCATTGAGATCAATATTTTTAGCGATGACCTGTGCCAGTTGTCCCGCCGCAACCGAATCTTCTGCATCTTTAAGAAATCCGAGAAGATCAACCGTCTGACATGGCTCCAATCCTGGACAAAAATAATAAACACGGTAGCCTCGTTTCATTGCATAAGCGACGACCTCACTGGTTTGTGAGGGAAACTTACAATCAAATAAAATCCCTGGTAAGCCCTCGTCAATAAACGAGCGAGCGATACTACTGATCCAGGTAAACGTTTTCCCCGCACCAGCCGAACCGATGACCGCCGTTCCTCGTTGCATATCAGGCAGGTAAACGGTTTTTTCTGCTGCTTTGCGTCCCTCTACGATTTCTGGGCGATACCCCTTGAGTAGCCATTCTTCTTTTAGCTTGATTAATACTTCTTCGGGTGTTCCCACATAGGCAGCCACACTATCTCGTTGAGGTTGGTTAATTTGCGTATTGGCGATCGCTTTGGCTCTAGCCTTCTCTTGTTCTCCAGCCCAGTAACTGGTACTCAGTTTTCCTTTTTGAGCCTGACCTTCAAGTAATGATAATAACCCCACTGCTCCAAATGCGCTTAAAAGACCCAACCCCGTTGGAGATAGCAAGGGTTGAATGAGCGGGTTAGTGTTAACTGCCTGATTTTGAGCAATTAGAGGTATTCCTTTCATCTTACTTATGCTCCTAAGAAAATCCAATCGCCTTCTTGATAGACAAAACCAGGAACAGGGCCAATCCCATAGGGCGAACAGCCTAAATTTTTGATACAGATGCGGAAAAACCAGGCAGTTTTGACGGTTCCTGTAGATTCATCGATTTTCCAAACCACCACTTTAAACCCTTTGCCGAAAGGATGTCGTCCCGTGGGTTCTTTGCCACCAAACATTGCTTTTAAAACTCCTTCTCCACCAGGAACTTTCTGATATTGCCCTGATATCCACTGTTTTCCAGCAGCTAAGGGATTGGTGCCGAGTTCAATATGAGCGCAGTTATTAGTACAAGGAACTGAAAAGCCCGACTGATAACTACCAGAAATAGAATTAAGTGCTGGCTTTTCCACCTCTGATAAAACCCAATGAATCTGTCCAATGATGCCCCCTGTGTTTTTTCCCAATTGATTGATGGGAACAGAGACTAGACCTGGAACCGAGGCAATCGATGCGTTTTGCCATCCCGCAAATTTTCCTAAAGGAACTTGTTCGATCCCTGGAATAGCTGATAGAGAATATTGGTCTAAATTCATCTGATTCAAGCCAATTTTTCCCAATTGGGGATAGGCTTGCAAGACCTCTCCAATCGGTAAATTAGAAATTTTGGATGGATTATAGCCCCCTGATTGGATGGCATCTTGCACAAAAGGGACAGAAGACACGGATTGATCTTTTAATCCTGGGACGATTTTGATTAATTGTCCTAATTTCTGGTTGCCCAAAAGACTAAATTGAGACAGGGGAACATCTGATAAGGATTGTCCTGATAAACCTTCAATGGAGCCTAACGATAACTGTTGCAAGGCTAGGGAATCTTGAAAATCACCTAATCTTAAAAAAGAAGCAGGATCTCCGCCAGGTTGCCACTGTTGAGTTAATCGGCTGATGGCTTGATTAATTTGTCCGATGTAATTTTTGGCGGTTTTTTCGGGAAACATCTGATATAACTGTTGGGTAACTTCTGGAGATGTTTCCATTTGGGCCAAGCCTTCAAAGGGGGGTAAACTCTTAAAAGTTAATGCCTTTTCGGATGGTTGAGGAACACCCCAGGCTTTATGGTGTCCCGTCATCATCAAGATAAACGTCAAAACCCAGAACAATCCCCACCCCGTTAAAAACCAGTAGGGATATTTCAGTTTTTGCCAGACTTGTTTAGTGTTTACTTCCATTACTTTGTTCCTTCCCCAATTGAATCAGTAGTGTGAGGGTATCGATATCTAACTGAGCTTGATCAAGGGCAACTAGAATATCAGAACCTTTTTTCAAAGAATCTCTAAATTGAAGTAGTTTTGGCCTTAAATCTGTTTGAATTTGTCCTCTTTTGGCTAGATCATTGGAGGATAAAGCTTGCTCAAGACCTCGCAATAAGAGTTCTCGCATTTGATCGTTCTGCATGAATTCTGCTGTTACAGGTGGTGATGATGGCATGATTTCGTAGACCAATGCTCCAGGCGTATTAGCTTTGATAATGCGAAAAACATAAACCCCATTGCCTTTTGTCCCATGAGTAACCAGCGTTAATAGACTAAAGTTGGTTTTTGGTAGACCGTTAATTGGTAAATCCTGAATCCGTTTTAGATGCAGTACTGACGCGCCAGAAGTTTGACAATTTTTTGCTGATAACCCGACCAGACAACCATCGGCATCAAGAACAACAAAAGCGGGATTATTCAGCCATGCCTTGATGATCTTCTGTCCTGACTGAAAAAAGGTAATGGTAACACCATAGCCATTGGCCAACTTGACCTCTATTGGTTGCATTTGATTGATTCCGCCTCCTTCTGATACCTTAACGACACGCACGAGGTCGGAAGCAGTTGCGGGGAGAGCGATTAGTCCGATACTGAATAAACTACTGAAAAGTCCCTTCATCTGATTCCCCTAGCGAAAATGAACGCTCAATCTGGATTTCTAATTCGGCTCCTGAGCCAACCCACCACAAAGCGGGTTGATTTTGTAACGCTTGAATAGCCGCTTGATTGCGCTGTTGAATTTGCTGCACTAACGGCGAAAAGCCCCCTTCTAAAACGGCTCCTAAATAATTAGGACTGCCATAATTAACCGATGTCGATGAGCCTGCAAAACTGGAATAAGATGAACTTGAGGTTGGGCGGTTACTGATTTCTCCGACTTTGCCTAATGCTCCAAAGAAAAAAGACATAGCGTCGCGTCCTGCGATTTGTCCCTGGTTGTTTTTCGCTAACTGAGCCAGCAACGGTTTTCCCTTTTTTCGTCTCAGTTTAAGTCCATCCGACGGGACTGGATACTCTTGTCCTTCGACAATAACGGACACAGATTGAGCAATCACCATGCCACTGCTATGAACTTGTTGTACGGAGAAAATCACTTCAGTTCCTTCTGGCAGAATTTTTTCACCACCTCTATCATTTAAAGGTTCAGTCAGTTGAACCACAAAGCGATCGCTCGGTAAGCCATCCGCCCAAATAATCGGAGTCAGCAAGCGAGCCGATACAGTTTGTCCCGCCTGTAATTGAGGTTGCATTGCTGTTGAATAATCAGCAACTTTTGGACTTTTTGCCACTTTTGGAGGATCTAGTGGAATTAGTTCTGACACTGGGACTGAGCTATTTTCTGTTTTACCGACTCCATTTCCATAGCTTCCTAATGTCGCTAAGGTTTGCCATTGGGCGATTGGATCGCTTTTTTGAGTTGAAGAAATTGATGAAACGAAGGGCAGCCGTTGACTTGGCACTCGTGGCTGAGATCTAGGTTGAGGAATAGTTACAGGAGGGGGTAGAGCAACGGGTTTAGCCGAATAAACGACTGAACGACTGACGGGTTCAGATGAAACAACCTTTGGTGGAGATGGGCTAGGGGCAACAATTACTGGAGTCGGAACGGTCACTGGTTGCTCGACCTTCACTTGCGGCACTTTTTCGATTTGTTGTTGATCGACTTTGGCTTTAATCGCTTTTAATTGCTCTTTTTGTTGAGCAATGGCGACTTCTCCTGTGAGTTTAGCGTTACGCTGTTGTAAAGTGTCTTCTTTTGAAGCAGCAGGATTACCAGAGCTTGAATTTGGATCGGCTCCAGTTGTCGCTGTTGGTTGGAGTTTTAGAGTGGTTCCTTTGAGTAAAACTAGCCCGACAAATAAGGCTCCCGTTCCAGTGATCAGGCTAATTAAGCCCAACTTTAGCCAGGGATTTTTAGCAAACCCTTTGCGCTTTGGATTTTCGGGCTTGGTTTCCTCGCCCAAAACTTCTGTTTCTACTTCTCTTTCTTCTTCCTCAAACGTTTCAGAAGGAACGGTTAATCCTAACAATTCGTGAATTTCTTGAGGCGACCATTCTTTGGTTTGTGTCGGTTCTACGGTTTGGGTCATTACTTGAGATCCTCTTGTTTTATCGGAACAATGGCTTCAATTTCCATCGCGGCTTGGCGCACCTTTCCGACAATGGCCGCGATCGGTTTGGAACGAATATCGATCACTTGTGAGGTTAAGGCTAGATTTGAAGGAGGAACCGCATGCACATAAACATCAACGTTATATGGCACTATCTCAGCCGTCTGATTGTCAGCCGTCACAAATAAGAGATTGCTGTAAATCCGAACTTTCCATTTGCCTAGTGATATGGGTTCTGGGGATAAAATTTTTAATGGCACAAAAGCAACATTGGTTTTGCGAACAAAAACCGTTTCAGGCACTAGATCGGCTAACTGTCTTAAGAATTCTTGTCTAAATTGCAGTTCTAGAGCATAGGTCGCTTCCCAGGCGGCTGTTGTCACTCGTCCCTTGCGTTGACCCTTTTCATCTAAAATCACGACTCCTTGATCGGCTGTATATTGTCCTGCTGCATCGCCTGGAACAACGCCCGACCAAGTGAACATCAAAGCGAGGGTATCGTTAACAAACGATTGAATCGACTGATCGGTTCTTGAAAGGGAGTCAATGGCTTCTACTTTAATTGAGGAGCCATCTTTTAGCTGAACCAAGACGGGTGGCGGCTGATTGGCAACTCGGTTTAATCCGATGAATAACAACAATTGCAGCAATAATCCACCAACTACCCCACCTAAACAAATCAAGATTAGCTTGCTATAAGCATCCTTTAAAGCTAATGATTCGGATGCTCCTCGTTCTTTAAATTTCCCCAGTAATAAAGACATTTTTACCTCCTTGTGTTAGCGAAAACTGGGGTCGTTGCATCTTCAACTCTGGCTCGAATACGTTTACGCCAGGCTGGAGAAACTCGATTTTGATAAGCCTGACCCGCTCGTCGCATCGCAGGATGAGCCGCCATCCGAAAGCCCATTCGTCCTCCTGCGGCGGCAATCCCGATCGCTTTCCCCCCAACGCCTCCCGCTACGGCACCTGCGATCGTACCGAGACTGGTGAGCGTTGCCCAGCCTCCACCCGCCGCCAGTGTTAAGGCTAAAATCGGAGACAACAGGCCTGTCGCGATCGCAAAAATGAGGCTATTCGGCGTTTGTGCGCCAATCTGAACGATCGCCACCATTCCTACCAAAATGTTGAAAAATAATTTGTACAAACCCACCGCATAAAACCCGATTAACCAGGCAAATAACGACTTTTGTGAAACAGGGAGTAGTGTTCCACCAACGGATAAGGGGGCGGCCATTCCCATTAACACCCAGGTGACTTCGACTAGCCACTGTACAGCAACCCCAAAGCCCAACAGAAATCCGATCATCACGGTTTCGATATTGGAGGTCAAGGCCATTCCGACCCCGCTACCGAGTTTTTGCCACCAATTGGGAGACTGATTTGGTGCGCCAAGACTAGCCAAGTGGTTAGCCGTTTTGAGCGCATCATCACTACATTGTTGTTTTTGTTGGGGATCAGCAATGCTTTGACATTTTAATAATTCCTGTTCATACCAGCCCTGAACCCCTGTTTGCGTTACTGCCATGTTGTAAGCATCAATTAAGGCGTTACTTTGATTGAGGGTGGCTTGGAGGACGGAAGCATTAACGGTGTTGATCAAATTTCGCAAGGCTAAGGTACAGTCTTTACATAACGCGGCTTGATTGGTCAGGAGCGAAATCACCACGATCACCCAAAGCCATCGCTCCCAATGAACTGGACTGGTTTCATCTTCTAAAAGGGCTTTTGTCCACAATACGATAAATAGACCCATCGTCCCCACGGCAAACCAAACGCCAAGGTCAGCAATGGTATCGTACAAGGGTGATTGCAGCATTTGAGTCCACAATGAATCCATTGCCGTCGTCACCGCTTGCTGAGAGAGTAAGCCATTTTGTAAAATTGTCTGGGCTTGATTCGCTGTACTCATTTTTATCTCAAGGTCAACATGGACGATAAATGCAGTAAACTGGCGGCGGCCGATGTTTGATCAGCTTGTTGAGCCAGATTTTGAGAGTCGATGGCTTCAGAAATATTGGTTAAGTTCTGGTTGGCTAAATCCTGCTTAACGCTTAAATCTGTGATCTCAGAATTGAGCGATCCCAACAAAACACCCGTTTGAGCATTTTGCAAAGCAATTTTTTTCAAGACATTCTGTGTTACTGTCTCGTTTTGAGCTTCTTGAGCTTGAGTATCGATTTGGTCGGTTGTCTTCTGGGTATTTTCAAGACGTTCTTTGACGGCTTCTTGCCCATCTTCTGACAATGTACCTTCTGCTTTAGTACGGGTAACTTCACGTACTGAGTTATTGATCGCCTCATCGACTTGTGCTTGTTCGCCGTTCTCTTGGGTAAAAACTTTTTTAATTTCTTCTTCTAATGATTGGAGATCGGGCATTCCCATCTCACCCATTGTCATGTTTAAGCCGATTTGAGCATACTGGCTACCCGTATTCCCCAACCACTGCGTCATCTGATTAGAGAGTTGATTCTTGAGTTCTCCAAATTGAGTCTGCAACAAAGACAAGAAAGGACTGATCAAGGAATTTGATGAACCTCCTGTCGTTGAGATCAAAGCCCAACTCGGTAAGGCGACCAGCGTAACTAAAACGGTTGTACTTCCTACAATTAACAGTCTTCGTTTCATAAAACCTCCTATTTATGCTGTTTTTCGCTGCGTAAACTGATTAGTCAATTGATAAAGTCCCTGTACCCGATCGCCTTTGTAGCTTTGCCAGAAATTTCGTCGAAGGCTGGCTTCTTCCATGCCATTAGCTACCAAAGAAAAGATCTCGGCTGAGGGGTAATGGCGAACAGGAACCAGGCTACCGTTGTCGTAAAGCCAACGGGAATAGCGATCGTTGTGATTGATACCGTATTTTTCTGAGGCATTTTCAGCAATCAGACCGTAAGGATATTTAAAATGAGTCACATAGTGATCGACCGATTGTGAGTGAACCCGTCCAGTAATTTTGACCTCCATGTTGTCGAAGATTTTATCGGCTGCTGCACATTTGAGGATCGAGCCAATTCCTTGCGCCACCAAAATCAAACGAATCCCAGATTTACGCCCATTGGCACTCACTCGCCCCACAGAAATCGCCAGAGGGTCAAAATCTAGCAAAATCGGAGCTTCATCAATCGCAAAGACCGAACGAGGAGCCGTTAGAGAGCGGCGAAATGCTCCTAAATAAGATAGAGAGCCAATAATCGACGCATCTGTATCGTTGTTGAGTCCTCGCAAGGCAACCACCATCATCCGCGCATCGGTACGGAAGGTCGTTGTGCGAGACAGTAGTTTACCCAGCCGACTTTCTAGCCAGGAACGCAGACGGAGTTTGATGTACTCTAATGTTTTAAGAATTTCTCCAGTCGCGGCACTCAGTTGAAGTCGCTCTAGGGAAACAAATGCTAAAACTTCAACTAGAGTCGGCATCTGTCGCCATTCCGTTGAGCCAAAACCATGTCGAAAAGCGGTTCCAAAGCGTTCTCGAATTTCTACGTCCTCATAAAACGTTTCTATGACGAGCAGTAGGATCGAGCGAACGGTATCTTCATTAATTTCTAGTGAAGCTCCTCGCTTAAATCCCATGACCAAAGCAACAAGAATATCCAGCAATTCTTCTTTAAAATCGGCGAATCGTTCCTGCTGCTCTTTGCGAGAAAATCCTCTTAAGTTTGGCGGTTCTACAACATTCCAACCGACATCACCATCCCCCATATCCACGTAGGTGCAATATTCAGGGAGATACTGGCACAGTCCATCGAAGCTTCCTGACCCATCTTTGCGCGGAAATTCCAAAACGGTTGATGCCATGTCCCTATAAGGCAACAGTTGACACAAAATATCCGACATCAAGACGGATTTACCAGACCCCGACGCGGCAAAAATGCCCGTATTAAAATGCCGTTGATAAAGAGGCAGATAAATCGGACACTGACCTTCTTCGGCTAAAAATTCAAATCCATCTGTATCTTGAGAATTGTTGCAGACCAACGGTAGAATTCTGGGTAACTCTGAAGTTACATAGGTTCGCTGTCGGTTAAAAGGTTTTCCCAGTAAGCGATCCCAACACAATTGCGGAAAGGTTTGTAACCAGACTCGCCAGGCATATTCTTCCTCGCGCACGACCCATCCATCCCGTCTAAAGTAGGATTGAAGATCCGCACAAGCTCGATTCACCAAACGCACTGAGGGACGATGGACTAGAATAACCGTAGCTGTATGAAAGGGTTCTTCATCTTGATATAAGGCGGTTTGGGCATCAATTGCTCTCTCGACCGATAAAGATGCGCCAACATCGATTTCCCCTTTTTCTGAGGCATAACGAGCCGCATTTTGCGCTTGTTTGGTCAAAGAGGACATTTTATCTTTTAAAACACTGCTATTGCCTCGTCTGATTTGTGTAATCAGTTCGGTGTCATATAATGTCTCCTTAGAAAAAATTTCATGCAAGAAAAAGAGTTCATCGATTTCATCGCCTTCAACATCGGGTTTATCTCCAAAGAGCAACACTCCCGTGTAACGTCCTTTTGCTTTGACCCATTTCCGATGGGCGACTGGCACCTCTGATTCTAATAAGTAAGACTTAGGATGAACCTCTGATATCTGTTGTTCTTTAAACGAGCCTCCATGAACATCGATAATGACTCGATTAAGTGGTCGAAGTGGAGAGCGATTAAACCGCCTCCAGGTTTCATAACGCATCTCCGCTTCGCTCATCGGCTGAATCGACAACCCGATTTGATTGGTCAATAGCCGTTGCCACTTGCCAAATCCCCGTTGATAAGCTTCTAGCAGAATTTCTTGAATTGCAACTCGTTTCACCTCCCCATAAGAACCTGTTAGCTGATACCATGTTTTTTCCCCGCCCGCTAGAATGCGGTCAAAAAAGTCGCCCTTGTCGGGTTCAACACCTTCATCGACGGTATAGGTAACGAACAAATTTAAAAAATTGACTTTCCGAATCCCCGTTTCGGTCAATTCTCTTGTTCGTTTAGCCGCGCCTCCAAGCAGCAACCGTAATTCTGGCGTTGCCTCGCTCATTAATTCAGTCAGTTGAGCCTGTCGAGTTGAGTCATCAATAAATTGTCCGAAATGAACGGTTAGCGATTCACCTAAAGGAAGATCATTCAATGACTTGATCCCCGCGAAGACATTAAATACTTCTTCTTCAGAGAGAATCGGTGCAAT